>NZ_JBIRRA010000006.1:82738-312912 GCF_044333485.1 Streptomyces sp. NPDC020983 | reverse complement strand
CCCTGCACCCCCCCACCTCCGTGCCGCTGTTTGCCCCCCTCGCCGGCCCCCTGAGGTAGGTGGACCCCCCGGGGCGGGGGGGGGGCCCCGGGGGGGGGGGGCGGGGGGGGGGCCCCCCCGTCCGGCCCGCCCGTCTACTTGCTCCCGCAGAGCCGCAGCGCGCTCTCCAGGCACAGCGCCTCCGCGTCCTGCGGGAGCAGGTGGTCGGCGGCGACCTCCGCGGCGGCGGCGTGCTGGAGCCCGACGATCGCCGCGGCGAGCCAGCTCGCGGGCAGCGCCACGTCGAAGTCGCCCGTCTCCATGCCGCGGGTGACGAGCCGTTCCAGGCGCGGCGGGACCACGTCGGACAGCGCGTTGTGGTTGGGCTCGGGCGTGCGCGGCGCGGTGGGGTTGAGCAGCATCGGGTGGCGGCGCAGGAAGCGCCAGCCCGCGTCCAGGAAGTGCTCCAGCGCCTCGGCGGGCGGGGCGCTGTCGAGCCCGGCGGCGTCGAGCGCCGTGAGGTACTCGGCGGCGGCCGCCTCGATGAGGGCGGTGACCAGCGCGTCCCGCGAGGGGAAGTGCGCGTAGACGGTCTGCCGTGTGACGCCGGCCGCGGTGGCGATGTCGTCCATGCTCGCGTCCGGGCGCTGGCCGAGCACGACCCGGCTCGCGTTGAGGATGGCGTCGATGCTGCGCTGCGCGTCGGCACGGCGGCGGCGCGGGGGTGGGGCGGTTTCCTGCGAGTCGGCCATTCCCCGAAGGTATGCGTTCGGCCATAACCTTGACAAGCTGTGAGAGATAGTCAACTCTTACGTCATGTCAAAGAATAGCGTGGGCGAGGATCACCCGGCGGTCGAGGCGCGCGGCATGGCCAAGGCCTACGGGGAGAAGAAGGCGCTGGACGGGATCGACCTGACGATCCCCCGCGGCCAGGTTTTCGGGTTCCTGGGCCCGAACGGTGCGGGCAAGACCACCACCATCCGGATCCTTGCCACGCTGATCAAACCCACCGGCGGCACCGCCCGGGTGCTCGGCCACGACGTGCTGACCGAGGCCGACGCGATCCGCGCCAGGGTGTCGCTCACCGGCCAGTACGCCTCGCTCGACGAGGACCTGACGGGCTACGAGAACCTCATCTTCCTCGGCCGCCTCCAGGGCCTGCCCCGCCCCGCCTGCCGGGACCGCGCCGACGCGCTGCTCGCCGCCTTCGACCTGACCGGCGCCGCCGGCCGGCCGGTGAGCGGGTACTCCGGCGGTATGCGCCGCAGGCTCGACATCGCGGCCAGCCTCATCGTCACCCCCGACCTGCTGTTCCTGGACGAGCCGACCACCGGCCTCGACCCGCGCAGCCGCAACCAGGTGTGGGAGCTGGTCCGCCGGGTCGCCGCGGCCGGTACCACGGTGCTGCTCACCACGCAGTACCTGGAGGAGGCCGACCAGCTCGCCGAGCAGATCGCCGTCATCGACAACGGCCGGATCGTCGCCGAGGGCACCAGCTCCCAGCTCAAGGCCCGCGTGGGATCCGGCACCCTGCACATGCGGCTGCTCGACGAGGGGCAGCGCGACCGGGCCCGCCAGATCCTCGGTGAGTCGCTCGACGGGACGGTGGAGCTGGACGCCGACCCGTTCGCCCTCTCGGTGCTGCTCGGCACCGCCGGCGCCGGCGACAAGGACGTGAGCGGGCTCGTCGGCCGCGCCATGACCCGGCTCGCCGACGCCGGAGTGGGCGTCGCCGACCTCTCGCTCGGCCAGCCCAGTCTCGACGAGGCCTTCCTCGCCCTCACCGGCCACCGGACCGCCCCGGCCACCACCGACCACGAGGACCAGACCGCATGAGCAGTTCCACCGCACCCACGCGCCCCGCCGCAGCGGAGACCGACCCCGTCGACGCCCTGCTCGCCGCCGGCCGCACCCGTCACCGGGCCGGCGCCGTCGCGGCCTCGGCCGCCTTCGGCAGCCGCGCCATGCTCAAGCTCAAGCACGACCCCAAGCAGCTCGTGGACTCCACCGCGATCCCCATCCTCTTCACGGTGCTGTTCACCTACCTCTTCGGCGGCGCGATCAGCGGCTCCACCTCCGAGTACCTCAAGGTGCTGCTGCCCGGCGTGCTCAGCATGAGCATCGCCATCGTCACCATGTACGGCGGCGGCCGCCTCGCCCAGGACGTCCGCAGCGGCGCCTTCGACCGCTTCCGCGGCCTGCCCATCTGGCGCGGCGCCTTCGTGCTCGGCGGCCTGCTCAGTGACGGCGCGCGGTACGTCTTCGCGTCCGTCATCGTCATCGTGCTGGGCGTGGCCATGGGCTACCGCCCCGGTAACGGCGCGCTCGGCGTCCTCGGCGCCGTCGCCCTGGTCATCGTCTTCGGCCTCGCGCTGTCCCTGGTGTGGGCGGCGCTCGCGCTCAAGCTGCGCGACCCGGCCGTCGTCATCAGCATCGCCAACGCCGTGCTGATGCCGCTGTCCTTCGCCAGCAACGTCTTCGTCAAGCCCAGCACCATGCCCGGCTGGCTCCAGGCCGTCGTCAAGGTCAACCCGCTCAGCCACGTCGCCACCGCCGCCCGCGACCTGATGAACGGCGGCTCCGGCACCGGTGGCGCGGTCGCCTGGACGCTCGTCGCGAGCGCCGTCATCACCGCCGTCTGCGCGCCGATCTGCCTGCACCTGTACAACAAGGAGGGCTGACGCCCGAACCCGCGCGGGTGACCGCCGGGGTGCGGGGCCGTTCGTGGGGCGGGTGAGCAGGAGGCCCGACCGGGGAGGGTGTGGGCTGACGCCCGGACCCGCGCGGGTGACCGCCGGGGTGCGGGGGCCGTTCGTGGGGCGGGTGAGCAGGAGGCCCGACCGGGGAGGGTGTGGGCTGACGCCCGAACCCGCGCGGGTGACCGCCGGGGAGGGTCTGGGCCGAGGCGGTGCACGACGGAGCCGGGCCGCCCATGGGGGGCGGCCCGGCTCCGTCGTGCCGCGGGCTCAGTCGGCGGCGGGCCGCAGCACCGCCGCGAGGCGGGCCACCGTGGGGTTGTCGAAGAGGGTCCGCAGGCCCTCGTCCTGGCTCACCGTGGTGCCGAACTCCTTCGCGATCCGCTCCAGGATGCCGATCGCGTGCAGCGAGTCGCCGCCCAGCTCGAAGAAGTTCTCGTCCGTCCCGAAGTCGTCGCGCTCCAGGACCTCCTGCCAGAAGCCCAGCAGCGTGCGCTCCACGCCGTCCTGCGGCGCCGCGTGCGCGCCCGCCGGCTCCTGCTCGCGCGGGGCGGGCAGCGCGGAGGCGTCCACCTTGCCGTTCGCGCTCAGCGGCACCTTCGGGATGACGAGGTAGTGCCGCGGCACCATGTACTCCGGCAGCAGCTCCTCCAGCCGGGCCCGCAGCAGCGCCGCGTCCGGGTGCGTGCGCCCGGCCACGGTCTCGTCCCCGTCCGGCACCAGGTACGCCACCAGCTGCCGGCTGCCGGTGCGGGGGTTGGTGTCCACCGCGACCAGCGCGTCGCGCACCCCGGGGTGGCGGCGCAGCGGCGCGGCGATCTCGCCCAGTTCGATGCGGTAGCCGTTGAGCTTGATCTGCGAGTCCTCGCGGCCCAGGAAGTCGATGTCCCCGCCGGGCAGGAAGCGGCCCAGGTCACCGGTGCGGTACAGCCGCTCGCCGGTGCGCGGGTGCACGACGAAGCGCTCCGCCGTACGCTGCGGGTCGCCCCAGTAGCCGCGGGCCACGCCGCTGCCGCCGATGTGGATCTCGCCCGTCGCCCACACCGGGCAGGGCTCCATCCACTGGTCGTAGACGTGCATCGTCTGGTTGCCGAGCGCCTTGCCGTACGGGATGCGCGACCAGTGCGCGGGCACTTCGCCGATCGGGTAGTGGATCGACCAGATCGACGCCTCGGTGGCGCCGCCCTGGCTCATCAGCACCGCGTCGGGGTAGTAGGCGCGGATCCGGTCCGGCAGCGCCACCGGGATCCAGTCGCCGCTCATCATGACCAGCCGCAGCGCGTGCCCGGGTGGGGGTGCGGCGCTGTCGTGCGCGTCGATCCACACCTGCATCAGCGCCGGGACGCTGTTCCAGACCGTCACACCGTGCCGCTCCATCAGCTCCGACCAGTGCTGCGGCTCCTGCGCGCGGCCCGGCTCCGGCATCACGACCGCGCCGCCCACGGCGAGCATGCCGAAGATGTCGTAGACGGACAGGTCGAAGCTCAGCGCGGACAGCGCCAGCGCGCGGTCGGCGGCCGTGACCGTGTAGCGCTCGGCCAGGTCCAGGACGGTGTTGGCGGCCGCGCGGTGGTCGATCATGACGCCCTTGGGGGTGCCCGTCGAACCGGAGGTGAAGATGACGTACGCCAGGTCCGCCGGGTCGGGTCCGGCCGCCGGCGGCGTCGCGGGCGCGGAGCGCACCTCGTCGTCGGCGAGCGTCACCAGCCGGACGCCCTCGGGCCATTCCAGCTCCTCGCGCAGCCGGGAGGTCGTCACCACGACCCGTACCCCGCCCTGTTCCAGCAGCTTGCCCCGGCGGGCGGCGGGCCAGCGCGGCTCGATCGGCAGGTACGCGGAGCCGGACCGGGTCACCCCGAGCGCCGCGGCCACCTGCTCGTAGCCCTTCTCCGCGATGACGCCGACCAGTGTGTCGCGCGCGGCGCCCGTCGCCTGCAGGACGTGCGCCAGCCGGTGGGAGTCCGCGACGAGTTCGGCGTAGGTGTGCTCGCCGTCCGCGGCGATCACCGCGACCGCGTCCGGGGTGCGCGCGGCCTGCTCCTCGACCAGCGCGCACAGCGTCTTCTCCGGGATGTCCCGCCGCGTGTCGTTGGCCCGGAGGCGCTCCTCGACCTGCCCCTGCGGGAGGGCGATCACCTCACGCTCGTCCCAGGCCGCCTCGCCCCCGGCCAGCAGCTCCAGCGCCGCCCGGTGCGCCTCGAACATCTCCTCCATCATGCCGGCGGGGAAGAGGTCCTCGACGTAGTCCCAGTTGACCAGCAGTTCGCCGCGGTCCTCCAGCACCTGGTAGTCCAGCCACACCTGGGGCGTCTGGCTCACCCCGTAGACGACGTCGCCGAACACCTGGGCGGTCTGCGTCGCTCCCGAGCCGGAGTCGAAGCCCACCATGCTGGTGAAGACCACCGGCATCGCCGCTCCCGGCCGCCCGCCCAGCCGGCGGGCCCGCTCGCGCAGCACCCGCACACCCGAGAAGGTGGAGTGCCCGAGGTCCTCCAGGAGCTGGAGGTGCAGCCTCTTGGCCCGCCCGGCGAAGGAGTCCCCGGCGTCGGGGCGGGTCTCCAGCAGGACCAGCGAGGTGAAGTCGCCGATCACCTCGCCGATCTGCGGGTGCAGCGGCGGGCGGTTGAACAGCGTGAGGTTCATGGTCAGTTCGGGCCGCTTCGACCAGCGGCGCAGCACGTCGGCGTAGGCGGCCATGAGCACCGCGGAAGGGGTCAGGCCGCGGCTGCGGGCCGTCTCCTTCACCGCCGCCCACCGCTCGCGCGGCAGCCGGGCGTGCAGCCGGGCGAAGCGCGGCCGGCTGAGCTGCCCCGGCTGCACGGCCAGCGGGAGCTCCGGCGCGGGCGCCAGGGTGTCGAGCCGGTCCAGCCAGTAGCGGCGGTCCTCCTCGAAGCGCCGCTCGCGCTGCGCCTGCTGCTCGGCGAGGACGCAGTCGCGGAAGGTGACCTCCAGCGGCGCGGGCGGCTCCTCCGGACAGCTGTAGAAGCGGAACCAGTCGCGCTGGAAGATCCCGAAGCTGAAGCCGTCCATGATCAGCATGTCCAGGCTCAGGTGCAGCCGCCACCGGCGCTCGTCCAGCCTGGTGGCCCGCACCTCGAACAGCGGCCAGCGGTCGGCCGGCAGCACCTGGTGCGCGAGCTCCTCGCGGATCTGCGCGATCCCGGCCTCCTGCGCGGCCTCGTCCAGCCCGGACAGGTCCAGGGTCCGCACCTCGTACGCGGGCACCTCCGGCAGCACCCGCTGGCGGCCGTCCGGCTGGATGACGGCGCGGAGCATGTCGTGCCGCCGCACGAGCATGTCCAGGCTGCGGCCGAGCCTGGGCACGTCGAGATCGGCGGCGTCGAACTCCAGGTAGCAGTGCGTCGAGTTGCCGCCCAGCTCCACCGCGGGGGTCCGGCCCACCCAGTAGGCCTGCTGGATGTCGGTCAGCGGGAAGGGCTCGTGGCGTTCCTGCGGCCGGGGGGTCAGCGGCTGCGGCCCCTCCGCGGCCTCGGCGGAACGCGAGACGGTCTCGACCAGCTCGTCCCGGCGCAGCTTCATCTCCTCGCGAAGCTCGGGAGTCAGCGCACCGGGAGGCGCCGTCACATGCAGCCGGCCGTCGGCCACCCGCAGTCTCACCCCGCGGTGGTACAACTCGGCGAAGAGGTCCGTGGTAGTCATCTGGCTGCCCTTCTGGCGGATTAGAGGATGAGTTCTTCGAGGGGCTCGCCCGCCGCCGGCTCCTCGTCGCCGGTCGCGACGAGGCTGCGGGCGGCGAGGGACCGGCAGAGCAGGTCCACGACGTCCGCCACGGTGGCCTCGCCGAGCAGCTTCTGGGGCGGTACGTCCACCTGCAGTCCGGTGCGGAACTGCTCGCGCAGCCGCATCGCCCGCAGCGAGTCCAGGCCGACGTCGCCCAGGCGGGAGGCGGGGAAGCGGGTGCGCACGGTCGCCGGGTCGTCGGCGAAGGTGCCGACCATCGCGCTCACCCGGGCGAACAGCGCGTCGGTGAGCGCCCGCCGGGCGCCGTCCGGCTCCTCGACCGCGAGCCGCGCCAGGGTGGCGGCGTCCCACGGCTCGTCGCCGTCCGCGGTGTCCTGCACGGGAACGTCCGGCAGGTCCGCGCGCGCGAACGTCAGCCCGGCGACGGAGACGAGCGGCTCACCGGCGTCGTCGTACAGCTCGACCCCGGCCGCGCCCTCCCCGGTGCGGCGCACGTGGCACCACACCCGTCCGGCCGGCTCCCGGTGGCAGGTCAGGCGGTCCAGCGCCGCCGGCACCCACGGCCCGCCGCCGTCACCGACGGCGAGCGGCGCCGCGGCCAGCAGGCAGACCTCGAACAGGACGGGGTGCAGGACGTAGCGCTCCCCGTCGTCCGGGAGGACGCCGGTGTCCAGCAGCGCCAGCGCCTCGTTCGCGCCCTGCCACCAGCGCAGTGTGACGCTTCGGTAGGCGTCCCCGCAGCTGACGCCGTTCTCGCCGAGCCACGTGTGCAGCGCCTCCGGTTCCCGTTCCGCCAGCCGCTCCCGCAGGCGGCCGAGGTCGGCGCGGGCGGGGGCGGGCGGGTTCTTCTCCGCGGCGCAGGCGGTGAACCGCCGGGTCCACCGGGGGCGCCGGGCGGCGGGGGTGTCGCCCGCCCCGGCCGGGGGGTACCCGGCGCCGGAGGCGGGGCCGGTGCCGCCGGGCGGCGTGGCGGTTCCGGCGCCCGGGGCGGACGGGGCCGCGCCCGCGTCGGCGGTGAAGCCGCGTATCCGGCGGGTCGCGTCCTGCGTCTTTGCCGCCGTCTGGAGCCGCAGGGAACCGCCGCCGGTGAGGAGGACCGGCGGGCCGAGGACGAGGTCCTCGACGGTACGGACGTCCGCCGGGTCGACGCCCTCACCCGCGCTGTGGCGGGCGGCCGCGAGGGCCCATTCGGCGAGGGCGGCGGCCGGCAGGGAGGGGGTGCCGCGCAGCAGGTACTGCCCGGCGTACCAGGGCGCAGGGGCCGTCAGGGTACGGGCGAAGCGCTGCTCGGCGGGGTCGGCGAGGTCGATCTCGCCGCCCAGCAGCGGGTGTACGGGTTCGAGGGCGGACTCGGCCGGGCCGTGGCTGCCGAGGGCCGGCGAGGCGAGCCAGTAGCGGCTGCGCCGGAAGGGGTAGCCGGGCAGGCGCACCTGCTCGCCTGGCTCGGCGGCGCCGTCGAAGGCCGCCTCCCAGCGCACCGGCGCCCCCGCGGTGTACGCCGCGGCCAGGCGGGCCAGCAGCTCACCGGCGGTGGTGGCGCCGGGGTCCAGCTCCAGGCAGACCGACGCGCCCGCCTCCCGCGCGCGGGCCAGGACGTCGCCGCCCGGGCCGAGGAAGCCGCCGGACGCCCAGCGCCCGGGGTCGCCGGGGGCGCCGCCGGCGGCGAGGACGAGCGTGCGGTCCGGGGTGCCGTAGGCGACGCCCGCCGCGGCGGCCCGCAGCGCGTCGACGTGCTCGTCGGCGCGCGCCGCGGCGGCGGCGAGGCGCGCCGCGTCGGCGGGCGTCAGGACACCGGCGGCACACGCCGCGGCGATCTCCCCGACGCCCGCACCCGCGACGACCTCCGGCTCCACCCCGAGGGAGCGGACCAGCCGGAGCAGCGCCAGCTGCCCGGCGAACACCGCGGCCTGCCGGTAGGCGGCGGGCGGTGCGCCGAGCTCGGCCTCCAGTTGCGCGAGCACCTCGGCGTGGGCGGCGGCGAAGACGGGGAAACGTTCCGCCAGTTCCGCGGCGGCGTTCGCGTCCCACGGCACGTCGCCGGTGAGGACGAGCGCGGTCGCCGCGCCCCCCGTACCGGCGGCGGTGCCGGTGACGAGCCCGGGCGCCCCCTCACCGCGCGCCAGCGCCGCGAGCGCGGCCCGCCGCTCGGCGTGCGAGGAGCCCAGCACGACGGCCCGGTGGGCGAACCCGCCCCGCGTACGGGCCAGCGCCCGCCCGATGCCCTCCGCCCCGGCCGGCGGCCGGGCGTCGAGGAAGCTCCCCAGCTCCCCGGCCATGTCGCGCAGCGCCTCCGCGTCCCTGGCCGACAGCACCCACGGCACGAGGGCTGCGCCACTCCCGCCCGCACCCTCCGGACCGGCCGGCGCCGCACCGCCCGTGGCGGCGGCCGCGGCCGGTTCCTCCACGATCAGGTGCGCGTTCGTGCCGCTGATGCCGAAGGACGAGACGCCCGCGCGGCGCGGGCGGCCGGGGGAGGGCCAGGGGGCGGCCTCGGTGGTGAGCGCGACCGTGCCGGCGGACCAGTCGACGTACGTCGAGGGCCGGTCGATGTTCAGGGTGCGGGCGTGGACGCCGGCACGCATGGACATGACGATCTTGATGACGCTCGCCACGCCGGAGGCGGTCTGCGTGTGGCCGATGTTGGACTTCACCGAGCCCAGCCGCAGCGGCCGCCCCTCCGGGCGGTTCCCGCCGTACGTCGCGATGACGGCCTCCGCCTCGATCGCGTCGCCCAGCGCCGTCCCCGTCCCGTGGCCCTCGACCGCGTCGACCTGGTCGGGGGCGAGCCCGGCGGTGTCGAGGGCCTGGCGGATGACCGCCTCCTGGGCGGAACGGCTGGGCGAGGTCAGGCCGTTGGTGGCGCCGTCCTGGTTGACGGCGGAGCCGCGGATGACGGCGAGGACGTCGTGGCCGGCGGCCCGCGCCGCGGACAGCCGCTCCAGGACGAGCAGTCCGGCGCCCTCGCCGAAGCCCATGCCGTCGGCGCCCGCGGCGAACGGCTTGCACCGGCCGTCGCCGGCGAGGGCGCCGCGGCGGCCGAATTCCAGGATGACGTTCGGCGTCGCCATGACGGTGACCCCGCCGGCGAGCGCCAGCTCGCAGTCGCCGCGGCGCAGCGCCTGGCAGGCGAGGTGGATCGCCACCAGCGAGGACGAGCAGGCGGTGTCGATGCTGAGGGCGGGGCCGTGCAGCCCGAGGGCGTACGCGACCCGGCCGGAGGTGGTGCTGGGGGCGCCGCCGATGATCTGCTGGTCGGCCGCACCCTCGGGGAGCGCGCTCTGCGGGCCGGCGCCGTAGTGGCAGTAGGACACGCCGGCGTAGACGCCCGTGCGCGTGCCCCGCAGGCCCGCCGGGTCGATCCCGGCGTGGTCGACGGCGTCCCACGCGGTCTCCAGCAGCAGGCGCTGCTGGGGGTCCGTCACGAGCGCCTCGTGCGCGGTGATCCCGAAGAACCCGGCGTCGAAGCGGTCGGCCCCGGCCGGACCGCCGAGGAAGCCGCCGCGGCGCGCGCCCTCGTCGGGCCCGCCGCCGTGGCTCCCGCCCGGGCCCCAGCCGCGGTCGCCGGGGAAGGGCGAGATGCCGTCCCCCCCGTCCGCGACGAATTCCCACAGCTCTTCCGGCGAGCGCAGGCCCGGCGGGAATCGGCAGCCCATGCCGACGATCGCGACCGGCTCCGCGTCCTTGAGCTCGGCCTCCTGCAGCTTGCGGGCCGCGAGGCGCAGATCGCCGGTGGCCTTCTTGAGGTACTGACGCAGCTTTTCTTCATCAGCCATTGGCCCGCCGGCTCCCGATTCTCCAGAAATTCGCCGCTGTCGAAAGCAAATGATTTAGGATTCAGTGAATCCCGGTCGACCCTACTGTGCGGGGGGCTACCCTGATACCCCACCCCAACCCCTACGCATAAGTCTTACAGGGTCGGCTAAGGGTGGGATAGGGGTTGTTGGGGCATCGGGAGTGGGCTAGTACAGGCCGGTGGCCTGCTGGATCTCCTTCCGGCCGTGCCGGATGCATCTTCGATAGTGAGTTTCTCATATACCGTCGCGCTTTTATTATGGGTAATCTGGACCGCCAGGTCACAACCGTGCCGCGCTGATTCTGCGGGGGAGAGGTACCGTGTCGGGCTCAGTAGCAGTGGATACGCCCTGGGAAAGGGTCGCGGAGTCGATCGAGTTCATTCCCGCCGAATACTCGGTGCGGGACCAGCCGGAATCGGTGGCGCAGGAGATGCTGCGCTGCGGGCCGGCGGAGATCGACCGGCTCGTCGCCGCCGGTCTGCCGTACGAGGAGCGTGACAGCGTACGGCACTTCGACACGAACGACCTCTACAACCTCGGCATGTACTCGAACACCTCGAAGACCCAGCCGGAGATGGCCTTCCGGATGCTCTTCCGGTTCGCCGGCCGCCCGGTCGACGACCTGCTGCGGGCGAAGACCTGGGACTTCCAGGTCCACCTGGAGTGCCCGGACTGCGCCGGGGAGGCCCCGTGGCGCCTGGAGGCGCCGGACATCGACCGGTTCGGCGGACGGCTCGCCGAGGTGGCGGAGCCGGAGCCGGGCAAGGGCTCGGCGACGTACACCGCGACCGTCACCACCATCGGTGCGCGCACCCCGGTGATCTCCCCGGTGCTGCGCGAACTGACGCAGGAGTACCTGGGGCAGGGCTACCGCTGGCAGATGATCCCCGTGCCGATGCAGGCCGACTACGGCCTGGTGCACGAGCTGGGCGCGACGAGCTGCATCGCCGCCAGCCTGCTGCTCACCGAGCGCTTCCGGGACGCCGGCTACCGCGCCGAGGCCAAGCGCGGCTGGTTCTGCGGCGTGCTCGGTGGCGCCCTCGACCTGCCGCACGCCTGCGTCGAGGTCGAGGACGACGACGGCACGCTCAAGACCATCGACATCGCCAAGTCGCAGCTGGCCGCGCGGCTCTCCGCGAGCACCGGCGACTTCCAGGAGCTGTGCCTGGGCTCGATCTACAACAAAGTCATTCCGTCCACCGCTTCCGGCAACGCCGCCCTGGGCTACCACGAGTGCGGCTCGAAGACGCCGGTCCACGTGCGCGCGGATATCCGATCGGTGCGTTGAGGAGACGACTGAACCCATGGCTGTACGCGACATCGAGCCGGTCGAACTGGACCTGGACCGCCTGGAGCAACTGGCCTCGTCGGGCTACTACAACCCCTACACCTACTTCGACTGGCCGGACACCATCGAGCCGGACAAACCGTGGATGAGCGAGAGCCTGACCACGCTGGCCGGCACCGAGATGTGGGACGAGCTGACCCGCGAGCAGCAGGTCGCGCTGACCCGCTACGAGACGATCAACTTCTTCAGCCTCAACATCCACGGCATCCGCGAGCTGATGAGCGAAGTCGTCATGCGCATCCACGAGCGCACGTACGCGGGCGTCTCGGAGTTCATGCACCACTTCATCGGCGAAGAGAACGAGCACATGTGGTTCTTCGCCCAGTTCTGCCTGCGCTACGGAGGCAAGCTCTACCCGGCGCAGCCGAACCTGCAGGCCGACTCCGTCGAGCACCTGTCGCCGCTGGCCCGTGAGCTCATCGTCTTCGCGCGCGTGCTGATCTTCGAGGAGATCGTCGACTACTACAACGCGCACATGGCGACCGACGAGTCGCTGCCGTTCATCGCCCGCGAGATCAACCGGGTGCACCACCAGGACGAGAGCCGGCACGTCGCCTTCGGCCGGATGATCTTCGTCAACCTGCTGGAGCAGGTCAAGCAGCGCAACCCCGACGAGGTCCCGGTGATCGCCGAGTACCTGGAGAGCTACCTCCAGTACAGCATCGCCACCCTCTACAACCCGGCCGCCTACCGTGACGCGGGCATCCCGGACCCGCTGAAGCTGCGGCGGCGGGCGCTGGAGCACCCGGCCCGCAAGGCGGCGCACGAGCAGATCCTCAAGCGCACCCGGCGCTTCCTGGTCAAGGCCGGCGCGAGCGTGGGGGAGCCTGCCCAGTCATGAGCGAACCCATGGCGGCCGTCGAGGAGTTCATCCTCGGCCGCAACCCCAAGCTCGACACCCTGGCCGGCGACTTCGACCTCATCGACAGCCGGGCCATCAACTCGCTCGCCTTCGTCGAGTTCATCTTCCTGCTGGAGGAGCTGACCGGCGAGGCGATCGACCCCGAGGACATCGACCTCGACGACTTCCGGACCCTCGACGCGATCGAAGCGCGATTCTTCAAGCAGAAGGCGGCGTGATGACCACAGCGACCGACAACGGACTGGGCGTTCTCGACGGCGGCCAGCTGCGTCTGCTGCGCGCGATCGACGGGGTCTTCCTGCGCTTCGCCGAGAACTGGCAGGCCCCGGAGTTCCGCTTCCCGTTCCTCATCGGGACCGAGCACCTGGACCGCTTCGACTACTTCGACAACTTCCCGCAGCTGGGCCTGGCCGCCACCCGGCTCGACCCGCCGCGGCTGGCCAAGCTGCTCACCGACGCCGAGCGCCCGGTCGACCGGGTCCCGCCCGAGGTCATGGAGCCGACCGCCTTCGCGCTGCCGTCCGCGGCCTGCTACGCGATCTACGTCGACCTGGCCGGCCGGACGCTGCCCGCCGAGGGCCTCATGCGCACCACCGTGGCCACCTGCTTCCGCAACGAGGACCACTACGCGGGCCTCCAGCGGCTGCTGGGCTTCTCCATGCGCGAGATCGTCTTCATCGGCCCCGAGGACGGTGCGAAGGAGCACCTGGCGCGCGCCAAGGAGACCGTGCTCGCGCTGTGCGCGAAGCTCGGCCTCAAGGTCTCCGTCGAGATCGCGACCGACCCGTTCTTCGACAAGAACAGCAGCAAGGCCAAGATGCAGCGGCTCTTCCCCGTCAAGGAGGAGTTCGTCGTGGACGGCCTGTCGATCGGCTCGGTGAACTACCACCGCAACTTCTTCGGCGAGCGCTGCACCATCCAGGCCGGCGACGACACGGCGCACACCAGCTGCCTGGCCTTCGGCCTGGAGCGCTGGGTGCACACCCTGACGAAGGCGTTCGGCGACACCGCCGCCGCGCTCTCCGCGGTGGAGGCGCTGGCCTGATGCGCACCACGTTGGCAGAGGCGCTCGGGGTCCGGGTCGGCGTGCTCCAGTCCGGGATGGGCGGCGTCGCGGGCCCGGAGCTGGCCTGCGCGGTGTCGGAGGCGGGTGCGGCGGGCTGCCTGGGCGGCTACAAGCTGGCCGGCGACGCGCTGTCGGCCGCCCTCAAGCGGCTGGTGGCGGGCACCGAACGCCCTGTCGGCGTGAACCTCATCCCGGAGGTCGTCGGGCCCGAGGACCTCGACCTGCAGCTCGCCCAGGTGCTGAACGAGACCCCGCGGCACGTCTACGTGTCGCTGTTCGGCATGCCCGAGGACGCGGTCCTCGACCGCGTCACCGCCGCCGGCCGGGCGCTCGTCGTCCAGGTCGGCACGGTCGAGGACGGCGTGCGGGCGGCCGGGCACGGCGCGATCGTCGTCGTGCAGGGCACCGAGGCGGGCGGCCACCTGCTCGGCACGGCGCTGCGCGACGACCTGGTCGGCGAGCTGCGCGCGCTGCTGCCCGACGCCTGCCTGGTGTCGGCCGGCGGCATCGGGTCGGCGGACGAGGCGGCCCGCGCGGCGGAGGCCGGCGCGGACGGGGTGCTGCTCGGCACCGCCTTCGTGGTGGCCCGCGAGTCGATGGCCCACCCGGTCTTCAAGAACGCCGTCGTCGCCTCGCAGAAGGCCGACACGGTCATCTCCGACGTGTACGAGATCGGCTGGCCGGGCCGCCGTCACCGGGTCCTGGCGACCGATGTCACGCGGAATCCCGACCAGCCGAAGAAATTCATCGGCCGCACCGTGGTCGAGGGCAAGCCCTATGTCGTGCCGCGGTTCAGCGCCGCGGTTCCCACGACCGCCACGAGCGGCCGTATCGAGGAGATGGCGATGTACTGCGGGCTGTCCTGCGGTGCCATTTCCGGCGAACTCCCGGCGGCCGAGATCGTCGCCGGATTCGCCCGTATCTTCCCGGGCGCCGAGGCCCTCGAAGCAGGGAAAGGATAATCCGATGCCAGGTTACGAGAACCTGTCCCGTATGGACCTCACCTACCGTGAGGACACCCCGCGGATACCCACGCGTGAAGGGGTCGAGCTCTACTACGAGTCCCGCGGCGAGGGAATTCCCATCACGATGGTCAACCCGTTCTTCCTGACCAGCCCGTCCTGGCGGGTGTTCAGCGAGGAGCTGGAGAAGGACTACCGCCTCCTGAGCTACGACCTGGCCAACCACGGCGCCTCCTCGCACGGGGGCGCCGAGCCCACGTGGGAAGAGCACATGGAGGACCTGATCGCGCTGCTCGACGCGCTGGAGGTCGAGTCCACCTACCTCATCGGGGTCTCGACCTCGACCGTGCTGGCGCGCGAGCTGGCGATCAAGCACCCCGACCGCATCCGGGGCATCGTGCTGACCGGCCCCGTCTTCGGGCCCAAGGGCATGCGCCGCCAGCGGCAGGTGCAGCGGGCGTGGCTGCACACGCTGGAGACCCGCGGCGTGGCCGGGCTGTACGAGCACATGTACCCGGAGGTCTTCAGCGCCGAGATGAACGAGTTCCTCGGCTCCCCGGGCTACCTGGCCTTCCGCGAGGCCTTCTCGGCGCTGTCCACCGTCGAGGACCTGGTCAACGGGCTGTCGCAGGCCATGAAGGACGAGCACAAGCCGGAGATGCTGGCCGGCATCCAGGTGCCGGCGCTCGTCGTCGTCGGCGACGACGACTTCCTGATCGGCCCCACGGCCGCGCAGGAGCTGGCCGCCCAGTTCCCGAACGGCCGCGCCGAGATCATGCCGCGCTGCGGCCACGTGCCCTACGTGGACGACGCGGAGACCTTCCAGGCGCTGGTGGACGGGTTCATCAAGGAAGTGGAAGCACATGCCTGACCAGGCGGAGGAGGTGCGGCAGCGCATCCGGGGACTGCTCGTCGGGCTCTTCACCGACGCGGAGTTCCTCAGCGCCGTCCCCGACTCGGCGTCGCTGCGGCAGGCCGGGGTGTCCTCCAACGCCCTGGTCAGCCTGCTGGTGGCGATGGAGGACGACTTCGGCTTCGAGTGGGACGACGACGTGCAGCCCGAGGTTCTGCGGTCGATCGACTCGCTCGCGGGCCACGTGCTGGCCATCAGGGTCTGAGGGTGCGTGGAGCCCGTCGGTCTGCCGCTTCCCCCCGGGGTGGCGGCGCGGGTCCGGATCGCCTGGCGCCCGGTGCACCCGCCGTACGGCCCCGCGCAGGAGTCGGCGGCGGGCCGCCGGGCGGCGTCGGCGGCGCTGCTGGCGGCCGGCGCCGCCGTGTCGGCCGTGCCGCGCGAGGCGGACGGGCGGCCGCGCTTCCCGGCGGGCTACGCGGGCTCCATCTCGCACACCGCTCGGCTGGCCGTCGCGCTGGTCGTGCCCGGCGCCGCCGGTGCCGGGGTGGACATCGAGGACGCCGTCATCGGCCCGCGGGTCGCCCGCTTCGTGCTGCGGCCGGCGGAGCGCGGTGCGCTGCTCCCGCCCGCGGGGGATTTCACCCCGCGCGAGCTGTTCGCCGCCAAGGAGGCGGCATTCAAGGCCCTGTACGGTCCCCGGACCAGCGACCACATGGTGTTCTGGCGCGTCGAGCTAAATGCTTTTGGCAATTGCCTGGAAGCGTCCTACCGCGGTCTGCGGGTACCGGTCTGGATTCGCTCGGAAGCGGCGCTCACCTTGGCTGTCGCTATTCGAACACATAGCTGACCGCTGTTATTCACGACGTTTATCCCGCACTTTCACATGTGAATTCTGCATGTTTACCGGAATAGCCTGGAGCGGGTAACATGATCCTGCGGGGTCGCAAAACCCGGCCCTTTCCGTGAGGAGGAGTCGTCGTGTCGGATCCTAGGGACATCGCGGTTATCGGTATTGGATGCCGATTTCCGGGAGGAATTGATTCCCCGGAGGCTCTGTGGGATCTGATCGAGCGCGGTGGCGACGCGATCACAGAGATCCCCGCAGACCGGTGGAACGCCGAGGAGATCTACGACCCGGAGAAGGGGGTGCCCGGCCGGACCGTGTCCCGCTGGGGCGGCTTCCTCTCCGACATCGCGGGCTTCGACGCCAAGTACTTCAAGCTCAGCGAGCGTGAGGCGCTCTCGGTCGACCCACAGCACAGGCTCCTGCTGGAGACCTCCTACGAGGCGGTCGAGCACGCCGGCATGCGGCCGTCCGCACTCGCGGGCACCCGCACCGGCGTCTTCGTCGGCATGGCGCACTTCGACTACGCCATCGCCACCGCCGGGGCGCAGGAGCAGGAGAAGATCCACCCCTACGGCTTCACCGGCGGCGCCCCGAGCATGGGCTCGGGCCGGGTCTCGTTCTCGCTGGGCCTCACCGGCCCGTCCCTGACCATCGACACCGCCTGCTCCTCGGGCCTGGCGTCGGTGCACCTGGCCGTGCAGAGCATCCGCAGCGGCGAGAGCGACATGGCGCTGGCCGGCGGCTGCATGGTCATGATGATCCCGGACGCGACCATCTCGTCGTCCGGCCTCGGCATGCTCTCGCCCACCGGCCGCTGCCGGCCCTTCGACCAGGGCGCGGACGGCTTCGTACGCTCCGAGGGCTGCGGGGTGGTGCTGCTCAAGCGCGCGTCGGACGCGGTGGCGGACGGCGACCGCATCCTCGCCGTCATCAAGGGCGTCGCGTCCAACCAGGACGGCCGGACCGAGACCATCACGATGCCCTCGGAGTCCGCCCAGACCGCGGTGCACCGCGCCGCCCTGGCCGACTCGGGCGTCGACCCCGACACGATCGGGCTGGTGCAGGCGCACGGCACCGGCACCCCGGTCGGCGACCCGATCGAGTTCCGCGCGCTCGCCGAGGTCTACGGCCGCGACAGCGCCTGCGCGGTCACCTCGGTCAAGTCCAACATCGGCCACACGGAGTCGGCCGCCGGCACCGCCGGCCTCATCGCCGCCGTCCTGGCGCTCCAGCACGGCGCCGTCCCGCGCACCCTGCACCTCAACGAGCTCAACAAGGAGATCAGCGAGGTCAGCACGCAGCTGTTCGTGCCCGGCGAGATGCAGGCCTGGCCGGACGAGCGGCGGCCCCGGCGCGCGGCGGTCTCCGCCTTCGGCATGAGCGGCACCAACGTGCACGCCGTCCTCGAAGAGGCCCCCGCGCCCGTCGCACCGCCGGCCGCCGAGGACACCGGCGGCGCCGCCGACGAGCGGCTGCTCTTCCCCCTGTCGGCCACCTCCGAGGGGGAGCTCGCGCCGACCGCTACGCGCATTGCGGACTGGCTGGAGGCGCACCCCGAGGTCACGCCGACCGACCTCGGCCACACCCTCGCCCGCTGCCGCGAGCACCGCGACTTCCGCACCGCCGTCATCGCCCGCGGCAGGGACGAGCTGATCGCCGGGCTGCGCGGCGTCGGCGCCCAGGTCGCCGAGCGGCCCCCCACGGCGGTCGTCGGCGACGACACGCGCGGCCCCGTCTGGCTGTTCTCCGGCCAGGGCTCGCAGTGGGCGGGCATGGGCTCGCAGCTGCTGGAGACCGAGCCCGCCTTCGCCGCGAAGGTCGCCGAGATCGAGCCCCTCGTGCAGCGCGAGTCGGGCTTCTCGGTGACGGGCGCGATGACGCACCCCGAGACCGTCACCGGCATCGACCGGGTGCAGCCGACGCTCTTCGCCATGCAGGTCGGCCTCGCCGCCGCCTGGCGGGCGGCCGGCGTCGAGCCCGGCGCGGTCATCGGGCACTCGCTCGGCGAGGTCGCGGCCGCCGTCGTGGCCGGCTCGCTGACCCTCGACGACGGCGTCAAGGTCATCTGCCGCCGCTCCCGGCTGTGCGCCCGCCTGGCCGGCTCGGGCGCGATGGCCTCGATCGAGCTTCCCGCGGCGCGTATCGAGCAGGAGCTGGCCGAGCTGGACGACGTCGTCGTGTCGGTCATCGCCTCCCCGGAGTCCACGGTCATCGGGGGCGCCACCAAGAAGGTCCGCGACCTCGTCGCCGAGTGGGAGCGGCGCGGCGTGCTGGCCCGCGAGGTCGCCGTGGACGTCGCCTCGCACTCCCCGCAGGTCGACCCGATCCTCGACGAGCTGGCGCAGGTGCTCGCCGACCTGCGGCCGCTCGCCGGCACGGTGCCGTTCTACGGGACGGCCCTCGGCGACCCGCACGACCGGCCGTCGTTCGACGCCGCCTACTGGGTGGACAACCTCCGCCAGCCGGTCCGCTTCAGCACCGGCGTGATGGCCGCGCTGGACGACGGCCACCGCGTCTTCCTGGAGCTGTCCCCGCACCCGCTGCTGACCCGCGCCGTCGACCAGTGCGCCCGCTCCGCGAGCCTGCCCGCCACCGCGGTGGCGAGCATGCGCCGCGGCCAGGACATCCCGTACGGCCTGCTGGGCACCCTCGTCGAGGTGTACGCGGCGGGCGGCGGTGTCGACTTCTCCGCCCTCCACCCCGGCGGCAGCCTGGTCGACGCGCCGCTGCCGACCTGGACCCGGCAGCACCTGCTGGTCAAGACGGGCCAGTCGCGGCCCGCCCACACGGTGAGGATCCACCCGCTGCTGGGCGTCCACGTCCGCCTGGACGAGGACGAGGAACGGCACGCCTGGCAGTCGGACGTCGGCACCGGGGTGCTGCCCTGGCTCGCCGACCACCGGGTGCGCGACGTCGCGGCCTACCCCGGGGCGGCGCACTGCGAGTCCGCGCTGAACGCCGCCGCCGAGGTCTTCGGGCCCGGCGCCGAGGTGCACGGCCTGAAGTTCGAACGCATGCTGCTGCTCAGCGGCACCACGCAGCTGTCCACCTCGGCCGCGTCCGAGGCCCCGGGGCAGTTCCGGTGGGAGGCGGCCACCTCCGAGAACGGCGAGCGCTCCCGGCTCGCGTCCGCCACCCTGAGCCCCGCGCCGGCGGACCGGATCGAGCCCGTGCCGCTGGACATCGACCTGCTCCTCGACGAGCACACCGCGGAGCTGTCCGGCGACGAGCTGCGCGGCACCCTGGCCGAGCGCGGCATCCAGTACGGTCCCGCCTTCCAGGGCGCGCTGACGGCCCGCCAGGGCATCGACGAGGACGGCTTCCAGACGGTCCTGGCCGAGGTGAACCTCCCCTCGCCGCTGCGCAGCGGCAACGACGGCTTCCTCGTCCACCCCGCGCTGCTGGACGCCTGCTTCCAGACCGTCGCCGCCCTGCCCGCGGTCTCCGGCGACGGCGAGGGCGGCCTGCTGCTCCCGCTCGAGGTGCAGCGGCTGCGGCTGTGGTCGACGGCCGCGGCCAAGTTCTGCCACGTGCGGCTGCGCTCCGGCGACGGCAACCGGGTGATCGTCGACCTCCAGCTCACCGACACCTACGGTGCGGTGCTGCTGAGCGTCGACGGGCTGGTCATGGGCACCCGGGCCGGCGACGAGGACAACGCCGACCAGCTCCTGGCCGACCGGCTGCTGACCGTCGAGTGGCAGCAGCAGGAGGCCCCGCAGCCGGTGGGCGCGCCCACCGCCGAACCGTGGCTCATCCTGGCCTCGCCCGGGTCCGTGCCCGCTCCCGAGGAGCTGGCCGAGGCCCTCGGCGAGCAGGGCGGCCGGTGCGAGATCAGGACCTGGCCGGTGCCCGGCGAGAAGGTGCCGGTCGCCGACGCCCCCTGGCACGGCGTCGTCATGCTGTGCCCGCAGCCCGCCGGTGAGGAGGGCCCGGAATCTCTCGCCCGCGGTCTGGACCTGGTCGAGTCGGTCGTCGGCGTCGCCCAGGAGCTCGCGGCCGCCGACGGCACCCCGCCCCGGCTGTACGCGATCACCCAGAGCGCGCAGCACGTCGTGCCCGGCGACGAGGTCAACCTGGAGCACGCCGGCGTCCGCGGGCTGCTGCGGGTGATCGGCGCCGAGTTCCCCGACCTGAGGGTCACCCAGATCGACATCCACGCCGACCCGGAGGACGGCCCGGCCGCGAAGAACCTCGCGGCGGAGCTGACCTCCGACACCGCGGACGACGAGACCGCCTGGCGCGCCGACCGCTGGTTCACCGCCCGGCTGCGGCACACGCCGCTCGCCCCCGCAGAACGCCACCCGGCCACGGCGGGCGGCGGGGAGGCCCACGGCGTGCGGATGGAGATCCGCCAGCCCGGCGACCTCGACACCCTGGAGCTCACCGTCGTCCCGCGCCGCGCGCCGGGCGAGGGGCAGATCGAGATCGGCATCGGCGCCGCGAGCATCAACTTCCACGACGTCCTGTTCGCGCACGGCAACTACCACGCCTTCGAGGGCGTGAAGCCCGCGCTCGGCGTGGACTGCGCGGGCACCGTCGTCCGGGTCGGCGCGGGCGTCACCGACTTCGCGGTCGGGGACCGGGTCATGACCAGCGCGGCCACCGAGGGCGCCTGGGGTACCCACGCCACCCTCGACGCGGCACTCGCCGCCCCGGTGCCCGCGAGCCTGAGCCTGGAGGAGGCCGCGGCCGTCCCGGCGGTCTACGCGACCGTCTGGTACGGCCTGCGGGACCAGGCGCGGCTGCGCGAGGGCGAGCGCATCCTCATCCACTCGGCGACCGGCGGCACGGGCCAGGCGGCGATCGCGGTCGCCCGGCTCGCCGGCGCGGAGATCTACGCGACGGCCGGCAGCGAGTCGCGCCGCACGTGGCTGCGCGACCAGGGCATCGAGCACGTCTACGACTCCCGCAGCCTGGAATTCGCCGACCGCATCCGCGAGGACACCGGCGGCGCGGGCGTGGACGTCGTCCTCAACTCCCTGACCGGCGCCGCCCAGCGCGTCAGCCTCGACCTGCTGGCCTTCGGCGGCCGCTTCGTCGAGATCGGCAAGCGGGACATCTACCGCGACGCCAAGCTGGGCCTGGCGCCCTTCCGCCGCAACCTCGCCTTCTACAGCGTCGACCTGGAACTCATGGCGGTCGCCGACCCGGGCCGCCTGGGCCGCCTGCTGCGCGAGGTGTCCGAGCACCTGGCGGACGGCCGGCTCGCCGCGCCCACGACGGCCTCCTTCCCGCTGTCCGAGGCCGCGACGGCGATCCGCCGGATGGCCTCCGCCCAGCACCTGGGCAAGCTCGTGCTCACCACCGACGTGGCACCGGACACCCCGGCCGTGCTCGCCCCCGAGCACGTCCCGGTCTTCCGCCGCGACGGCGCGTACATCATCACCGGCGGCCTCGGCGGCCTCGGCCTGCGGCTGGCCCGGCACCTCGCGGCCGCCGGCTGCGGGCGGATCGTGCTCAACTCCCGCTCCGCGCCCGGCGAGGACGCGGAACGCGAGATCCGGGCGATGCGCGACGCGGGCGCCGAGGTGCACGTGGAGCGCGGTGACATCGCGTCCCCCGACACCGCGCAGCGGCTGGCGGCGGCGGCCCGCGCCACCGGGCTGGAACTGCGCGGCGTGCTGCACGCCGCGGCCGTGGTCGAGGACGCGACGATCCCGAGCATCACCCGCGAACTCCTCGACCGGGACTGGGCGCCCAAGACGTACGGCGCCTGGTACCTGCACGAGGCGACCGCCGCGGACGACCTCGACTGGTTCTGCACCTTCTCCTCGGCCGCCGCGCTGCTCGGCTCACCCGGCCAGGGCGCGTACGCGGCGGCCAACAGCTGGCTGGACGGCTTCACGGCCTGGCGGCGGAGCAAGGGCCTGCCGATGACCACGGTCGCGTGGGGCGCCTGGGGCGAGATCGGCCGCGGCGCCGTGCTCGCCGAGGCGGGCGACACCACCATGATCACCCCCGCCGAGGGCGTCCACGCCTTCGACGCCCTGCTGCGCCACACCCGCCCCTACACCGGCTACCTGCCGCTGGCCCGGGCGCCGTGGCTCACCTCGCTCGCGGCCCGCAGCGTCTTCGCCGAGTCCTTCCGCGACGACCGCGGCGACCACGCGGCGTCCTCCGAGGTGCGCCAGGAGTTCGACGCGCTGGCCGCGGAGGAGCGGATCGGCTGGCTGCGCCGCTTCGTCGCCGGGGAGGCCGCAGCGATCGTGCGCGGCGCCGTCGACCCGAGCCGGCCCTTCAACGACTACGGCCTGGACTCGCTCGGCAACCTGGAACTGCGCACCCGGATCGAGACCAACCTCGGCATACGCATCGCCCCCAAGGCGGTGGCCGAGAACCACTCGGCCCAGGCGCTGGCCCAGCACCTGGCCGACCTCATCGGCAGCCAGGGGACGATATGAAGGCGATCATCCTGACCGGTGCCACCGGGTCGCTCGGCGGCCACCTGGCGGCGGCCCTGCTCGAACAGCCCCACCCCGTCGTCTACTGCCTCGTGCGGGCCTCCGACGCGGCGGTGGCGGACCGGCGGCTGCGCGCGCGGATGGCCGAGATCGGCACCGACGACCCCTCCCGGCTCGTCGCGGTGCCGGCCAACCTGGAGTCGCCCCGGCTCGGCATGCTGCCGCAGGTCTGGAACGACATGACCGAGCAGGTCGGCCAGATCTTCCACTGCGCCGCGTCCGTCCACCTCACGGCCCCCTACCAGCAGCTGGCGCCCGCCAACGTCGGCGGCACCCGGGAGCTGGTGGGACTGGCCACCGCGATCGCCGAGCGGTCCGGCAGCGAGGTCGGCTTCCACTACGTCTCGACGCTCGCGGTCTTCCTCGACGCGATCAGGGCGGGGATCGCGGTGGCCGACGAGTTCACGCCGCCGACCATGCAGACCGCGGGGGAGCTGGGCTACCCGCGCTCCAAGGTCGCCGCGGAGCGCGCGGTGGCCCGGGCCGCCGACAGCGGCGTGGTCGGCACCGTCTACCGCCCGGGGCTCGTCACCGGCGACTCGGTGACCGGCGACACCTCGGCGTCCGACCTGCTCATGCCCGTGCTGCGGGCGGTCGTGGCGATCGGCTACGCGCCGGACCGGGCCGAGGCGGTGCCCGGCGAGGCGGTCGACCTCGTCGCCCGGCACATCGTCCGGCTCTCCCCGGGCGGCACCGGCGGCAGCGCGTACCACATGATCAAGCCGGAACTCGTCTCGCTCATGGGCGCCTTCGACGCGCTGCGGCGGGCCGGCTACCGGCTGGAGGAGGTCGCGCCCGACAAGTGGTGGGAGCTGGCCCAGCAGCGCCGGGACGACCGCGAGGTGGCCCCGCTGATGCACATGGGCCAGATCGGCCGCCGGATGCTGGGACTCGAACCCGACTACCCGATGCCGCCGGTCCGCAGCGACCACACCTACGCGACGCTGCGGCGCTCGTGGCCGGAGCCGGCGCCGCTGGACGACGCCTTCTTCGACCGGCTGGTCGCCCGCGGCTTCCGCCGCTTCGCCCCCGCGCCGCAGGGCTGAGGGGCGCACCGAACGCCGGTGCGCGGGCCCGTGCCCGTGCCCGCGGACCGGCCCGCCGGCCCCGGTCCGTCCCCCGTGGACCGGGGCCGGCTCATCTGTCCGCGCGGCGAGCGCGCAGCCCACCGAGGAGAGTTCCGATGCCACTGGACCGCCTGCTCCGGCACCTGATCGCCTGGCAGAGCCTCGACGGGCCCCCGGTCCCGGACCGCGACCTGACCGTCGCCGAGGCCCGTGAGCGGTACCTGGCGAACGCCGTCCGCACCCGCCGGGAGCAGGACGCCGGCCAGGACGTCACCGCGGAGGCCGGGCAGGCGGACGGCCCGGACGGGACGGCGGTCCCGCTGCGGGTCTACACCCCGCGGTCCGGCGGCGCGCGGCGGGTGCTCACGTACCTGCACGGCGGCGGCTGGGTCCTGGGCGACCTGGACAGCCACGACGAGGTCTGCCGGGTCCTCGCGGCGTCGCTGGACGCCGTCGTGGTTGCGGCCGACTACCGGCTCGCGCCGGAATTCCCCTTCCCCGCCCAGCTGCACGACGCCGTCGCCGCCGTCCGCTGGACGGCCGGCGCCTTCCCCGGGCGGGCACACGTCCTCGCGGGCGACAGCGCGGGCGCGAGCCTGGCGCTCGGCACCGCCCTCCGGGAGCGCGACCTGCCCTACGCGGCCCTCCTGCTCGTCTACCCGCCGGTGGACCCCAGCCTGACCTACGCCTCGGCCAGCGAGTGCGCCAAGGGCTACCTGCTCGGCGTCGACGACATGGCGTGGAACTACGACCAGTACGTCCCCGACCCGCGGCTGCGCGCCGACCCCGCCGTCGACCTGCTGGAGGCCGACCTGCGGGGGCTGCCGCCGGTGCTCGTCGCCACCGCCGAGTACGACCCGCTGCGCGACGAGGCCGTGGAGCTCGTCGCGCGGATGAGCGCCGCCGGGGTGGACGTGGCCCACCTGCCGGGGGAGGGGCTCGTGCACGGGTACTTCCTGATGCAGGCCACCGTGCCCGCGGCCGCCGCGCGCGCCCGGCAGGTCATCGGTGAGCTGGACGCGCTGCTGTCGGCCGCGGAGAAGTGAGCGGGCCGCCCTGCGGCCGGTCAGGAGACGGCGCGTTCCTGCCCGGCGCGCTCCGCCTCCTGGATGCGGCGCAGCCCCTCGACGAAGACGTTCAGCCCGTAGGCGAACCGCTCGGCCGGGTCGGTGCCGGACAGCGAGTCGAGCGCCGCGGCGTACTGCGGCGACACCTGGACGTCGAGCCGGCCGGTGCGCTCCCGCCAGTCGTGGTCGGGCGGCAGCCCCAGCTGCGCCTGCTCCTCTATGGCGTGGCCCAGGACGTAGTAGAACAGCGCGAAACTCACCCAGCCCGCCTGGGCGGGCGGCAGGCCGGCGCGGCAGAGCACCTGGACGGCCTTGTCCGTGCCGATGACCGTGTTCGCGCCGGGCGAGAAGGTGCCGGCCATCACCCGGGCACCGTCGCGGCGGCTGAGCAGCGCGGTGCGCAACCGATTGCCCAGGATGCGCACCTGCTCGAACCACTCGGCCTCCGGCAGCGGGTCCCCGATGCCCTCGACGATCTTGTCGGCCATCGCGTCGAGCAGCGCCTCCTTGTTGGGAAAGTGCCGGTAGAGGGCGCCACCCTGCACGTTCAGCGCTGCACCGAGCTTGCGCATGGTGAGCTGGTCAAGGCCCTCGGAGTCGATGAAGCGCAGGGCCTCGTCGACCACGTCGGCTTTGCGCAGTGGCATCAAAACTCCCTCTGATTGACATCCTCAGGCCGGTATCGTAGCGTGAACAGCGTTCACGTAAACGCTGTTCACGTGAACGTTCGTTCGCTCGTGGTTGCGTTGAGGAGACCTCATGCCCGAGACCCGAGTAACACCCACGCCACCCGCGGTTCTCAGGCCCAATTTTCCGCTCGGTGTTGTCGTGGCCATGTCTTGTCTGGCCCTGTTCATGGTGGTCCTCGACTCGACCATCGTCACCGTCGCGCTGCCCGACATGAAGTCCGGACTGGACCTCTCGAACAGCCAGCAGCAGTGGATCGTCAGCGGTTATCTGATCACCCTGGGCGGCTTCCTGCTCCTCGCCGCGCGGGCCGGGGACCTCTACGGGCACAAGCGGGTGTTCCTGTTCGGCGCGGTGGTCTTCACCGTCGCCAGCCTGGTCGGCGGCCTCGCCGGCGACGGCGGCGTGCTGATCGCCGCCCGCATCGCCCAGGGCACCGGAGCCGCGGCGCTCACCCCCGCGAGCCTGAGCCTGATCACCGCCAGCCACACCGACGAGCACGAGCGCGAGAAGGCGCTGGCCCTGTGGAGCATGATGGGCGGCGTCGCCGGCCTGTTCGGCGTGGTCCTCGGCGGCGTGCTCACCGCGGAGATCAGCTGGCGCTGGGTGCTGTTCGTCAACATCCCGCCCGGCGTCGCGCTGACGGTCGCCGGCGTGATGTTCCTGCTGCCCGCCGCCGGCTCCGGCGAGACCCGGCTCGACCTGCCGGGCGCGCTGTGCGTCACGGTCGGCATCGGGTCGCTCTCCTACGGGCTCTCCGAGGCCTCCAGCAAGGGCTGGGGCTCGGTGGAGGTGGTGGCGCCGCTCGTCGCCGCAGCGGTCCTCGTGGCGGCCTTCCTGGCCGTCGAGGCCAGGAGCGAACGCCCGCTCATCCCGCGGGAACTCGTCCGCCTGCGGACGCTGCGGATCGCGAACGTGCTCATGTTCACGGTGGGCGTGACACTGACCGCGCTGATGTTCTTCCTGTCGCTCTACCTCCAGCAGGTCATCGGCTACAGCGCGCTGAAGACGGGTATGGCGATGCTGCCGATCACCGTCGTCTTCATCATCGGCGGCCTGGTCTCCCGGCAGTTCACCCCCGTGCTGGGCGCGCGCACGATGCTGCTGGCCGGCGGCGCGCTGGCGACCGCGGGCACCGTGTGGCTCGCCACCATCCCGACGCACGCCGCCTACGTCTCGCACGTACTCGGGCCCAACCTGGTCGGCGGATTCGGCATCAGCATCATGCTGCTGGCGGTGACCGTCAGCGGCACGAGCGGCGTCGCCCCGCACAACGCCGGCGCCGCCTCCGGGCTGCTGAACACCTCGCGCCAGATCGGCGGCGCGCTCGGCCTCGCCATCCTCGTGACGATCGCCTCCAACGTCACCTCGCACGCGGGCGGCAGCCACGCCCACGCGCTCGTCCAGGGCTATCGCGTCGCATTTCTCGTGATCGCCGGGTGCATGTTCGTCTCCGCTCTCGCCGCCCTCGCTCTGCCGGCGGCCGCGCCGGCCGAAAAGAAGGACGCCGAGGAGCCGCTCGGCGGTAAGCCGGTGACCACCCGCTCGTAACCCGCGGGGGAAGGCAAACAGGATTCTGCCCGAGAAGCGGGCCGGGACACGGAAACGTGTCCCGGCCCGCTCTTTTGTGTGTCCACCGCGGGCGCGGGGCGCTACGATGCGCGGACTCGCCGCCCCGCGGCCCGCCGGCCCCGTGTTGTCAGTCTCTGCCAAGCGGCGCTAAAATCCGCAGAAGCAATTCTTGTCGCATTTACGGTAACGGCCAATACCGGAATTTCGGTTAATGCCCGAACCTGCACCCGGGGCATGTCTGTCACATGTCCGCGGCACGTTGCGGGATTGTTCAACGGTGGACCGAACCTTTGGCCGAAACCTGTTGACTTCAGTCATCCGGACTGACTATCTTCCATGAATGTCACACGTCGCTCAAAACGGGGGAGCACGGTGCGTTTCTTGATCACCCACGACATCTGTCGTACGGTACGGTTCTGCCGCCGAGAGGCCGGAGCGATCCTTTTCGGACGCGCCGGCCGTACCGGCGGGACCGACCTTCGGCGGGTACCCCGCTTCGAGCCCGGTGTCACGGGTGCCGGAGCCTTCGGGGCCGCCGGTGCGGGTGCTCTCGGCTCACGGCTCGCCCGGATCAGCACGAGGTCGAACGGGTCGCTCCAGGACTGAAGTCCTACTGACCCGTCATTCAGCTGGACCTATTCGCGGCCACCCGGCGAGTCGTTTCTCATTCCAGGGAGCATCGATGCGCATCAGAGTGATGTTATCAGATGATTTGCTGCTGTCCCGGAGTGCGCTCGGCGCATTACTGGAAAAGCGTACCGACATTTCTGTCGCGGGGTCCGTGGGCGGCGACTCGGAAGCCGTTGAATTCGCCGAGACGCATCGCCCGGACATCGCCATCATAGGTTTTGACGGTGCCGACGGCAGCGTGATAAGGGTCGCCGAGAAAATAGGGTCGCTGCCGGAATGCCGAACCCTGCTGCTGGCTGAGAGCTTCACCCGGTCCGTCGTCCGCCAGGCCTTCTCCGGCGGGGTCGACGGAATGCTCCAGCGGCGGGTTCCGCCCAGCTGGTTCTTCGAAGCCCTCCACCGGATCCACCAGGGCGAACGCGTCTTTGACGCCGACTTGACGGTCGCGGCACTGGCCAACGAGGGATGCCCCCTCACCTCACGCCAGCTTTCCGTGCTGGAACGCCTCTCCCAGGGCGACACGACCGTGGAAATAGCCTCCCGGCTTCATCTCTCCGAGGGCACCGTGCGCAATTACCTCTCGTCACTCGTGACGAAACTCGACGCACGCAACCGCATTGACGCCCTGCGAATCGCCAAGGACGCGCGCTGGATCTGAAAGTCCCCGCTTCCCCATGTCGTTCCGCCGATCAAGGGATGGTAATGAACTCGGACGCGCTGACTGCCGATGTCATCGGCGACATCGCCCTCGTCCTCGGGACGTCCAGCCTGCTCGGCGCCCTCGCGCGCAGGATCGGACAGCCCACCGTCGTCGGCCAGATCACCGCCGGTGTCATCCTCGGACCGAGCGTCCTGGGCCGGCTCCCCGGCAACCTGACGGAACGTCTCTTCACCCACGACGCCGTACCCTTCATCTCCCTCATCGCCCAGATCGCCGTCGTGATCTTCATGTTCGGCGTCGGCTACGAGATCGACCTGCGGTCCGTACGGCGGCACCGAAGACCCGTGACCCTCATCGCCGTCGGGGCGATCGCGGTGCCGCTGGCGATCGGCACCACCGTCGCCCTGACCATGGACCACCTCGGCACGATGCACGGCGCGCACACCGAAGGCCGCTCCTTCGTCCTCTTCTTCGGCGTGGCGACCTCGATCACCGCACTCCCGGTGCTCGCGGCGATCGTCCGGGAGCGCGGCATCGCCGGCACCCCCGTGGGTGACATCGCGACCTCCGCGGCGGGCTTCATGGACGTCGTCGCCTGGCTGGTTCTCGCAGCCGCCGTCGTCGGCACCGACGCGGCCGGCGACCGGTCCTTACCCCGGACCATCCTGCTGCTCGCCGGCTTCGTCGCGGTGGCGGTGGTGGTGGTCCGACCCCTGCTCAACCGGACACTCCTGCGCCCCGGTTCGGTGCTGTCCGACAAGGCCGCGATCGCCCTCGTCCTGGCGGCGGCCGGCGCCTGGGCCACCGCCTCCCTCGGGCTGCACCCCATCTTCGGGGCCTTCGTCGCCGGGATGATCATGCCGAAACCGCACGGAGCCCCGGACAAGGGCCTGCTGCGCGCGATGGAGCAGACCGGCGGGCTGCTGCTGCCGCTCTTCTTCGTCGTCACCGGACTGACGATGAACATCGGTTCGCTGGGCGGCGCGGGCTTCGCGGTGCTCGGCGTGGTGCTGGTGTGCGGGATCGTCGGCAAGGTCGGCGCCGGCTACACGATGGCGCGGCTCGGCGGCCTCGGCACCCGGCAGTCGGCCATGATCGGCGCGCTCGTCAACACCCGCGGCCTGACCGAGCTCATCGCCCTCAACGTGGGCCTGAACGCCGGCATCATCGACGCCCGGCTGTTCACCGTCCTCGTCCTCATGGCCCTGATCACGACCTTCATGACCGCGCCGCTGATCACCGTGATCGAGCGGCGGTACCCGGTCGCGGTACACCTGGCCGACCCGCTCGCGGCATCGTCCCCGGAGAGCGGAAGTGCCTCCGAGAGCCCGTACTCGACCGTTCGTCCGCGCTGAACCGGCGCAGCCCTGAATACGAGATGGTGAGTTGTCATGGAGAAACTGGTCGAACGGGACGAGGAAGAAAAGGTCCTCGCCCAGATCTACAGCGAATGTTCCGCGGGCCGATGTCAGATGGTCGCCATCGGCGGCCCGCTCGCACAGGGCAAGACCGCGCTGCTGGACTCCTTCGCGCGTGACGCCGACACCGCCGGCGCCACCGTCCTGAAGGCCACGGCGTCCAGCTTCGAGCGCTACCAGCCGCTCGGCGTCATCGACCAGCTCCTGCGCGGCTACCGGCCGCACCTGAGCGGTGCCGACCTGGAGGTGCGCGCCCTGGTGGAGAGCGTCGGCCAGGCCGGGGCGCACCGCCACCGGGAGCTGTCCGCGCCGATCCTCAGCCTGCTGCACGGCGCCTTCCAGTACCTGACCGACAGCTCGCCGCTCGTGGTGTGCATCGACGACGCGCACTTCATGGACGTCGAGTCGCTCCAGTACCTGCTGGCGCTCATGCGCCGGATGGGCGGCGCGCCGCTGACCGTCGTCCTCGCCTACTGCCCCGGCATGGGCCGCGACACCGTCCAGCGCATCCTCCAGGCCGAGGTGCTGCGGATGCCCAACTGCACCCAGCTGGACCTGGAGCCGCTGTCGGTCACCGGCGCCGCGACCGTGCTGGAGGAGTACTGCGACCTGGAGACGGCCAACCGCCTCGCCGCCGACACCGCGGCGCTGTGCGGCGGCCGCCCGCTGCTGGTGCACGCGCTGGCCGAGGACTGCACCGCCCGCACCGCCGATCCCGACAGCCCGCCGCCGTCCGCCGCCGGCAGCGCCTTCGGGCGCGCCGTGCTGAGCTGCCTGTACCGGGCCGAGCCCGTCGTGCTGCGGATCGCCCAGGCCATCGCCGCGCTCGGGGAGTTCCGCTCGGCGTCGGCCGTCGCCCGGCTGTGCGGCATGGACCCCGGCTCCGTCGAGTGCGTCGTCGCCTCGCCGGGCGTCGGCGGCCTGCTGGAGCACGAACTGCTCGGCCTGCCCTGCGTCCGCGAGGTCGTGCTCGGCAGCCTGCCGGCCAAGGAGCGGCACGAGCTGCGCGGCCGCGCCGCCCGGCTGCTCTACCAGGAGGGCGCCCCCGCCCTCGTGACCGCCGAGCACCTGATGCGCATCGACGACGCCGTCCCGTGGGCACGCCAGGTGCTGTGCGACGCCGCCGAGCAGGCCCTCGCGGCCGGCGACCACGAGCAGGCCGTCGGCTACCTGGAACGCGCCCACCGGGAGTGCGTCGACGGCCGGGAGCGCGTCGAGACCGCCGCCCGGCTCACCGACCTGCTGTGGCACTACGACCCCGCGGCCGTCAAGAGCTACCTGCCCGAACTGGTCGCCGCCGCCGAGGAGGGCGAGCTGTCCGTACGGCAGGCCGTGCCCGTCGTCCGCAGCCTGCTGTGGAACGGTCAGGTCGAGCAGGCTACGCGCGTCATGGCCCGCTTCGGCGACGGCACCTGCCCGCTGACCGGCAAGGACGCGCTGCCGTACGCCGAGCTGATACGCCGCTGGCTGCCGCTCACCTACCCCGGTATCGCGCGCACCGCGGCCGGCGCCGACAGGGCGCGGCCCGCCGCCCGCCCCGGCACCGCCGAGCACCGGGCCGCCGCCGCGTTCGGCGCGGTCCTGCGCAGCGCCGGGGAGGAGGGGGCCGTACCGGCCGCCGAACTGGTGCTCCGCGAGGCCCTGGCCGGAGCCGTCAACCCGGCGTCGTCGCTGGCGTCCCTCATGGTCCTCATCTACTCCGACAACCTCGACAAGGCCTCGGTGTGGTGCGACGCGCTGCGCGCCTCGCTGCGCGGGACGTACGGGCTGGTGTGGAACGCGCTGTTCACCTGCGCGCGCGCCGAGATCCACTACCGCCTCGGCGACCTCGCCAACGCCAACCGGCAGGCGCGGGCGGCGCTCACGCTCATGCCGCGGGAGAGCTGGGGGGCGGCCATCGTCATCCCGCTGTCCCAGCTCATCCTGAGCACCACGGCCATGGGCAACCTCGCGGAGGCCGAGAGCTACCTCGACATCGCCGTCCCCAGCGCCGCCTTCGGCACCCTCGGCGGGGTGGTCTACCTCGACGCCCGCGGCAACTTCCACCTCGCCCGCGGCCGCTACGACGCCGCCCTCCAGGACTTCCTGGCCGCCGGCCACCTGATGAAGCTCTGGGAGGCCGACTGCCCGTCGGCGGTGCCCTGGCGCACCAACGCCGCCCGCGCGTACCTCCACATGGGCCGCGTCGCCCAGGCCAGGGAACTGCTCACCGAGCGCATGTCGCTCTTCCCGCTGGGCCACGCGCGGGCCCGCAGCCTCACCTACCGCACCGTGGCGGCCACCCTGCGGCCCGACGAGCGCCCCCCGGTGCTGCTGAAGGCGGCCAACATCCTCGACCGCTGCGGCGACTCGCTCAACCTCGCCTACACCCTCGCGGACCTGGGACGCGCCTACGAGTCGCTGGGCCAGTCGGTGCAGGCCTGCCGGCACACCCTCAAGGCGCGCACCCTCGCGGAGCGGTGCTCGGCGGCCCCGCTGCCGGACCCTCCGGCCACGGCGGCGGCGGTCCGGGAGAAGGCGGAGACCCGCCCCGCGGGCGAGCCCGGCCCGGCGGCCCGGCGGCTCAGCTCGGCGGAGTGGCGCGTGGCCTCCCTCGCGGCGCGGGGCTCCACGAACGAGCAGATCGCCCGCAAGCTCTTCATCACCGTCAGCACGGTCGAGCAGCACCTCACCCGCGCCTACCGCAAGCTCGGTATCCGCCGCCGCACCCAGCTGCCCACCTCCCTCTCCCAGCTCGTCCCCTGACCCGCCGGCCCCGCCGCGCGCGGGGCCGGCTCAGGGCTGCGCGCTCAGCGCCCCGCACCCGGGCGGAGCTCGTGACAAGATCCAGACCTCACGTGCAGCCGGTCGTGACGCACCCCGCGATAGACATGTTCCGACCACAGGAATGAGCGTGTCGGGCACACACCGCACACGCGTCGCACCGTTCACGGGGGAGCACCATGACCAAGCACGCCCGCACGACCGCCTTCGCCGTCCTCGGCCTCGCCGTCGCCCTCTCGCTCACCGCCTGCGGCAGCGACGGTTCGGGCAAGGACACCTCCGCCAAGGACACCTCCGCCAAGGCAAGCCCCTCCGCGTCGTCTTCCTCGCCCTCCTCGCCCTCCTCCCGGCCTTCGCCCTCCTCGGACAGCGGTTCGTCCACGGACGGCGGCTCCGCGGGCAAGAAGAGCGCGGGGGCCGCGAACGCCGCAGCGGACTCCGGCGGCACGAAGGCGGGTGCCGGTGACGGCGGTGCCGGCCAGGACGGGGGGAACCTCCCGTTCTGCACGACGAAGAACCTGGCCGTCACGGCCGAGAACGTCTCGCCCGACGCGAGCACCGGCACGATCGACATCACCATGACCAACCGGGGCAGCGCCGCCTGCTCCGTGACGGGCTTCGCGGGAATCGGCATCACGGACGAGGACACCACCACGAATCCCGTCGAACGCGGCAGGGCCGAGCCGCGGATCACCGACCTCCGGGCCGGCGGGGCCGCCGTCTTCAACATCTCGTACGAGATCGACAACAGCGGAAAGAGCCTCACACGCCCGACCGCGATCCAGGTGACGCCCCCGAACCAGACCAGCTACGTGACGGTGAAGTGGCCCGCGGGCGCCGGCGACATCAAGGGCTCCTACACCGACGTCCAGGTCTACCCCACGCACAACAAGTAGGCGGGCCGCCTCCGCCGGCCGTCCGGCCGTCCGGGCCGGAGAGGCGCCGTGGCGGCCCCCGCCCGGGCGGCTCACATGTCGGCGAGCACGGAGCGGAACCGCTCGACCAGCGGGTTCCGGTCGCCGGTCCGCCACACCAGGTGCAGGGTGGTCGTCGTCCCGGCCAGCGGGCGGGCGGTGACACCGACCCGGCGCAGCACGCGGTGGGAGTCGGTCATGACGGCCGCGCCGAAGCCGGCTGCGACCAGGGCCAGTACCGTCTGCACGCTGTGTCCCTCCGCGCCGATCCGGGGGGTGACATCCGCCTGGCGGCAGAGCGCGAGGATCTCGTCGTAGGACCGGGGGGAGGTCTCCCGGGGCCACAGCACCAGCGGGATCCGGCCGAGGACGTCGAGCGGGGCGGGACCGGCACCGTGGGCGACGGGGTGGCCGCTCGGCGCGAAAAGGGTCATCGGCTCGTGCCACCAGGCCTGGGTGGTGAGCCCCGGGTCGCGCTGGGGGAGGCGCTGGACGGCGATGTCGAAGCGGCCGTCGAGGACGCCCGCCGACATCTCGGAGTCGCTGAAGCTCTCCTCCAGGCGGAGTTCGACACGCGGCAGTTCGCGGCGCAGCCGCCCGAGCATGCCGCCGAGCGGGCCGTTGATGCCCGATCCGGCGAAGGTGACGGTGAGCCGGCCGCTGCGGCCCTCGGCCGCCAGCCGGACGTCCTCCAGCGCGGCCTCGGCCTCGGCCAGCACGTGTGCGGCCCGCCGGGCCAGTGCCACACCGGCCGCGGTGGGGACCAGGCCCCGGCCCTCGCGGGTGAACAACTCGGTGCCCAGGCGCCGCTCGAGTTCCCTGAGCTGGCGGCTCAGTGTCGGCTGCGTCAGCGCCAGCCGGCGGGCCGCCCCGCTGATGCTGCCCTCCTCGGCGATCGCGACCACGTAGCCGAGCACGCGTAGCTCCATCCATACCTCCCAGGCATGGGAAGCATACCCATTGATGCGCGAAAGGCAGGGCGGCGCCCGTCGGGGGCGATGCTTGAGCCGTCGGAAAGCAGAGCCACCCGGAGGAAAAGTGAACCGCGAAGAGCGTTACGCGTACGGCATGAAGGTCCTGGAGCAGGTCGACGGCGAGGCCGGGCAGCGGGTCGTCGACTCGCTCGCGGACACCTCGCCCGAGCTGGGCCACCAGGTGGTCGCCTGGGCCTTCGGGGAGATGTACGCGCGACCCGAACTGCCGCCCCGCGACCGGCAGCTCGTCACGCTGGGCGTGCTCGCGGCGCTCGGCGGCTGCGAGATCGAGCTGGAGGTGCACATCAACGCGGCCCTCAACGTCGGCCTGACCCCGGTCGAGATCTCCGAGGCCCTGCTGCACACGGCCGTCTACGCCGGGATGCCGCGTTCGGTCAACGCCACCCTGGTCGCCAAGAAGGTCTTCGGCGCGCGCGGGCTGCTGCCCCTCACGAACGCGGCCTGACCGCACCGGGGCAGCGCCGTGGGGCGGGAGGCCGTGGGGCGGTCCTCCGCACGGGCGGCGGTCCCCCGGCCCGGCCGGTCCTCATCGCGCCGGGACGTCCGGCCCGGCGCGGCGGGCACGGTGCTTCCTCCACCGGTGCTTCACCAGCGCCCCCAGTCCTACGGCGGCCGCCAGGGCGAGTCCGCCGAGCCAGGACTGGCCCCACGGGTGGCCGCCGCCGGTGCGACCGCCGAAGTGCCAGACCAGCACGCCGATCGCGTACGTGCCGATCGCGGCTCCCGCCCACCGGATCCGTCTCATGCCCCACCGGATACCCGTGGTCCCGCGCGCGACGCACCCTGCGCAGCGGTCCGGTCACCGTTCCGGGCTTCCGGTGCCCGGGGGATGGGGCGAGGATGCAGCGTGTGGACTTACGGCGGCTGCGGCCGGCGGCAGGCCACGCACTGATCGACGACCCGCCGACCGCGACGGGGACCCGGACGCGCGACGGCCGCGCACCCGGGTCCCGCCGGGGTGCACGGCGGCCGAACCGAGGAAGACCGGCGCCCCATGCACATGTACGACAACCCAGTGATCAGCGGCTTCTATCCCGATCCGAGCGTGTGCCGGGTCGGCAGCGACTACTACGCGGTGAGTTCGAGCTTCGAGTACTTCCCCGGAGTGCCCCTCTTCCACAGCCGCGACCTGGTGCACTGGCGGCAGATCGGCAACGTCCTGGACCGCCCCGGGCAGCTGGGCCTGACCGAGGACCTGCCGTCCTCCCGCGGCATCTACGCGCCGACGATCCGGCACCACGACGGCCTGTTCTACGTGATCACCTCACGGGTGGGCGCCGGCGGAGTGCCCGCCGGGCATCTGGTCGTCACCAGCGAGCGGCCCGAGGGGCCGTGGTCCGATCCCGTCCATGTCGATCTGCCGGGTGTGGACCCGGACCTGGCCTGGGACGACGACGGCACCTGCTGGTGCAGCTGCTCCGGCGTCCGTACGGCGCGCATCGACCCGTCGACGGGGGCCGTGCTGGAGGGCCCGTGGCCGACGTGGTCCGGATCCGGCGGGCAGTACCCGGAGGCGCCGCACCTCCACCGCATCGACGGCTGGTGGTACCTGCTCGTCTCGGAGGGCGGCACGGGTGACGGGCACGCCGTGTCCATCGCGCGCGGCCGCTCCCCCCGCGGGCCGTTCGAACCGTGCCCGTCCAACCCCTTCCTCAGCCACCGCAGTACCGACCTGCCGATCCAGAGCACCGGCCACGCCGATCTCGTCCAGGCCGCGGACGGCACGTGGTGGCTGCTCCTGCTGGGCACCCGGCCCCGCGGAGCCTTCCCCCGATTCCACGTCATGGGGCGGGAGATGTTCCTCGCGCCGGTGCGGTGGGAGGACGGCTGGCCCGTCGTGGACCAGGTCCGGCCCCAGCACCCGGCCCCCTCGGCCTGGCACCCGTGGGCGCCCGAACCCACCCGGGACGACTTCGACGCCGCCACGCTCTCACCGGTCTGGATATCCCCCCGCAGCCGGCCGGACACGTCCTGGTCGCTCGACGACAGGCGCGGGTGGCTGACGCTCTGGGCGGCCGGCCCGAGCCTCGACCGCCCCGGCTGCACCTTCGTCGGGCGCCGCCAGCAGCACCTGGACTGCCGGGTCTCCGCCCGTGTCGATCCGGGGACGGGCCGCGGCGGGCTGTGCGTGCGCATGGACGAGGCACACCACTACGAGATCGAGGTCGGCGGCGGGGAAGCGAGCGTGGTCGCCCGGATCGGCCCGCTGCGGCAGACCGTGGCCCGGTGCGCGGTCCCGTCGGGACCGCTGACCCTGGTCATCGAGACCCGGACGACGGACGTGCTGCCCCCCGCCGTCACCTCCGCCGCCGAACTGGAGCTGGGCCCGCCCGGCGCGGAGGCCGCCGGGCCGGACACACTTGCCTTCTCGGTCGTCGGCACCGAGGAGACGCTGCTGGCCGAACTCGACGGGCGCTACCTCTCGACCCAGCTCAGCACCGGCTTCACCGGCCGGGTGATCGGGATGTACGCCACCGAGGGCAGCGTCGCCTTCGACTGGTTCGACCACGCGCCCGCGACACCCGCCGGTGCGGACGCCGGAACGGACGGTTCCTGACAGACCGCGGGCGGGGACGGGGCACGAGGGGGCGGCCGGTGCCTGCCGCCGGCCGCCTCAGCGGCGCAGGCCGCCGCCGTACGGGCCGTAGAGGTCGAGCAGCCTGGTGCGCGCGTCCTCCAGCCGGTGGCCGATGACCTCGGCGCAGGCGAGGAGGAAGGGGTAGCCGAACTCGGGGTGGTCCTCGCACAGCTGCCGTACGGCGGCCGCGTCGAACTCGAAGGCGCGCACGCCGGTCAGCGCGCGTGCCGACATGTGCCAGTGGCGCGGGGGGAACAGCCAGGACCACCCCAGCAGGGAGCCCTGCCCCAGCTTCTCGACGGCGGCGGCCGGGCAGCCGGGAACGTGCATCTCCAGGGCGACCTCCCCGTCGCGGAGGATCCAGAACCGGTCGGCCCTGCCCTTCTCCTCGAAGATCCGCCGGCCGGCGGGGAAGTCGACCTCCCGCGCGAGGGCCATCAGCCGGTCGAGGTGCTCGTCGGGAAGGGCGGCCAACCGCCCGGTCATCGTCATCTGCTGGGTCGTCATGGTCTGCTCCTCCACCTGGGCGGCGGCCGTCGGACCGGTCACCGGCTCCGGCCGTCACGGCCGTGTCCCCATCGTCGGGCCGGCGCCGCCGGTCCGTCGTGGGCCGAACGGCCCTGCGACGGGGGCCGCCCGGTGCCCGCCGCACCGGGCCGGTCGGGCGGCGGGCGCGGCCGGGGGCTCTCATACGGCGCGCAGGCCGTGGCCGCGGAACTGCGCGCGGACCCGTTCCACGAGATCCGCGCCGGGGACGGGGGTGTCCCTCAGGGGGAACGGGATGCCCAGCGCGTCGTACTTGGCGGCGCCGAGTTTGTGGAAGGGGAGCACGTCGACCTGCTCGACGTTGCCGAGGCCGGCGGTGAAGGAGGCCAGGCCCTCCACCGCGGCCTCGTCGTCGGTCCAGCCGGGCACCAGCACGTAGCGGATGCGGACGGGCACGCCGAGACGGTCGAGGCGGGTGGCGAAGTTCAGGGTGGGGGCCAGGGAGCCGCCCGTGAGCGCGCGGTAGGTGGGCACCTCGAAGGACTTGATGTCGAGCAGGACGAGGCTGGTGTCGGCGAGGAGCCGGTCGGTGGCGCGGGCGCCGAGGAACCCGGAGGTGTCCAGGGCGGTGTGCAGGCCCAGTTCGCGGCAGCGGCGCAGGATCTGCCCGGTGAAGCCGGGCTGGAGGAGGGGTTCGCCGCCGGTCAGGGTGACCCCGCCGCCCGCGGCGCGGAGAAAGGCGGTGTACCTGCCGATCTCCGCCACCACCTCGTCGACGGTCGCCTCCCGCCCGTCGCGCATGTGCCAGGTGTCGGGGTTGGCGCAGTACAGGCAGCGCAGCGGGCAGCCGCTGAGGAAGAGGACGAACCGCGTGCCGGGCCCGTCGACGCCGGTGGACAGGTCCCAGGAGTGGATGCGGCCGGTGGGGGGCGGGCCGGGCAGTGCCCGGTCCGCCGTGCGGCCGGTCGCGGGCTTCACCGGGCGCCGTGGAAGGTGCGGCTGATCACGTCGAGCTGCTGCTCGCGGGTCAGGCGGACGAAGTTGACGGCGTAGCCGGAGACGCGGATGGTCAGCTCCGGGTACTTCTCGGGGTGGGCCATCGCGTCCTCCAGGGTCGCCCGGTCCAGGACGTTGACGTTGAGGTGGAATCCGCCGGTGGCGGTGTAGGCGTCGAGGATGCCCACCAGGTTCGCGGCACGCTCGTCCGGGTCGTGGCCGAGTCCCTCGGGGGTGACGGTCGAGGTCAGCGAGATGCCGTCCCTGGCCTGGTCGTAGGGGATCTTGGCGACCGACAGCGCGGAGGCCACCATGCCGTGCCGGTCGCGGCCGTTCATCGGGTTCGCCCCCGGGGCGAACGGGGCTCCGGCGGGGCGCCCGTCGGGCGTGGCGCCGGTGTGCAGGCCGTAGACGACGTTGGAGGTGATGGTGAGCACCGACTGGGTGTGCTCGGCGCCCCGGTAGGACGGGTGGGCGGCGACCTTCGCCATGAACGACCCGACCAGGCCGGCGGCGAGGGCGTCGGCACGGTCGTCGTTGTTGCCGTAGGCGGGCCAGTCCCCTTCGGTCTCGTAGCCCACCGCGAGGCCGGTGCCGTCCCTGACGACCCTCACCCGCGCGTACCTGACGGCGGAGAGGCTGTCGGCGGCCACCGACAGGCCCGCGATGCCGCAGGCGAGGAAGCGGTGCACGGGGTGGTCGTGCAGGGCCATCTCCAGCCGTTCGTAGGCGTACTTGTCGTGCATGCAGTGGATGACGTTGAGCGCGCCCACGTAGGTGGCGGCCAGCCAGTCCAGCGTGCGGTCGTAGGCCGCGGACAGCTCGTCGTAGTCCAGGTACTCGCCCTCCAGCGGCGCGGCGGGCGGCGCGACCTGCTCACCGGTGATCTCGTCGCGGCCGCCGTTGACCGCGTACAGCAGGGCCTTGGCGAGGTTGACGCGGGCGCCGAAGAACTGCATCTGCCGTCCCACCGCCATCGCCGAGACGCAGCACGCGATCGCGGTGTCGTCGCCGGTACGCGGCCGCATCAGGTCGTCGGACTCGTACTGGATGGCGCTGGTGTCGACGGAGACCTGGGCGCAGAACCTCTTGAACCCGTCGGGGAGCCGGGGCGACCACAGCACCGTGAGGTTCGGCTCCGGCGCCGGGCCGAGGTTGTACAGCGTCTGCAGGAAGCGGAAGGAGGTGCGGGTGACCAGGGTGCGGCCGTCGGTCCCCATGCCGCCGATGGACTCGGTGACCCACGTGGGATCACCGGAGAACAGCGCGTCGTACTCGGGTGTGCGCAGGAACCGCACGATGCGCAGCTTGATGACGAAGTCGTCGATGAGCTCCTGGGCCCGCGTCTCGTCGATGAGCCCTGCGTCCAGGTCGCGCTGGAGGTAGACGTCCAGGAAGGTCGAGGTCCGTCCGAGCGACATGGCGGCGCCGTTCTGCTCCTTCACCGCGGCGAGGTAGCCGAGGTACAGCCACTGGACGGCCTCGTGCGCGGTGGCCGCCGGGCGGGTGACGTCGCAGCCGTAGGAGTCGGCCATCCGGGCGAGTTCGCCGAGCGCGCGGATCTGCTCGGCCAGTTCCTCCCGGTCCCGGATCACCTCCGCGGTGGAGGGCTCCCGGTCCAGCAGGGCGCGTTCGGCGCGCTTGGCGTCGACCAGGCGGGCCGTGCCGTACAGGGCGACCCGGCGGTAGTCGCCGATGATCCGGCCGCGGCCGTAGGCGTCGGGCAGCCCCGTGATGACGCCGGCCTTGCGGGCGCGGCGCATCTCGGGCGTGTAGGCGTCGAACACCCCGGCGTTGTGGGTCTTGCGGTAGGAGCCGAAGACCTTCGTGACGAACGGGTCGGGCTCGTACCCGTAGGCGCGCAGGCCGTTCTCGACCATCCGCAGGCCGCCGTTCGGCATGATGGCGCGCTTCAGGGGCGCGTCGGTCTGGAGGCCGACGATCAGCTCGCGGTCGCGGTCGATGTAGCCGGGGGCGTGCGAGGTGATGGTGGAGGGCGTCGCCGTGTCGACGTCGAGGACTCCCCGGCGGCGTTCCTCGGGCAGGAGGTCGGTGATCCGCGACCACACCGCGAGCGTGCGGTCGGTGGGGCCGGCCAGGAAGTCCGCGCCGCCCTCGTAGGGCGTGTAGTTGGCCTGGACGAAGTCGCGCACCGCGATGTGCCCGCGCCACCGCTCGCCCGTGAAGCCGGCCCAGGGGCCGGCCTGCGCCGGCCGGGTGCTGATCTCGCTGGTCGCCGTCATGGTGACAGCCCCCTCGTCGTGTCGTCGTGTCGGTGTGGTGGTGTCTTCGCTGCCGATCGTCGCCGGGAGCGCTCCCGGCGGGGCAGGGCCGACCGGTCCCGGGTGCGCGCCGGACGGCCCTTCGCACGCCGTGCCGTGCGGTCAGGGGGCGGTGCCGTAGTAGGCGGCGAGCATCAGCTCCCGCATGTCGCCGAGCATCGGCATGCGCGGGTTGGCGGGGGCGCACTGGTCGTCGAAGGCGTTGAGCGCCTGCTGCGGCAGGGCGGCGAGGAACGCCTCCTCCTCCACGCCCATCGCGGCGAACGACGGCTCGATGTGCACGGCGTCGCGCAGCCGCTCGACGGCCGCGGCGTACGAGGCGACGGCCTCGGCGGGCGTGGCGGCCGGGAGGCCGAGCACGCGGGCGATGTCCTGGAAGCGCTCCGGGGCGCGGTAGGTCTCGTACTTGGGCCAGCTGGTGAGCTTGGCCGGCACGCTGCCGTTGTAGCGGACGACGTGCGGCAGCAGCACGGCGTTGGCCCGGCCGTGGGCGATGTGGAAGGTGGCGCCCAGGGTGTGGGACATGGCGTGGACGATGCCGAGGAAGGCGTTGCCGAAGGCCATGCCGGCGATGGTGGCGGCGTTGTGCAGCTTCTCGCGGGCCACCGGGCTGGCGGAGCGGTCGTTCACCGCTGCTTCGAGGTGCTCGAAGACGAGCTTGACGGCGTGCAGGGCGAGGCCGTCGGTGAAGTCGTTGGCGTAGACCGAGACATAGGCCTCGGTGGCGTGGGTGAGGGTGTCGAAGCCGCTGTCGGCGGCTATGGCGGCCGGGAGGGCGGTCGTCAGCAGGGGGTCGACGATGGCGACGCTGGGGGTGAGGGCGTAGTCGGCGAGCGGGTACTTCTTGCCGCGGGAGGGGTCGGAGATGACCGCGAACGGGGTGACTTCCGCGCCGGTGCCGGAGGTGGTCGGGATGCAGACCAGCCGTGCCAGCCGGCCCGGGGCGGGGAAGCGGAAGGCGCGCTTGCGGATGTCGCTGAACTTCTGCCGCATGTCCGCGAAGTCGACGTCCGGGTGCTCGTACAGCAGCCACATGACCTTGGCCGCGTCCATCGGTGAGCCGCCGCCGAGGGCGATGATCGTGTCGGGCCGGAAGGCGCGCATCATGGCCGCCCCGCGCTGGACGGAGTCGATGCTCGGCTCGGGCTCGACGTCGTCGATCACCTGGATCGTGACCGGTTGGTCGCGCCGCTGCAGGACCTGGCTGACGCGGTGGACGTAACCCAGGCGGGTCATCGTCGCGTCGGTGACGACGGTGACGCGGCGGACGCCGGGCATCGAGCCCAGGTAGCGGATGGACTGCGGCTCGAAGTAGATCTTCGGCGGGACCTTGAACCACTGCAGGTTGTTCTGGCGGGTGGTGAGGCGTTTGACGTTGAGCAGATGGGGGGCCGAGACGTTCTCGGAGACCGACGTGCCGCCCCACGAGCCGCAGCCCAGGGTCAGGGAGGGGAGCAGCCCGTTGTAGACGCCGCCGATGGCCCCCTGCGAGGACGGCGCGTTGACGATGACGCGCACGGTCTGCATCCGCTGCCCGTACTCCTCCGCCATCGCCGGGTCGCCGGTGTGGATGACCGAGGTGTGGCCCTGCCCGTGGAAGGCGACCATGGCGGCGGCGTGGCCGAACCCCTGCTCCGTGGACTCGGCCCGCAGCACGGCGAGGACGGGGCAGAGCTTCTCGCGGGTGAGCGGTTCGTCCGGCCCGACCTCGCCGGCTTCGGCGAGGATGACCGAGGTGTCCGCGGGAACGGTGAAGCCGGCCTGCCGCGCGATCCAGTGCGGGCTCCGTCCGACGGCGTCGGGGTTGACCCGCTGCTCGTGTCCGGCCGGGGCGGGCAGGAAGAGGTAGGCCTCCAGCTGCCGCTTCTCCTCCGCCGTCGCGAGGTGCGCGTGCAGCTCGCCGAAGGCCGCGAGGGCCTTGTCGTAGATCTCGCCGTCCAGGATGACGGCCTGTTCCGAGGCGCAGATCATGCCGTTGTCGAACGACTTGGACAGGACGATGTCGTTGACCGCCCGTCGCAGGTCGGCGCTGCGGTGCACGTAGGCCGGCACGTTCCCGGCGCCGACGCCGACCGCGGGCTTGCCCGCCGAGTAGGCCGCCCTCACCATGGCGTTGCCGCCGGTCGCCAGGACCAGCGCGGTGCCGGGATGCCGCATCAGCAGCCCGGTCGCCTCGACCGAAGGCCGCTCGATCCACTGGACGCAGTGCTCGGGCGCCCCCGCCGCCACCGCGGCGTCCCGCACGATCCGGGCGGCCTCCGCACTGCACCGCTGCGCGCCGGGGTGGAAGGCGAAGACCACCGGGTTGCGGGTCTTGAGCGCCAGCAGGGCCTTGAACACGGTGGTCGAGGTCGGGTTGGTCACCGGTGTCACCGCGCACACGACGCCGACCGGCTCGGCGATCTGCACCACTCCCTCGATGTCGTCGCGGGCGACCACGCCCACCGTCGCGAGGTGCGCGAGGCTGTGCGCGACGTGCTCGCAGGCGAACATGTTCTTGGCCGCCTTGTCCTCGACGACCCCGCGGCCGGTCTCCTCGACGGCGAGCCGGGCCAGTTCCGTGTGGTGGTCCAGCGCGGCGACGGAGGCCTTGGCGACGATGCGGTCGACGGCCTCCTGGCCGAGGTCCGCGAAGGCGGCCAGGGCACGGGTGGCGCGCTCGACGAGGAGGTCGACCGCGCGGGCGTCCGGGCCGTCCTCGGCCGGCGCGCCGGGGCCGGTGCCCGCGGGGCGGGGGGCGGGGCGCTCGATCACGGGTGTCGCGGGTGTCACGGGTGCCATGGGGATCTCGTCCTCGGTTCGGCGGGTGCCGGGAACGCCCGGGGGCGTCCCGGCCGGGGGGGCGGACGGTGCGGTGGTTCCGGCGGGAGCCGGTCACGTCCTCAGGCTGTCGCGGCGGGGCCGCCCGGGCCGAGTGCCGAACGGCCCTGCCCGCAGGGCGGTCCGGGGCACCCCAAGGGCGGCGAACGGACCTGCCGCTCCTCGGCGGCAGCAGCCGGCCGGGGCAGTTCCGGGCACGGCCCTGCCCCGGCACGTGGCCGGGGACGGCTCAGCCCCGGCCGGCCAGCAGCAGCGGGCAGGGGGTGCGGTGCGCCACGGCGCGCGCGACGCCGCGCAGCCGGGCCGCCTTCGGCTGTCCCCGCCCCACGACGAGCAGCTCCGCGCCGGCCGAGACGCGCACCAGCGCGTCGGCGGCCCCGAACAGCCTCACGTCGGGCAGCACGCTCACCTGCGGGTACTTCTCCCGCCAGCCGCGCAGCGCGTCGTCCAGCAGCTGGACCTCCTGGTCCTCCCACTCCGCCCGGTCCTCCTCCAGCACGCCGAAGGCCGCACCCCGGCCCGGCGCCGGCAGGTCCCAGGCATGCACCGCCCGCAGCAGGGCGCCCCGTGACGCGGCCTCCTCGAACGCGGCGCCCACGGCGCCCTCGTCCGGGTGCCTCGCGTCGACACCCACCACCACCTCGTGCCTGCGCCCGCGCACGGGGGAGGGCGCCGGCACGAGGGCCACCGGGCACGGTGCCCGGACGGCCACCGCGAGCGCCACTGAGCCGAGCCACGGCCCGTCGAACCCGCCTGCTCCCCGGGTCCCGACCACCAGCAGCGCGGCCCCCTGCCCGGCACCCGGCAGTACCTGGGAGGGCTCTCCGGCGATCTCCCGGGCGTCCACCTCCAGGTCGGGGTGCGCAAGGGCGATGTCACGGGGGACCCCGGCCGGACCGGGCACCGGCTCCGCCCGCCGGGTGGATCCGGCCGTGGAGGGAGCCCGCGGCAGCCCGGGCGGGACCACCGTGACGAGCCGCAGGGCCAGCCCGCGGGCCCCGGCCTCCGCGGCCGCCCAGCGTGCCGCCCGCCGTCCGCCGTCCGAACCGTCCACTCCTGCCACCGCGTACTGCCGCATCCCGCCCACCTCCGGCCGTAGGTCCCGCGGTGCCGTCACCCCGGGCTCCCCCCGCCCACGCTCCTGGGTCCGCCCGTCTCCCGGCCACGGGCCGACCGGCCCCGATCGGGCCCGGACGGCCCATCGCGGGGGAGGGGCGCGGCCCGGGCCGCCGCGCGGGCCCCGTGCGTTCCGCGCCGCACGCGAGGGCGGATCCGCCGCGCCGCCCGTCAGCGGTGGCACAGGAGCCGCGCCCCTCCGGGCAGCCCCCGTCCTGCCTCCGCGGCCGTGCGGGGCCCAGGCCCCGGCATCCCCGGCGAGCTGATCCCGGCGCCCGGAATTGCTGCGGCCGGCGGAGATCTCCGGCAAAGGCGCGCCCCGCGCGGTTCCCGGCCGGCCGCCGGCGCATTCCGTCCGCGCCATGCCGATCCGGGCGCGTGACGAGGTGTTCGGGAACATCGGCCGCACCGGGAAGCGCGGTGGCGCGCCGCTCGGCGGTGTGGACGAGACCGTGCCGCGCACGCCCGCGGTGACCGCCGGTGCGGCTGCCGGGAACGCCCGCCGCCGCACGGCCGCCCGCGACCGGCGGCAGGGGCCGCAGACCTGACGGCAGATCGTGGCGGCCGGCCGTCAGGCCCTCGCCACCGGCGCCCGGAAGGAGGGACGGCAGGGGCGGGAGGCCGCCGGGCGGCAGACCGGCCGCCCGCGTCTCAGCGCCGGCCGCTCCCGGGCTCGGACGGCGACGCGCTGTTCGACGCGATGACGGCGGCCTGCACCCTGCGCTCCACGCCCAGCTTGGCCAGCAGCCGCGAGACGTTGTTCTTCACGGTCTTCTCCGACAGGTACAGCTGCTTGCCGATCTGCCGGTTGGTCAGGCCCTCGCCGATGAGGGCCAGGATCTCGCGCTCCCGGGGGGAGAGGGCGGCCAGCGCCTCCGGCTCGGAAGACACGCCCGAGTGCTCGTCGCGCAGGCTGCTCATCAGACGAGCGGTCGTGGCCGGGTCGAGCAGCGACTGGCCCGAGGCCACCGTCCGTACCGCGGAGACCAGGTCGGAGCCCTTGATCTGCTTCAGGACGTAGCCCGCGGCGCCTGCCATGATCGCGTCCAGCAGCGCGTCGTCGTCGTCGAACGACGTCAGCATCAGGCAGGCCAGCGAGGGCATGGCCGAACGCAGTTCCCGGCACACCGAGATCCCGTCGCCGTCGGGCAGGCGGATGTCCAGCACCGCCACGTCCGGGCGCAGCGCGGGGCCGCGGGCCAGGGCGTGCCCCGCGGACTCCGCCTCGCCGATCACCTCGATGTCGGGTTCGGCGTCCAGCAGGTCGTGGACGCCCCGGCGCACGACCTCGTGGTCGTCGACCAGGAAGACCCGGATCGGGGACTGCGCGGAGAACCGCGGCACGTCGTTCATGAGCGAACCCTCACCTGTCGTCTGCCGGCCCGATGCCGCCCTGGACCTCCGATCATCGCGCGGACGACGGCCCGCGCAAAGGGCCGAACGGCCCTCTGCGCGGGCCGCTCGGTCCCAGGGGCGGGGAGGGCGGGCGGCTCAGAGCCTGTGCAGCCACTCGCCGGCGACGCCGTGCGGGGACGGGGCGACCGCACGCAGCGTGGAGTCGTCCCACTGGCTGGTGAGGCGGTTGTCCACCGCGACGACGCCGTCGATCCGGGCGGTGGCGTTCGCCGCGACGGACACCTCGCTGCGGCGTTCCAGCTCGCCCTCCAGCGTCACGACGCCGTCCTCGACCTTCACCTCCACTGCCGACGGGGACAGCCACAGGGTGTGGACGACCACCTCCTGGACGACCTCCTCGCGGATGTCGGTGTCGGGGCGGAGGAAGACCTGGAGCAGGTCGCGCCTGGTGACGATCCCGACCAGCCGCTCCTCCTCGTCGAGGACCGGAAGGCGCTCGACCCCGTGCTCGGCCATGGTGCGGGCCGAGAAGGCGATCGAGTCGTCCGCGTGGACGGTCACCGGCGGGGTGGACATCAGCCGGCCGGCCGTCAGCGCGGCCGCCTTCGCCGCCGTGCGCCGGGACGCCGGCCCCCGCGGCAGCCGGCGGCGCGCGGTGGTCGCGCCGTCCCGGACCTGGCGGGCCGTCAGGTCCGACTGCGAGACGACACCGACCACCTTCTCGTCGTCGTCGACAACGGGCAGGCCGCTGATCCGGTGGTGTGCCAGCAGGATCGCGATCTGCTTGAACGAGGTCGCCTCCGCGACCCGGACGACGTCACTCGTCATGACGTTGCCGACCTTGCGGTGCTTCATGGTGTGCCTCCTGTGGAGTGCGGGCCGAGCGCGCGGTGCGCGGACGGCGGGGACGGGCGGTGCGGGCGAGGACGGGCGGTGCGGACGAGCGCGGACGGCGAGGACGGGCGGTGCGGGCGGGGACGGGTGGTGCGGCGGAAGTGCCGGTGGCGGGCCGGCGGTTACCCGGCGGCCGTGTTCGCGACGCCGCCGCCGACCGCGGCGGAACCGTCCAGGTACCGCAGGACACCGTCGACCAGGAGCTCCACCTGCGTCCGGACCGGACGCTCGACGGCCGGCCACCGCCCGCCCCTGCCGGGGACGACGACGTAGATGTCGGCGCGGCCCGTCGACGGCAGGCCGTCCGCGGCGATCGTCAGGTGCCCGGCCGTGGTGGGCGGCAGCCGGTGCCGGCCGGTGGCCAGCACCAGCACGCCGTAGGGAACCGTGGTGCCGTCGGTGAGGCAGACCTCCTTGCGGTCGGGGTCGATCGTGGCGACGTCCGCGAGGCGCCGCTCGATCCCGTCGCGCAACCGGACGTCCTCGGGCGGCTGCAGGGTCCCGGGACCGTAGATGCCGAGGGACACCAGCAGGTCGAGTTCCTGGTCGCACGGATCGGCACGGTCGATGACGACGATCCGGTGGGCGGCGGCGTCCAGTGCGGCGCGCAGCCGGTTCGCGGCCAGCGTGCCGGCGGGGCCCGCGCCGGTGATCACTATCTGCTCGTTCACGGGGGCTTCCTCTCGTCGGACGGCACGCGCCCGATCGGGCCGCAGTGCCGCGTTGTGGTCGATCCGGTGGTGCGGCCCGCCGGCGCACGGGTCCCGGGACCGGACGGCGCGGGGGCTCGCGCCGCCACCGGGACAGCGGGGGGGCGGGGCGTTCAGGCGTTGCGGTGGTCCCAGGTGGGGCCGACCCGCGCCCATTCGGTCTCCCAGCGGCCGAGGCGGCGGCGTTCGAGGGAGGCGGCCGCGAGCCCGCCGCCGATCACGGCGCCCGCACAGATCCCGAGCCCCGCGAGCGCTCCCGTGGCGGCCGCACGGCGCCGGGCCGCGGACGGGGAGAGCGGCTCGGCGACCGGCCTGCCGCCGCCGTCCAGCCAGATCGTGGTCCGCTCGCCGCGCCTGAGTCCGTCACCCACCCGCGCCGGAGCCGTACGCGACGCTCCTCCGGGCAGAACGAAGCGCACCCGGGTCCACGGGGCCGTGTAGTCGGCGTCCTCGACCAGTACCGCTGTCACGGGAGAGCGGTCGTGCCGCTGGTGCGCGTACCGCGCGACGGCATCCCCGGCGACGAGCGAACCGGCGAGCGCGGCGCCCGCGACGGCCGCCGCGCCGAGCGCGAACAGCGCCCAGCCCTCCGCCAGGTACGAACGGCGGCGCAGCGGGTTGCGCCGGAACCGCCACAGCACGGTGCTGCGCTTCATGGCCGGCCCTCCCTCTCGAATCTGGACGGACAGCCGCCCGTCGCCTTCACGGTCCCGGGTGGGACCCGCCGCCGTGGAGAGCCGAACGGCCCCCGCGGGAGGGCGGACAGGTCCCTCGATGCGACGCGGAAGGGCCCTGCCGCCACCCGGAGCGGGCCCCCACGATCGGATCGGAAACCCGGCGCGGGAAAGGAGTGGCCATGAGTCCGCCGCAGGTGGTCGTGGGGATCGACGGGTCGGTGCCGTCCTTCGGCGCCCTGGACGTGGCGGCCGGCGAGGCCCGGCTGCGTACCGCCCGTCTCGACGTGATCACCTGCGTCGGTGATCCGGACGAGGCCGGCCCCGTCCTGCGGGCCGCGGCGGCACGGCTCGCCCGGCGCCACCCCGGTGTCCCCGTGACCACGAGCTCGGCCGTCGGCGACCCGGCCGCCGTACTCGCCGAGCGGGGCGCCGGGGCCGCCCTCACCGTCGTCGGCAGCCGCCACGTCCGCGGTGCCGCCGGACTGCTGCTGCACTCGGTGAGCCGGCGGCTGGCGGCACGGACCGTCGCGCCACTGCTCGTCGTGCCCGGTGCGGGCCTGCCGACGGCCCCACGACGGCACCGCGCGGGCGGTCTGCTGCTCGGGCTGGAGAGCGACGCCGACGCGGACGCGGCGCTGTTCGCCTTCGAGGAAGCCGCGCTGCGCGGGGCCCGGCTCGACGTCCTGCACGCCTGGACCTACCGGCCGCCTCCGCCCGGCGCGGCGGGCGGCCGCCCCGGCCCCCCGCACGATCCGGCCGGGCACCGGGCCGGAGCCGGGGCCGCTTCGGCCGCAGGCCTGCTCGCACCGCTGTGCCGGAGCAGCCCGCACCAGGCCCTGCACAGCGGGACGGTGCCCTCCACGCCGTGCCGTGCGCTGATCGCGGCGACCTCCCAGGCGGACCTGGTGGTGATCGGCACCCGCGCGGGTCGCGGCGGGAACGGCTCCCCGCCGGGCCCGGTCGCCCGCGCGTTGCTGCGCCACGCGCACTGCCCCGTCGTGCTCGTCCCGGCTCTCGCCGCCGGGGGCCGCCCGGGCGGTTAGGGGCAGCGGAAGAAGGGACCAGTGGCCCTGGCGGCCGCCCGTGCGGCCCTGTTCCCCGGCAGCGGGGAGGGCAGAAGGTGGTTCAGGCGCGACACCCCCCGAACCCCAGGAGATCCCCATGTCCTCCGTCACGGCGACCACCGAACTCGGCGACCAGGAGCTGCAGGCCCTCGACGCCCACTGGCGTGCGGCGAACTATCTCGCGGTCGGCCAGATCTACCTGATGGCCAATCCGCTGCTGACCGAGCCGTTGCGTCCGGAGCACGTCAAGCCGCGGCTGCTGGGTCACTGGGGCACATCGCCGGGGCTGAACCTGGTGCACACCCACCTCAACCGGGTGGTCAGGGCGCGTGGTCTGGACGCGATCTGCGTGTGGGGCCCCGGGCACGGGGGGCCGGCGGTGCTGGCGAACTCCTGGCTGGAGGGCAGCTACAGCGAGACCTACCCGGACGTCAGCCGGGACGCGGTGGGGATGGGCCGGCTGTTCCGGCAGTTCTCCTTCCCCGGCGGGGTGCCCTCGCACGTCGCGCCCGAGACACCGGGTTCCATCCACGAGGGCGGCGAGCTGGGCTACTCCCTCTCCCACGCCTACGGCGCCGCACTGGACAACCCCGGCCTGCTCGTCGCGTGCGTCATCGGCGACGGCGAGGCCGAGACGGGACCGCTGGCCGCGTCCTGGCACTCCAACAAGTTCCTCGACCCCGTCCACGACGGGGCCGTCCTGCCGATCCTGCACCTGAACGGCTACAAGATCGCCAACCCGACCGTCCTGTCCCGGCTCCCGCAGTCCGAGCTCGACGACCTGCTGCGCGGCTACGGCCACGATCCGCTGCACGTCACCGGCGACGACCCCGCCCAGGTGCACCGCGCGATGGCCGCGGCGATGGACACCGCCCTGGACCGCATCGCCGCCTACCAGCAGGCCGCCCGGGAACAGGGCTCCACCCAGCGGCCCCGCTGGCCGGTCATCGTGCTGCGCACCCCGAAGGGATGGACCGGGCCCGCCGAGGTCGACGGCCTGCCCGTGGAAGGGACCTGGCGCGCCCACCAGGTCCCGCTGTCCGAAGTGCGCGACAACCCGCAGCACCTGCGGCAGCTGGAGGAATGGCTGCGCTCGTACCGTCCCGAGGAGCTGTTCGACGAGGACGGCCGCCCGCGCCCGCAGGTCCTGGAGTGCGTCCCCGACGGTGAGCGGCGGCTCGGCGCCAACCCGCACACCAACGGCGGCCTGCTCCTGCGCGACCTGCCACTGCCGCCGCTGGACCGCTTCGCCGTCCCCGTCGACACACCCGGGGGCTCGCTTCACGAACCCACCCGCGTCCTCGGGGAGCTGCTGGAACAGGTCATGGCCGGCACCGCAGACCGGCGCAACTTCCGGATCGTGGGGCCCGACGAGACGGCGTCCAACCGGCTGCAGGCCGTCTACCAGGCGACCGGCAAGGCGTGGCAGGCGGAGTTCCTGCACGTCGACGAGGATCTGGACCGGCACGGCAGGGTCATGGAGATCCTCTCCGAACACACCTGCCAGGGCTGGCTGGAGGGCTACCTGCTCACCGGGCGGCACGGCCTGTTCTCCTGCTACGAGGCCTTCGTGCACATCGTCGACTCCATGGTCAACCAGCACATCAAGTGGCTGCGCACCACCCGCACCCTGCGCTGGCGCCGCCCCGTCGCCTCCCTGAACTACCTGCTCACCTCGCACGTGTGGCGGCAGGACCACAACGGCTTCTCCCACCAGGACCCCGGCTTCGTCGACCACGTGCTCAACAAGGCCCCCGAAGTCGTCCGCGTCTACCTGCCGCCGGACACCAACACCCTGCTCTCCGTCGCCGACCACGTGCTGAAGTCGAAGGACTACGTGAACGTCGTCGTCGCCGGCAAGCAGCCCTGCTTCGACTGGCTCTCCATGGACGCCGCCCGTGCCCATTGCGCGCGCGGCGCCGGGATCTGGCAGTGGGCGGGCAACGAGGACGGCCGCGCCGAGCCCGACGTCGTCCTCGCCTGCGCCGGCGACGTCCCCACCCAGGAGGTCCTGGCCGCCGTCCAGCTCCTCCGCCGGCACCTGCCGCAGCTGGCCGTACGCGTCGTCAACGTCGTGGACCTCGCACGGCTGCTGCCCCGGGAGGAGCACCCGCACGGCATGCCGGACGCGGAGTACGACGCCCTGTTCACCCCCGACAAACCGGTGATCTTCGCCTACCACGGCTACCCGTGGCTGATCCACCGCCTCGCCTACCGCCGCCGCGGCCACACCAACCTGCACGTCCGCGGCTACAAGGAGATCGGCACCACCACCACACCCTTCGACATGGTCGTCCGCAACGACCTCGACCGCTACCGCCTGGTCATGGACGTCATCGACCGCGTCCCCGGCCTCGCCGTCACCGCCGCCCCCGTCCGGCAGCTCATGGAGGACACCCGGCTGCGCCACCACGCCTGGATCCGCGAGCACGGCACCGACCTGCCCGAAGTCGCCGACTGGAGCTGGGAGGGCTGACCGCGGCACCCCCACCGCACGTCCCTGAGGGGCCCGCCAGGCACGCCTGGCGGGCCCCTCCGTGCGCTCCCCGCCGGGCGACGGCGGCCCGAGCCCAACCGGGCCCGGCAGCAGGGCCGTTCGGCCCCGCACCTCGGGCCGTGGGCCCCCAGCGCCGGCACCCCCGCGCGCAGGACAGTAATGGCGTACCGAACAGCACCCCACCGATCAGGGAGTCATCATGGCCGTCCACCACAACACCCCCCACCGCGCGGCATTCCACCTGCCCACCTGGAACAGGGCATCCGCCGGCAGCGTGAGCGACACGGCCGCCGCCGCCACCGGCGCCACCCTGGCCGCCAGGGCCTCGGCCGCCGTGCGCATCGCGACCGGCTTCGTCTTCCTGTGGGCGTTCCTCGACAAGACCTTCGGCTGGCACTACGCCACCGGCTCCGGCAAGGGCTGGATCGACGGCGGCTCGCCCACCAAGGGCTTCCTGACCGGCGTGTCCGCCGGCCCGCTCCAGTCGTTCTTCCACGACATCGCCGGCAAGGGCTGGACCGACACGCTGTTCATGCTCGCGCTGCTCGGCATCGGCGTGGCCCTCACCGCCGGCATCGCCCTGCGCGTCACCGCCGTCGCGGGCACCGCGCTGATGGCCATGATGTGGGCCGCCGAATGGCCGCCCGCCCAGCACCTGACCGGCGGCGCCCCGAGCATGTCGTCCAACCCGATCGTGGACTACCACGTCATCTACGCCCTCGCGATGATCCTCTTCGCCCTCACCGCGGCGGGCGCCACCTGGGGACTCGGCCGGCTGTGGGCACAGCTCCCCGTCGTCCGGAGCCACCGCTGGCTGCGGTGACCGCGTCCGGCTCCCGCGCTGCGGGGCACCGCCCGACGGGCGGTGCCCCGCAGCGCGCTGTCCCGCCGGGGCAGGAGCCGGCGGGCTACTGCGTCCTCCTGGCCGCGGCCGCGCGGCGCGCGAGATGGACGAGCATCCGCCCCGGCTCCTGGCCCGCACCGCTCACGCGTGCCCCGCTGGGGTCGTGGGCGGTGAACGGCCGTCCGGCGAGGAGCAGGTCGGGCCGGGGCAGGACGACCGATCCGCAGAGTCCGGCGTCCGTGGGTGTGGGGCCGTGGTAGAGGAAGAAGCGGAGCAGCCCGTCGGGACCGGTGCCGGTGACGAGGCAGTGGGCGGGCGGGGTGATGCCGTTGACGCCCTGTTCGTGGATGGTGATGTCGACCAGCGGGAAGGTCACCACAGGGCTCTCCTCTCATCGGGACCGGTGCCGCCATGGTCGTGGACGCGACAGCCGGACGCCAGGGTCCGGCCATTCGTCACCGCCGTCACCGCCGTCACCGCCGTCACCGCCGCCCCCCGCGGCCTCGCCGCCGGCGCACGCCGTGTCGGGCGGCCCTCAGCGGCGGGGACCTCCGTCATCCCGGGAGCGGAACGGCCGGCTCGGGGCCGGCGTGATCAGCACTCGATGACGTTGACCGCGAGGCCGCCGCGGGCGGTCTCCTTGTACTTGACCTTCATGTCCGCGCCCGTCTGCTTCATCGTGGCGATGACCTTGTCGAGGGAGACGTGGTGGCGGCCGTCGCCGCGCATCGCCATCTTCGCGGCCGTCACGGCCTTGACGGCCGCCATGCCGTTGCGCTCGATGCACGGGATCTGGACCAGGCCGCCGATCGGGTCGCAGGTCAGGCCGAGGTTGTGCTCCATACCGATCTCCGCGGCGTTCTCCACCTGCTCGGGGGTGCCGCCGAGGATCTCGGCGAGGCCGCCGGCGGCCATCGAGCAGGCCGAGCCGACCTCGCCCTGGCAGCCGACCTCGGCGCCGGAGATCGAGGCGTTCTCCTTGAAGAGCATGCCGACGGCCCCGGCCGCGAGGAGGAAGCGGACGATGCCGTCGTCGTCCGCGCCCGGGACGAAGTGCTGGTAGTAGTGCAGGACGGCGGGGATGATGCCGGCCGCGCCGTTGGTGGGGGCGGTGACGACGCGCCCGCCCGCGGCGTTCTCCTCGTTGACCGCCATCGCGTAGAGGGTCAGCCACTCGGTGGCGTGCGCGGCCGGGTCGCCCTCGGTGCGCAGCTGGCGGGCCGACACGGCCGCGCGGCGGCGCACCTTCAGGCCGCCGGGGAGGATGCCTTCGCGGGACAGGCCGCGCTCCACGCACTCCCGCATGACCTGCCAGATCTCCAGCAGGCCGGTGCGGATCTCGGCCTCGGTGCGCCAGGCCTTCTCGTTCTCCAGCATCAGCGCGGAGATCGACAGGCCCGTCTCGCGGGAGCGGCGCAGCAGCTCGTCGCCGGTGCGGAAGGGGTGGCGCAGTTCCGTGTCGTCGAGCTTGATCCGGTCGGCGCCGACGGCGTCCTCGTCGACGACGAAACCGCCGCCGACGCTGTAGTACGTCTTGGCCAGCAGTACCTCGCCGCCGTGCCCGCGGGCGGTGAGCGTCATGCCGTTGGCGTGGTAGGGCAGCGAGCGGCGGCGGTGCAGCACCAGGTCGGCCGCCGGGTCGAACGGCACCTCGTGCGCGCCGAGCAGCGCCAGCCGCCGGGCGGTGTGCACGGCGGCCACCTCGTCGTCCGCGGTCTCGACGTCGACCGTGCGCGGGGAGTGCCCGGCCAGGCCCAGCAGCACCGCCTTGGGGGTGCCGTGGCCGCGGCCGGTCGCGCCCAGCGACCCGAACAGCTCCGCACGGACGCCGGCGGTGGCGGTGAGCAGGTCCTCGTTCTTCAGCCGCTGCGCGAACATCCGGGCGGCGCGCATCGGTCCCACCGTGTGGGAACTGGAGGGTCCTATGCCGATGGAGAAGAGGTCGAATACGGAGATAGCCATGGGTCGTGTGCTCCCTGGTCTCCGCGGACGCCGTTGTCCGCGGGGTGCTGCCGGCGGTGCGGGACCGCGGCCGCGGGGCAGGACGTGCCCCCGCGGCCGCGGGCGGTCAGGCGCCGAGGTCCGGGTAGAGGGGGAAGCGCTCGGCGAGCGCCTTCATCCTGGCCCGCAGGCCGTCGGCGTCGAAGACCGGCTGGAGGGCGGCCGCGATGACGTCGGCCACCTCCCGGAAGGCGTCGGCGTCGAAGCCGCGGGTGGCCAGCGCCGGGGTGCCGATCCGCAGCCCCGAGGTGACCATCGGCGGGCGCGGGTCGTTCGGCACCGCGTTGCGGTTGACCGTGATGCCGATGTCGTGCAGCCGGTCCTCGGCCTGCCGGCCGTCGAGGGCGGAGTCGCGCAGGTCGACCAGCACCAGGTGGACGTCCGTGCCGCCGGACAGCACCCTGACACCGACCGCGGCGAGGTCCTCACGGCCCAGCCGCTCGGCGAGGACGGCCGCGCCCTCCAGCGTACGGGCCTGCCGCAGGCGGAACTCCTCGGTCGCCGCGGCCTTGAAGGCCACCGCCTTGGCGGCGATCACATGCTCCAGCGGGCCGCCCTGCTGGCCGGGGAAGACCGCGGAGTTGATCTTCTTGGCCAGGTCGGCGGTGGACAGGATGACGCCGCCGCGCGGTCCGCCGAGCGTCTTGTGCGTCGTGGTCGTCACCACGTGCGCGTGCGGGACGGGCGAGGGGTGCAGCCCCGCCGCGACCAGGCCGGCGAAATGCGCCATGTCGACCATGAGGTAGGCGCCGACGCCGTCCGCGATCCGGCGGAAGGCCGCGAAGTCCAGCTGCCGCGGATACGCCGACCAGCCGGCGATGACCAGCTGCGGCCGGTGCTCCTTGGCCAGCCGCTCCACCTCGTCCATGTCGACCCGCCCGGTCTCGGCGTCGACGTGGTAGGCGGCGACCTTGTAGAGCTTCCCGGAGAAGTTGATCTTCATGCCGTGGGTCAGGTGCCCGCCGTGCGCCAGATCCAGGCCGAGGATCGTGTCGCCCGGCTTGAGCAGCGCGAACATCGCCGCGGCGTTCGCCTGGGCGCCCGAGTGCGGCTGGACGTTCGCGGCCTCGGCGCCGAAGAGCGCCTTGACCCGGTCGATGGCCAGCTGCTCGATGACGTCGACGTGCTCGCAGCCGCCGTAGTAGCGGCGGCCGGGATAGCCCTCGGCGTACTTGTTGGTCAGCACCGAGCCCTGAGCCTCGAGGACGGCGACGGGCGCGAAATTCTCCGACGCGATCATCTCCAGGGTGGACTGCTGGCGGCGCAGCTCGGCGTCGACCTCGGTGGCGACCTCGGGGTCGAAGTCGTGGAGCGACTGGTTCAGGAGCGACATGGGATCTTCCCTCGGGTACGGGTGGGGGGCGAAGGGTCAGGCCGCGGTGAAGTCGTCGTACTCGGCAGCGGTCAGCAGCTCCGCTTCCTCGTCGGCGATCCGCACCTTGAACAGCCAGCCGCCTTCGAAGGGCGCGGAGTTGACCAGCGAGGGATCGTCGGCCACGTCCTGGTTGACCTCGGTGACCTCGCCGGACACCGGGGCGTACAGCTCGCTGACGGACTTGGTGGACTCCAGCTCGCCGCAGCCCTGGCCCGCGGCGATCGTCGAGCCGACCTCCGGCAGCTGGACGAAGACGACGTCACCGAGCGCGTCGGCGGCGTGCGAGGTGATGCCCACGGTGGACACTCCCGCCTCGGCGGGGGAGACCCACTCGTGCTCCTTGCTGTAGCGCAGGTGCTCAGGATTGATGCTCATGACGGAATTCTCCCGGATGCGAAGGGTTGCTGGTGGAAGGGGCGCGGCGGCCTGTGGACAACTCTCGTCCCCTCGGGTGGCCGCGCCGTGTGGATCGGCGTGGACAAGCGGGGTCCCGGCGGGACGACGTGGTGGTCGTTCCGGCGGGCACCCGGCCGGCTCAGCGCTCGCGGCGGTAGAAGGGCAGGGCCACGACCCGGTACGGTTCCCGGCTGCCCCGGATGTCGACGGCGACGCCCGGTGTGCCCGGCGCTGCGGCGGACGCGTCGACGTAGGCCATGGCGACGGGCACCCCGAGGGTGGGCGACGGGGCGCCCGAGGTGACCTCCCCGACGACCGCGCCGTCCGGGCCCGTGACGGCGTACCCCGCGCGCGGCACCCGGCGGCCCTCGGCGACCAGCCCGACGAGCGTGCGCGGCGGCTGCTCCGCGGCCCGTGCCGCGGCCGCCGCCAGTGCCTCGCGGCCGACGAAGTCGCCCGGCTTGTCGAACTTCACGACCCGCCCGAGCCCGGCGTCGAAGGGTGTCGTGTTCGCCGTCAGCTCGTGCCCGTACAGCGGCATCCCGGCCTCCAGGCGGAGCGTGTCGCGGCAGGACAGGCCGCACGGTACGAGACCGGCCCCGGCCCCGGCCGTCAGCAGCGCCTCCCACAGCCGCTCGGCGTCCGCGGGCGCCACGAACAGCTCGAAGCCGTCCTCGCCGGTGTAGCCGGTGCGGGCGATGAGCGCGGGCACGCCCGCGACCGTGCCGGGCAGCCCGGCGTAGTAGCGCAGGGCCGGCAGGTCCGCGTCGGTCAGCGATCCGACGATGCCGGCCGCCTGCGGGCCCTGCACGGCCAGCAGCGCGTAGGCCTCCCGGTCGTCGGTCACGGTCGCGTCGAACTCCGCGGCCCGCAGCGCGAGGGTGTCCAGGACCGTCTGGGCGTTGGAGGCGTTGGCCACGACCAGGTAGCGCTCCTCGGTGAGCCGGTAGACGATCAGGTCGTCCAGGATGCCGCCGTCCGGGGCGCACACCATCGTGTAGCGGGCCCGGCCGACCGCGAGCGCCGACAGATGGCCCACCAGGGCGTGGTCCAGCGCCTGCCCGGCCTGCGGGCCCGTCACGGTGATCTCGCCCATGTGGGACAGGTCGAAGAGCCCCGCGCGGGTGCGGACGGCCTGGTGCTCCTCGCGCTCGCTGCCGTAGCGCAGCGGCATGTCCCAGCCGGCGAAGTCGGTCATGGTGGCGCCCAGCGCGCGGTGGACCGCGTCGAGCGCGGTGCGGCGCGGTGCGGCGGGGGACGGGCTCGGTGCTGCGCTCATCAAGGTGCTCCCAATTGCGGCGGACGGGTCGTGGACTTCCGGCCGGGACTCTTCCCGGCCTCCCCATCTGTCATCGGAACCTGAGAGGTTCACCGTGACCCTGCGGGCCGCGGCTTGCACCTTGGGTGGGGCGGGACCGGTGAACGCGGCCCGCCCGCTTTTCAGATCTGCCTCGTCCGCGCGGTATGTGTGCCTGAGAGATTCAAGGGAGGACTTGCTCCTTCGGCGCCCGCCCCCGCGGTCTGCGAGGGGTGGGACTCTCCCGCGCGGCCTCCAAACGGCCGGTATGCGAATTGTGGGTGCTGCTCGTACTGCGGGTCGTGCGGGTGCTGCTCGTGCCGTCGGTGCAGGTCATGCCCTTCCCGCCGCCGACATGCGCCGCCATCATCGCATGCCCCGGCGTGCGCGGCGGCCAGCAGATAGGGTTTCCGGGCAGGCAACGGGTGGCGCCGACAGCGGCACACAGCGCGGACGAGGATGGACATGGACAATCCGGCACCGTACATATGGCCGGCGAACGAGCTGGAGGAGGTGCTCGCCGCCAGCCTCGGCAACCCCTCCGCGACCCCCCGGCTGCTGGAGGTCCTGGGCCGCTCCCACGTGTGGGTGCCGCTGCCCAACGGCGGCTCGCCCGCGTCCACCGACCTCGACCTGCCCACCGTGGAGCTGGGCGGCGCGCCCTACGTGCCGGTCTTCAGCTCCGAGCAGCAGTACCGGCTCGCCGCCGAGGGCATGTCCTGCACCGTCGCGCCGGTGCGCGAGTTCGCCCGCGGCCTGCCCCCGATGGTCGGCATCGCCGTCAACCCCGGCGGGGCCGTGGGGGTGCCGCTGCCACCCGCTGCCGTCGCCGAGCTGTGCCGCGGCGCCCGGCCGCCCGGGGCGTACGGCGAGCAGGCCCCCAGCGGCGCCCGGGTGCGCCTGTGGGAGCCCGCGCCGGACGAGGAGCCGGTCGACTTCCTGGCCATCACCGCCGCCGAGTACGCCGTCACCCCCGTGGTGCTGAGCGCCCGCCGGGCCATGGCCGCCGTCGAGGAGGAACCGCCCGCGCTCTTCGTCGGAGTGGAACTGGACCGCTGGCAGGAATCCGACCGCGCCGCCGCCATGGACGCGCTCGGGCGTGCGCTGGGCGCCGCGCCGCTGCCCTGGCCGGTCCATCTGATCCTGCTCGACGTCGCCCAGGACCCGGTCGCCGACTGGATGCTGGAGACCGTCCGGCCCTTCTACGCCAGGGACTGACCCGGACCGGCGACCGGTGCGGGCGTATACGAGCCGTATACGAGCCATTTACCCCGTACCGCTTGAGTCGGTCAGCGTTCCACCGGTCAGAGCCGACCTGGTTTGATGGCGTAACGACGGCGTAAGACGAACAGACGGGAAAGGGGCGGTCCGACGTGATCGCGGGCGCGCACGGCGGCGCGGCGGCCGGCCACGTGGAGCAGATGCTGCTCCAGGTGGCCCCGGGCCGCTACGACGCATACGAGAACCTGCTCACGTCGCTGGCCGAGGGCCAGGTGTGGATGCTGCTCTGGCAGGGCGCCCCCGGCACCCCCGACGCCCAGTACGCCGCGATGGAGGTCGCCGGCCACCGCTACGCCCCGTGCTGCACCTCCCCGCGCGAGCTGGGTGCCAGCGGCTGGAACCGCGAGCACGAGGTGGCCGCGGGCCGGGACATCGCGCTCACGCTCTTCCCCGACCACTGCGGCCTGTGGCTCAACCCGCACGCCCCGGGCGGCGGTGTCGGCGTCCCCTGGCCCGACCTGCGCCGCGTCGCCGCGGGCCTCGACCTGCTGCCCGCGGGCCCCCTGCGGATCGGCGAGCCCGCGGTGCAGATGCCGCAGTTCTACGCGCTGCTCGCCACGGCGGCGCAGCGTACGCCCGCGGTACGCGCCCTGCGGCAGGCGTGGGTGCAGCCCGCGCTCGGCGAGGCGTACCTCGCGATCGGCGTCGAGGTCTACGACTCCTCGCCGCAGGCGGTGGAGGCCGTACGGCTGATGATGCAGCAGGCCGTGCCCGGCGTCCCCGAGGGTCTGCCCGTCTCCACGGTCGCCATGTCCGACCCCCACGACCCGGTGGCGATGTGGCTGCGCGCCAACGCCCAGCCCATCTTCGACCGCGACGCCTTCAGCAGCCCGCCCGCCTGGGGCCCGCCGCCGCGCTACTGAGCATCCCGGCCCCCCGCCACCGCGTCCAGCAGGCCCAGGGGCGGCGCCCCGAGCGCCAGCAGCTCGGCGTGGAACGCCGGCAGGGAGAAGCCGGGGGAGCGCTGCGCGCGTTCGCGGGCCCGCATGATCTCCAGCTTTCCCCACGTGTACCGCCCGTAGCCCGCGTCGAAGGTCCCGCGGCGCGCCTCGGAGGCGGCCCCCGCCGGGGCCAGGTGCGCGTCCCTCACGAACAGGTGCGTGGCCTCGGCCACGTCCATCGCGCCGGTGTGCAGCCCGATCGCGCAGGTCAGCCGCGTCACCCGGATGAGCGCCTCCAGGGCGACGCCGATCGCGAAGCGGGGGTCGCGCGCCCGGAATCCCTCGTCGAGGCAGACCTCCTCGACGTAGTGCGCCCAGCCCTCGCAGAAGGCCAGGCTGTGCAGCACCCGGCGGACCGGGCCGGCCGCCCGCCGCAGGGCGCGGCCGTGTGCGAAGTGGCCGGGCGCGACCTCGTGGACGGTGACGGACGGCAGGCTGGTCCGGCTGAAGACCGTCAGCCACTCCTCCCGCTCCTGCGCGGGCCAGTCCGGTTCGGGCGGCGTCACGTGGTACCAGGACGGCGTCTCGGGCTCGCCGGGGCCCGCCCACGTCATCATGGCCATCGCCCAGCGGCGCGAGGGCGGGGCGGGCCCCACCAGGCACTCGCCGTCGAGGTAGGGGGCGAGCCGGCGCTCCCGGGTGAAGGCGATGACCTCCTCGGTGAGCCGGGCGGCGGCCGGGATGACGCCCTCGGCGCTCGGGTGGTCGGCGAGCAGTTCGGGGATCAGGTCGTCGACCGCGCGGTGCGGGTCGAGGGCGCGGCAGGAGTCGGTGAGCAGCTGCCCGAGCCGCACGCGTTCCCGGTCCGCCGCTTCCGCCAGGGCCGTCAGGTCCACCCGCATGCCCTCCTGCGAGCCCATCAGCGCGGCCAGTCCGGGCCCGCCGAGCCGCGGGTCGGGGTCGCCGTGCTCGGCGGCGTGCTCCAGGTGCGCGATCAGCCGGGCGTGTGCGTCCAGCGCGTCGGCCTCCACGCCCTCGTCCGGGTCGAGGCCGAAGGCCAGCCCCCGGGCCGAGCCGAGCAGCGCGGAGGCCACGGGCGCGCTCACCCGGTCGAGTGAGGCCAGCGCCGCGTCCACCGCGTCGGGCCACTGCGCCAGGTGCCGGCGGCGCGCCGCGGCGCGTTCCTTGCGCGGGGCGTATTCCCGGTCGTAGCAGGCGAGTTCGAGGTTGGACAGATGGGGGTAGGGGTCGCGCCGGTGTATCTCCAGCTCGCCGTACTGGACCCGCATCGCCTCCTCGAAGACGCGCAGGTGCGCCTCCTCGTGCGGGTCGGAAAGGCGTGGCGTACTGCGCCGGGCAGCGTCGACCGCGGCGAGGGCGCGGCGTATCCCGTCGGGGGAGAGGTCCTGCACGCGGCCGTCGTACTCGTGCAGCCCGGCCATCTCCCGGACGGTGGGCATCATCAGGTCGCAGACCGCGCGGAGCCGATCATCCATGCTCCGACCGTAGCGTTGCGCCCGCCGCCCGTCTGCCCTCGGGGCGGGTGAGTCGGGCGGTTCGGTGCGGGGCGCCCGGTCAGGTCTGGCCGGCGCTCCTGGCGCGCTCGACGGCGGGGCCGATCGCCCGTACCAGCTCCGCCACCTCGTCCGCGGTCGTGGTGTGGCCGAGGGAGAAGCGCAGTGTCGCGCGGGCGTCCGGGGCGGGGCGGCCCATCGCGAGCAGCACATGGCTGGGCTGGGCGACGCCCGCGGTGCAGGCGGAGCCGGTGGAGCAGGCGATGCCCTGCGCGTCCAGCAGCAGCAGGAGCGCGTCGCCCTCGCAGCCGGGGAAGGTGAAGTGCGCGATCGAGGCGAGCCGGCCCCCTTCCGCCGGGTCGCCGTTGAGCACCGCGTCCGGCACCGCGGCCCGCACCCCGCGGACCAGTTCGTCGCGCAGCGCGCCCACCTGGGCGGTGTACTGGGCGCGGCGCCGTGCCGCCGGCGTGCCCGCGGCCGCGAAGGCCGCGATGGCCGGGACGTCGAGGGTGCCGGAACGGCTGCGCTCCTGCTCGCCGCCGTGCAGCAGCGGGACGGGGGTGTCGTCGCGGCGCAGCAGCAGCGCGCCCACCCCGTACGGGCCGCCCACCTTGTGCCCGGTCACCGTCATCGCGTCCAGGCCCGAGGCCGCGAAGTTCACGTCGGCCTGACCGAAGGCCTGCACCGCGTCGGAGTGCATCGGCACCCCGAACTCCGCGCACACCGCGGCCAGATCGGCGACCGGCAGGATCGTTCCGACCTCGTTGTTCGCCCACATGACGGTGACCAGGGCCGTCTCGTCGGGGCGCGCGGCCAGGGCGTCACGCAGCGCCTCGGGGTGCACCCTGCCGTAGGAGTCGACCGGCAGCCACTCCACGACGGCGCCCTCGTGGTCGGCCAGCCAGTGCACCGCGTCCAGCACGGCGTGGTGCTCCACCGGGCTCGCGAGCACCCTGACCCGGCGCGCGTCGGCCGCCCTGCGCGCCCAGAACAGGCCCTTGACGGCCAGGTTGTCCGACTCGGTGCCGCCCCCGGTGAAGACCACCTCGCTCGGCCGGGCTCCGAGTGCCTCGGCCAGGGCCTCGCGGGACTCCTCGACCGTCCGCCGGGCCCGGCGGCCCGCGGCGTGGAGTGACGAGGCGTTCCCGGTCACCGTCAGGTGCGCGGTCAGCGCCTCGACCGCCTCCGGCAGCATGGGCGTCGTGGCGGCGTGATCGAAGTAGGCCATGGTCCGTCGATTCTACGGGCCGCGCGGCCCGCCTCCCGGCCCTCTGCGGACGCGGCTCCCGGCCGGCCGGCCGGGAGCCGCCGGGGTCAGGCGCGCAGAGCCCGCGCCAGCTGGCGGGACTGCGCCACCAGCCGGTCCTGGGAGTCCCAGACCTCGGCGTCCTCCTCCAGCAGCCCGCCCGCCAGGTTGCGGGTGGTGATCGAGACCCGCACCGGCCCCGGCGCCGGGAGGGCCCGCAGGTGGACGGTCAGCTCGACCGTCGGCACCCACCCGGCCAGGCCCAGGTCGAAGGCGGTCGGCGGCAGGGCGTCGACGGCCAGCAGCAGGGACAGCGCGTCGTGGTCGCGCCCGTCCGCCAGGCCCAGCCACCCGCGCATCTCGCCCGCGCCGGACGGCGCGCCCACCGCCCAGCCGGCGGTCGCCGGGTCCAGGCGCAGATCGAGCCGGCCGAGGATCGCGGTGGAGCCGGTGACCGGACCGCCGCCGGGCGGCGCGTCCTGCGAGCCGACGCAGTCCCCGTAGGACGGCATGAGCGGCGGCTTGGCCGAGGTGCGGACGTCGCCGGGGAGCGCCGCGAGGTCGCCGTAGCCGGCGATCACCCGGATCCGCTCGACCTCGCGTCCCTCGGCGTCGCGCTGGAAGAGCGAGGCCTGCCCGGTGGACATGCTGCGCCCGGCCCGCACCGTCTGCGTCCTGATGACCGCGGGCCCGGGCTCGGAGGCCGTCAGGTAGTGCGCCGTGACGGTCAGCGGGTCGGGGTGCGGCAGCGCGGCGCGCAGCGCGCGGGCGACGACGGCCAGCAGGTAGCCGCCGTTGACGGCCCGGATGATCGTCCAGCCCCCGGAGAGCTCTGCGTCGTACGTGCCCGGTTCGTCCGCCCGTGCGACCACCGTGGTGTCGCGGTCGAACTCGCTGTCCCCGACGGCCGCGCGGGCCGGTGCATCTGCCATGGATCGATGTTACCCATCGGTAGTCGGCGGTTGTCCAGTCCCGGGGACAGTCTCCCGCGTCACCGTCCCGGCGAGGGCCGCACCGGTCCTCACGCGGCAACTCCCGGGGCACGCACGCCCCTTCCGCCTGCACCAGGCCCGGTCCGCCCGGGTGTGCGGGCCTGTGGACAACCGGCGGGGGCCGTCCGGGGCGGGCCGTTACCCTGGACAGGTGAACGACTTCCCCCAGCCCGCAGAGCCGCGCAAGCTGCGCGTGCTCGCCGCCATGAGCGGCGGTGTCGACTCCGCGGTGGCCGCCGCCCGCGCCGCCGAGGCCGGGCATGACGTGACCGGTGTCCACCTGGCCCTGTCGGCGGATCCGCAGAGCTTCCGGACGGGCGCCCGCGGCTGCTGCACGGTGGAGGATTCGCGTGACGCGCGCCGTGCGGCCGACGTCATCGGCATCCCCTACTACGTCTGGGATCTCGCCGAGCGCTTCCGTGAGGACGTGGTGGCGGACTTCGTCGCCGAGTACGCCGCCGGCCGCACCCCGAACCCGTGCCTGCGGTGCAACGAGAAGATCAAGTTCGCCGCGCTGCTCGACAAGGCGCTCGCGCTCGGCTTCGACGCGGTCTGCACCGGTCACTACGCCACGATCGTCACCCGCGAGGACGGCGCCCGAGAGCTGCACCGCGCCGGCGACGCGGCCAAGGACCAGTCGTACGTCCTCGGCGTGCTCGACGAGCGGCAGCTCGCCCACGCCATGTTCCCGCTCGGCGACACCCCGGCCACCAAGGACGAGATCCGCGCGGAGGCCGAGCGGCGCGGCCTGGCCGTCGCCCGCAAGCCCGACAGCCACGACATCTGCTTCATCGCGGACGGCGACACCCAGGGCTTCCTCGCCCGCCGGCTCGGCAGCGCCGAGGGCGCGATCGTCGACGAGAGCGGCGAGCGGGTCGGCACCCACCAGGGCGCGTACGGCTTCACCATCGGCCAGCGCAAGGGCCTGCGGCTCGGCGTCCCCGCCGACGACGGCAAGCCGCGCTACGTGCTGGACATCTCGCCGGTCGACAACACCGTGACGGTCGGCCCGGTCGAGGCGCTCGACGTCACGTCGCTCACCGCGATCCGCCCGCGCTGGTGCGGCGCCCCGCCGGCCGGCCCCGCGGCGTACACGGCGCAGCTGCGTGCCCACGGCGAGGACGTCCCGGTGACGGCCGAGCCCCACGGGGACGAGCTGCACGTCCGTTTCGACGCCCCCGTCCGGGGCGTCGCCCCCGGCCAGGCGGTCGTCCTCTACGACGGCACCCGCGTCGTGGGCTCGGCCACCATCGCCACCACCGACCGTGCCGCGCGCACGACCCGTCACCAGGAGAAGCCCGCGGTGAACGTATGAACATCGGAGTGTTCCTGTCGGCTGCCGACCTGAGCGAGGAGTACACGCAGCCGGCCCGCGAGTTCGGCAAGCTGATGGGCGAGGGCGGCCACACCCTGGTGTGGGGCGGCTCCGAGTCCGGCCTGATGAAGGTCCTCGCCGACAGCGTCCAGGAGGCGGGCGGACGGCTCGTCGGCGTCTCGGTGGAGTTCCTGCAGCACAAGGCGCGGAAGAACGCCGACGAGATGATCGTCACCGTGGATCTCGCCGCGCGCAAGGCCGAACTGCTGCGCCGCAGCGACGCCCTCGTCGTGATGGTCGGCGGCACCGGCACGCTGGACGAGGCCACCGAGATCCTGGAGCTGAAGAAGCACGGACTGCACTCCAAACCGGTGGTCCTGCTGGGCAGCGCCGGTTTCTACGACGGCCTGGAGCTCCAGCTGCGCAGGATGGACGCCGAGGGCTTCCTGCCCCTGCCGCTGTCCCAGCTCGTCCACTTCGCCTCCGACGGGGCGGACGCGCTGGCCTACATAGGGGAGCAGCTGTGAGCGACGCACGCGAGGCCGCCGGCCTGCGGCCGGCCGGTGGGGCGCGCCTTCGCCGAGTGGGCGGAGAAGCGAACGGGGAGCAGTTGTGAGCGACGCACGCGAGGCCGCCGGCCTGCGGACGGCCGGTGGGGCGCGCCTTCGCCGGGTGGGCGGAGAAGCGAACGGGGAGCAGCTGTGAGCGACGCACGCCGCGTGCATCTCGTCACCGGGGCCGGGTCGGGGATCGGGAGCGCCGTCGCGCGGCGGCTGCTGGAGCGCGGGGACGAGGTCTGGCTGCTGGCCAGGAACGCCGCCCGGGCGCGGCAGCTCGCCGAGCTGCATGCGGGCGCCCGCACGCTCGTCGGGGATCTCGCCGAGCCGGCCCGGCTCTCCTGGGCGATCGGCCACCAGTCGCCGCCGAACCGGCTCGACTCGCTGCTGCACGTCGCCGGCACGGTCGAGCTGGGTCTCGTCGGCGACCTGACGCCGAAGGTCTGGCAGGAGACGCTCGCCGTCAACCTCATGGGCCCCGCCGAGCTGACCCGGCTGCTGCTGCCCCAGCTGCGGCTGTCCCGCGGCAGCGTGGTCTTCGTCAACTCCACCTCCGGCCTGAGCGTGAGCGGTGAGTGGAGCGCGTACGGTGCGAGCAAGTTCGGGCTGCGCGCGCTGGCCGACGCGCTGCGCGCCGAGGAGCACGCGGCGGGCGTGCGGGTGACGTCCGTCTACCCGAGCCGCACCGCGACACCCATGCAGCAGAAGGTCCACCAGCAGGAGGGCAAGTCCTACGACCCCTCGCGCTGGATCGACCCGGAGTCGGTGGCCACCACCGTCCTGGCCGCCCTGGACCTGCCGCGGGACGCCGAGCTGACCGACCTCACCGTCCGCCCGGGCCGGTGAGGCGCGGCCCGCGGGCTACCCTTCGGGCGTGATCAGCGACCTGCACCTCCCCCCGGCCACCGCCACCGGCGTCGGCTCGATGCCCGGCACCGACGCCCGCGAGGCGGCCCGTGTGAGCACCGAGGCCCCGCAGGGCCTCCCGTTCCTGCCCGAGCTGCCCGCGCGCGGTCCCGGCGCGGACATGATCGGCCGCAGCGTGGGCCTGCTCGCGGAGCTGTACGCCCGCCTGGAGCCCAGCGGCTGGCGTTTCGGCGACCGCCCGGGCCGGGACACCCGGCGGGCGCGCTCCTGGCTGGGGGAGGATCTGGACGCCCTGGAGGAGTTCACCCAGGGCTACGAGGGCCCGCTCAAGCTCCAGGCCGTCGGGCCGTGGACGCTCGCGGCGTCCGTGGAGACCCGGCACGGCGAGGCGGCGCTGGGCGACCCGGGCGCCTGCCGTGATCTGGCGGGCTCGCTCGCGGAGGGCCTGGCGGCGCACCTGGCGGACGTCCGGCGCCGGGTGCCGGGCGCGCAGCCGGTGCTGCAACTGGACGAGCCGTCCCTGACGGCGGTGCTGGGCGGCCGGGTCCGCACCGCGAGCGGCTACCGCACCTACCGGGCGGTGGACCGCGCGGTCGTGGAGCAGACGCTCCGCGAACTGATCGCGGCGGCCGGGGTGCCGGTGCTCGTCCACTCCTGCGCCCCGGACGTCCCCTTCGGGCTGCTGCGCGCCGCCGGCGTGTCCGGCGTGTCCTTCGACTTCGCCCTGCTCACCGAACGTGACTGGGATGCCGTGGGCGAGGCGGTGGAGGCGGGCACCGCGCTGCTGGCCGGTGTCGTGCCGGGCGCTGACGCCCCATTGTCAGACCCTGCCAGTAGCGTAAGTGGTGTTCGGGCGTTGTGGCGCAGGTTGGGGCTGGCACCGGGGGCGTTGGGGTCCTCCGTCGCCGTGACCCCCTCGTGCGGTCTGGCGGGGGCCTCACCGGCCTATGCCCGTGCCGCTCTCGTGCACTGCGCGCAGGCGGCGCGCTCGCTCGTCGACAACCCTGAGTAGTGAGGAAGGACGGGGTCGTGGAGGACACGGAGATTCCGGCGGAGGCCCGCGAGGAGCACGCGCGCCTTGCCGAGCAGGTCGAAGAGCACCGCTTCCGCTACTACGTCAAGGACGCGCCGGTCGTCAGCGACGCCGAGTTCGACCGGCTGCTGCGCCGGCTGGAGGCGATCGAGGAGGCGCACCCGGCGCTGCGCACCCCGGATTCCCCGACGCAGAAGGTCGCCGGCTCGTACGAGACGGAGTTCACCTCCGTCGAGCACCGCGAGCGACTGCTGTCGCTGGACAACGCGTTCACCGACGAGGAGCTGACGACCTGGGCGGACCGGGTCGCCGCGGAGCTGGGCCCGCCGGACAACGGCCACCACCCCTACCACTTCCTGTGCGAGCTGAAGGTCGACGGCCTCGCCGTCAACCTGACGTACGAGAACGGCCGGCTGACGCGCGGCGCGACGCGCGGCGACGGCCGCACCGGCGAGGACATCACGCCCAACGTGCGGACGATCGCCGGCATCCCCGAGCGCCTCTCGGGCGAGCGCGTACCGGAGCTCGTCGAGGTCCGCGGCGAGGTCTACTTCCCCGGCGAGAAGTTCGAGGAGCTCAACGCCCGGCTGGTCGAGGCCGGCGAGAAGCCCTTCGCCAACCCGCGCAACGCCGCGGCCGGCTCCCTGCGCCAGAAGGACCCGCGGATCACCGCCTCCCGCCCGCTGCAGATGGTCGTGCACGGCATCGGCGCCCGCGAGGGCTTCACCATCGACTGCCAGTCGCACGCGTACGAGCTGCTGCGCGAATGGGGCCTGCCCACCGCGCGGCACAACAAGGTCGCCGGCAGCCTCGACGAGGTGCGCGCCTTCATCGCCCACTACGGCGACCACCGGCTCGACGTGGAGCACGAGATCGACGGCGTGGTCGTCAAGGTCGACGAGATCCCGCTGCAGGGCCGCCTCGGCTCCACCTCGCGCGCGCCGCGCTGGGCCATCGCCTGGAAGTACCCGCCGCAGGAGGTCAACACCAAGCTGGTGGAGATCCGCGTCGGCGTCGGACGCACCGGCCGGGTGACGCCCTTCGCCGTCGTCGAGCCGGTCACGGTGGCCGGCTCCGAGGTGGAGTTCGCCACGCTGCACAACCAGGACGTGGTCAAGAAGAAGGGCGTCCTGATCGGCGACACCGTGGTGCTGCGCAAGGCCGGCGACGTCATCCCGGAGATCCTCGGCCCGGTGGTGGACCTGCGGGACGGGACGGAGCGGGAGTTCGTCATGCCCGCCGAGTGCCCGGACTGCGGCACCCCCCTGCAGCCGATGAAGGAGGGCGACGTCGACCTGCGCTGCCCCAACGCCCGCTACTGCCCCGCCCAGTTGCGCGAGCGCGTCTACTACCTCGCCGGCCGCCGCAGCCTGGACATCGAGGCGCTCGGCTACGTCGCCGCGACGGCCCTGACCCAGCCGCTGGACGCCGAGCCGCCGCTCAGGGACGAGGGCGACCTGTTCTCGCTGGACATCGAGAGCCTGCTGCCGATCCGCTCCTACGTCCTGGACCAGGACAGCGGCCTGCCCAAGCGGGATCCGGAGACGGGCGAGCCCAAGATCGTCACCTTCTTCGCCAACCAGAAGGGCGAGCCGAAGAAGAACGCGCTGGCGATGCTGGACAACATCACGGCCGCCAAGGACCGCCCGCTGGCCCGCGTCATCACGGGGCTGTCCATCCGCCACGTGGGGCCGGTCGCCGCCGCGGCGCTGGCCCGCGAGTTCCGCGACCTCGACCGCATCATGACGGCGGCCGAGGAGGAGCTGGCGGCGGTCGACGGTGTCGGGCCCACGATCGCCGCGTCCGTCAAGCAGTGGTTCGCCGAGGAGTGGCACCAGGAGATCATCCGGAAGTGGCGGGAGGCCGGTGTCACCTTCACCGAGAAGGGCTCGGACGAAGGGCCGAGGCCACTCGAAGGAGTGACGGTCGTCGTGACCGGAACGCTCTCGGCTTATACCCGGGATGGCGCAAAAGAGGCCCTGGGCAGCCGAGGTGCGAAAGTCACCGGTTCGGTGTCCAAGAAAACGGACTTCGTGGTCGCCGGCGACAATCCGGGATCCAAGTTCGACAAAGCCGTGCAGCTCAAAGTGCCGGTGCTGGACGAAGCGGGCTTCACCGCCCTGCTCACGGACGGTCCGGAGGCCGCCCGGGCAATGGCGGTGAATCCCGCGGAGCCCGCGGACACGGGGGAAGCGGCCGGCGCCGCGGAGGGCCCGGGCAGCACCGAAACGGCCGCCGAATCCGGCTGAATGGCCCGGAGATGTCACTCGATCGGCCTATATCAGAATACGTCGATGTGCCTGGTCGCATTCGGGCAACCCCGTTCGATCGGTGCCCGGGACGGCGCCCGGCGGCCTAGTGTTGAGACGCGTCCCCGCCGCGGCGATACGTTCCGGCAGCCGGAACTCCTCGGCGCTCAGGGGGCAATGCCACCTGCTTGCTTCACCGGGCTGGAAGAGGGACGGGCATGCATCCGACGGAGAGTGCCGCAACGGCGCCGCTGCCGCCGCGCGCTCCCGCCGCGCTGCCCTCCCTCGCCCCGTCCCTGTCCCGCTCGCTGGTGCGCACCGCGGTACCGCCCGCCGCGGTGATCTGCCTGGCCGTCGGCATCTGCCGGGCGCTGGAGCACGGCCACGCCCTCTTCCCCGCCGGCACGGGGGGCTGGGGCTTCGCGATCCTGACCGGCATCATCGTCGGCCATCTGGTGGCCATCGGCCGCGACCGCTGGTGGGGCGGCACCGGATCCGGTGCCGCCCTCACGCTCGCCATGCTGCTGGTGCACGGCTGGGTGTCCGCCCTGCTGGTCAGCCTCGCCGTCGTCACCCTGGTGGGCGCCGCCCGGCGGCACCGGTGGCGGCAGGCCGCGCTGTACGGCTCCATCGACATCCTCGGCCTCGGCGCCGGCGCCGCCGTGCTCAGCCTGTGCGGCGCCCATCCGTCGGTCGAGCACCCCTGGGCCCCCGACGTCTGGTCGCTGACCGCCGCCCCGATCGTCGCCGTCGCCGCGCTGACGTACCTGGCCGCGACCCGCGCCCTGCTGTGGTGCGCCTTCGCGCCGCGCGGCGGCGGCCTGCCCACCGTCGCCCGCTCCGCCCTCATGCGGCAGGGCATGCTGGGCTGCGCGCTGCTCGGCATCTCCCCGCTCATCCTGGTCGTCGCGTGCGACAAGCCCGCGCTGCTGCCGCTGTTCTCGGTGCCGCTCATCGCGCTGGACTCCACCTTGTGGATCGCCCACGCCCGCGCCGAGGAGCAGTTGCGCGACCCGCTCACCGGGCTGCCCAACCGCCAGTGGCTGCTGGAGCGCGCCTGGAGCGCGCTGGACGACGCCCAGGAGGACTGCGAGCGCGCCGAGCCCGGCTTCCTGGCCGCGTCCGGCGGTACGGGCACGCACCCGCCGGACGGCTGCGGCCGCGTCGGGCTGATCCTCATCGACCTGGACAAGTTCCGCTCCGTCAACGACACCCTCGGCCACCGTGCGGGCGACCGGCTGCTGCTCCAGGTCGCCGACCGGCTGCGCACCGCCCTTCCGCGTGGTGCCGAGGCCGCCCGGCTCGGCGGGGACGAGTTCGCCGTCCTGCTGCCGGGGTGCGACTCCACCACCCGCGCCCAGCGCGTCGCCCGCACCCTCGTCGCCGCCCTCGCCTCACCCCTCAGCCTCGACGGCCTGTCCCTGGTGCTGGAGGCCAGCGCGGGCGTCGCCGTCTTCCCGGACCACGCCCTGGACGCCGAGGGCCTGCTGCGCCGCGCGGACGTCGCCATGTACCAGGCCAAACGCGACCGCAGCGGCGTCGAGGTCTACGAGGCCACGCGCGACGGGAACACCCCCGACCGGCTCGGCCTGCTCGGCGACCTGCGCCGGGCGCTCGACTCCGGCGACGTCGAGCTCCACTACCAGCCCAAGGTGCGCTTCGACGGCCGGGTCGCCGGCCTGGAGGCCCTGGTCCGCTGGGAGCATCCGGAGCGGGGCCGGGTCAGCCCCGACGAGTTCATCACCATGGCCGAGACGTCCGGCCTGATGCCGCTGCTCACCGAATACGTGCTGGACACCGCGCTCGCCCAGGTCGCCCGCTGGCGCGAACTGGGCCTCGACGTGCCGGTCGCCGTCAACGTCTCGCCGCGCGACGTCCACAGCCCGGGCTTCGCCGGCACGGTCGCCGCCCGGCTGGCGCGGCACCAGGTGCCGCCGCACTGCCTCCAGTTGGAGATCACCGAGCACGTCCTGCTGGAGGATCCGCAGCGGGCCGCCGACACCCTCCTCGGACTCACCGGCCACGGCGTCACGATGTCCCTCGACGACTTCGGCACCGGCTACTCCTCCCTCGTCCACCTGCGCCGGCTGCCGGTCAGCGAATTGAAGATCGACCGCTCCTTCGTGGCCCGGCTCGTCGTCGACACCGAGGACGCGGAGATCGTGCGCTGCACCGTCGACCTGGCCCACTCGCTGGGCCTCATGGTCGTCGCGGAGGGCGTCGAGGACGACGAGACGTGGGAGCGGCTGCGCGACCTGCGGTGCGACGCGGTGCAGGGGTGGCTGGTCGCCGCCGCGATGCCGCCCGAGGAGGCCACGAAGTGGCTCCTCGCCCGAGGCGAGCGCGGCGCCCTCCCGGCGTCCGCCGCCGCGGCGGCCCGCCGGGCCCTTCCCCCCGCGGGCGGGTCCGCGCCCTCGGCGGTGCCGGCCGTCGCACCGGTCGAGCGCCTGTAGCCCGCGGGGAACCGCGCGCGGCCGGCCGCCACCCGCCGGCCGGTGGCCCGGTACGGAACCGGACCGCCCCTGCCGGCCAGTGACGAGCCGCGCCCCGGTGGCGGGCCGGGCGCGTCCGGCGAAAACGCCCGCCCCGCGCGGCAGGCGCCGCCCCCTCCGAGGCGAAGGCCGCGGCCTCCCGGCCCCCCGCAGGGGTAACGGCTTCGCGGGCGCGGGGCCGAGCCCCATAGGATTGGGGCCCACACCGTTGTCTCACCCGCAGAGGATCGAATGAGCATCACGCGCGAGGAGGTAGCCCACCTCGGCCGGCTGGCACGGCTGGAGCTGTCCGCCGATGAGCTGGACCACTTCGCCGGACAGCTTGACGACATCATCGGCGCGGTCGCCCGCGTCTCGGAGGTGGCCGGCGAGGACGTCCCGCCGACCTCGCACCCGCTGCCGCTGACGAACGTGATGCGTCCGGACACCGTCCGGCCGTCGCTCACCCCGCAGCAGGCGCTGTCGGGCGCCCCGGCGCAGGAGCAGCAGCGCTTCAAGGTGCCGCAGATCCTGGGGGAGGACTGATCCGATGACGGACATCATCAGGCTGACCGCCGCGCAGACGGCGGAGAAGATCGCGTCCGGCGAGCTGACCGCGGTCGAGGTGACCGAGGCGCACCTGGCCCGCATCGAGGCCGTGGACGAGAAGGTGCACGCCTTCCTGCACGTCGACCGGGAGGGCGCCCTCGCGCAGGCCCGCGCGGTGGACGCCAAGCGCGCCGCGGGTGAGCCGCTGGGCCCGCTGGCCGGTGTGCCGCTGGCGATGAAGGACATCTTCACCACCGAGGGCGTGCCCACCACGGTCGGTTCGAAGATCCTGGAGGGCTGGATCCCGCCCTACGACTCGACGGTCACGAAGAAGCTCAAGGCCGCCGACGTGGTGATCCTGGGCAAGACCAACATGGACGAGTTCGCGATGGGCTCCTCCACCGAGAACAGCGCTTTCGGCCCGACCGGCAACCCGTGGGACCTGACGCGTATCCCGGGCGGTTCCGGCGGTGGCAGCGCCGCGGCGCTCGCGGCGTACGAGGCCCCGCTCGCGCTCGGCACGGACACCGGCGGCTCCATCCGGCAGCCCGCGTCGGTGACGGGCACGGTCGGCGTCAAGCCCACCTACGGCGGTGTGTCCCGCTACGGCATGGTGGCCTTCTCGTCCTCGCTCGACCAGGGCGGCCCCTGCGCCCGTACGGTGCTGGACGCGGCGCTGCTGCACGAGGTCATCGGCGGCCACGACCCGCTGGACTCGACGTCGATCGACGGCCCCTTGCCGCCGGTCGTCGAGGCGGCCCGCAGCGGTGACGTGCGCGGGATGCGCATCGGCGTCGTCAAGGAGCTGGGCGGCGAGGGCTACCAGCCCGGTGTGGTGCAGCGCTTCCAGGAGTCGGTGGAGGTGCTGCGCGAGCTGGGCGCGGAGGTCGTGGAGATCTCCTGCCCGTCGTTCGTGTACGCGCTCGCCGCGTACTACCTGATCGCGCCCTCGGAGTGCTCCAGCAACCTGGCCCGCTTCGACGCGATGCGCTACGGCCTGCGGGTCGGCGACGACGGCACGAAGTCCGCCGAGGAGGTCACCGCGCTCACGCGCGAGGCGGGTTTCGGCGCCGAGGTCAAGCGCCGCATCATCCTCGGCACCTATGCGCTGAGCTCCGGCTACTACGACGCGTACTACGGCTCGGCCCAGAAGGTCCGCACGCTGATCACGCGCGACTTCGAGAAGGCCTTCGAGCAGGTCGACGTGCTGGTGTCGCCGACCACGCCGACCACTGCGTTCCCGCTCGGGGAGCGGGTAGACGACCCGCTGGCGATGTACCTGGTCGACCTGTGCACCATCCCGGTCAACCTCGCGGGCAACGCGGCGATGTCGCTGCCCTGCGGGCTCGCGCCGGAGGACGGTCTACCGGTGGGCCTGCAGATCATCGCTCCCGCACTCAAGGACGACCGGCTCTACCGGGTCGGCGCCGCCGTCGAGGCCGCCTTCGTGACGAAGTGGGGCCACCCGCTGCTTGAGGAGGCACCGCAGCTATGAGCACCAAGGGCAACAAGAAGAAGGGCAAGGCCGGTACGTACCTGGCCATCGGCAGCACGCTCTTCGCCGCCTTCAGCAACGTCAAGAAGGTCCGTACCGCGCGTGGCGAGCACGACACCCTCCAGCTGATCGACGGTCTGATCCGGGTGGCCGCGGTGGCCACCGGTGTGGCCCTGCTGGTCCGGGATCTGCGCCAGCCGGACGACGACGTGCTGACGGACTGACAGGCCAGGAGGAAGAAACCACGTGACCGTCACGGAACTGCTGTCCTACGAGGACGCGCTCGCGGCCTACGACCCGGTGATGGGCCTGGAGGTCCATGTCGAGCTGGGCACCAGGACGAAGATGTTCTGCGGCTGCTCCACCGCGCTGGGCGCCGAGCCCAACTCGCAGGTCTGCCCGACCTGCCTGGGCCTGCCCGGCTCGCTCCCGGTCGTCAACGAGACCGGCGTCGAGTCCGCCATCAAGATCGGCCTCGCGCTGAACTGCCAGATCGCCGAGTGGTGCCGCTTCGCCCGGAAGAACTACTTCTACCCGGACATGCCGAAGAACTTCCAGACGTCGCAGTACGACGAGCCCATCGCGTACGACGGCTACCTGGACGTCCAGCTGGAGGACGGCGAGGTCTTCCGGGTGCTCATCGAGCGCGCCCACATGGAGGAGGACACCGGGAAGTCCACGCACGTCGGCGGCGCCACGGGGCGCATCCACGGCGCCTCCCACTCGCTGCTGGACTACAACCGGGCCGGCATCCCGCTCATCGAGATCGTCACCAAGCCGATCGAGGGCGCGGGCGCCCGCGCCCCCGAGGTGGCCCGCGCCTACGTCGCGGAGCTGCGCGAGCTGATCAAGGCGCTCGGGGTGAGCGAGGCCCGGATGGAGATGGGCCAGATGCGCTGCGACGTCAACCTGTCGCTGCGCCCGCGCGGCGAGCAGAAGTTCGGCACCCGCAGTGAGACCAAGAACGTCAACTCGCTGCGCAGTGTCGAGCGCGCCGCCCGCTTCGAGATCCAGCGGCACGCCGCCGTCCTCGGTTCCGGCGGCACGATCGTGCAGGAGACCCGGCACTTCCACGAGGAGGACGGGTCCACGACCTCCGGGCGCATCAAGGAGGAGGCGGAGGACTACCGCTACTTCCCCGAGCCCGACCTGGTGCCGGTCGCCCCGTCCCGCGCGTGGGTCGAGCAGCTGCGCGCCGGCCTTCCGGAGCTGCCGCGGCTGCGCCGCAAGCGGCTCCAGGAGGAGTGGGGCATCGCCGACCACGAGATGCAGTCGGTGCTCAACGCCGGGGCTCTCGACCTCATCCTCGCCACCATCGCGGAGGGCGCGGACCCCGCGGCCGCGCGCAAGTGGTGGATGGGCGAGCTGGCGCGGCACGCCAACGAGTCCGGCACCGAGCTGGCCGCGGTGCCGATCACCCCGGCGCAGGTCGCCCGGGTCGCGGCGCTCGTCGCCGCGGGCGACCTCAACGACAAGCTGGCCCGCCAGGTCATCGAGGGCGTGCTCGCGGGCGAGGGCGGCCCGGACGAGGTCGTGGACCGGCGCGGCCTGAAGGTCGTCTCGGACGAGGGCGCGCTCGGCAAGGCCGTGGACGACGCGATCGCGGCCAACGGCGCCATCGCGGACAAGATCCGCGGCGGCAACCTGGCGGCGGCCGGCGCGCTCATCGGCGCGGTGATGAAGGCCACCCGGGGCCAGGCGGACGCCAAGCGGGTCCGCGAGCTGGTCCTGGAGAAGCTGGGCGTCCAGGGCTGATCCCGGGCCGCGCCGGCTCCGACCGGCCGGTCCCGCACGGCGCCACGAAGGACGGCACCCCATCCCGGGGGTGCCGTCCTTCGGCATGTCGCGGTGTATTCCTTATCCGTCTTTTACCCCTTGTGAGGAAGGGCACGAAAGTCCCAAAGGATCATTTCCTCCTGCGACAGTGGGGCGGACGTCGAGTACACAGGAGCAGCTGGTTCATGGCCGCACTCGCACGGTGGTGTCTGCACCGCCGCCTCACCGCCGTGCTGCTGTGGCTCGCGGTCCTCGCCGGTCTCACCGCCGCGGCGGGCGTCGCCGGCTCGGCGTACTCCCGCCACTACGAGGCCCCCGGCACCGAGTCCGGGTACGCCGCCGCCCTGCTGCGGGAGGCCTTCCCCGGGCAGGCGGGCGACAGCGACACCGTCGTCTGGCACACCGGGCACGGCACCGTACGCGACGCCGGTGTCCGGCAGACCATGACCGCGGTCCTGGACGAGGCCCGCCACCTGCCCGGCGTCGCCTCGGTCGACAGCCCGTACGCCGCCGACGGCGGGTCGCAGATCAGCGCCGACGGGCGTACCGCCTACGCCGTCGTCGGCTTCGCCGCGGACGCCGACGCCGTACCGCGCGAACAGGCCCAGGCCCTCGTCGACACCGCCACCGCCGCCCGGCACGGCGACCTGCGGGTGGAGCTGGGCGGGCAGGCGGTCGGCAGCACCGAGAGCGCCGGCGCGCACCTCAGCGAGGTCGTCGGGATCGGCGTCGCCGCCGTGGTGCTGCTGATCGTCTTCGGCTCCTTCGCCGCGATGCTGCTGCCCATCGCGACGGCGCTGGTCGGCTGCGGCACCGCCTACATGGCGATCGTGCTGCTCGGCCACGCCATGACCGTCGCCGACTTCGCGCCCGTGCTGGGCATGCTCATCGGGCTCGGCGTCGGCATCGACTACGCCCTCTTCATCGTCAGCAGGCACCGCAGGGGCCTCAAGCGCGGTCTGGACGTCGCCGAGGCCGCGCAGCAGGCCGTCGCCACGACCGGCAGGGCGGTGGTCTTCGCGGGCGGCACGGTGTGCGTGGCGCTGCTCGGCATGCTGGTGCTGCGGCTGAGCTTCCTCAACGGTGTCGCCGTGGCCGCCGCGCTCACCGTGCTCCTCACCGTCGCCGCGTCCGTCACGCTGCTGCCCGCCCTGCTCGGCTACATCGGAGAGCGCGCCCTCAGCCGCCGTGAGCGCCGCGCGCTGGCCGAGCACGGCCCGCGCCCCGAGCCGCCCGCGGGGTTCGCCGCGCGCTGGTCGGCCTTCGTCGAACGGCACCCGAAGCTGCTGGGTGTGGCGGCCGCGGTGCTCATGGCCGTCCTGGCGCTGCCCGCGCTCACCCTCCACCTCGGCACCTCCGACCAGGGCAACGGCCCCGCCCGGGCCACCACCAGGCAGGCCTACGACCTGCTCGCGGACGGCTTCGGGCCGGGTAGCAACGGCCCGCTCACCCTCGTCGCCACCACGGACGGCGCGCAGGCCAGGATCGCCCTCGACCGCCTGCCCGAGACGCTGCGCGACACCCCCGGCGTCGCCGGGGTCAGCCCCGTCGAGCTGTCCGGCGGCACCGGCGTCATCACCGTCACCCCCGACAGCGCCCCGCAGTCCGGCGCCACCTCGCAGCTGGTCGACCGGCTGCGGCACGACGTGCTGCCCGCCGCCGAGCAGGGCAGCGGGCTGCGCGTCTACGTCGGCGGCCCGACGGCGAGCTACGACGACTTCGCGGACGTCGTGGTCGGCAAGCTGCCGCTGTTCGTCGGCAGCGTCGTCGGCCTCGGCTGCGTACTGCTGCTGGTCGCCTTCCGCTCGATCGGCATCCCGGTCAAGGCGGCGGCGATGAACGTCGCCGCGGTCGCGTCGTCCTTCGGCGTCGTCACCGCGGTCTTCCAGTGGGGGTGGGGTGACGAGTGGCTGGGCCTGGGCAGGGCGGGCCCGATCGAGCCCTTCCTGCCGGTGATCATGGTCTCGGTGCTCTTCGGGCTGTCCATGGACTACCAGGTCTTCCTGGTCAGCCGGATGTACGAGGAGTGGCGCGAGACCCGCGACAACTGCCGGGCGGTACGCGTCGGGCTCGCCGAGACCAGCCGGGTGATCACCTCGGCCGCGGTGATCATGATCGCGGTCTTCCTGGCCTTCGTGCTCAGCGGCGACCGGGTCATCGCGATGTTCGGCATCGGCCTGGCCTCCGCCGTCGCGCTCGACGCCTTCGTGCTGCGCACGCTGCTGGTGCCCGCGCTGATGCACGTCCTCGGCGCCGCCAACTGGTGGCTGCCGGGCTGGCTGGACCGCAGGCTGCCGAAGATCAGCATCGAGGGCCCCGCCCCGGCACCGGCCCCGGCCGCCGCCGTGCCGGAGCCCGCGCCGGTGCTGGTGTCTCAGGGGATCAGCGTCGGGTCGCCCAGCACGGCGGTGGGGCAGTTCCCGTCGTCGTCCGAGACCCACTCCACCCGCAGCCGCAGCACGCCGGAGACGTCGAACCCCTTGTGAAACGGCTTCCCGACCGTCGCCCGGTCGCGGAAGATCCGCTTGCCGTCCGCGACGACGGTGAAGGTCTCACCGGTGTTCGGGCTGTTGTCGTCCAGGCCGATCACGACGTCCAGCGTCGTGTACTTCTTGCCGAGGTTGTACTCGGCGTAGCCGTCCAGGCCGCTCGCGTCGCGGTAGCAGTACGACGAGGTGAGCGAGTCCGGGTACTGCACGCCGTCGACGGCCGCGGTGCCGCGCTCCAGGGAGAAGGTGCTCTCGTCGGTGGGGGTGAGGTCGGCGAGCGAGGCCCCGTCCGCGGCCGCGGGGTCCGTGGTGCCGTCGCCTCCGCCGCCGTTCCCGCCGTCGCCGGGACCGGTGGGGGTGCCGGTGCCGTCGCCCGCGGCGGGCTGCTGCGACGTGGGTGAGCCGGGCGAGGTGGGCGAGCCGGCGCCGCCGGCCGAGGCGGGCGGGGCGGAGGAGTGCCCGCCGGCGTCGTCGTCGCCCTTGCCCCCGCCGGACAGGACGACGCCGAGCGCCGCCCCGCCGCCGACGAGCGCCGCCGCCACCACCGCGGCGAGCGTGATCCGCAGGCCACGCTGCCTCTGCGGCGGCGGCGCGGTGACGGCGGGCGCGGCCACGGGCACCGGCGAGCGGAAGACCGGCTGCGGCGCGTGCACCGGCGGTGGCGGGAGGACCGGCGCGGCGGGCGGCCCCTGGGGGACGGGCGGCGGTACGGGCGCGACCGCCGGTACGGGCGGCCGCTCGGGCCGGGTGGCCGACACGACGAGGGAGCGCAGCTCCCGCACCCACCCGGTGAGCGACGCCGGGCGGGACTCCGGGTCCGCCGCGAAGATCGCCGCGACCCGGGCGGCCCTCTGCGGGGCCAGCCCGGCCAGGGCCGGGAGCGCGAGCAGCGCCTCGCGAAGCGTCTCCGGCACCGTCGCCGGGGCCTCGCCGCTCAGCAGGAAGTACGCGATGGCGCCGAAGGCGTAGCGGTCCGTGGCCGGGCTGCGGATCCCCTCGAAGACCTCGGGCGCCGCGAAGCCGGGGGTGAACCACACCTCGGCGGTCTGGTGTTCGGCGGCGAGCTTGCTCAGGCCGAAGTCCACGAGGGTCGCCTGGCCGTGGTCGTCGATCATCACATTGCCGGGGGAGAGGTCCCCGTGCACGACCCGGCGGCCGGAGGGGGTGGCCGAGCCGCTGTGCAGCCAGTCGAGCACTTCCGCGAGCTGTTCCAGGCAGCGCACCGCCGCGCGGCGCTCCTGCGCGGATTCCAGGGTGCGCTCCGCGCGCCAGTCGCGCAGGTCCAGGCCCTGCACGTGGTTCATGACGAGGTAGAGCGCCCGGCCGCCCGACTCCGGCAGGACGCCCGCGGGATGGGCGGACGGCCCCTCGAAGTGCTCCCGGATCCCGACCACGCCGGGCCGGTGCACGAAGCGCAGCAGCTCGGCCTGCTCCCGCCACTTCGCGCTGACCCGCGCGAACAGCTCGGGGGCGAGGGCCTGCCGGTCGTCGAGCATCTTGACGACGACCGGCTCCGTCGCGCCGCCCAGCTCCAGCTCCGCGAGGTAGAGCACGGCTTCGCCGCCGCGGCCGATCGACCGCCGCAGGCGGTATCTGTCGGGCGCGTCGTCCGGCCCTATGTAGGAGGCGGTGTCCACGCCGCTCAACTTACTCCGGGCGGTTCGCCCCGAGGTGCGACTTGAGCCGGTCCGTGCGGCCCCCCGGCCGCAGGCCCGGTGACGCCCCGGCCCCGCGCCCGCCGGCGCCGCGTACCGGGCAGGGCCTTAGGCGCCTCAGCCGCGGGGGCGGCGTGAGGCGCGGGTCTAAGGAGGCGGAGCCCGCGCGGAGCCCGCGGCTAAGGACCCCGCGGGGGCCAGGGTTGGGGCAGGTGCCCGATGCGCGGGGGGTGCCTCACGGACGAGGCTGGAGGCACCGAGAAGGAGACACACTCCCAAGGAGAAGAAGATGTTCGCGTACGAACTGCACCAGGCCCGTAGGGCCGACCTCACGCAGCAGGCCGACCAGTGGCGCCTCGCCCAGCAGGCCAGGGCGGCCCGGGCCGAGCGCCGCGCGGCGGCCCGCCGCTCCGCCGTCAGACCCGCGGTACGAACCGACCGGGAGGCCGCGGAGAGTCCGCGCCCCGAGCGGCACCACCTGCGCGCGCACGGCGCGTCATGACCGCCGCGCCCGCGGAGGCCCCGACGGGGGCCGGGGCCTCCGCTCCCTCCTCCCGGCCGGTCCGGGCGGAGGGAGCGCGCAAAGTATTGGGTGTCGGCACCGCCCCCGGCCGTGACATGCTCGGGGGCGTGCAGACCCAGTCCTTCAGCCCCGTGTTCATCGGCCGGGACGCCGAGCTGACGCGGCTCGCCTCGGCGCTGGCGGCGGCGGACGCGGGCGAGTCGCAGGCCGTGCTGATCGGCGGCGAGGCCGGCGTCGGCAAGACGCGGCTGATGGAGGAGTTCCTGACCGCCGCGCGTGCGGCGGGGGCGGTCACCGCACTGGGCGCCTGCGTGGAGATCGGAGCGGAGGGCCTGCCCTTCGCCCCGGTGTCCGGCGCCCTGCGCGACCTCTACCGCCGGCTCGGGCCCGAGCTGACCGCCGCCGCGGCGGGCCAGCAGGCCGAGCTGGCGCGGCTGCTCCCGGAACTGGCGAGCCCGGACGGCGCCCCGCGGGACACCTACGACGAGGACGGCCGCGCCCGGCTGTTCGAGCTGACCGTCCGGCTCCTTGAGCGCCTGGGCGCCGACCGCACGCTGGTCGTGGTCGTCGAGGACCTGCACTGGGCCGACCGCTCCACCCGCGAACTGCTCGCGTACCTCTTCCGCTCGCTCCAGCGCTGCCGGGTGCTGGTCGCCGCGACGTACCGTGCGGACGACATCCACCGCCGGCACCCGCTGCGGCCCTTCCTCGCCGAGACCGACCGGCTGCGCCGCGTCGAGCGCCTGGAGCTGTCGCGCTTCACGCGCGCGGAGGTCCGCAGCCAGCTCACCGCGATCCTGCCGGCCGCGCCGGACGAGTCGGTCGTCGACCGGGTCTTCAAGCGCTCGGACGGCAACCCGTTCTTCGTCGAGGAGCTGGCGTGCTCGCTGGGGCTGGGCTGCGCGACGGGCCTGAGCGACTCCCTGCGCGATCTGCTGCTGGTCCGGGTGGAGGCGCTGCCGGAGGACGCCCAGCGGGTGGCGAAGTTCGTCGCCGAGGGCGGCAGCACGGTCGAGTACAAGCTGCTCGCGGCCGTGACCGGGCTGTGCGAGGACGACCTGCTGGACGTGCTGCGCACCGCCGTGGGCGCCAACATCCTGCTGCCCACCGACAGCGGTGAGGGCTACCGCTTCCGCCACTCCCTGGTACGGGAGGCGGTCGGCGACGACCTGCTGCCCGGCGAGCGCAGCCGTATCAACCGGCGGTACGCCGAGGCCGTCGAGGCCGATCCGTCGCTGGTGCCCGCGGACGAGCGGGCCGCGCGGCTGGCCAACTACTGGTACGCCGCCCACGACACCGGCCGGGCGCTGCCCGCGGCGCTCAGCGCCGCCGTCGAGGCGCGGCACCGGCACGCCTACGCCGAGCAGTACCGGCTGCTGGAACGCGCTCTCGAACTGTGGGACGACGCTCCCGCGGAGGTGCGCGCCGGACTGCGGCCCACCGACTACACCGAGGCGTATCCCCCCTGCGACTGCCCCACCGACCAGCCGCTGGACCTCGTCGACCTGCTCGCCGAGATCACCGTCGCCGCGCGTCTCAGCGGTGAGCAGGAGCGCTCCTACACGATGTCCAAGCGGGCGCTGCGGCTGCTGGAGCGCAGCGGCAGTCCCGACCCGCTGCGCGCCGCCTGGTTCTGGGCGCAGCGCGCCTACACGGCCGAGAACCTGGGGCGCAGCGACGGCTGGGAGGAGCTGGCCCGGGCCCGCGAGCTCGTCCGCGGCCTGCCGCCGTCGGCCACGCACGCCGAGGTGCTGGTGAAGATCGCCGGGTGGATCATGGTCCACAAGTCCGGTGCCGAGGGCACCGCCATCGCCGGCCAGGCCGCCGAACTGGCGAGGATCGCCGGGGCCCGCGACACCGAGCTGCACGCCCGCATCACCCTCGGCCTGCTCCAGGCCGACGCCGGTGACGTCGACGGAGGCATCGCCGTCGTCGAGGAGGTGCGCCGGCAGATCGCCGACCGGGCCGCCCCGCGGCTGATATCCCGCACGTACGGCAACCTGTCCTCCGCCCTGGAGGGCGCCGGCCGCTCCGCCGAGGCGGTCCTGGTCAGCCGCGAGGGCCAGGAGCGCGTCGCGGGACAGGTGGCCAACGCCACGAATTCCTGGCTGCTCGCCAACGAGGCCGAGTCGCTGCTCATGCAGGGCTCCCTCCGGGAGGCGGCGCCCAAGTTCACCGCCGCGCGCCGGGCCCAGGACGTCGAGGGCGGTGTGCTGTGCGCGGGCGTCGAGATGTTCCAGGGCTTCCTGGCGCTCATCGTCGGTGACGTCGAGGCCGCCGCGAACCACTACGCCTCCGCCTCCGAGGGCCTGCGCTACGACACCCAGCCGCAGCACCAGATCCCGCTGCGCGGCCTGGGCCTGCGGCTCGCCGCCGTGCAGGGCCGGTACGAGGAGGCGCGGCAGCGGCTGCTCGCCGCGATCGACGCCGGCTTCCCCAACGGCACCGCCCGCTACGCCTGGCCGCTGCTCGCCGACGGAGCCGCCGCCGAGGCCGACGGGCCGTGGCCGCTCACCGGCGACCCGGCCCGCGGGCACGTCCTGGAGCGCATCCGCGCCGCCCTCCGCGAGACCTCGCGGCCCGCGCCCGTCCACAAGGCCTACGCGCTGCGCGTCGAGGCCGAACTGGCCCGCGCGGAAGGGCGCCACGAGCCCGAGCTGTGGGCCGCCGCGGAGGCCGCCTTCGCGGCGGAGGAAAGGCCCGTGGAACTCGCCACGATGCGCTACCGGCACGCCGAGGCGCTGCTCGGCCGCGGGCCCGACACCCGCGAGGCCGCAGGCCGCCTGCTGGCCCTCGCGCACGAGGCGGCCGCCGCACTCGGGGCGAAGCCGCTCGCCGCGGACGTCGCCGCGCTCGCCGCGCGGGCCAGGCTGCCCCTCGACGGTCCCGCGCCCGCGGCCGCTGCGCCGGTGGAGCCCGCCGACCCGGTCGGGGCACTGGGCCTGACGGCCCGGGAGCGCGACGTGCTCCGGCTCGTCGCCGACGGGCGCACGAACCGGCAGATAGCGGAGGAGCTCTTCATCTCGCCGAAGACGGCGAGTGTCCACGTGTCGAACATCCTGGCCAAGCTCGCCGTCGCCACCCGCGGCGAGGCCGCCGCCCTCGCCCACCGCCTCCGCCTCTTCGCCCCCGCGGGGTGAGCGTTTCCGCTCCGGGCGGTCCCGTGCGGCAGGCACCGCGGCCGGCCCGCAGCGTCGCCGCCCCGCAAGGGGGCGGCCCGGAGCAGGAGTTCAGCTCACCGACACGCGCAGGACGCGGTCGTCGCCCGGCTTGGGCGTTCCCCGCCCGTCCGTGTTGCTCGTCGTCACGAGCAGGGTGTGGTCGTCCACGGCCACCACCGTGCGCAGCCGGCCGTACGTCCTGACGAAGAACGCCTGCGGCGCGGCCGCCGCCTTCGTCCCGTCGAGCGGGACGCGCCACAGCCGCTCGCCCTTGAGCGAGGCCACCCAGATGCAGCCCGCCGCGTAGGCGATGCCGCTGGGGGAGGCCTCGTCCGTGTGCCACTGCACGACGGGGTCGACGTACCCGGCGCGGTGCGCGACGCCCTCCACCACGGGCCAGCCGTAGTTCTTGCCGGGCTCGATGAGGTTGAGCTCGTCCCAGGTGTCCTGGCCGAACTCGGAGGCCCACAGGTGGCCTTCGGCGTCCCAGGCGAGGCCCTGGACGTTGCGGTGGCCGGGGGAGTAGACGAGGGAGCCGGAGACGGGGTTGTCCGGCGCGGGCTGCCCGTCGGGCGTCATCCGCAGGATCTTGCCGCCCAGCGAGGACATGTCCTGGGCGAGTCCGCGGTCGCCCGTCTCGCCGGTCCCGGCGTAGAGCATGCCGTCGGGGCCGAAGGCGATCCGCCCGCCGTTGTGGAGGGAGCCGGTGGGGATGCCGCGCAGGATCGTGTCGGGAGCGCCGAGCCGGTCGCCGGCCGAGCGCGCGGGGTCGTAGAGCATGCGCGCGATGCGGTTGTCGGAGTCGGTGCTGAAGTACGCGTAGACCAGGTGGTCGGTGCCGAAGTCGGGGGAGAGGGCGAGTCCGAGCAGGCCGTTCTCGCCGCCCTGGGTGTGGGTGACGCCGGGGACGGTGCCGGCCAGCGTGGTGGTGCCCTTCTCCGGGTCGACGAGACTGACCTTGCCGGTGTCGCGGGAGCCCACGAGCAGCGTGCCGTCGGCGAGCTGGGCGACGCCCCAGGGCGCGGTGAGTTTCGTGGCGACCGTGGCGTCCGCCTTCGCGCTGCCGGTGGCGGCCGCTGCGGGCTCGGTCGGCGTGGCCGGCGCGCTGGGCGCGGCGCCGGTGGTGGCGGCGGTGGACGCGGTCGGTGCGCCCGTGGTGCGCGGCGACAGCGAGGGCCGCATGCCCGGCGGTGTCCCGTCCGAGCACCCCCCGGCCAGCAGCGCGGCGGCCGCCGCCACCGCCGCCCCGCGCACGACCCCGCGCGCCCGTCGCCGACGCCCTGTGCTCACCGTCTGCCCTCGCAAATCGTCCGCCGTGATCATGGTCCCCCGTCCCGTCCCAGCCAAGCACACGGCCGGGCGCGCCGCCCCCAGAACGCCCCCACCCGCCGGGGCTCCCGGCAGCCCGGGGGCGTGCCCTAGCCTCCTGGCCATGAACGACTTCACCCAGGACCCCGCCGCGGGCCGGCGGCCGCAGGTGTGGCTGTCCCTGCCGCCGGACGAGATCGGCGGGCTGCCGGACACCCTCGACTACGTCCACTGGGACGGCACCGGGGACTTCCCCGCCGACCCGGCGGAGGCCGCCTTCTACGTCGTGCCCTACATGAAGGGCGCGACCGCGGGGGCGCTGCCGCTGCCGCACATGACGTCCGTGCAGGTGATCCAGACCCTGAGTGCCGGGGTGGACCACATCACGCCGCACCTGCGGGACCTCGCGCCGGGTGTGCGCCTGTGCAACGCGCGCGGGGTGCACGAGGCGAGCACCGCGGAGCTGACGCTCGCCCTCGTGCTGGCCTCGCTGCGCGGCATCCCGCGTTTCGTCCGCGGCCAGGACGCCGAGAAGTGGTACGGCGGCTTCTATCCCGCGCTGGCCGACCGCCGGGTGCTGATCGTCGGCTACGGCGCCATAGGAGCCGCCGTCGAGGACCGGCTGGTGCCCTTCGAGGTCGAGGTCACCCGGGTCGCGCGCACCGCCCGCAGTTCCCCGCGCGGCCCCGTGCACGCGCTGGCCGACCTGCCCGCGCTTCTGCCGCAGGCCGACGTCGTGGTGCTCACCACGCCGCTGACCGAGCAGACCAGGGGGCTCGCGGGCCCGAAGTTCCTGGCGGCGATGAAGGACGGCGCGCTGCTGGTGAACGTCGCGCGCGGCCCGGTCGTCGACACCGAGGCGCTGCTGGCGGAGACCGGGTCGGGCCGGCTGACGGCGGCGCTCGACGTCACCGACCCCGAGCCGCTGCCCGCCGGGCACCCGTTGTGGCACGCGCCCGGCGTCCTCGTCAGCCCGCACGTGGGCGGCAGCACGTCGGCGTTCCTGCCGCGCGCGCAGCGTTTGATCCGCGCCCAACTGGCCAGGTTCGCCAAGGGGGAGGAACTCGCGAACGTCGTCCACGTGACCGGCTGAGCGGGGCCGCCCACCGCGGAGCGGCACCGGCCGACTGCGGCGGGTGTGCGGCCGCCTCCTTGTGGTTACGCTCAGTAGAGAGACCCTATCGCTGAGTGACGATTCTGGTGTATCGTCCCGAAGCGGGGGCGCCGCGCGCAGCAGACGGCCGCGGTGAGGGAACGACGAGCGAGGTAAGGGGGGCGACGGGCGATGGACGGACCGAGGCGGTTCCCCGGCGGGCACACCCAGCGCACCGCACGACCCGGCCGGCCGCGCGCCGGACGTCCGCTGTGCCCCGTGCACCGGCGGCGCCCGGCGGAGGCCCCGGCGTACGGGACACCGAGGTGACCACCACCGGCGCGGTGCTCGCCGGAACCCGGCCGCGCCCCGGCGGCGGGCTGCTGCCGCAGATCCTGCTGGGCCTGGCGTGCGCGGGCTACACCACCGGGGCGGTGCTCGGCTGGGGCAGCGGCGGGGTGGCCGCCTTCATGGGCGACTTCGGGCTGTCGGCCGCCGCCGCGACCGCCGCCGTCTCGATGCTGCTGTACGCCCGCCGGTGCGGCCCCGGGCACCGCGCGGCGTGGGTGCTCTTCGCGGTGTCCTCACTGATGGCCGCGCTCGGCAACGCGGTGTGGGGCTGGTACGAGGTGGTGCTCTGCCGCCCGGTCCCGCAGACCTCGCCCGCCGACTTCTGCTTCCTGCTCTTCGCGCCGCCCGCCGTGATCGGTCTGCTGGTGCTCGCCAAGCGGCCGGTGACGAAGGCCGGCTGGATCTGCCTGGGCCTGGACACCTGGCTCATCGGCGGCTCGCTGGTCACCCTGTCCTGGAGCCTCGCGCTCGCCCGCGCCGCCACCTACGACGGCCCGAGCACCGCCAAGGTCGCGCTGTCGCTCGCCTACCCGCTGCTGGACATCGTGCTGGTGAGCATGGTGCTGGCGCTGCACTTCCGCCGCTCCGCCGCCAACCGCGCGGCCGTCAACACCGCGCTCGCCGCGCTCGCGCTCACGGTGCTGTGCGACGCGCTGTTCACCTCGCCGCTGCTGCGCGAGCACTACCAATCCGGCCAGATCCTGGACGCCGGCTGGTTCGCCGGCAGCATGCTCATGGCCTACGCGCCCTGGGTCGGCCGCCGCGACCTGCCGCTGCTGCGGCCGAGCGTCACCACCCGCCGGGTGACGGGCTCGCTCGCCGCCCTCACCCCGTACCTGGCCGCGGGCGTCTGCACCCTCGGCATCCTCTACGACATGATCACCGGCGAGAAGTGCGACAAGGTCGTGCTGCTCACCGGCACCACGGTGGTCCTCGCCCTGGTGGTCCGGCAGGCCATCATGCTGCTGGACAACATCGCGCTGACGCAGGAGCTGGCGCAGAAGGAGAACCACTTCCGCTCCCTGGTGCAGGGGTCCAGCGACGTCATCATGATCGCCGCCCCCACGGGGGTGCTGCGCTACGTCAGCCCCGCCTCGGCGGGCGTCTACGGGCGCGATCCGGAGGAGATGGTCGGCACCGAGCTGTCCGCCCACATCCACCCCGACGACCTGGGCCGGGTCGTGCACGAGGTGCGCCGCTTCCTCGCCGCCCCGCCCGGCGAGGAGTCCGCCACCCGCATCGAGTGCCGCATCCGGTCCGGCCGCCGCGGCGGCCCGCACGGCGGCGAGGACGGCTGGCTCAACGTGGAGTCCAGCGTCACCCGCTACCAGGGCGGCCTGATCTTCAACAGCCGCGACGTCACCGAACGCGTCCGCCTCCAGGCCCAGCTGCAGCACAACGCCTCGCACGACCCGCTCACCGACCTGCCCAACCGCTCCCTCTTCCTGGACCGGGTCGGCAAGGCGCTGGCCGGGCGCCGCCCCGGCGACGAGCGGGTCGCGGTGCTCTACGTCGACCTCGACGGCTTCAAGGCCGTCAACGACTCCATCGGCCACCAGGCCGGCGACCACCTGCTCACCCAGGCCGCCCGCCGGCTCCAGGGGGCGCTGCGCGCGGGCGACACCGCCGCCAGGCTCGGCGGCGACGAGTTCGCCGTCCTGGTGTGCGGCGCCGACGAGGAGAAGGCCGCCGAGATCGCCGAGCGGCTGCGCGCCGCCCTGTGCGAGCCCTACCGGGTGGACGGCGGCGAGGTACGGGTCGGCGCGAGCATCGGCATCGCCTTCGGTGAGCCCGGGGGCTCCGCGGGGGAGCTGATGCGCGACGCCGACCTGGCGATGTACCGCGCCAAGCAGGCCGGCAAGGGGCGCGTCGAGGTCTACGCCCCGCAGCTGCGCACGGCCGCCGTGCGCCGCACCGAGATGGCCACCCGGCTGCACCGGGCACTGCACGACGGCGAGTTCACGCTGCTGCACCAGCCGGTCGTGGAGCTGTCAGGCGGCCGTATCGCGGGCGTCGAGGCGCAGGCGCGCTGGCGCTCCTCGCAGGGCATCCTCTTCACCCCCGCGGAGTTCCTGCAGGCCGCCGAGGACACCGACCGCACCGCGGAGCTGGGCCGCTGGCAGCTGGAGCAGGCCGTCGCCCAGGCCGCGCTGCGGTACGGGGCCGGCCACCGGGTGCCCGTCACCGTCAAGCTGTCCGCGCTGCGGCTGCTGCACCGCGACCTGCCCCCCGGCGCCGTCGAGGGCCTGCTGGAGCGGTACGGGCTGCCGCCCGGCGCCCTGGTCGTGGAGCTGACCGGCGGCGCCCCCGGCGTCGCGCTGGACGAGCTGGAGCGGCGGCTGCGGCAGCTGCGCCGCACCGGTGTGCGGATCGCGCTCGGCGGCTTCGGCACCGGCCACGCCGCCCTCGGCGCGCTGCGCACCCTCCCGGTGGACGCCGTCAAGCTGGACCGGGTCTTCGTCGAGGGCGTGGCCGACTCCCCACGGCTGCGGGCGATCACCCGCGGCCTGCTGCGGATGGCCGCCGACCTCGGGCTGCGGACGGTCGCCGACGGGGTGGACCGGCCGGAGCAGGTGCACGCGCTGCGCGAGATGGGCTGCGGCCAGGGCCAGGGCATGGCCTTCTCCGGGCTGCTCGACGAGCACCGGCTGCGCGGCTCGCTGACGCGCGGCGGCTACCCTCTGCCGGGTGATCCGGGCCACCGCGGCGGTCCCGACGGACCCCGCCCCGTACCGCAGGAAACCGCACGTGAGCAGGTTGCGCAGCGCACCGTGCAGCTGCCGTCCTGCCGATCACATAGTGAGACGCGTGTCCCACCCGCTTGACACCCCCAGGGGGGCCGGAGGAAGGTCGAGGCCATGCGCACCCGAATTCTCGTACTTGGAAAGCGCGTCGGCTGACCGAGGCATCATCGCCTCGCACTCGCACCGGCGCGCTCCCCTCGCTTGCCTCACGGCACGAGGGGTTTTTTGTTGTCCGGCAACCGGCCGACGCGCCCACCGCCCCCACTTCACCACCCTCATCTTCGAGAGAAGAGAACGCAGATGACCGAGCAGGCCACCGGGTCCCACCATCCGCAGCCGCGGACCCGCACCGCGGCTCCCGCCGCCTCCCCCGCCGAGCGCATGACGGGTGCGCAGGCGCTCATCCGCTCCCTCGAGGCCGTAGGCGTCGACACCGTGTTCGGCATCCCGGGCGGTGCCATCCTGCCGGCGTACGACCCGCTGATGGACTCCTCCAAGGTCCGCCACGTCCTGGTCCGGCACGAGCAGGGTGCGGGGCACGCGGCCACCGGTTACGCGCAGGCCACCGGCCGGGTCGGGGTGTGCATGGCGACCTCGGGGCCGGGCGCGACCAACCTGGTCACGCCGATCGCCGACGCGCACATGGACTCGGTGCCGATCGTCGCCATCACCGGCCAGGTCGCGTCGAAGTCCATCGGCACCGACGCGTTCCAGGAAGCGGACATCTGCGGCATCACCATGCCGATCACCAAGCACAACTTCCTGGTGACCGACCCCGCCGACATCCCGCACACCATCGCCGAGGCCTTCCACATCGCCGCGACCGGCCGCCCCGGCCCGGTCCTGGTCGACATCGCCAAGGACGCGCTGCAGAACCTGACGACCTTCTCCTGGCCGCCGCAGCAGGACCTGCCCGGCTACCGCCCGGTGACCAAGCCGCACGCCAAGCAGATCCGCGAGGCCGCCCGGCTGATCAACGAGGCCCGCCGCCCGGTCTTCTACGTCGGCGGCGGCGTGGTCAAGGCGCACGCCACGGCCGAGCTGAAGATCCTCGCCGAGCTGACCGGCGCCCCGGTCACCACGACCCTGATGGCGCTCGGCGCCTTCCCCGACAGCCACCCGCAGCACGTCGGCATGCCCGGCATGCACGGCGACGTGTCGGCGGTGACCGCGCTGCAGAAGTCGGACCTGATCGTCGCGCTCGGCGCCCGCTTCGACGACCGCGTCACGGGCCGGCTGGACACCTTCGCGCCCAACGCCAAGGTCGTCCACGCCGACATCGACCCGGCCGAGATCTCCAAGAACCGGGTCGCCGACGTGCCGATCGTCGGTGACGCCCGCGAGGTGCTGGCCGACCTGATCGTGGCCGTCCAGGCCGAGCACGACGCCGGTCACAAGGGCGACTACACCGAGTGGTGGAACCACCTGAACTTCTGGCGCAACACCTACCCGCTCGGCTACGACGTCCCCGCGGACGGCAGCCTCGCCCCGCAGCAGGTCATCGAGCGGATCGGGCAGCTCGCCCCGGAGGGCACGCTCTTCGCCGCGGGCGTCGGCCAGCACCAGATGTGGGCCGCGCAGTTCATCAAGTACGAGCAGCCGGGCACGTGGTTCAACTCCGGCGGCGCCGGCACCATGGGCTACGCCGTTCCGGCCGCGATGGGCGCCAAGGCCGGCCGGCCGGACGCCACCGTGTGGGCGATCGACGGCGACGGCTGCTTCCAGATGACCAACCAGGAACTGGTCACCTGCGCGCTCAACGGCATCCCGATCAAGGTCGCCGTCATCAACAACGGCGCCCTGGGCATGGTCCGCCAGTGGCAGAACCTGTTCTACGGCGAGCGCTTCTCCAACACCGTGCTGCACGCCGGTGCCGAGCACGTCCCCGGTTCCACCCAGGGCGTCGGCTCCATCACCAACCGCGGCACCCGCGTCCCGGACTTCGTGAAGCTCGCCGACGCCATGGGCTGCGTGGGCCTGCGCTGCGAGTCCGCCGAGGACCTGGACAAGGTCATCGCCGAGGCCAACGCGATCAACGACCGGCCCGTCGTCGTCGACTTCATCGTCCACGAGGACGCCATGGTCTGGCCCATGGTCGCGGCCGGCACCTCCAACGACGAGATCATGGCGGCGCGCGACGTGCGTCCCGATTTCAGCGACGACCTCGACGACTGACCGCGCGGAAGAGCGAGAGAAGGAAGCACGAAGACATGTCCAAGCACACGCTCTCCGTCCTGGTGGAGAACAAGCCGGGCGTCCTGGCCAGGATCACCGCCCTGTTCTCCCGCCGCGGCTTCAACATCGACTCCCTGGCCGTCGGCACCACCGAGCACCCGGACATCTCCCGGATCACCATCGTCGTCAACGTCATCGACGAACTGCCGCTGGAACAGGTGACGAAGCAGCTCAACAAGCTGGTCAACGTCCTGAAGATCGTCGAGCTGGACCCGGCCGCGGCGGTCGCACGCGAACTCGTCCTGGTGAAGGTGCGCGCCGACAACGAGACGCGCTCCCAGATCGTCGAGATCGTCCAGCTCTTCCGCGCCAAGACCGTGGACGTCTCGCCCGAGGCGGTCACCGTCGAGGCCACCGGATCGGCCGACAAGCTGGAGGCCATGCTCAAGATGCTGGAGCCGTTCGGTATCAAGGAGCTGGTCCAGTCCGGCACCATCGCCATCGGCCGCGGGGCCCGGTCCATCACCGACCGCTCGCTGCGCGCGCTGGACCGTTCGGCGTAGCGCCCGGCGCCTTCCCGCGCTCGCCGATCCGCATGGCGAGACCCGACAACCCGTATCCGCCCGCCCGACGTACGGTGGGCCGCACAACCCGAAACAAGGAGAACCCCAAGTGGCCGAGCTGTTCTACGACGACGACGCCGACCTGTCCATCATCCAGGGCCGCAAGGTCGCGGTCATCGGCTACGGCAGCCAGGGCCACGCCCACGCGCTGTCGCTGCGCGACTCGGGTGTGGACGTGCGCGTCGGCCTGCACGAGGGCTCGAAGTCGAAGACGGTTGCCGAGGAGCAGGGCCTGAAGGTGCTGCCGGTCGCCGAGGCCGCCGCCGAGGCCGACGTCATCATGATCCTGGTGCCGGACCCGATCCAGGCCCGGGTCTACGAGGAGTCCATCAAGGACAACCTCAAGGACGGCGACGCCCTCTTCTTCGGCCACGGCCTGAACATCCGCTACGGCTTCATCAAGCCGCCGGCCGGTGTCGACGTGTGCATGGTCGCCCCCAAGGGCCCCGGCCACCTGGTGCGCCGCCAGTACGAGGAGGGCCGCGGCGTCCCGTGCATCGCGGCCGTCGAGCAGGACGCGACCGGCAAGGGCTTCGCGCTCGCGCTGTCGTACGCCAAGGGCATCGGCGGCACCCGCGCCGGCGTCATCAAGACCACCTTCACCGAGGAGACCGAGACCGACCTCTTCGGCGAGCAGGCGGTGCTGTGCGGCGGCACCTCCGCGCTGGTCAAGGCGGGCTTCGAGACCCTGGTCGAGGCCGGCTACCAGCCGGAGATCGCGTACTTCGAGTGCCTGCACGAGCTCAAGCTCATCGTGGACCTGATGTACGAGGGCGGCCTGGAGAAGATGCGCTGGTCGGTCTCCGAGACCGCCGAGTGGGGCGACTACGTCACCGGCCCGCGCATCATCACCGACGCCACCAAGGCGGAGATGAAGAAGGTCCTCGCCGAGATCCAGGACGGCACCTTCGCCAACAACTGGATCGCCGAGTACAACGCCGGCCTGCCGAAGTACAACGAGTACAAGAAGGCCGACGAGGACCACCTGCTGGAGACCACCGGCAAGAAGCTGCGCAAGCTCATGAGCTGGGTGGACGAGGAGGCGTAAGGCCCCCGCGCGGCCGCCCGCCGCGCACCCCGGTTGCGTCGCTTCGTGGCGTCCGCACGGTGCACCGTGCACCGTGCACCGGTGGCTGACCGCCATCTGGTACGCACTTTGTACGAAGCGACGCAACCCCTCCGGGTGATCCTTCCATTTCGGCGAAGGCGCGCGATCGCCCCGCCGATACACTGCTCCGACAAGCGCGTTCAGGCTCACAGCGTCGTGCGTCTTCCACGCGGCAAGCCCCCCGAAACCTCCCTGGTAGCGGTCGTACGGGACTCGGCCGCCCACGAAGGACAAGTGAGGACCACGTGAGCCAGAAGCCTGTCGTACTCATCGCAGAAGAGCTGTCGCCGGCCACGGTGGACGCGCTCGGGCCGGACTTCGAGATCCGGCACTGCAACGGTGCCGACCGAGCCGAACTGCTTCCCGCGATCGCCGACGTGGACGCGATCCTGATCCGCAGCGCCACCAAGGTGGACGCCGAGGCCATCGCCGCCGCCCGCAAACTCCGGGTCGTCGCCCGCGCCGGTGTCGGCCTGGACAACGTCGACGTCTCCGCCGCCACCAAAGCCGGCGTCATGGTCGTCAACGCGCCGACCTCCAACATCGTCACCGCCGCCGAGCTGGCCTGCGGTCTGCTGATCGCCACCGCCCGCAACATCCCGCCGGCCAACGCCGCGCTGAAGAACGGCGAGTGGAAGCGCAACAAGTACACCGGCGTCGAGCTGAGCGAGAAGACGCTCGGCGTGGTGGGCCTCGGCCGCATCGGCGTCCTGGTGGCGCAGCGCATGTCGGCCTTCGGGATGAACGTCGTCGCCTACGACCCCTACGTGCAGCCCGCGCGCGCCGCCCAGATGGGCGTCAAGCTGCTGACGCTGGACGAGCTGCTGGAGCAGTCCGACTTCATCACCGTGCACCTGCCCAAGACGCCGGAGACCCTCGGGCTCATCGGCGACGAGGCGCTGCACAAGGTCAAGCCCTCGGTCCGGATCGTCAACGCCGCCCGCGGCGGCATCGTCGATGAGGAGGCCCTGGCCTCGGCCCTCAAGGAGGGCCGGGTCGCGGGCGCGGGCCTGGACGTCTTCGCCAAGGAGCCGTGCACCGACTCGCCGCTCTTCCAGTTCGACAACGTCGTGGCCACCCCGCACCTGGGCGCCTCCACCGACGAGGCGCAGGAGAAGGCCGGTATCGCCGTCGCGAAGTCGGTGCGCCTGGCGCTCGCCGGCGAGCTGGTCCCGGACGCGGTCAACGTCCAGGGCGGTGTCATCGCCGAGGACGTCAAGCCCGCGCTGCCGCTGGCCGAGAAGCTCGGCCGGATCTTCACCGCGCTGGCCGGCGAGGTCGCCGCCCGGCTCGACGTCGAGGTCTGCGGCGAGGTCACCCAGCACGACGTGAAGATCCTCGAACTGAGCGCGCTCAAGGGTGTCTTCGAGGACGTCGTCGACGAGACCGTCAGCTACGTCAACGCGCCGCTGTTCGCGCAGGAGCGCGGTGTCGAGGTGCGGCTGACCACCAGCTCGGAGTCGCCCAACCACCGCAACGTGGTGACCGTGCGCGGCACGCTCGCCGACGGCACGGCCGTCGCGGTGTCCGGCACGCTGGCCGGCCCCAAGCACCTGCAGAAGATCGTCGCCGTGGACGACAACGACGTGGACCTCGCGCTCGCCGACCACATGGCCTTCCTGCGCTACACCGACCGCCCCGGTGTCGTCGGCACCATCGGCCGCATCCTCGGTGAGGTCGGTGTCAACATCGCCGGCATGCAGGTCGCCCGCTCCACGGCCGGTGGCGACGCGCTGGTCGCCCTCACCGTCGACTCGACGATCCCGGCGGGCGTGCTCACCGACATCGCCGGCGAGATCGGCGCCACCTCGGCCCGTGCGGTCAACCTGACGGACTGAGCCTTCGGCACGTCCCCGGCGCCGCCCCCTCGCACCGAGGGGGCGGCGCCGCGGCGTTCCCCGGGCGGAACGTCACAGCCGGGCGGCCTTGAGCGCCATGTGCAGCAGCAGCCGGGCCTCGCCGTCCGCGAGGTCGAGACCGGTGAGCTGCTCGATCCGGGAGAGCCGGTAGTACAGCGTCTGCCGGTGGATGGCGAGCGCGGTGGCCGTCCGCCCGGCCTGGCCGGCGTGGTCGAGGAAGACCTCGGCGGTGTGCGCCAGCTCCTGGTGGTCCGGGGTGAGCAGCGGCGCGACCGCGGGGTCCGGAGGCGTCCCGGTGGGCAGCGCGGTGAGCAGCCGGTAGGGGCCGAGCGTCGACCACTTCGCGATCGGGCCCAGCTCGGGCTGCGCGTGCGCGGCCCGCGCCGCCGACGTGGCCTCGCGCCAGGCCGCGGGAAGCTCGCCCAGCGTGCCGCGCGGCGCGCCGATCCCGGCCACCGCGCCGGGCGATCCCACCGCGTCGAGCAGCCGGGCCGCGGCCGTCCGGGCCGGGCCCAGCACCTCCCGGGCGCGCAGCCGCACCAGCAGCGCGACCAGCTCGCCGCGCCCCCGCTCCGGCACCCGGGCCAGCGCCGCGCCCGACGGGACGGTCCGCAGCCCCGGCAGCGCGCCCGGGGTCTCCCCGGCGGGCGCGCGGACGCACACCAGCGCGTGCGGCTCGTCCGCGTCGCGGTCCAGGGCCAGCCGCAGCGCGTCCTCGGCGGTGTCCCGGTCGGCGCGCCCGGAGGCGGTCAGCAGCGCGCGCAGCGCCCGCCCGGTCTCGGCCCCGGCCAGCGACATCGCGGCGAGCCGCTCGCCGATCCGGCCGGCCACCGCCATCGCGGCGGACAGCTGGGCGGGGGAGTGCTCGGCCTCGTCCAGCAGCCACACGTAGCCGTAGACGAACCCGGCGTGCCGCACGGGCAGGCACAGCCGTCCGCGCACCACGCCCGCGTCGGGGGCGGCGGGGATGCGGAGCGGGCCGGTGGCGCGCGCGATGCCGAACCGCTCGAACCACGCGCGCACCTCCGCGGTGGAGTGGCGGGTCAGGATGGAGCGGGTGCGCACGGGGTCGAGCGCCGCCGCGTCCTCGCTGTCGTGCACCCCGAAGGCGATCAGCCGGAAGTCCCGGTCCTCCAGCGTGGCGGGGGCGCCGAGCAGCGCCGACACCTCGTCGACCAGGTCCTGGAGATCGCTGTGGTCCCCGTACTCAGCTCGCACCCGGCCATTGTCCCTCATACATCTGTATGAGGGACGGCGGGGCGATGCGTGACAGCTGTCGATGGCCGGGCGGGCGGGCGAGGCCTAGATTTCACGGTGTCGGAGCCTGTCCGCCGACGATCCTGCTGTTCCGGACGTGTTCTGGAGGACACCCGTGTTCGGTCCCGTGTTGCTCGCCGCCTCGCGCAGCGACCGCATGCGCCGCGTCGTCGCCGCCGCGCCCGTCACCCGCCCGGTCGTGAACCGCTTCGTCGCCGGCGACGCCCTGCACCCCGCCCTCGACACCGTGCGCGCCCTCACCGCGAGCGGCCTGGACGTCACCCTCGACCACCTCGGCGAGGACGTCACCGACCGGGCCACCGCCACCGCGACCCGTGACGCCTACCTGCGTCTGCTGGAGACGCTGCGCGACGAGCGGCTCGGCGCCCGCGCCGAGGTCTCGGTCAAGCTGTCCGCCTTCGGCCAGGCCCTTCCCGACGGCGGCCACGACATCGCGCTCGCGGGTGTCCGGGCCGTCGCCGAACTGGCCTCCGAGACCGGAACCACGGTGACGCTGGACATGGAGGACCACACCACCGTGGACTCCACGCTCGCGATCCTCGCCGAGCTGCGCAAGGAGCACCCGGGCACCGGCGCGGTCCTGCAGTCCTACCTCTTCCGCACCGAGGAGGACGCCCGCGCGCTCGCCGTCGCCGGCTCCCGGGTGCGGCTGGTCAAGGGCGCCTACAAGGAGCCGGCCCGGGTCGCCTTCCAGAACAAGCGGGACGTCGACAAGGCGTACGTCCGCGCGCTGCGCACGCTCTTCGCCGGCGACGGCTACCCGATGGTCGGCTCGCACGACCCGCGCATGATCGCCATCGCCCAGGAGTTCGCCGCACGCCACGGCCGCGCCCCCGGCACGTACGAGTTCCAGATGCTCTACGGCATCCGCACCGCCGAGCAGCGGCGGCTCGCGGACGAAGGGGAACGTATGCGGATCTATGTGCCGTACGGCGCAGACTGGTACGGATACTTCATGCGCCGCCTCGCCGAGCGCCCCGCCAACCTGGCCTTCTTCCTGCGCTCCTTCGCCCCCGCCGCCGGCCGCTGACGGCCCGACCCCCCGAGGAGACACTCCCATGGACGCCGTGACCCAGGTCCCCGCCCCGGTCAACGAGCCGGTGCACACCTACGCCCCCGGCAGCCCCGAGCGGGCCCGTCTGGAGGCCAGGCTCAAGGAGCTGGCCGCGCACCCCGCCGAGCTGCCGATGACCATCGGCGGCACCGAGCGGATGGGCGGCGGCGAGCGCTTCGACGTCGTGCAGCCGCACAACCACGCGCAGGTCCTGGGCACCTACGCCAACGCCACGGAACAGGACGCGCGCGACGCGATCGACGCCGCCCTGGCCGCGGCCCCGGCCTGGCGCGCGCTGCCCTTCGACGAGCGCGCCGCGGTCTTCCTGCGCGCCGCCGAGCTGATGTCCGGCCCCTGGCGGGAGACGCTGGTCGCCTCCACCATGCTCGGCCAGTCCAAGACCGTGCAGCAGGCGGAGATCGACAGCCCCTGCGAACTCGTCGACTTCTGGCGCTTCAACGTCCACTACGCCCGGCAGATCCTCGCCGAGCAGCCGGTCGTCAACGCGCCCGGCGTGTGGAACCGGCTGGACCACCGGCCGCTGGAGGGCTTCGTCTACGCGATCACACCCTTCAACTTCACCGCCATCGCCGGCAACCTGCCCACCGCGCCCGCCCTCATGGGCAACGTCGTGGTGTGGAAGCCGTCGCCCACACAGACCCACTCGGCGGTGCAGGTCATGCGGGTGCTGCGGGAGGCCGGCCTGCCCGACGGCGTCATCAACCTGGTGACCGGCGACGGCCTGGCGGTCTCCGAGGTCGCGCTGCCGCACCCGATGCTGGCCGGCATCCACTTCACCGGCTCCACCCGGACCTTCCGGCACCTGTGGCGCACGGTCGGCGAGAACATCGAGCGCTACCGCTCCTACCCGCGGATCGTCGGCGAGACCGGCGGCAAGGACTTCCTGGTCGCACACCCCTCCGCGGATCCGGCGGTGCTCAGGACGGCGCTGACGCGCGGCGCCTTCGAGTACCAGGGCCAGAAGTGCTCGGCGACCTCGCGCGCGTACATCCCGCGCTCGATCTGGGAGTCCGGCTTCAAGGAGGACTTCGCGGCCGAGGTCGACGGCATCACGATGGGCGACGTCACCGACCTGTCCAACTTCGTCGGCGCCCTCATCGACGAGCGGGCCTTCGCCAAGAACAAGGCCGCCATCGACCGCGCCAAGGCCGACCCGACGATCGAGGTCGTCGCGGGCGGCACGTACGACGACTCGGTGGGCTGGTTCGTCCGCCCGACCGTGCTCGCCTGCACCGACCCGGGCAACGAGGTCTTCACGCAGGAGTACTTCGGCCCGGTGCTCGCCGTGCACGTCTACGACGACGGTGAGGAAGGGGCCTACGAGGCGATGCTGGACCAGATGGAGTCCGTCGCCGACTACGCCCTGACCGGGTCGGTCATCGCCCGGGACCGGACCGCGGTGACGTACACGACCGAGCGGCTGCGGGACGCGGCGGGCAACTTCTACGTCAACGACAAGTCGACCGGTGCCGTCGTCGGTCAGCAGCCCTTCGGCGGCGGCCGCGCCTCGGGCACCAACGACAAGGCGGGCGCGGCGCAGAACCTGATGCGCTGGACGTCCACCCGGGCCATCAAGGAGGCCCTGGCGCCGCCCACGGACTACCGCTACCCGCACATGGGCTGACGGCGGGCGCCGCGGGCGCTCCCCGACGATCACCCGTTCGCGACCACCGGGTCCGCGAACGGGTGATCGTCTGTCTCAGATAGTAGGAAGTCCGAGTAATTGTGGCGACAGGACGAGCAGGCTGTCCTAGCTTTGTAGGAAGCGAGACGTCTCGCCCATCCGGCGAGCGGCGGAAGTGCGTCCAGCAGGCCACCCGAGCGGGTCACCCCCGCGGCCGGACCCCCGCCCCGTTCCGCGTCCTCCTCGCAGTACCGCGGCACCTCCGCCCGTTCCTCCCGCTTTCTTCCAGGAGTTGATCCCTCATGGACGACACCGCCCGCCAGAACGCCCTGCGCGCCCTCCAGCGCAGCCTGGACCGCCGTGACAACGGCGGCAGCACCGGCCACGAGAACGACTGATCCCACTCCCTGCCGGGGCCGCGCGCCCCTGACCGGGCCGCCGTCCACCGATGTCCGACATGCGGACATCGGATGTCACCGGCTGGGATGGGGAGTACGGTTCCGGACATGTCTCGAAGCCTCAGCCTCGCAGTGATCCCCGGTGACGGAATCGGCCAGGAAGTGGTCGCCGAGGGCCTCAAGGTCCTCTCCGCCGTCCTTCCCTCCGACACCAAGCTGGAGACGAAGGAGTTCGACTTCGGCGCCAAGCGGTATCACGCCACCGGGCAGACCCTCACCGACGAGGACCTGGAGCAGCTCAAGCAGCACGACGCGATCCTGCTGGGCGCGATCGGCGACCCGTCCGTGCCCTCGGGCGTGCTGGAGCGCGGCTTCCTGCTCAAACTGCGCTTCGCCTTCGACCACCACGTGAACCTGCGCCCGAGCAAGCTCTACCCGGGTGTCGGCACCCCCCTCGCGGGCAGCCCGCAGATCGACTTCGTCGTCGTCCGCGAGGGCACCGAAGGCCCCTACACCGGCAACGGCGGGGTGATCCGCACCGGCACCCCGCACGAGGTCGCCACCGAGGTCAGCCTCAACACCGCGTTCGGCATCGAGCGCGTGGTGCGCGACGCGTACGACCGGGCGCAGGCCCGCCCGCGCAAGAAGCTCACGCTGGTGCACAAGAACAACGTGCTCGTGCACGCCGGCCACCTGTGGACCCGGATCTTCGAGCAGGTCGGCCGGGAGTACCCCGAGGTCAGCACCGACTACCTGCACGTCGACGCCGCGACCATCTTCCTGGTCACCCAGCCCGAGCGCTTCGACGTCATCGTCACCGACAACCTCTTCGGCGACATCATCACCGACCTCGCCGCGGCCGTCTCCGGCGGCATCGGCGTCGCCGCGAGCGGCAACATCAACCCCGGCCGTGAGTTCCCGTCGATGTTCGAGCCGGTCCACGGCTCGGCCCCGGACATCGCCGGCCAGTCCAAGGCCGACCCGACCGCGACCGTGCTGTCCGTGGCGCTGCTGCTGCGCCACCTCGGCTACGACGCGGAGGCCGACCGGATCGACGCCGCCGTCCAGGCCGATCTCGCCGAGCGCACCGGCGGCCCCGCCCGCTCCACGGTCGAGATCGGCGACGCGCTGGCCGCCCGGGTTTCCGGCTGACCCGGCACCGCAGGTAGGTACCCGGCCCCGCCACTGCGATAATCGGAGGCGGGGCCGCGTTACGGCCTGGAACTTGGACGTCCTAGCAAATGGGGCGCCACAGGTGGCAGCGGACACGGCAGCAGAACACGACGCACCTGAAGGACACACACCATGACGACGCCCACGATCGAGCTGAAGCCGTCCGCGCACCCGCTGCCCGTCGCCGAGCGCGACGCGATCCTGGCCGACCCCGGCTTCGGCCGCCACTTCACCGACCACATGGTCACCATCAAGTGGACCGAGGGCCGCGGCTGGCACGACGCGCAGCTGGTGCCGTACGCGCCGCTGTCGATCGAGCCCGCGAACATGACGCTGCACTACGCGCAGACCATCTTCGAGGGCCTCAAGGCCTACCGGCAGCCCGACGGGACCGTCGCCACCTTCCGCCCGGAGGCCAACGCCGAGCGCTTCCGGGCCTCCGCCCGCCGGCTGGCCATGCCCGAGCTGCCCGTGGAGACCTTCATCGAGGCCTGCGACGTGCTCGTCCGGCAGGACCGCGGCTGGGTCCCCAGCGCCGGTGAGGCCTCCCTGTACCTGCGGCCCTTCATGTTCGCCACCGAGGTCGGCCTCGGTGTCCGCCCCGCCAACGAGTACCTCTTCGTCGTCATCGCCTCCCCGGCCGGTGCGTACTTCTCCGGCGGTGTCCAGCCCGTCTCCGTGTGGCTCTCCGAGGAGTACGTCCGCGCCGCCCCCGGCGGCACCGGCGCCGCCAAGACCGGCGGCAACTACGCGGCCTCCCTCGTCGCCCAGGCCCAGGCCACAGAGCACGGCTGCGACCAGGTGGTGTGGCTCGACGCGATCGAGCGCCGCTGGATCGAGGAGATGGGCGGCATGAACCTGTACTTCGTGTACGGCAACCGCATCGTCACCCCGGAGCTGAGCGGCTCCCTGCTCCCGGGCATCACCCGCGACTCGCTGCTGCGCATCGCCGCGGACCTCGGCTACGAGGTGGCCGAGGGCCGTATCGGCGTCGACGACTGGCGCAGCCACAACGAGGACGGCAGCCTCACGGAGGTCTTCGCCTGCGGCACGGCCGCGGTCATCACGCCGGTCGGCTCGGTGAAGTCCACCCGGGCCGACTGGGTCGTCGCGGACGGGACCCCCGGCGAGGTCACCATGCGGCTGCGTGCCGCGCTCCTCGACATCCAGACCGGCCAGGCCCCCGACCCCCACGGCTGGATGCACCCGCTCGGCGCGTGACCGCCCCCGCCCCGCGGCGGCGGGTCGCCCGGGGGCGCGGTTCCCCGCGTCCCCGGCGCACCGCCCCGCTCGGCGCAGGCGCCCGCATGGTGAGATCCCGTCCCGCGGAGCGGCGGGGTTGTGCAACACTGACCGCGTGCATCTCGCCGTCATTATTGGCAGCAAGCACGCCGGTCCGCAGTGACGTTGCCCTGACCCCAGTGGAACGTCACCGTGTCCCAGACCCGCGTGCAGACCTCTCGCATCCGCGAGAGGTTTTTTCGTTTCCGGACCACCCGCGCCGGAGGCGGAAACGCACGGGGATGATGGGGGCAAGTGGAGCTGGATCCGCCCGGGGCCGGAGCCCCGGGCGGTAACCCACTCACCACCCGACAGGAGTTTCTCAAGCCATGACTGCCGCACCGCACGACAGCTTCCACGTGTTCGACACCACGCTGCGCGACGGCGCCCAGCGTGAGGGGATCAACCTCACCGTCGCCGACAAGCTGACGATCGCCCGGCACCTGGACGACTTCGGGGTGGGGTTCATCGAGGGCGGCTGGCCCGGGGCGAACCCACGGGACACCGAATTCTTCGCACGAGCCGCCCAGGAGCTGGACCTCGAACACGCCACCCTGGTGGCGTTCGGCGCGACCCGCCGGGCGGGTGGGAAGGCCGCGGACGACCCGCAGGTCAAGGCGCTGCTCGACTCGGGGGCGCCGGTGATCACGCTCGTCGCCAAATCGCACGACCGGCACGTCGAGCTGGCGCTGCGCACGACGCTGGACGAGAACCTGGCGATGGTCTCCGACACCGTCTCCCACCTGGTGGCGCAGGGGCGCAGGGTGTTCGTCGACTGCGAGCACTTCTTCGACGGCTACCGCGCCAACGCCGAGTACGCCACCGCGGTCGTACGGGCCGCGCACGAGGCGGGCGCGTCCGTGGTCGTCCTGTGCGACACCAACGGCGGGATGCTGCCCGCGCAGGTGCAGGCCGTCACCGGACTGGTGCTCGCCGACACCGGCGCGCGGCTCGGCATCCACGCGCAGGACGACGGCGGCTGCGCGGTCGCCAACACCCTTGCCGCGGTCGACGCCGGTGCCACGCACGTGCAGTGCACCGCCAACGGCTACGGCGAACGGGTCGGCAACGCCAACCTCTTCCCCGTCGTCGCGGCGCTGGAGCTCAAGCACGGCCGCCGGGTGCTGCCCGAGGGCGCGCTCGCGAAGATGACCAGCATCTCGCACGCCATCGCCGAGGCCGTCAACCTGCCGCCGTCCACGCACCAGCCGTACGTGGGGGTCTCGGCGTTCGCGCACAAGGCGGGCCTGCACGCCTCGGCGATCAAGGTGGACCCGGACCTCTACCAGCACATCGACCCCGAGCTGGTCGGCAACACCATGCGGATGCTGGTGTCCGACATGGCCGGCCGCGCCTCGATCGAGCTCAAGGGCCGCGAGCTGGGCATCGACCTCGGCGAGGACCGCGAGCTGGTGGGCCGGGTGGTGGCGCGTGTCAAGGAGCGCGAGCTGCAGGGCTACACGTACGAGGCCGCGGACGCGTCCTTCGCGCTGCTGCTGCGCGGCGAGATGGACCGCACGGTGGACGGCGGGCCGCGGCGCTTCTTCCGCACCGAGTCCTGGCGGGTCATCACCGAGGACCGTCCCGACGGCGTGCACGCCAACGAGGCGACGGTCAAGCTGTGGGCCAAGGGGGAGCGGATCGTCGCGACCGCCGAGGGCAACGGCCCGGTCAACGCGCTGGACAGGGCGCTGCTGAAGGCGCTGGAGCGGATCTACCCCAAGCTCGCCGAGTTCGCGCTCGTCGACTACAAGGTCCGCATCCTGGAGGGCACCCGCGGTACCGACTCCACGACGCGCGTGCTGATCACGACCACGGACGGCGAGTTCGAGTGGTCCTCGGTGGGCGTCGCGGACAACGTCATCGCCGCGAGCTGGCAGGCGCTGGACGACGCCTACGCCTACGGGCTGCTGCGGGCCGGGCTCGAACCGCAGGAGTGAGGCGGGCGGCGGGGCGGGCGCCGGGCATCCGGCGGCCCGCCCCGCGCGCGTCAGCACCCGGCGGGAGCGGGGGATCGCGCACGATGGGGGCGCGGACCTGACGTCCGGTGACCAACAGCACACATACTGACGGGTAACCTCCGCGGCCCGGCGGCCATAGGGTGAGCGGCGAACCCTCGACCCGACCCACCGGGAGAACGCATGCGCTCGGCGAAGGACTTCTTCCGCCCGCTGGCCGTGGGGGCGCCGGCCCCCCTGCACGAGGTGCCCTTCCGGCCCTCGCGGATGATCCACTTCTTCGACCCCGGCAACGAGAAGATGGCCGCCAAGGTGCCCGCCCTGGCCCGGCGGGTGGACGTGCTGCTCGGCAACCTGGAGGACGCCGTTCCCGCCGACCGCAAGGAGGCCGCCCGTGCGGGGCTGGTCTCCGTCGCACGGCAGGCCGACCTCGGCGGCACCCAGCTGTGGACCAGGATCAACAGCCTGGACTCGCCCTGGGCCCTGGACGACCTGATCACCCTGGTCACCGAGATCGGCGACCGGCTCGACGTGGTGATGGTGCCCAAGGTGGAGGGCGCCCAGGACATCCACTACGTGGACCGGCTGCTCGCCCAGCTGGAGGCACGCGCGGGCCTGGACCGGCCGCTGCTGGTGCACGCGATCCTGGAGACCGCCGCAGGCGTCGGCAACGTCGAGGAGATCGCCGGCGCCAGCCCCCGCATGCAGGGCATCTCGCTCGGCCCGGCCGACCTGGCCGCGAGCCGACGGATGAAGACCACCCGGGTCGGCGGCGGCCACCCCGGCTACCTCGTCCGCGAGGACCCCCAGGGCGACGCCCCCCGCGTCACGCACCAGCAGGACCTGTGGCACTACACCATCGCCCGCATGGTGGACGCCTGCGCCGCGCACGGCATCCTGCCGTACTACGGGCCCTTCGGCGACATCCAGGACCTCACGGCCTGCGAGGACCAGTTCCGCAACGCCTTCCTGCTCGGCTGCGTCGGCGCCTGGACGCTGCACCCTGCCCAGATCGACGTCGCCAAGCGGGTCTTCTCGCCGGCGCCCGCCGACGTGGCGTGGGCCCGGCGGGTGATCGGCGCGATGGGCGACGGCACGGGCGCCGTCATGATCGACGGCAAGATGCAGGACGACGCGACCTACAAGCAGTGCCGGGTGGTCGCCGAACTCGCCGACGCGCTCGCCGCGCGCGACCCCGAACTGGCCGCCTCCTACGCGGCGGCCGAGAGGGTGGGCCTGTGACGACCGCCCCCGCCGGGACCCCGCGTCCCCGCCGCTCCGTCCTCTACATGCCCGGCGCCAACGAGCGCGCCCTGGAGAAGGCCCGCACCCTGCCGGCCGACGCGCTGATCCTCGACCTGGAGGACTCCGTCGCCCCCGACGCCAAGCCCGCCGCCCGCGAGCGGGTCGCCGCCGCCGTCGCGGCCGGCGGCTTCGGCCACCGCGAGGTGACCGTACGCGTCAACGCGCCGGGCACCCCGTGGCACGCGGACGACCTGAGGGCCGCCGCGCAGGCCGGGCCGGACGCCGTCGTCGTGCCCAAGGTGGACGACCCCGGCACCGTGACCGCCGTGGTCACCGCCCTGGAGGCGGCCGGCGCCCCGGACCGCACCGCGGTCTGGGCGATGGTCGAGACGCCGGCTGCGATGTTCGCCGCGCGGGCGGTCGCGGCCGCCTCCGAGCGGCTGACCGTGCTGGTCCTGGGCACCAACGACCTGGCCAAGGAACTGCACGCCGAGCACGTCCCGGGACGCGCCCCGCTGCTCGGGGCGCTCTCCCTCGCGCTGCTCGCGGCCCGCGCCGAGGGCAAGGCCGTCTTGGACGGTGTCTACAACGACGTCACGGATCTGCCCGGATTCGAAGCGGAAACCCTCCAAGCCCGCCAGTTCGGCTTCGACGGCAAGACCCTCATCCACCCGAAGCAGATCGAGCCCTGCAACCGGATCTTCGCACCGGCGAAGGAGAACGTCGAAAGGGCCCGGAGGATCGTCGAGGCCTTCGATCAGGCCACGTCACAGGGCCGTGGAGTGGTCACCGTGGACGGCAGGATGATCGAGAACCTGCATGTCGAGGAGGCCCGCCGGCTGCTCGCACTGGCCGCCGCGGTCGAGGGCCGCTGACCCGGCGGGGACGGTGAACGAGGCGGGGCCCGCGGATTGCGCGGGCCCCGCGCACGGAAGCGGAACACGGCCGCCGACCGGCTTCTGTGGGATTCCGCCATGAAGCGGCGACGGACACTGTACGAAGTCGATGGCCCATTTCCCGGCTCCCGGCTCGTACTGTCGTTGCATGACCACATCGGAAGAGGTGCCCGCAGAGGTGACCGACACCCGGGGACGGGTGGCCGAGCTCCTCGCCATCCGCGCCCAGGTCGTCGCCGGACCGAGCGAGAAGGCGACCGAGGCACAGCGCGCCAAGGGCAAGCTGACCGCCCGCGAGCGGATCGACCTGCTGCTCGACGAGGGCACCTTCCGCGAGGTGGAGCCGCTGCGGCGGCACCGCGCGACGGGCTTCGGCCTGGAGGAGAAGCGCCCCTACACCGACGGTGTGATCACCGGCTGGGGCGCCGTCCACGGCCGGACGGTCTTCGTCTACGCGCACGACTTCCGGATCTTCGGCGGGGCGCTCGGCGAGGCGCACGCCACGAAGATCCACAAGATCATGGACATGGCCATCGCGGCCGGCGCCCCGCTGATCTCGCTCAACGACGGCGCCGGCGCCCGTATCCAGGAGGGCGTCTCCGCGCTCGCCGGCTACGGCGGCATCTTCCAGCGCAACACGCGCGCGTCCGGTGTCATCCCGCAGATCAGCGTGATGCTCGGCCCGTGCGCGGGCGGCGCCGCGTACTCCCCGGCGCTCACCGACTTCGTCTTCATGGTCCGCGAGACCTCGCAGATGTTCATCACCGGCCCGGACGTGGTCCAGGCCGTCACCGGCGAGCAGATCACCCAGAACGGGCTGGGCGGCGCGGACGTCCACTCCGCGGTCTCCGGCGTCGCGCACTTCGCGTACGACGACGAGCAGACCTGCCTGGAGGAGGTGCGCTACCTGCTCTCGCTGCTGCCGCAGAACAACCGGGAGAACCCGCCGGCCGTCGAGAGCCAGGACCCGGCCGACCGGCGCAGCGAGGCGCTGCTCGACCTGGTGCCCGCCGACGCGAACCGCTCGTACGACATGCACAAGGTCATCGAGGAGATCGTCGACGACGGCGAGTACCTGGAGGTCCACGAGCGCTGGGCCACCAACATCATCTGCGCCCTGACCCGGCTCGGCGGCCAGGTGGTCGGCATCGTCGCCAACCAGCCCGCGTCGCTGGCCGGCGTGCTGGACATCGAGGCGTCCGAGAAGTCGGCCCGCTTCGTGCAAATGTGCGACGCCTTCAACATCCCGATCATCACCCTGTTGGACGTCCCCGGCTTCCTCCCGGGCGTCAGTCAGGAGCACGGTGGGATCATCAGGCACGGTGCCAAGCTGCTGTACGCCTACTGCAACGCCACCGTGCCGAGGATCTCGCTGATCCTGCGCAAGGCCTACGGCGGCGCGTACATCGTGATGGACAGCCAGTCCATCGGCGCCGACCTGACCTACGCGTGGCCGACCAACGAGATCGCGGTGATGGGCGCCGAGGGCGCGGCCAACGTCATCTTCCGCCGGCAGATCGCCGGTGCCGACGACCCCGAGGCCATGCGCGCCGCCATGGTCAAGGAGTACAAGGCCGAGCTGATGCATCCCTACTACGCCGCCGAACGCGGCCTGGTGGACGACGTCATCGACCCGGCGGAGACCCGCGAGGTGCTGATCAGCTCGCTGGCCATGCTCCGCACCAAGCACGCGGACCTACCCTCGCGCAAGCACGGCAACCCGCCGCAGTAGCCCGCACCCGCAGCCGCCCACCCCGCGAACCTGCCGCCCGGCAACCGCCACCACCCCGGTAGCCAGTACCCATGGAGACCACTGTGAGCACACCCGCCGATTCCCTCGTGCGCGTCGAGAAGGGCCATGTCGCCCCCGAGGAGCTGGCCGCGATCACCGCGATCCTGCTCGCCCGGGCCGCGGCCGGCGGTGACGGCGCTCCCGCCCGTCCCGCCCGCTCCACCGCCGGCTGGCGCCGGCTGGAGCGCACCCCGGGCTTCCGCGCCCCGCACTCCTGGCAGGGCTGAGCCCGCCCCGCGCCGTACGCGAAGGGGCCCCGCAACCGGAACGGTTGCGGGGCCCCTTCGCGTACGTGCGCTCAGCGCAGGCGGGCCAGCAGGGCGTGCTCGACGAGGGTGATGAGCGCGCTCTTGGCCTCGGCGCGGTGCCGGGCGTCGGTGGTGATGATGGGCGCCTCGGGACCGATCTGCAGCGCCTCGCGGACCTCTTCGGGGCTGTACGGCTGGTGTCCGTCGAAGCCGTTGAGGGCGATGACGAAGGGCAGGCCGCTGTTCTCGAAGTAGTCGACGGCGGGGAAGCAGTCGGCCAGCCGCCTGGTGTCGACGAGGACGACGGCGCCGATGGCGCCCCGCACGAGGTCGTCCCACATGAACCAGAAGCGGTCCTGGCCGGGGGTGCCGAACAGGTAGAGGATCAGGTCCTGGTCCAGCGTGATGCGGCCGAAGTCCATGGCGACCGTGGTGGTGGTCTTGTCCTGGACGTGGCTGAGGTCGTCGATGCCGGCCGACGCCGAGGTCATGACGGCCTCGGTGCGCAGCGGGTTGATCTCGGAGACGGCGCCGACGAACGTGGTCTTGCCCACGCCGAAGCCGCCCGCCACGACGATTTTCGCGGAAGTAGTGGCGCGCGCCGGGCCGCTAGAGCTTCCGAAGTCCACTGAGCACCCTCTCAAGCAGTGTCACATCTGGCTGTCCGCCGGCGGCCTCGTCGCCGCCCGGCTGGTGAATCGTGACCAGCCCGGCCTCGGCCAGGTCGGCCACCAGGATCCTGACCACGCCGAGCGGGATCGTCAGCAGCGCGGAGATCTCCGCGATCGACTTGACCTCACGGCACAGCAGGCAGATCCGCTGGTGCTCCGGCAGCTGACCGCGCAGCCGCTCGGGGTCCGCGGTGGTGCTGACCAGCGCCTCGATGGCGAGCTGGTAGCGCGGCCTGGTGCGGCCGCCGGTCATGGCGTACGGACGTACGAAACCGCTCGGCGTCTGCGGGCGCCGTCCCGCGGCCGTTGGCTGCGGGTGGTACGGATTCGCAGGCGGCTGGTGCGAGCTGCCGTACGGCTGCGCGCCGGGTGACGTGCTCACGAGTCCTCCTCCTTGCGGCCGCGGTGCCCGCTGCCCGCCCCTGTTCCGGGACGGTCGCGGGCCCGCACGCCCGTTCGCTGGTAAGACGACGCTCAGTCGAGCAGGCTGCCCTGCAGTTCTGCCCTGAGGTCGGGGGTGAGTACGGTGCCTGCGCGGTCGACGAGCAGGGCCATTTCGTAGCCGACGAGGCCGATGTCGCACTCGGGGTGGGCGAGTACTGCGAGGGAGGAGCCGTCGGAGACGGACATGATGAAGAGGAAGCCGCGTTCCATCTCGACGACGGTCTGGTTGACGTTGCCGCCCTCGAAGATGCGGGAGGCCCCGGCGGTCAGCGAGGTCAGTCCTGACGCGACGGCGGCGAGCTGGTCGGCGCGGTCGCGGGGGAATCCGTCGGACATCGCGAGCAGCAGGCCGTCGGCGGAGACCACCACGGTGTGGGACACCCCGGGGGTGTTGTCCACGAAGTTGGTGATCAACCAGTTCAGGTTCTGTGCCGCCTGGCTCATCGGACTCAACTTAGCGCTCCTGGTTCTGTGGGCCGCCGAAGTGGGGGTCGGAGGCCTGTCCGTTCGTGTCAGTTCCAGCAGTGCGCCCTTGCTGGACGCCACGCCGCAGGTTACTCAACCGGCCGCGGACGTCTTCGGGTGCGCGGGAGACCTGTGGGCCGCCCTGCGGGGTCTGCGTTGCGGCACCCGGGACCAGGTTGGCCTTGGGTACCCGCCGTGGCAGGCCGGAGGGGGTGACCCCGCCTGCCTTCGGCTCGCGGACCGTCTCGGCCCGCTGCCAGTTCTCGTCGTTGTTCGACCGCCAACCGGAGGCGTCCGGCTGGGGCTGGTTCTGGGGCTGTGGCGACTCCTGAGCGGGCTGATCCTGCTGTGACGTACGGGGCTTCCGGTCGCGGCGCGGCAGTCCGGCGTCCGTCAGCGAGGGGGAGCCTACGCTGTCCGACGGCTGCTCGGGGAGCTGCGGAACGGATTCGGTTACACCCCCGTCCGATCCCGGCCACTCGCCCTGAGCAGGCCGGTAGTCTGCGGCGCCGGCCTGCTGCCCGCTCCCGCCGCCCGCCGGCGGGTAGCCGCCCGCGCCGTAGCCGCCGTCGCCGCCCGCGTCGTAGGACGCAGGGGCGCTCGTGCCCTGCCGGTCGTACGTCTGCCCGAAGAATCCGTTCTGCTGGGGCGGCTGCCCGTAGCCCTGCGCGTAGGGCTGCTCGTAGCCCTGGCCGTAGGACGTCTCGTAACCGCCCCCCTGGGCGTAGCCGTCCGGCTGCTGCGGCACGGGGTAGCCCTGCGCGTCGTAGCCGCCCTGGAGGGGCTGCTCGTACGACTGCTGGGGGAAACCGGCGTCGTAGCCCTGCGAGTAGCCCTGCGCGGCCTCGTAGCCGCCCTGCGGCCCGTATCCGGCCTCCGGGTCCTGCTGCGGTGCTGCGGCGCCCTGCGCGGGCGCCTGCCGGTGCTCCGGCGGGGCGGGCGGCTCGGCGGCGCGGTCGGCGGCGACGGCCGCCTCCAGCTGCGCCCGGCGGTCGCCGTGCCGCAGCGAGCGGCCCACGGGGTCGAGGCCGCCCTGCTCGTAGCGGGAGTCGTCGAAGCCCAGCTCGGCCGCGGTGCGGCCGCTCGGCGTGGCCGTGCCGAAGGCGTCCGGGACGATCCGCGAGACGGTGAAGTCGTTCTCGCTGCCGCCGAGTTCCTCCTCGCCGCCACCGCCGTGGGTGATCGGCTCGGGCAGCATCACCAGCGAGGTGGTGCCCGCCTGCTCCCCGGAGGGCCGCAGCTGGACGCGGATGCCGTGCCGGTCGGCCAGCCGGCCGACCACGAACAGGCCCATGCGCTTGGCGACCTCGACGTCCACCGTGGGCGGGTCGGCCAGCTTGTGGTTGATGTCGGCGAAGTCCTCGGCGGTCAGGCCGATGCCCTTGTCGTGGATCTCCACCATCACCCGGCCGTCCGGCAGCCGGGTCGCGGTCACCCGCACCTTGGTCTGCGGCGAGGAGAAGGTGGTGGCGTTCTCCAGCAGCTCGGCCAGCAGGTGCACCAGGTCGCTGACCGCGCTGCCGTGGATGTCGGTGTCCGGGATCCCGATCAGCTCGATGCGGTCGTAGGCCTCCACCTCGGAGGCGGCCGCGCGCAGCACGTCGACCAGCGGCACCGCCTGGTTCCACTGCCGGACCGGCTCCTCGCCCGCGAGGACCAGCAGGTTCTCGCCGTTGCGCCGCATACGGGTCGCGAGGTGGTCCATCCGGAAGAGGCTCTCCAGCTGGTCCGGATCCGCCTCGTTGTTCTCCAGGTCCGTGATCAGCTCCAGCTGCCGCTGGATGAGGCCCTGGTTGCGCAGGCTGAGGTTGGTGAAGATCGCGTTGACGTTGCCGCGCAGCAGCGCCTGCTCCGACGCCAGCCGGACCGCCTCGCGGTGGACCTGGTCGAAGGCGCGGGCGACCTCGCCGATCTCGTCGCGGGTGGTGATGGGGATGGGCGCGACCGAGGTGTCCACCCGCCCGGGGTCGGTGCGCGACAGCTGGTCGACCATGGCGGGCAGCCGGGTCTCGGCGATCTCGAAGGCCGCCCCGCGCAGCCGCCGCATGCTGCGGCTCATGGTGCGCGCCATCATGCCGGCCACCACGAAGGCGGCGATCAGCGCGAGGACCACGACCACCGCGTTGACGATCGCGTCCCGCTTGGCGTCGGAGGCGATCTTCGCCGCGTCCGAGGCCGCCTGGTCGGCGAGTGCCACCTCGACGGTGCGGTAGGCGTCGAAGGACAGCGTGGAGGCCGCGAAGTAGGTCTCGGGCGTGATGCCCTCGGCGGCGAGCTGCTCGGTGGTGCGGCCCGGGGTGGCGATCTCGGTGACCATCTTGGTCAGCGCCGGCGGCACCACGAACTGCTGCCCGGCGGCGGTCGCCTTGTCCTTGGCCTGCGCCGCGGCGTCCCGGCCCTTCTGGAGCGCGGCGTTCTGCGCGTCCTTCAGCCGCTGCACGTCCTGCGTGGTGCCGCCGCTGTTGTACTCCTCCAGGGCGATGCCCTCCAGGTACTGGTACGAGCCGAGCGCCGTCTTCATCAGCGCCAGCTCGTCGGGGGAGGGGTCCTGCTCGACCAGGATGTGCATGCCGATCGCGCGGGTCAGCGACTCCGCCGCCTTGGACAGCGAGTCGGCGTAGAGCGTGCGGCCGTAGGCGGTGATGTTGCTGGTGCCGTAGCCCAGCTCGTTGGCCAGCTCCATCAGCGGGTGCTGGATCCTGACGTACCACTCCTCGGTCTGCACGCCGCTGAGCTTCTTGGTGTACGCGGCCTTGCGGAGTGAGGCGAGCTGCGGCTCGACCGAGCGGAAGGTGGCCATCCGGCGCACCAGACCGGCCTCGTGCGGCATGCGGGCCGCCGCGTCGTTGAAGGACTGGGCGGCGGTGTCGGTGGCAACCCGCGCGGCCTTCACGGCCGGGTCGTCGGTCTTCCCGGCGAGCAGCGGAACCACCGTGTTGTCCCGCTCGTTGATCAGTGCGTTGCTGTACGTCGCGGCGGCGCGGACCAGTTCGGCGGTGCGCACCGCGTCGTCGGCCTGGTGCCAGGTGGTGACGGCGCTGTTGACGCGGAAGCCGCCGAAGACGAGGGCGACGAGCACGGGTATGAGGAGGATCGCGTTCAGCCGGGTGGCCACCCGCCAGTTGCGCACGCTGAAGCGGCCGCCCGGGTCGGGCGGTGCGGGGACCTCGCCCGCGCTGTCCGCGGGAGTGCCTCCGGGGCGCTGGGGCGGGGTGAAATTCCCCCGCGGGCCGTGCTCGGACCCCGTCTCGGCTCGCCTGGTGTTCCTCACTGGACCAACAACCTCTCGGCGACGGCGCAACGACGGCCGTTCCTACGCTCGGGTTCTGCGAATTCCAGCACGTCATGGGGGTACTAGCCAAACGTGTGGGAAGAGCGCGGGGGAGGCGTGTCCGGCGTGCGGAGAGCCGACGATCCTCCGAAAACCAGACATACGCCGGCAAATATGTACGCGCTGCGACACCGGCCGAGCGCGTCCCGTGGTCGCCGCGGGCGGAAACTCTCTCGAAATGTTATGAAGGCGGGCCGCCCGTGTCGCACGACACGGGCGGCCCGCCACGAGCCCCTCCACCGGCAAGTCGCCGGTGGCATGTGCTACTTGAGACGTGCCAGCAGGGCGTGTTCGACGAGGGTGATGAGCGCGCTCTTGGCCTCGGCGCGGTGCCGGGCGTCGGTGGTGATGATGGGCGCCTCGGGACCGATCTGCAGCGCCTCCCGCACCTCCTCGGGACGGTACGGCTGGTGTCCGTCGAAGCCGTTGAGGGCGATGACGAAGGGCAGGCCGCTGTTCTCGAAGTAGTCGACGGCGGGGAAGCAGTCGGCCAGCCGCCTGGTGTCGACGAGGACGACGGCGCCGATGGCGCCCCGCACGAGGTCGTCCCACATGAACCAGAAGCGGTCCTGGCCGGGGGTGCCGAACAGGTAGAGGATCAGGTCGTCGTCGAGCGTGATGCGGCCGAAGTCCATGGCGACCGTGGTGGTGGTCTTGTCCTGGACGTGGCTGAGGTCGTCGATGCCGGCCGACGCCGAGGTCATGACGGCCTCGGTGCGCAGCGGGTTGATCTCGGAGACGGCGCCGACGAACGTGGTCTTGCCCACGCCGAAGCCGCCCGCGACCACGATCTTCGCGGAGGTGGTCGACCGCGCCGGCTGCGAGCCGTACGACGGCTGCGGCTGTGCTCTAGAGCTTCCGAAGTCCACTGAGCACCCTCTCAAGCAGAGTCACGTCTGGCTGGCCGCCGGCCTCGCCGCTGCCGGGCTGGTGGATGGCCACCATGCCGGCCTCGGCGAGGTCGGCCACGAGGATGCGGGCCACGCCCAGGGGGATGGCGAGCAGTGCCGAGATCTCGGCCACCGACTTGATCTCGCGCGTCAGGTGGCAGATCCGCTGGTGCTCCGGCAGCAGTCCCGCGTACTGCATCGGGTCGGCGGTGGTGCTCACCAGCGCCTCTATCGCCAGCTGGTAGCGGGGCCTGGTGCGGCCACCGGTCATGGCGTACGGCCGCACCAGCGGCTGGTCGCCTTCCACTCCGTACGGCGCGTGATGTGACGCGCCGTACGGGCCTTGGCCCGGCGAGGCGGGTGGCGGGGTCATGAGGGTCCTCCGTGTCCGGGCAGTGCGTGTCGCGGTGCGGAAAAACGGGAACGTGCGGGCGGATGTTCGGACGGTGGCGCGGGCGGCGGAGGGAGGTCCGCGCGCCCGCGTCGGGTGCAGGGCTACTGCATCAGGCTGCCCTGCAGTTCTGCCCTGAGGTCGGGGGTGAGTACGGTGCCTGCGCGGTCGACGAGCAGGGCCATTTCGTAGCCGACGAGGCCGATGTCGCACTCGGGGTGGGCGAGTACTGCGAGGGAGGAGCCGTCGGAGACGGACATGATGAAGAGGAAGCCGCGTTCCATCTCGACGACGGTCTGGTTGACGTTGCCGCCCTCGAAGATGCGGGAGGCCCCGGCGGTCAGCGAGGTCAGTCCTGACGCGACGGCGGCGAGCTGGTCGGCGCGGTCGCGGGGGAATCCGTCGGACATCGCGAGCAGCAGGCCGTCGGCGGAGACCACCACGGTGTGGGACACCCCGGGGGTGTTGTCCACGAAGTTGGTGATCAACCAGTTCAGGTTCTGTGCCGCCTGGCTCATCGCACTCAACTAACGCTCCTGATGATTCGTACCGAAACCACGGCCGTCGGTGGGCCCGCCACCGGCCTGCCGGCCCTGCTGGATACCCCGCCGGAGGTTGGTCAGCCGGCCGCGGACGTCGTCCGGGGCGCGGGAGACCTGCGGACCGCCCTGCTGCGGCTGCGCCTGCGCGGCGCCGCCGGGCACGAGGTTCGCGCGCGGCACCCGGCGCGGCAGCCCCGACGGGGTGACCCCGCCCGCGGACGGCTCGCGCACCGACTCCGCGCGCTGGCGCAGCGCGTCGTTGGGCGACGTGCGCCAGTTCGGCGTCTCCCGCGGCAGCGGCTGCGCCACCGGCCCTGCGGGCGCGGCCTGCGCCTGCTGGGGGGAGCTCTGCGGGGCGGCGGGCCGCGCCTGCGGGGCGGCCGTACCCGGGCGTTCGGTCGTGCGGGGGCGCTGCGGCGGCGCGGTGCGGCCCACCGGGCGCGGCGCGGGAGCCTGCTGGCCCTGGCCGGCCTGCTCGACGTGGATCTGCTGCATCCGCTCCGCCTGGCCCGTGCGGAACCAGTCGGACTCGATCGCCGAGAAGATCGGCGTCGGCTCGTCCCCGCGCGTCGGGGCCGGCGGCAGCGCCATCGGCTCCGCGGGCTGCGGCTCCTGGCGCGGCTGGTCCCGGCGCGGCTGGAACAGGCCGCGGTGCGAGCCGGTGCCGTCGCCGCCCTCGGGCCCGTCGAGACCCGGCACCTGGTAGGGCTGCTGCGGGGGCAGGCCGTGCCCGGCCGGTGCGCCCTGCGGGCGGCCGGCGGGCGGTGCGAACTGGCCGGTGCCGCCGCCGAAGCCGTCCTCGGCGCGGACGGCCGGGAACTGCGCGGTGTCGCCGGGGCCGCTGCCCTGGCCGGGCTGCACGGGCCGCGGCGGGGCCGGGACCGGCGGGAACTGCGCGGTGTCGCCCGGACCGGCGGGGGCCCGGAAGCTGCCGGTGTCGGCGGGGGCGGCGGGGTTCACCCGGCCGCCGGGGCCGCCGGGGAGCCGGAACTGCCCGGTGCCGTCGCCCTGCTCGCGGCCGGGGCGGGGGAACTGCCCGGTGTCGCCGGGACCGCCCTGCACCGGGAACTGCCCGGTGCCGTACGTCTCCTGCGGCGTGCGGCCGCGCGGGAGGTCCCGCTCGGGGCGCTCGCCGCCGTCCTGCTGCCGGACCGGGAACTGCCCCGTGTCCTCGCGCCGCGGCGCGTCCTGGCCGAAGCCGTCCTGGCCGAAGCCGTCGCGGCCGAAGCCCTCGGGTGCGAAGTCGTCCTCGGCGCGGATCGCCGGGAACTGCGCGGTGTCGCCCGGGCCGCCCTGGCCGGGGCGCCCGCCCTGACCCTGGCCGGGCTGCGCGTCGGGAGTGGCCGACGGGCCCTGGCGCGGGCCGGGACGGCCGCCGAAGACGTCGGAGCGGAAGCCGCTGGGGCCGGTGTCCTGCGTCTGCGGGGCCGGGAACTGCCCGGTGCGCCCGTCCTGACGGGCGCCGAACGGGTCGTCCGCGCCGCCCTGCCGGAAGTCCGCGCGGGCCCCGGTGCCGGGCGCCGGCTCGACGTCCTCGTGGCCGCGCGGTGCGTCCGGCAGGCCGCGGTCGTCGCCGAAGCCCTGGCCCTGCCGGCCCTCCTGCGCCGCCCAGCGGGGCGCCGGGGGCTGCTGCGGGCCACCGGGGCGCCCGGAGGCGTCCGGCACGTTGCCGGGGCTGAGCGCCGGACGCTGCCCGCCGCCCTGCACCTGGCCGCGCTGTGCGGACCTGCCGACCTGCGGCGAGTTGCCGAACGCGCTGGTGAGGCCGGGACCGCCGGGGCCGGACGGCACGGCGCCGGCCGCCGCGGACTGGCCGCCCGGGGCCGGGGCCGGGGCCCCGGGACGCTGGCCGGCGGCTCCGGCGTTCGCCTTGGCGGCGCCCTGCGTGACGTCGACCGGCAGCATGACCAGCGCCGTCGTACCGCCCGAGTCGGACGGGCGGAGCTGGATGCGGATACCGTGCCGCAGCGACAGCCGGCCGACCACGAACAGGCCCATGCGGCGGGAGACGGAGACGTCCACCGTCGGCGGGTTGGCCAGCCGCTCGTTGATGTCGGCCAGGTCCTCCGGGGACAGGCCGATACCGGTGTCGTGGATCTCGATCAGCACCCGCCCGTCGGGCAGGGCGTGACCGGTGACGCGCACCTTGGTCTGCGGCGAGGAGAACGACGTGGCGTTCTCCAGCAGCTCGGCGAGCAGGTGCACGAGGTCGTTGACGACGCGGCCGGTGACCTCGGCCGAGGGCACGGAGGTCAGCTCGATGCGTTCGTACTGCTCCACCTCGGAGGCTGCGGCGCGCAGCACGTCGACCAGCGGGACCGGCCGGGTCCACCGGCGGCCCGGCTCCTCACCGGCGAGGACCAGCAGGTTCTCGCCGTTGCGGCGCATACGGGTCGCGAGGTGGTCCAGCTTGAACAGCGAGGACAGCTGGTCCGGGTCGGCCTCGCGCGACTCCAGTTCGGAGATGAGCGACAGCTGGCGCTGGATGAGGCCCTGGCTGCGGCGCGAGAGGTTGGTGAACATCGCGTTGACGTTGCCCCGCAGCAGGGCCTGCTCGGCGGCGAGCCGCACGGCCTCGCTGTGGACCTCGTCGAACGCGCGGGCCACCTGGCCGATCTCGTCGCGGCTGTTGATGCCGATCGAGGCGACCGAGGTGTCGACGTCCTGCGGGTCGCTGTCGGACAGCTGCTTGACCAGCTCGGGCAGCCGCTTCTGGGCGACCTCCTGGGCGGTCTGCTGCAGCCGGCGCAGCGAGCGGATCATGGAGCGGGCGACGACGAAGGCGCCGACCACGGCGATGCCGAGGACCAGCAGGATGAGCGCGCCGGAGATCAGCGCGTCCTGCTTGGCGGAGTCCTGGAGCTCCAGGGACTTCTGCCGCATCTCCTCCAGCAGCGACTGCTCGATGCGGTTCATCGCGTCGATCTTCGTCTTGGCGGCGTCGTCCCAGTCCAGGTACGACCCCGACAGGCCCGCGATGCCGTCGGGCGAGCGCGCGACACGCACCGCGTCGGTGTCGTGCTTGGTGATGGTGGTGTTGCCGTCCTGGATCGGCTTGAGCAGCTCGGCGCTGCGCGTGCCGTAGATGTTGGCGAACCGGGTGAGGTTGACCTCCTCCTGCGAGGAGGCCAGCTTCATCTCCTGGTAGTCACCGGGCAGCAGGGTGGCCTTGCCGCCGCTCCTGCTCTGGGCCAGGGCCGCGCTGACCACCGCGCGCTGGATCGACTCGTACTCCTTGGCGGACGAGAAGGCCGCCAGGGCACGGGTGCTCGTCACCATGTCGGAGTTCTGGGTCGCCTGCGCCATGTCGACCGACAGGCCCAGCAGGGACTGGATGAAGCTGTCGTACGTGGTGACGGTCTGGGCGATCGACGAGGTCTCGGTGAAGGCGCTGTCGCGCAGCGCGGTGAGGCTCGCGAGCTGGACGTCGATGGCGATGAGGCTGGAGCGGACGCCGCTGTAGAGGTCGCCGGACGACGAGAGGTTGTCGCTCGCGGTGCGGTACGCCTTCTCCGCGCGGTCGGTGGCGGTGCGGGCCTGGGAGACCGCGTCGGTCGTGTGGCCGGACGAGAGCGGTCCGGCGGAGCTGTCGCGCTCCTCGGCCAGGGCGTCGGCCAGCACGGTCGCCTTCTCGGCGATCTCGGTCAGCGAGTCCAGCCGCTGCAGCTGGTCGATGTTCTGCAGCGTGGTGTTGACGCGCATGCCGCCGAGCGCGCCGGCGGTGACCACCGGCAGGGCCAGCAGCGACACCAGGCGGGTACTGATGCGCCAGTTGCGCACGGCTATTCGGGAGCCGGGTTTGCCGTTCAGACCGGTGATCCGGCCCGCCTCGATACCGCTGGGCGTGCTCGTCCGTCCGCCGGCCGCAGACGTGCCCGGCGTGGCCGTCCCGGAGTCGCCCGCCGCCTGCGCAGGACCGTTGCCGGTCCCGCCGGGCTGCTGCTCCGGGTCGCCCGCCGCGCCGCTGTCCCTCTTGAAACGTCCCTGCACTAGCGTCGCAACCTCTGGACCAGGCGTCCCCCGCGGTGAGGCGAAAGGGACGGTGTCGAGTCATGGGGGCCCTGGCCGCCCCGTTCTGAGTGTCGAGGAGGCCGTGCAGGCCCTTCACCGCCGCTCGGCACTCGTGCACGCCCCCTGCGCGCGCCGGCTCGATGTGATGCGGCGGTCCGGGAGATTCCAGCACAGTGCCGGATCCCCCAACAAGGCCCGTAGCCGACCTGTTGGAATCCGTGACCGAACGTGGCAGGACTCCCACGGTGCGTATACCGATGATCTTGTGGATTCCGGCCATTACCGGCATCCCGGACAAGATCACCCAGGTGGTGCGCGGAGGTGTGTGAGCGCTGCGTGCGGGATTTTTCCCCTGTTTCGCCCCGGTTGCCGGATTCCGGTGCGGGCCGGAGTGTCCGTGATGCCGGAAAACGTACGCACTTCGTGAGCAAAATCACAGCCCGTCAGATGACTGGGCCGCCGGGGGCGGGGAATGGGCGCCGCTAACGTTGTGGTGTACACGAGTCGTACCCCTGTCAACCGCGGCCCGCCCGGCGGGTCCCCGAGTCCGCGAGGTCCCGAGCGCCGATGAAGACCACCCTGACGTTCCGCCGGATCGCCAACCCTCGGCGTACCACTCTCGCGCACCTGAAGGACGCCTCGGAACTCACCTCCGCTGTGACGTCCGTCGCGCCCGAGGTGCCCGCCGCGGCGCGCCCGCTGCCGGCCAGGACGGCCAACCCGCGCCGCACCGTTCTCAACGAACTGCCCAAGCCGCCCGCCGCCTGACCCCCGCACCCCGCGGCTGACCTGCGGCGACGCTCCGTCCGGCAAAACGGCCCCGGACGATAGGCTTGCGCTCATGCGCATCGCCAGGTTCTCCATCGACGGCAACGTCGCCTTCGGCGCGGTCGAAGGCGACCAGACCTCCGGCCCGGGCGGTCCCGGCAGCCTGGACGGCCTCGTCGTCGACATCATCAAGGGAGTCCCCTTCGGGGACTTCGAGCTGTCCGGCACGAAGGTGCCGCTGGGCGGGGCGGGCGCCGTACGGCTGCTGCCCCCCGTCCTCCCCAGCAAGGTCGTGGCGATCGGCCGCAACTACGCCGCCCACGCGGCCGAGCTGGGCAACGAGGTGCCGGACGCCCCCTGGGCCTTCTTCAAGCCCTCCACGTCCGTGATCGGACCCGGCGACAGCATCGTCTACCCGTCGTTCTCGCACGAGGTGCACCACGAGGCGGAGCTGGCCGTCGTCATCGGCCGGCTGTGCCGGGAGGTGCCGCGTGAGCGGGTCAAGGACGTCATCCTCGGTTACACCTGCGCCAACGACGTCACGGCGCGCGACACCCAGCGGACCGAGAAGCAGTGGGCGCGGGCCAAGGGCTTCGACTCCTCCTGCCCGCTGGGCCCGTGGATCGAGACCGGTATCGACCTGGCCGGGGCCGCCGACCTGGCGGTCACCGCGACCGTCAACGGCGAGCTGCGGCAGGCCGGACGCACCGGGCAGATGATCCACTCCATCGAGGACATCGTCGTCAACGTCAGCGAGGCGATGACCCTGCTGCCCGGCGACGTCATCCTCACCGGCACCCCGGCCGGGGTCGGTCCGCTGACCCCCGGCGACGAGGTCGCCGTCACCATCGAAGGCATCGGCACTCTCACCAACAAGGTGATCTCGCGTGGCTAGCGCCCCCACCCCCGTTCCCGCGGACTCCGGCATCCGGGTCCGCTTCTGTCCCTCGCCGACCGGCAACCCGCACGTCGGGCTGGTCCGCACGGCCCTGTTCAACTGGGCCTTCGCCCGCCACCACCAGGGCACCCTGGTGCTGCGCATCGAGGACACCGACGCCGCGCGCGACTCCGAGGAGTCCTACACCGCGCTGCTGGACTCCCTGCGCTGGCTCGGCCTCGAATGGGACGAGGGCCCCGAGGTCGGCGGCCCGCACGCGCCCTACCGGCAGTCCCAGCGCATGGACCTCTACGCCGACGTCGTCCGGCGGCTGAAGGAGGCCGGCCACGCGTACGACTGCTACTGCTCCACCGAGGAGCTGGACGCCCGCCGGGAGGCCGCCCGCGCCGCCGGCCGCCCCTCCGGCTACGACGGCCACTGCCGCGACCTGACCGCCGGGCAGGTGGCCGCCTACACCGCCGAGGGCCGCAGCCCCGTCGTGCGCTTCCGGATGCCGGACAGGACGATCACCTTCACCGACCTGGTGCGCGGCGAGCTGTCCTTCAGCCCGGAGAACGTCCCCGACTACGGCATCGTGCGGGCGAACGGCGCCCCGCTCTACACCCTGGTCAACCCGGTCGACGACGCCGCCATGGGCATCACGCACGTGCTGCGCGGCGAGGACCTGCTGTCCTCCACCCCGCGGCAGATCGCGCTGTACGAGGCGCTCACCGAGCTGGGCGTGGCCAAGTACACCCCGAGCTTCGGGCACCTGCCGTACGTGATGGGCGAGGGCAACAAGAAGCTGTCCAAGCGCGACCCGGAGTCCTCGCTCAACCTCTACCGCGAGCGCGGCTTCCTGCCCGAGGGGCTGCTGAACTACCTCTCGCTGCTCGGCTGGTCCTTCTCCGCCGACCGCGACGTCTTCTCCAAGGACGAGATGGTCGCGAAGTTCGAGATCGGCGACGTCAACGCCAACCCGGCGCGCTTCGACCTGAAGAAGGCCGAGGCGATCAACGCCGACCACATCCGGCTGCTGGACCCCGCGGCCTTCGCCGAGGCGTGCGCCCCCTGGCTGCACGCCCCGTACGCGCCGTGGGCGCCGGAGGACTTCGACGAGGCCGCCTGGCAGGCCATCGCGCCCTACGCGCAGACCCGGCTGACGGTGCTCTCCGACATCACCGCCAACGTCGACTTCCTCTTCCTGCCCGAGCCGGCCCACGACGAGGCGTCGTGGGCCAAGGCCATGAAGGAGGGGTCCGACGCGCTGCTGCGCACCGCGCGCGAGAAGCTCGCGGACGCCGACTGGTCGAGCCCGGAGGCGCTCAAGGAGGCCGTCCTGGCCGCCGGAGAGGCGCACGGCCTCAAGCTCGGCAAGGCGCAGGCGCCGGTACGCGTCGCGGTCACCGGGCGCACGGTCGGGCTGCCGCTCTTCGAGTCCCTCCAGGTGCTCGGGCGGGAGCGCGCGCTGGCGCGGATCGACCGCGCCGTCGCCCGGCTCGCGGGCTGAGCGGGGGCGTACGCCGCGCTGTCCGGGGGCACGCCCCCGGCGCCTGACCGCAGCGGCCCCGCGGCCGCCGCCCGGCCCGGTTAGATTGGCCGGTATGGCCATCCGCGCGGTGCTGTGGGACATAGACGACACGCTCTTCGACTACGCCGGCGCCGAGCGCGACGGCATGCGGCGCCACCTGGCACACGAGGGCCTGCCCGACGGTTACGACGACGTCGAGCAGGCCCTCGACCGTTGGCGCGACCTGACCGTGCTGCACTGGGCGCGGTTCGCCGCCGGCGAGGCCGACTTCCCCGGGCAGCGCAGGGACCGGGTGAGGGACTTCCTGGGTGTGCCGCTGCCGGACGCCGAGGCCGAGGAGTGGTTCGGCCGGCACGAGGCGCACTACGAGGCGGCGTGGGCGCTCTTCCCGGACGCCGTGCCCGCCCTGGACGGCCTCGCCGCCGGCTACCGGCACGCGGTGCTGTCCAACTCCGCCTTCGAGCCGCAGGACCGCAAGCTGCGCGCGCTCGGCGTCCGCGACCGCTTCGAGGTGCTGCTGTGCGCCGCCGAGCTGGGCGTCCACAAGCCGGACCCGGCCGCCTTCCACGCCGCCTGTGAGCAGCTGGGGCTGCCGCCGGAGGAGGTCGCGTACGTCGGCAACGAGCCGGACATCGACGCCCGCGGGGCCATGGACGCCGGCCTGCTGGGCATCTGGCTGGACCGCCGCGGAAGCGGCGGCCGCCCGGACCTCACCCGCATCACCGGGCTCGGCGAGCTGGCCGCGATGCTCCGTCCCGATACTCGTTTTGGTGCGGTGTCCCTGATCGGGTAATGTTCTTCCTGCGCCGCCGGAGAGGCCGAAAGGCCCGGACCGGAAGCGCAAGCCGAACAAGACCCGCAGGGGTTGCGTTCTGGTGGGGTATGGTGTAATTGGCAACACGGCTGATTCTGGTTCAGTTGTTCTAGGTTCGAGTCCTGGTACCCCAGCGCGTTTCGTGCGAGCCCCCGTTGTGTAGCGGCCTAGCACGCTGCCCTCTCAAGGCAGTAGCGCCGGTTCGAATCCGGTCGGGGGTACTGATCCTTCACTCCGTCCTCATCGGGTCGCTCCCGGTTCGGACGATGACAGGATCGCCAGGCCTGCCCCCGTTGTGTAGCGGCCTAGCACGCTGCCCTCTCAAGGCAGTAGCGCCGGTTCGAATCCGGTCGGGGGTACGCATCCGCAGATCATGCGAAACCGAGCCCGTCGCGCCAGTCGCGGCGGGCTCCGGTGTTTTCCGGGGCCGGTACGCGGGGTGCGCACGCCGCTGCGCACGCGTCGTGTGTCCCGCGTCACGTCCTCCCGGTCCACGGCGTCGTCGGCGCGGACCGGGCGGGCGGAAGGGCGGGGGAGGGGTCAGCCGGAGCGGCGCAGGGCCTCGGAGAGCCGCGCGGCGGCGTCCACGACGGCCTGCGCGTGCATACGGCCCGGGTGCCGCGTCAGCCGCTCGATCGGGCCGGACACCGACACCGCGGCCACCACCCGGTTCGAGGGCCCGCGTACCGGGGCCGAGACGGACGCCACACCCGGCTCCCGCTCGCCGATCGACTGCGACCAGCCCCTGCGCCGCACGCCGGAGAGAGCGGTGGCCGTGAAGCGCGCGCCCTGCAGCCCGCGGTGCAGCCGCTCGGGCTCCTCCCAGGCCATCAGGACCTGGGCCGCCGATCCGGCCTTCATCGGCAGCGTGGAGCCGACCGGCACCGTGTCCCGAAGGCCGGACAGCCGCTCGGCGGCGGCGACGCAGATGCGCATGTCGCCCTGCCGCCGGTAGAGCTGGGCGCTCTCGCCGGTCACGTCCCGCAGGTGGGTGAGGACGGGGCCCGCCGTGGCGAGCAGCCGGTCCTCGCCGGCGGCGGCGGCCAGCTCGGAGAGCCGGGGGCCGAGGATGAAGCGGCCCTGCATGTCGCGGGCCACCATGCGATGGTGTTCGAGCGCGACCGCCAGCCGGTGCGCTGTGGGGCGGGCGAGACCCGTGGCGCCGACAAGCCCGGCCAGGGTGGCCGGTCCTGACTCCAGTGCGCTGAGCACCAGAGCGGCCTTGTCGAGAACGCCGACGCCGCTAGAGTTGTCCATGCAACGATACTCGCGTCTCACACTCTGAAACGCAAGTTCAATTTCTCCCGGAACCCGTCAGGCTGGGAGGACAGCGCAGAAACACACACCGAGTTGGCCGGGGTCGACGACGCCCCAGGCCGGAGGGACAGCGATGGGTAGGACACTCGCGGAAAAAGTCTGGGACGACCACGTCGTCCGCCGCGCCGAAGGCGAGCCCGATCTGCTCTTCATCGATCTCCACCTGCTCCATGAGGTGACCAGCCCGCAGGCGTTCGACGGGCTGCGGATGAACGGCAGGAAGGTGCGCCGCACCGACCTCACCATCGCCACCGAGGACCACAACACCCCCACCCTCGACATCGACAAGCCGATCGCCGACCCGGTCTCCCGCACGCAGCTGGAGACGCTGCGCAAGAACTGCGCCGAGTTCGGTGTGCGGCTGCACCCGCTGGGCGACGTCGAGCAGGGCGTGGTGCACGTGGTCGGCCCGCAGCTGGGCCTGACCCAGCCGGGCACGACGGTGGTGTGCGGTGACAGCCACACCTCCACCCACGGCGCCTTCGGCGCGCTGGCGTTCGGCATCGGCACCTCGCAGGTCGAGCACGTGCTGGCGACGCAGACGCTGCCGCTGGCCCCGTTCCGGACCATGGCGGTCACCGTCGACGGCGAGCTGCCCGACGGCGTCACGGCCAAGGACCTGATCCTCGCGGTGATCGCGCAGATCGGCACCGGCGGCGGCCAGGGCTACGTCATCGAGTACCGCGGCTCGGCCATCGAGAAGCTGTCGATGGAGTCCCGGATGACCGTCTGCAACATGTCGATCGAGGCGGGCGCCCGGGCCGGCATGATCGCGCCCGACCAGACCACCTTCGACTACCTGGAGGGCCGCGACCACGCGCCCAAGGGCGAGGACTGGGACGCGGCGGTCGCGTACTGGAAGACGCTGCGCACCGACGAGGACGCGGTCTTCGACCACGAGGTGCGCATCGACGCGGCGACCCTGTCGCCGTTCGTCACCTGGGGCACCAACCCCGGCCAGGGCGCGCCGCTGAGCGCGTCGGTGCCCGACCCGGCCTCGTTCGCCGACCCCGGCGACCGGCTGTCGGCGGAGAAGGCGCTGGAGTACATGGGCCTGAACCCCGGGCAGCCGCTGCGCGAGGTCGCCGTGGACACCGTCTTCGTCGGCTCGTGCACCAACGGGCGGATCGAGGACCTGCGGGCCGCGGCCTCCGTCGTCCAGGGCCGCAAGATCGCCGACAGTGTCCGCATGCTGGTCGTCCCGGGTTCGGTACGGGTCGCCCTGCAGGCCGTCGAGGAGGGCCTGGACAAGGTCTTCACCGAGGCCGGCGCGGAGTGGCGGCACGCGGGCTGCTCGATGTGCCTGGGCATGAACCCCGACCAACTGGCGCCCGGCGAGCGCAGCGCGTCCACGTCCAACCGCAACTTCGAGGGACGTCAGGGCAAGGGCGGCCGCACCCACCTGGTCTCCCCGCAGGTGGCCGCCGCGACCGCGGTGCTGGGCCGGCTCGCCTCGCCCGCCGACCTGTCCGACGCGCCCGTACTGACGGAGGTCTGAGCCCCGATGGAAGCCTTCACCACCCACACCGGCCGGGCCGTGCCGCTGCGCCGCGGCAACGTCGACACCGACCAGATCATCCCCGCGCACTGGCTCAAGAAGGTCACCCGCAACGGCTTCGAGGACGGGCTGTTCGAGGCCTGGCGCAAGGACCCGGAGTTCGTCCTGAACCGTCCCGAGCGGCAGGGCGCCACCGTGCTGGTGGCGGGCCCCGACTTCGGCACCGGCTCCTCCCGCGAGCACGCCGTGTGGGCGCTGCAGAACTACGGTTTCAAGACCGTGCTCTCGTCCCGCTTCGCCGACATCTTCCGCGGCAACTCGCTCAAGAACGGCCTGCTCACGGTCGTGCTGCCGCAGGAGACCATCGACGCCCTGTGGAAGCTGACCGAGGCCGACCCGGAGGCGGAGATCACCGTCGACCTGGTCGCCCGCGAGGTCCGCGCCGAGGGCGTGACCGCGTCGTTCGAGCTGGACGACAACGCCCGCTGGCGGCTGCTGGAAGGCCTCGACGACATCAGCCTGACGCTGGCCAACGAGGCGGACATCGCCGCCTTCGAGGCCCGCCGGCCGTCCTTCAAGCCCAGCACCGTCCGGGTCTGAGCCCCGGCGGACGGCTTCGCCCCCCAAGCGCCCCCCGCGTTCTCGCGGGGGGCGCTTCGCTGTCCGCGCACGCCCCTGCCGCGGGTGCACGCGCTCGACCAGAAGACCGGTCCGCGGGCGCCGGAACACCCGCTTGGCCCTGTCAGGCCTGACAACTCGCCGCAGATGGCACAATCGACGCATGGAACCCGACGGCCAACTCCAGCTCTACGGGGTTCTCGCCGCGCGGCTGAAGCAGGCGCACACCCGCGTCGCCAATCCCGAAGTCCCTGATGAGACCAGGCGGGAGTTGACCCGCAGGCTGCTCGCGGTGACCGCCGCGGCCAAGCACGACCTCGCCGACGCGGCCCGGCGTCTCGACGTGCTGACCGCCGAGTTGGACGCCCTCGGAATCCCCGACCGGTGATCGTCTAAGCCCTGAGTGTGTTGCGGCACAAGGGTGATTCGCCCGTTTCGTATTTGATTTGCGGTATATATCCCCCTAGCGTGCGAAAAGGCCCGCACTCATTCGCCGGGCAAGTTTCCGAAGGGGAAGACGTGAACAAGGCGCAGCTCGTAGAAGCGATTGCCGACAAGGTAGGCGGCCGGCAGGCCGCCGCGGACGCGGTTGACGCGGTTCTCGACGCGGTCGTCCGTGCGGTGGTGGCCGGCGACCGGGTGTCGGTCACCGGCTTCGGTTCGTTCGAGAAGGTGGAACGGCCCGCCCGCTACGCCCGCAATCCCCAGACCGGGGAGCGGGTCCGGGTCAAGAAGACCTCCGTGCCGCGCTTCCGCGCCGGTCAGGGCTTCAAGGACCTGGTCAGCGGCGCGAAGAAGCTCCCGCGCAGCGGCGAGGTCTCGGTCAAGAAGGCCCCCAAGGGCAGCCTGACCGGCGGCGGCGCCTCCACCACCGCGCGGACCACCACCAAGAAGGCCGCCGCGAAGAAGGCCACCACCGCCCGCAAGACGGCGGCGAAGAAGACCACCGCGGCCAAGAAGACCGCCGCCACCAAGACCGCAGCGGCGAAGAAGACCGCCGCGAAGAAGGCCTCGACGGCGAAGAAGACCACCGCCAAGAAGGCGCCGGCGAAGAAGGCGACCGCCAAGAAGACCCCCGGCAAGAAGACCGCGTCCCGCAAGACGACGGCCAAACGCGCCGCCGCCAGGTAGGCCGCCCCCACCACCCCGCCGGGGCGCCGTCCGGGCCGCAGTGCCCCCGACGCAGGCCCCGCAGGACCCCAGAACCGGAGTTTCGCACCGGGCCGGGCACCCCCAGGGTGACCCGGCCCGCGCCGCGCCCGGACCCGCACGCCGTGCCGGACGCCGGGGAGCGTCCCCGTGCCCGGACGCCGTGGGGCGGCCCCGGCCTACGCGCCCGGGTCGGGATACGTCTGCAGCGTCACGAAGACCACCCGCCGTGCCGCGCCCTCGCCCTCGGTGCGGATCCGCACCCGCTGGCCCGCGCGCAGCAGCCGCAGGCCGCCCGCGTCGAAGGCCGCCGCGTCGAAGGGCACCGGTGTCCCGTCGTCCAGCAGCACGCTGCCCTCGCGGGTGCCGGGGTCAAAGGTGAACGCGGTGGCTTGCATGGGCCCAGCCTACGGGGTGCCCGCTCACGCGGGGCGGGCCGTGAAGAGGGCGGCGGTGCGCGGGCCCAGGCCCAGCGCGCGGGCCGCGTCCAGGTCGGCCGCGGTGTCGACGTCCTGCCGTACCGAGCGCACCGCGGGCAGCGTGATCTCCCGCGCGCCCGAGGCCAGGTGGCGGGCCCGGGAGGCGCCGCCGAAACCGGGGGAGAGCGGCACGCCCGGCGACGCGGTCAGCAAGGTTGTCCCCACACCCGCCGCATCGGCCAGGAAAGCCCGCCCGGGCCGCCGCGCGGCGTGCGCCAGCACCTCGTCCAGCTCCGCGGGCCGCAGGGCCGGGAGATCGCCGTTGAGCGCCCCGACTGCGGCGCCGGGATCCCGCTCGCGCACCCGCCCGGCGCCGTACCGCAGGGCCGCGTTCAGGCCCGCCGCCGGGAGGTCGGGCAGGACGAGCGCGCCCAGCGCGGCCGCCTCCGCACCCGCCAGCGGGTCGTCGGTGACCACCGTGACGTCCGCCACCCGCGGGCACGCCAGCGCGGCGGCGAGCGTGTCGAGGACGAAGGCCAGCGCGAGCGCCGGGCGCCCCGGCCCCGCGGCGCCCGCGAGCCGGCTCTTGGCCGTCGCGAGCGGTTTGAGCGGCACGACCAGCGACCAGCGCGGCGTCATCTCCACCGGACCATCCACCGCACCATTGTCACCGAGTGCCAGAGGCGCCCCGCAGCCGCCGCGGCCCTGGCGTTAGTCTCTGGTAGCCGCGATGCTGAGCGGCAGCGCCGTCACAACGTAGAGGAGTCCGGGTGTCTGGCCGCAGAATCGGTTTCTGGTACCGCCTGGCGGCCGTCATCGTGAAACCGCCGCTCATTGCGCTGTTCAAGCGGGATTGGCGCGGAATGGAGCACATTCCGGCCGACGGCGGATTCATCACGGCCGTCAACCACAACTCGTATCTCGACCCGCTGTCGTACGCGCATTACCAGTACAACACCGGGCGGGTGCCGCGCTTCCTCGCCAAGGCCGCGCTGTTCAAGCCGAAGTTCGTCGGGTCGGTGCTGCGCGGCACCGGCCAGATCCCGGTCTTCCGGGACAGCTCGGACGCCGCCAACGCCTTCCGCGCGGCCGTCGCGGCGATCGAGAAGGGCGAATGCGTCGCCTTCTACCCCGAGGGCACCCTCACCCGCGACCCGGACCAGTGGCCCATGATCGCCAAGACCGGCATCGCCCGCGTCGCGCTCATGACCAAGGCCCCGGTCGTCCCGGTCGCCCAGTGGGGCGCCAACGAGGCCATGCCGCCCTACGCGAAGGAGAAGCGGCTGCGGCTCTTCCCGCGCAAGACGCTGCGCGTGCTCGCCGGGCCGCCCGTCGACCTCTCGGCGTACTACGGCCAGGAGCCCACCGCCGAGGTGCTGCGCGAGGTCACCGCGGTCATCATGCGCGCGGTGACCGAACTGCTCGCCGAGGTGCGCGGCGAGCCCGCCCCCGAGGGGCTCTTCGACCCGCGCGCGGCACGGGAGGGCAAGTGACGGCACGCTGCGCGGTCTTCGGCACCGGCTCGTGGGGCACGGCCTTCGCCATGGTGCTGGCCGACGCCGGGTGCGAGGTGTCGCTGTGGGGCCGCAGGGCCTCCGTCGCCGAGGCCATCAACACCACACGGCGCAACCCCGACTACCACCCCGGGCTCGAACTGCCCGCCGCCGTGACCGCCACCGCCGACGCCGCCGAGGCGGCGCGGGACGCGGACATGGTCTTCCTCACCGTGCCCTCGCAGACGCTGCGCGGCAACCTGGCCGAGTGGGCGCCGCTGCTGCGCCCCGACGCGGTGCTGGTCAGCCTGATGAAGGGCATCGAACTCGGCACCGCCAAGCGGATGAGCGAGGTCATCGAGGAGGTCGCCAAGGCGGGCCCGGAGCGCGTCGCGGTGCTCTCCGGCCCCAACCTCGCACCGGAGATCGTGCAGCGGCAGCCCGCCGCCTCCGTCGTCGCGTGCGCGGACGACGCCGTGGCCCGGCGGATCCAGGCCGCCTGCCACACCCGCTACTTCCGCCCGTACACCAACACCGACGTGGTCGGCTGCGAGCTGGGCGGTGCCGTCAAGAACGTCATCGGGCTCGCGGTCGGCATCGCCGACGGCATGGGACTCGGCGACAACACCAAGGCCTCGCTCATCACCCGGGGTCTGGCCGAGACCACCCGGCTGGGCCTGGCGATGGGCGCCGACGCGTACACCTTCGCCGGGCTGGCGGGCATGGGAGACCTCGTGGCCACCTGCTCCTCGCCGCTGTCCCGCAACCACACCTTCGGCACGAACCTCGGCCGCGGCATGAGCCTCGCCGAGACCATCGCGACGTCCCGGCAGACGGCGGAGGGCGTCAAATCCTGCGAGTCGGTGGCCGAACTCGCACGGCGCCACGGCGTGGACATGCCGATCACGGAGACCGTGGTCGATATCGTGCACAACGGAAAGCCGCCGGTCGTGGCCGTGCGGGAACTGATGTCACGGTCCGCGAAGTCCGAAAGGTAAGGTCGACGCGACATGACCAACCTGCCTGCACCCCACAGCCAGAGCCCGGGCGGCGAGCCCGCCGCCCCGGCCACCACCGCCCCCGCCCGGGGCGGGTACGACCGCAAGCCGCGGGTCGCCGTCGTCTTCGGCGGCCGCAGCTCCGAGCACGGCGTCTCGGTGGTGACCGCGGCGAGCCTGCTGCGCGCCATCGACCGCAGCAAGTACGACGTCCTGCCGATCGGCATCACCGGGGAGGGGCGCTGGGCGCTCACCGCCGACGAGCCCGACCGGATGGCCATCGCCGACCGCACCATGCCCACCGTGGAGCAGGTCACCGACCACGAGGGCGCCGTGGTGCTGCCCGTCGACCCGGCCAACCGCGAGGTCGTCTACACCGAGGCGGGCGCGGTGCCCAAGGCGCTCGGCGAGGTCGACGTCGTCTTCCCGCTGCTGCACGGCCCGTACGGCGAGGACGGCACGCTCCAGGGACTGCTGGAACTGTCCGGCGTGCCCTACGTCGGCGCGGGCGTCCTGTCCTCGGCCATCGGCATGGACAAGGAGTACATGAAGCGGATCTTCACCTCCTTCGGGCTGGCCGTCGGCCCGTACACGGTGATCCGCCCGCGCGACTGGGAGCGCGACGCCGACGCCGCGCGCGACCGCGTCCTGGCCTTCGCCGCCGAGCACGGCTGGCCGCTCTTCGTGAAGCCCGCCCGCGGCGGCTCCTCCTTCGGCATCAGCAAGGTCGACGGTCCCGAGGGGCTGGACGCGGCCATCGCCGAGGCCCGCCGGCACGACCCGAAGGTCGTCGTGGAGGCGCTGGTGCGCGGCCGCGAGATCGAGTGCGGGGTGCTGGAGTTCGAGGACGGGCCGCGCGCCTCGGTGCCCGCCGAGATCCCGCCGGTCACCGAGCACGCCTTCTACGACTTCGAGGCGAAGTACATCGACTCCGCCGAGGGCGTCGTGCCCGCGCCGCTCACCCCCGAGCAGACCGCGCAGGTGCAGCGGCTGGCGGTCGCGGCGTTCGAGGCCGCGTCGTGCGAGGGGCTGGTGCGCGCCGACTTCTTCCTGCGGGAGGACGGCGAGTTCGTGATCAACGAGATCAACACCATGCCGGGCTTCACGCCCATCTCGATGTACCCGCGGATGTGGCAGGAGAGCGGCGTCGACTACCCCGAGCTGGTCGACCGGCTCATCGAGGCCGCGCTGCGCCGCTCCACGGGCCTGCGCTGAACCGCCGAAACGTCCCTGCGGAGCGGCGGTCCCGCGGGGACGCCACCGCGGCCGTCACACGGTGGACGGGACGGTCCGCCTCACCGCGTCCGCGAGGTCGGTGAGCGGGCCGACGTCCGCGGCGTACTTCTCCGGCAGCGTGACCTCGACGTAGGCCTTCCGGTACGTCGTGGTCAGCCGCAGCGAGCCGTCCGGCCCGTGTTCGACGGACCAGCCCACCCCGTCCACGTCGACGCCGTCGGCCTGCGGATCGTCGTCCACGGCCGGCCGCGGCACCCCGCAGCGCAGCACGATCGCCGGATCACCCCACCCGGCGGTCAGCTCGGAGCGCGGCTTGAGATCATGCCGGGGGAGCCCGCCGACGCGCTGCGGCAGGACCTCGTGCAGCGCTCGGCAGTAACTCGACGTGAGGGCGTCAGGAACCGGCACGGCGGCCGAGTCGTCACCGCTACCGGAGACGGCGAAACCGTACGCCGCCGCCGCGGACAGGCATGCGAGGACGGAGACGTTGATGAGGACGACCCGGTGAAACAGCGCCACCGGACGAGCATAACGGGGGCTAGATATGGACCACGGGGCAGGTGAGGGTGCGGGTGATGCCGTCCACTTGCTGGACTCTGGCCACCACCATGCGGCCCAGCTCGTCGACCGTGTCCGCCCGGGCCCGGACGATCACGTCGTAGGGTCCGGTGACGTCTTCGGCCTGGATGACGCCGTCGATCTTGGAGATCACCTCCGCGACTGCCGAGGCCTTTCCGACCTCGGTCTGGATCAGGATGTAGGCCTGTACCACGGAACCTCCAGGGCGGCTACGAGGATCATGTGGGAAGGGGGACGCCACGTTATCGCGTCGTCGCGCACGGCGGGGAGACCCGCGCGGTACCTGACCCCCGTATTGACGCCGAGAAATGCCGATTGACGCCGATGCGCGCCGTAGCACGCGAGCGGAAGAACCAGAGGGGACGGAACAGATGAAGGGCACTGTGGGGGAGCTGGGGGAGTTCGGGCTCATCAGGGAGCTGACCTCGCGCCTCACCTCGACCCCGGCCGTCAAGATCGGCCCGGGCGACGACGCCGCCGTCGTCGCCGCGCCCGACCGCCGGGTGGTCGCCACCACCGACCTCCTCATCGAGGGCCGGCACTTCCGCCGCGACTGGTCCACCGCCTACGACGTGGGACGCAAGGCCGCCGCGCAGAACCTCGCGGACATCGCCGCCATGGGCGCCGTCCCCACGGCCGTGCTGCTCGGCCTCGTCGTGCCCGCCGAACTCCCCGCCACCTGGCCGGTGGAGCTGATGGACGGCATCCGCGACGAGTGCCAGGTGGCCGGCGCGGCCGTCGTCGGCGGGGACGTCGTACGCGGCGACACCATCACGGTGGCCGTCACCGCGCTGGGTGACCTGCGCAACCGTTCGCCCGTCACCCGTTCGGGGGCGCGTCCCGGCGACGTCGTCGCCGTCACCGGATGGCTCGGCTGGTCCGCCGCCGGCCTCGCCGTCCTCTCCCGCGGCTTCCGCTCGCCGCGCGCCTTCGTCGAGGCCCACCGCCGGCCCGAGCCGCCGTACCACGCCGGCCCGGCCGCGGCCGAGCTGGGGGCGACCGCCATGACCGACGTCAGCGACGGCCTGGTCGCCGACCTCGGCCACATCGCCGCCGCCAGCGGCGCCGACATCGACCTGCGGTCCGCCGACATCGACGTGCCCGCGCAGATGACCGACATCGGGCAGGCCGTCGGGGTCGACCCGCTGCACTGGGTGCTCACCGGCGGCGAGGACCACGCCATCGTCGCGACCTTCCCGCCCGACGTGAAGCTCCCCGCGCGCTGGCGCGTCATCGGCTCCGTCAGCGCGCCCTCCGGCCGCGCCCCGCAGGTCACCGTGGACGGCGCGCCCTGGGAGAAGGCCGGCGGCTGGGACCACTTCGGCCCGGACGCGTGACGGCGTGCCCGCCACCGCACCCGTCCGCGTGCTCTCCGTCGCCGGATCCGACTCCGGCGGCGGGGCCGGCATCCAGGCCGACCTCAAGACGGCGACCGCACTCGGCGCCCACGGCACCAGCGTCGTCACCGCGGTGACCGCGCAGAACTCGCACGGCGTGCACGGTACCTGGGAGCTGCCGCCGGACGCGGTACGCGCGCAGTTCCGCGCCGTCGTGGACGACATCGGGGTGCAGGCCGTCAAGACCGGCATGCTCGGATCCGCGGAGATGGCCGGCACCGTCGCCGACCTGCTCCGCGACGTCGCGGTGCCGGTCGTCATCGACCCGGTGGGCGTCTCCAGCCACGGCGAGGCGCTGCTGCACGAGGACGCGACCGCGGTCGTCCGCGACCGCCTGCTGCCGCTCGCGACCGTCGTCACCCCCAACCTCGACGAGGTCCGGCGGCTCACCGGCACCGTCGTCACCGACGAGGACGGCATGCGGGCCGCCGCCCGCGCCCTCCTCGCCCTCGGCCCGCGCTGGGTCCTGGTCAAGGGCGGCCACCTGCCGGCCGCCGACGCCCCCGACCTGCTCAGCGACGGCCGCACCGAGCACTGGTTCCGCGCCCCCCGCCACGCCGGCGCGCACACCCACGGCACCGGCTGCACCCTCGCGACCGCCCTGGCCACCCACCTCGCCCTGGGCCGCCACGTCCCCGAGGCGGCCGCCCTGGCCAAGACCTTCGTGACCGCCGCGATCACCGCCGGCTACCCCCTGGGCACGGGCACCGGCCCCGTCGACCCCGCCTGGCGCCGCTGAGGCGGCGCCCGCCGGGGCGCGGGCACGCAAAAAGCCGGCCCACCTTCGGTGAGCCGGCTTTTCGAAGCCGGAAGGCCGCGCCGCTGCGGTACGACTGCCGCGTGTACACGCGGCAACGGGCCACTCGCTAGCGCGAGACCTTGCCGGCCTTGATGCACGAGGTGCAGACATTGAGCCGCTTCGGCGTCTTCCCCACAACCGCGCGCACCCGCTGGATGTTGGGGTTCCAACGGCGCGGGGTACGGCGGTGCGAGTGGGAAATGCTGTTGCCGAAGCCCGGCCCCTTGCCGCAGACGTCGCAGTTGGCAGCCACGGGACACTCCAAAGACTTCAGATGCATTTACGAGGAAAAACCCGGGAGAACCCCAGGCAACCGGAGCAGCATACAACGCCTGCACGGCTCCCATGAAATTACCATGCCCCGCCCCCCGCCCCGCCCGCCCGGCGGGCGGGGGCCCGTGGATCCGCCCGCGCGCGGCGCCGGTGGGCTGCAGGCCGGCGGGGGCGGGTGCGGTGGGCGGGGGTACGGGGTGGCGGGGCCGCCCGCCGGTGGGGCGGGGCCCGGGGCGCCGGTGGTTCGGCCGCGTCTGGGGGAGGGCGGCGCGCGCGACCGGGGCGGGATCGGCTGCGGCCGCCCGGCGGGCGGGGGCCCGTGGATCCGCCTGCGCGCGGCGCCGGTGGGCTGCAGGCCGGCGGGGGCGGGTGCGGTGGGCGGGGGTACGGGGTGGCGGGGGCGCCCGCCGGTGGGGCGGGGCCCGGGGCGCCGGTGGTTCGGCCGCGTCTGGGGGAGGGCGGCGCGCGCGACCGGGGCGGGATCGGCTGCGGCCACCCGGCGGGCGGGGGCCCGGCTGGGAGGGCGGCCCGGGGCATTCCCCGGCTCCACCTCGGGCCGCGGTCCGGTCGCGGCCGTCCGCGGCGCGCACGTGCCGGCGGGGCGGGGGCGGCGTCCCGCGGCGGCCGGGGCGGCGGCCGTCGCGAAGGTCCGTCCGTGGGGGGCGGCTAGGCTCGGACGCAGTTGCCGCGCTCGCAGGAGGATCCGTGCCGCCCTCGCTCGACGCACCCACGGTGCGCACTTGGTGCCGGCTCGCCCTCGCGGCCCTCGGCCGCGCCCGCGAGGAGATCGACGCGATCAACGTCTATCCCGTCGCCGACGGCGACACCGGCACGAACCTCTACCTCACCGTGGAGTCCGCCGCCCAGGCGGTGGACGCGGTGTGCGACGGCCATGCCGCGGCGGACCCGGAGGCCGGCCCGTCCCTGCCGGAGGCCTTCCGCGCCATGTCCCACGGCGCCCTCATCGGTGCCCGCGGCAATTCCGGCACGATCCTGGCGCAGCTGCTGCGCGGCATGAACGAGTCGCTCGCGGCGGCCCCGGCGCCGCAGCCGGACGCCGCCGCCCTGTGCCGGGCCCTGCGGGCGGCGGCGGACTCCGCGTACGAGGCCGTGGCCCGCCCGGCGGAGGGCACGATGCTCACGGTCGCCGCGGCCGCGGCGGAGGCGGCGCGGGCCGCGCTGGAGCCCGCGCCCGCCGCCGGCGGCGCATCCCGCGCGGAGGGTGCCCCCGGGGGCGACCTCGGGACGGTCGTCCGGGCCGCGCACCTCGGGGCGCGGGAGGCGCTGGCCGCGACGCCGGGGCAGCTCGGCGTGCTGCGGGAGGCCGGGGTCGTGGACGCCGGCGGGCTCGGGCTCGTCGCCGTGCTGGGGGCGCTGGCCGACGCCGTCACCGGGGAGGCCCCGCGCCGCCGCGAGGCCGCGGGCGCGGCCGCCCGGGCCCCCGTGGTGAAGGCGGCGCAGGAGCATTCCTGCCCGGAGGGCGACGCGGCGCCCGGCGGCCCGGCGTTCGAGGTGATCTACCTGCTGGAGGCGCCGGCTGCCGCCGTCCCGCCGCTGCGGGCCCGGCTGGACGCGCTCGGCGACTCCCTGGTCGTCGTCGGCGGCGACGGGCTGTGGAACGTCCACGTGCACGTCGACGACGTGGGCGCGGCCGTCGAGGCGGGTATCGAGGCGGGCCGCCCGCACCGCATCCGGGTCACCCACTTCGGCGCCCAGACGCGCCGCACACCGGGCGGCCGCGGCCGTGAGCGCGCGGTGGTCGCGCTGGTGCGCGGCGAGGGCATGGCGGCGCTGTGCGAGCAGGCCGGCGCGGTCGTGGTCGCGCTGGGCGCGGGGGAGGCGCCGGCCAGCGGGGAGATCTCCGCGGCGGTCCGGCGCACGGGCGCCCGCGAGGTGATCCTGCTGCCCAACGGCACCGAGCTGCGCCCCGCGGCCGGCGCGGCCGCCGCGCAGGCCCGCGCGGACGGGGTGCGTGTCGCGCTCATCCCGACCCGCTCCGCGGTGCAGGGCATCGCGGCGCTCGCCGTCCACGAGCCGTCGCGCCGCTTCGACGAGGACGTCGTGGCGATGACGTCCGCCGCGGGCGCGACGCGTTACGCCGAGCTGGCCGTCGCCGAGCGCGAGTCGTGGACGATGGCGGGCGTCTGCCAGGCCGGCGACGTCCTCGGCCTCATCGACGGCGACGTGGCGGTGATCGGCGCGGACATCGCCGGGACGGCCGTCCGCGTCCTGGACCGGATGCTCGCGGCCGGCGGCGAGATGGTCACCCTGGTGCTCGGCGCGACCGCCCCGGCGGGACTCGCCACCCGCCTGGAGGCCCACGTCCGCGACACCCACCTCGCGGTGGACACCGTCACGTACGAGGGCGGCCAGGCGTCCTGCCCGCTGCTGATCGGCGTGGAGTAGCGCAGGAGCGGCGCGCGGGCCGGGCGGCGCGGCCTGGTTGTCGGTGGGGTGCGCGAGGATGGGGACGATGACCGGAAATCCGTTGGACGAACCGCTGCGCAAGCTCGTCGGTGACCGCACCGCGAAGGTGCTCGGCGAGCATCTCGACCTGCACACCACCGGTGACCTGCTGCACCACTACCCCCGGCGGTACGCCGAGCGCGGGGAGCTGACGAGGCTCGCCGACCTCCCCGTCGACGAGTACGTCACGGTGGTCGCGCAGATCGCCAAGGCCGACAAGCGGACGTACGGCGGCGGTTCGGGCGTCCGCCTGGAGGTCGTCGTCACCGACGGCAGCGGGTCCCTCACGCTGGTCTTCTTCAGCAAGGCCGCGCACGCGCACGCGCACCGCCTCCTCCCCGGCCGCCGCGGGATGTTCTCCGGCAAGGTGTCGGTCTTCAACCGCACCCGTCAGCTCGCGCACCCGGACTACCAGCTGCTGGACGCCGACGACGACGGCAGGCAGGCGGCCGACGACTTCGCCGGCCGCCGGATCCCGCTCTACCCGGCCTGCAAGCAGATCACCTCGTGGAAGATCGCCCAGGCCGTCGAGACGGCGCTGAACTCACTGGAGGCGACCGGCTGGGCGGGCGTCGGCGACCCGCTGCCCGCGCAGCTGCGCGCCGACCGCGGCCTGGTGGGCCTGCCGGAAGCGCTGGAGAAGGTGCACCGGCCGCGGACGAAGGCCGACGAGGAGACCGCGAAGAAGCGGCTGCGCTGGGACGAGGCGTTCGTCCTCCAGGTCGCGCTGGCCCGGCGCCGGGCCGCGGAGTCGGCGCTGCCCGCGGTGCCCCGCCGCCCCGGTGGGGACGGACTGCTCGCGGCCTTCGACGCCAAGCTGCCCTTCACCCTCACCGAGGGCCAGCAGGCGGTGTCCGCCGAGATCTTCGCCGACCTGGCCACCGACCACCCCATGCACCGGCTGCTCCAGGGCGAGGTGGGCTCGGGCAAGACGCTGGTGGCGCTGCGCGCGATGCTCGGCGTCGTCGACGCCGGCGGCCAGGCCGCGATGCTCGCGCCCACCGAGGTGCTGGCCCAGCAGCACCACCGGTCGATCACCGAGATGATGGGCGAGCTGGCGGAGTCCGCGGGCATGCTCGGCGGCAGCGAGCTGGGCACCAAGGTGGTGCTGCTGACCGGCTCGATGGGCACGGCCGCCCGCCGCCAGGCGCTGCTGGACCTGGTGACGGGAGAGGCGGGCATCGTCATCGGCACGCACGCGCTGATCGAGGACAAGGTCAAATTCCACGACCTGGGCCTGGTCGTGGTGGACGAGCAGCACCGCTTCGGCGTGGAGCAGCGCGACGCGCTGCGGGCGAAGGCGCCCAAGCCGCCGCACCTGCTGGTGATGACGGCCACCCCGATCCCGCGCACGGTCGCGATGACGGTCTTCGGCGACCTGGAGACGTCCGTCCTCGACCAGCTCCCGGCCGGCCGCTCGCCGATCGCCACGCACGTCGTCCCCGCTGCGGAGAAACCGCACTTCCTGAGCCGGGCGTGGGAGCGGGTCCGCGAGGAGGTCGAGGCCGGCCACCAGGCGTACGTGGTGTGCCCGCGGATCGGCGACGACGAGGAGCCCGCCCAGGCGGAGGGCAAGGGCGCGAAGAAGACCGCGAGGACCGCCAAGGCGGACAAGCCCGCCGAGGACGCCGAGCGCCGCCCCCCGCTGGCCGTCCTGGAGGTCGCCGAGCAGCTCGCGGCGGGCCCGCTGCGCGGGCTGCGCGTCGAGGTGCTGCACGGGCGGCTCGCGCCGGACGCCAAGGACGACGTGATGCGCCGCTTCGCCGCCGCGGAGCTGGACGTCCTGGTGGCCACCACCGTCATCGAGGTGGGCGTCAACGTGCCGAACGCGACGGTGATGGTGATCATGGACGCCGACCGCTTCGGCGTCTCCCAACTGCACCAGCTGCGCGGCCGGGTCGGCCGCGGCAGCGCCGCGGGCCTGTGCCTGCTGGTCTCCGAGGCGCACGAGGCGAGCCCCGCGCGGGGCAGGCTGGACGCGGTGGCCGGCACGCTGGACGGCTTCGAGCTGTCCGAGATCGATCTCCAGCAGCGGCGCGAGGGCGACGTGCTGGGCCAGGCGCAGTCGGGCAGCCGGTCCTCGCTGCGCATGCTCACGGTGATCGGTGACCGGGACATCATCGACGAGGCCCGGCAGGAGGCCGTCGCGGTGGTCGGCGCCGACCCCGAGCTGGCCCGCCACCCCGACCTGCGCAGCGCCCTGGAGAGCCTGCTCGACGCCGACCGCGAGCGCTACCTGGACAAGGGCTGAGCCGCGGGCCACGCCGGCGGCGGATAGGGTGCGGAAGGTGAGCAGCTCATGACCCGCGTGATCGCCGGAGCGGCCGGCGGCCGGCGGCTGGCCGTACCGCCGGGCACGGGCACCCGCCCGACCTCGGACCGTGCGAGGGAAGCCCTCTTCTCGACCCTGGAGTCGCTCCGCGGCACCCTCGGCGGCGCGCGCGTCATGGACCTGTACGGCGGCTCGGGCGCCGTGGGCCTCGAAGCGCTGTCCCGCGGCGCCGCGCACGTCCTGCTCGCCGAGTCCGATCCGCGCGCGCTGCGCACCATCAGGGAGAACGCCGCGGCCGTCGGCCTGCCGGGCGCCGAGGTGCGCGGCGGGCGGGCCGAGAAGGTGGCCGCGGGACCGCCGCCCGCGGAGCCGTACGACGTGGTCTTCCTGGACCCGCCGTACGACGTCCCGGACGACGAGCTGCGCGAGATCCTGCTCACACTCGGCGCGGGCGGCTGGCTCGCCGAGGACACACTGGTCACCGTGGAGCGCAGGACCAGGGGAGGCGAATTCCGCTGGCCGGCCGGCTTCGAGCCGCTCCGCTCCCGGCGGTACGGCGAAGCCACTCTTTGGTACGGTCGCGCCGCCCCGGTTACCCACAGGTAACGCCCGTCAGCAGAGCGAGGAGCCTGCCATGCGCCGCGCAGTCTGTCCCGGGTCCTTCGACCCCGTCACCAACGGACACCTCGACATCATCGCCCGCGCCTCGCGGCTGTACGACGTCGTGCACGTCGCCGTGATGATCAACAAGTCCAAGAAGGGCCTCTTCGACGTCGACGAGCGGATCGCGCTCATCGAGCAGGTCACCGCCGATCTCGACAACGTGGTGGTGGAGTCCTTCCACGGCCTGCTGGTGGACTTCTGCAAGCAGCGCGACATCCCGGCCATCGTCAAGGGCCTGCGGGCGGTCAGCGACTTCGACTACGAGCTCCAGATGGCCCAGATGAACATCGGCCTGTCGGGGGTCGAGACGCTCTTCGTGCCCACCAACCCGGCCTACAGCTTCCTCTCGTCGTCTCTGGTGAAGGAAGTGGCCCAATGGGGCGGTGACATCTCGCACTTGGTGCCGGCTCCCGTCCTGGAGGCGCTGAACTCCCGGCTGCGGCAGCGCTAGAGTCGACACGTGGACGTCCAGAAGAAGCTCGACGAGATCGCGGCCACCGTGGCGAACGCCCGGTCGATGCCGATGTCTGCCTCCTGCGTGGTGAACCGGGCCGAACTGCTGGCCATGCTCGAAGACCTCGCCGCGGCGCTGCCCGACTCCCTGGCCCAGGCCCAGGACCTGCTCGGCGACCGCGAGCAGATGGTGGAACAGGCCAGGGACGAGGCCCAGCGGATCATCGAGCAGGCGCACGCCGAGCGCAGCTCGCTGACCGCCGAGACCGCCGTCGTCCGGCAGTCCCGGGACGAGGCCGAGCGCATCCTCGCCGAGGCCCGCCGCGAGGCCGACGAGATCCGCGCCGAGGCCGACGACTACGTCGACAGCAAGCTCGCCAACTTCGAGGTGGTCCTCACCAAGACCATCGGCTCCGTCGACCGCGGCCGCGAGAAGCTGCTCGGCCGCCGGCCCGGCTACGACGAGGGCTACGGGCAGGAATACGCCGAGGACGACCCGGAGGCCCCCGAGCGCAGCAGCGACCCGGAGACGCTGCGCCGCCGCGCCGACGAGTACGTCGACGCCAAGCTCGGCGCCTTCGAGGCGGTGCTCACCAAGACCCTGGAGGCCGTCGGCCGCGGCCGGCTCAAGCTCACCGGGCACAACCCGATCGACGACCTCGCCGCCCAGATCGCCGCGGCCGACCGGGAGACCGGGGAGGACGGCCCGCACCGGCAGTCCGACGCCGACTACCTCGCGGGCCTCGCCGCCCCCGTCGCCGAGCAGGCCGACCTGACGCAGTACGGCTACCGCCCGCAGGAACCCGTGGAGCCGGCCGCCCAGGCCCCGCAGGACCCCGGCTACGGCGGCTACCCGCAGGAGACCTACCAGCAGGACTACGGGCAGGAATACGCCCAGCAGGCCGGCTACGCGGACCCGTACGCCCCGCAGCAGGGCTACGGCCAGGAGCAGCAGGGCTACGACTACGGGCAGCAGCAGCCCGGCTACGGCGACCAGCAGCAGCCCGGCTACGGCGACCAGCAGCAGTACCCGGCGCAGGCCCCGTACCCGCAGCAGGGATACGACCAGGGACAGCCCGCCGCCCTCGACGAGACCAGCTTCTTCGACACCGGCATGATCGACCTCGACCGGCTGCGGGAGCTGGAGCAGGGACGCTGACGGAAGGGCCGCGGACCGCCCCGTTTGGGCGGGGACGGCGGTTCCAGTATCCTGTCACTTCAGCCGTGTGAATCGCCGGCGCTTCTGCCTGCCCATCCGCATCCCGCGACCGGGCAGGCACGACCGAGGAAAGCAGGAGCCCTGAACACCCGCCTTGACCACCGTGAGCCCCTCGTGTTCGACACGCACGAGCTGGGCAGGCGTCCGGGCGCGATGAAGAAGGTCTCCCGCTCGGTGCCGGCCCCCGTGGATCTCGGGATCCGCGACGTCATCGGCGTGCCCGAGGGCGCGACGATCGACTTGGACCTCCGCCTGGAGTCGGTCATGGAGGGCGTGCTCGTCAGCGGCACCGCCCACGCGACCGCCCGGGGGGAGTGCGTAAGGTGTCTGGAGCCCGTCGAGCGCGAGCTCGACGCGGACATCCAGGAGATGTTCTCCTACCCCGACGCCGACACCAGGACCGCCCGCAGGGACGAAGCCGGTGCCGACGCCGAGGCCGACGAGGACGACGACATGCCGGTACTGGAGGACGATCTCTTCGACCTCGAGCCGGTGCTGCGCGACGCGGTGGTGCTCGCACTGCCGATGCAGCCGGTGTGCCGGGAAGACTGCCCGGGCCTGTGCCCCACCTGTGGAGCACGCCTTGCGGACGACCCGGGCCACCACCACGAGGCCACCGACATCCGGTGGGCGGCCTTGCGGGATCTGACACTCGACCCGTCGGATCCGACCATCCAGCAAAACGGTGCCGGAAACGGCTCCGATGACGACCAGGAGAAGTAGCCGTGGCTGTTCCGAAGCGGAAGATGTCGCGCAGCAACACGCGTCACCGCCGTTCGCAGTGGAAGGCTGCGCCCGTGAGCCTGGTGGCGTGCGAGCGTTGCCACGAGCCGAAGCTGCAGCACATCGCGTGCTCCAACTGCGGCACCTACAACCGCCGTCAGGTCCTCGACGTCTGATCGGCAGGTGACAGGCTCCATGTCAGACGCCCCAGCGCCCCAGCAGGCCGCCAAGGACGCCACGACGGAAACAGCCTCGTCCCACACGCTCCTGGAAGGGCGGCTCGGGTACCGACTCGAGCCCGCCCTTCTGGTGCGTGCGCTCACCCACCGCTCGTACGCGTACGAGAACGGCGGGCTGCCCACCAACGAGCGGCTGGAGTTCCTCGGGGACTCCGTGCTCGGCCTGGTGGTCACGGACACCCTCTACCGCACCCACCCGGACCTGCCGGAGGGCCAGCTGGCCAAACTGCGGGCCGCGGTGGTCAACTCGCGGGCGCTCGCGGGGGTCAGCCGCGGGCTCGACCTCGGCGCGTTCATCCGCCTGGGCCGCGGCGAAGAGGGCACCGGCGGGCGGGACAAGGCATCGATCCTCGCGGACACCCTGGAAGCGGTCATCGGCGCCGTCTACCTCGACTGCGGCCTCGACGCCGCCTCCGAGCTGGTGCACCGGCTCTTCGATCCGCTGATCGAGGAGTCCTCCAACCTCGGCGCCGGCCTGGACTGGAAGACCTCCCTCCAGGAGCTGACGGCGAGCGAGAGCCTCGGCGTGCCCGAGTACGTCGTCTCGGAGTCCGGTCCCGACCACGAGAAGACCTTCACGGCTGCCGCCCGCGTCGGTGGTGTCGAGTACGGCACCGGCACCGGCCGCAGCAAGAAGGAAGCCGAGCAGCAGGCGGCCGAGGCCGCCTGGCGCGCCATCCGCAAGACCGCCGCCCCCGCGGCGGGCGGTGTCCCCACCGCGTAGGGCCCGTGGCTGCGCCGCGGGGCGCCCCCTCGGGGCGCGGGACGCTGCGCGGGCATCCACCCGCCGGCCGGCACGAACGGAACCGCCCCTTCGGGCCGGTGACGGCGTGCACCGCACCGGCGGGCCGGCCGCGCGGTTCCCCGCGCCCCTGAAGTGCGTTCGCCCCGTGCGGCAGCGCAGAACGCCCGCCCCGCGGCGGAGCCGTACCGCACCTCGCTGAAGGAGACCCCGTGCCGGAGCTGCCCGAGGTGGAGGTGGTGCGGCGCGGGCTCGCCCGCTGGGCGGCGCGGCGAACCGTCGAGACGGTGAGCGTGCTGCACCCGCGGGCGGTGCGCCGCCACGCGGCCGGCCCGGCGGACTTCGCGGCGGGCCTGCGCGGCGCGGCGCTCGGCGAGCCCCACCGCAGGGGCAAGTACCTGTGGATCCCCCTCCGGCCGGGCACGGCCCTGCTCGCCCATCTGGGCATGAGCGGCCAGTTCCTGGTCAAGCCCGCGGGCGCCCCGCCCGAGACGCACCTGCGGGTCCGCTTCACCTTCGCCGACGAGCTCGGCACCGAACTGCGGTTCGTCGACCAGCGCACCTTCGGCGGCCTGTCGGTGCAGCCCGCCGTGCCGGGCGACCCGGAGAGCCTGCCCCAGCCGCTCGCGCACATCGCGCGCGACCCGCTGGACGACGCCTTCGACGAGGACGCCTTCCACGCGGCGCTGCGCCGCAAGCGCACCACCGTCAAGCGCGCGCTGCTGGACCAGAGCCTGATCAGCGGGGTCGGCAACATCTACGCCGACGAGGCGCTCTGGCGCACCCGGCTGCACTACGAGCGGCCGACCGCGACGCTGACCCGGCCCCGTACCGCCGAGCTGGTGCGGCACATCCGCGAGGTGATGGCCGACGCGCTGGCCGCGGGCGGCACGAGTTTCGACAGCATGTACGTCAACGTGAACGGCGAGTCGGGCTACTTCGACCGCTCGCTGGACGCCTACGGCCAGGAGGACCGGCCCTGCCGGCGCTGCGGCACGCCGATCCGGCGCCGCCCGTGGATGAACCGGTCGAGCTACTTCTGCCCGCGCTGCCAGCGCCCGCCGCGCGCGGGGTGACACCCGCCCGGCGGCGTCCTCAGTAGCCGAAGTCCTGGGTCCACCACGGACCGCCGGAGCCGAAGTGGACGCCGACGCCGAGCGTCGTGTAGTCGCAGTTGAGGATGTTGGCGCGGTGGCCCGGGCTGTTCATCCAGGCGGTCATCACGGCCTCGGCCGTGGCCTGCCCCTTGGCTATGTTCTCGCCGCCCAGATCGGTGATGCCGCGGGCCTTGGCGCGGTCCCAGGGGTCGTCGCCGTCCGGGTCGGTGTGGTCGAAGAAGCCGCGCGCGGCCATGTCGTCGCTGAAGGCCTGTGCCAGGCCGTCCAGCGCGCTGCTGGCGGTGAGCGGCTTGCATCCCGCGGTGGACCGCTCCTGGTTGACCAGTGAGAGGATCGCGGCCCTGGTCGCGGCGACCGTGTCCTTGGTGGGCGAGGCGGTGGCCGGCGAGGTCGGCGGGTGCACGGTGCGCACCGGGGTGGTGGGCGCCGCGCTGGTGCGGGTCGGGGTGGGCTTCGCGGAGGTGGGCGTCGCCCTGGGCGTGGCCTTCGTGGTGGCCGCGGAGGCACTGGGCGAGGGCGTGCCGGAGGCGGACGGGGTGGTGGTGCCGCCGGGCAGCGGGGAGCCGGTGGTGCTCAGCGGGGAGGGCGCGTCGCTGCCGTCCTGCGCGGGGCGGTCGGGGGCGTCGGCCTGGGTGGTGCCCGCACCGTCGTCGTAGCCGAGCCGGTCGGCGACGGAGGACAGCAGCCCGGACGAGCTGACGACCGCGCCGACCGCCAGCGCGGTGGACGTGGTCAGCATCCCGGTGCGCAGCGGGTGGTGCCTGCGCCGCCCGCGGTGACTGCGCGGGGCGGCGGGCTGCTGCGGCGCGGCAGGCTGCGCGTGGCGGCTGTGTCGGCCCACGATTGCGCTCCTCATGCTCCACGGTGCCTCACCCGTTCGAGTGAAGTCCTGCTGCGGGGCGACTGTAGCGAATCGCGCCCGCCGTTGCCGTGATGCGGTCGCAAGCGGTGGCCCGGAGACCGGATAACGTGCGGGCATGAGCGAAAATGTCCGGCTCACCGCCTGGGTGCGCGGCCGGGTGCAGGGTGTCGGCTTCCGCTGGTGGACCCGCGCCACCGCGCTGGAGATCGGCGGGCTGTCCGGCTACGCGGGCAATCTCGCCGACGGGCGGGTCCAGGTCGTCGCCGAAGGCGCCCGTGACCGGTGCCAACGCCTGCTCGACCGGCTGGGGGAGGGCGACACGCCCGGAAGGGTGGACGGGGTGACCGGGATCTGGTCGCAGCCGCGCGGCGGCTACGCCGGCTTCGAGATCCGCTGACCGTCCGGCCGCCGCTCGCGGGCGGTACCCGGACGGCGGAAGTTTTGCGATGCCATGAGGACGACCGGTTGCCATATCCGGGATGTCGTGTCAGGCTGCCCCCATCGAGAATGATCTCGACTCCGGGCGGGTGGCCACCGGCGTGTCGACGCCGTGTTTTCTGAGGCGGACCCTGCGGCTGGGCTGTGATCGTGTTGACCGCCCACATTTTTGGTGAGACGCTGGAAGCCCAGCGCAACGTGGCTCCATGGAATGCTCACAGCGAGCCACGGCATACACCCTGCGCGTGGGCTTTACCCCCTCACCCACGACCCAAACCGCTCTCGGTCGGTCACTCAGCGTGGAGGACCTCTCATCATGGCAAAGGCGCTTCTCGGTTACGTCGGCGGTCCCGACCCGCGACTCCTCTCCGAGATGCGAAGGCTGCAGCAGCGCGTTCAGGACCTGGAAGCCGAGCTGGTCAGGATGCAGGCCCAAAATGACGCTCTGACTGTCGCGTCGCACGAAGAGTCGCTGCTCAGCATGGATGTCGCTCACGGGGAGCCAGTCCTCGCCTGAGCCGGCGCCGGTCTTCGCCGCCGTCACGCGCATCGCGCAGCAACAGCGCTACGGCATCGGCAGTATTCGCACCATTGCAGCACCGCCAAGGGACGCTTCGGCGTCCCTTCGTCGTGGCATTCCCCCCTCCGGTACCGGATGGTCACCGGCTCTTACCGTCTGATGTGCCCTGCACATTCCCTGGTGAAACCGCAGGCGGCTAGTAGAGTCGGCGGGCGTGCATCTCAAGAGCCTCACGCTGCGCGGCTTCAAGTCCTTCGCCTCGGCGACGACGCTGCGCTTCGAACCCGGTATCACCTGTGTGGTCGGCCCCAACGGATCGGGCAAGTCCAATGTGGTCGACGCGCTCTCATGGGTCATGGGCGAGCAGGGGGCCAAGTCGCTGCGCGGCGGCAAGATGGAGGACGTCATCTTCGCCGGCACCACCGGGCGTCCCCCGCTCGGCCGGGCCGAGGTGTCGCTGACCATCGACAACACCGACGGCGTGCTCCCCATCGAGTACGCCGAGGTGACGATCACCCGGATCATGTTCCGCAACGGCGGCAGCGAGTACCAGATCAACGGTGACACCTGCCGCCTGCTGGACATCCAGGAACTGCTGTCGGACTCCGGTATCGGCCGCGAGATGCACGTCATCGTCGGCCAGGGCCAGCTGGACTCCGTGCTGCACGCCGACCCGATGGGCCGCCGGGCCTTCATCGAGGAGGCCGCCGGCGTCCTGAAGCACCGCAAGCGCAAGGAGAAGGCGCTCCGCAAGCTCGACGCCATGCAGGCCAACCTGGCACGTGTCACCGACCTGACCGGTGAGCTGCGCCGCCAGCTCAAACCGCTCGGCCGGCAGGCCCAGGTCGCCCGCCGGGCCGCCGTCATCCAGGCCGACCTGCGCGACGCCCGGCTGCGGCTGCTCGCCGACGACCTGGTCACCCTGCGGGAGGCGCTGCGCGCCGAGGTCGCCGACGAGGCCGCCCTCAAGGAGCGCCGGGCCACCGTCGAGGCCGAACTCGCGGCCGCCACCCGACGCGAGGCCCGGCTGGAGGAGCAGGTGCGCGCCCTCACCCCGCGGGTCAACGAGGCACAGGCCACCTGGTACGCCCTCTCCCAGCTCGGCGAGCGGGTCCGCGGCACCGTGGGCCTGGCCGAGCAGCGCCACCGGCACGCCACCGGCCAGCCCGCGGAGGAGCGGCGCGGCCGCGACCCGGAGGACATGGAGCGCGAGGCCGCCCGCATCCGTGAGCAGGAGGCCGAGCTGACCGAGGCCCTGGACGCCGCCCAGCGCGCCCTCGACGACACCGTCGGCCACCGCGCCGAGCTGGAACGCCGGCTCGCCGAGGAGGAGGCCCGGTTGCGCACCGCCGCCAGGGCCATCGCCGACCGCCGCGAGGGCCTGGCCCGGCTCGGCGGCCAGGTCAACGCCGCCCGCTCGCGGACCGTGGCCGCCGAGGCGGAGATAGAGCGGCTGACGGCGGCCCAGGAGGAGGCCCGCGAGCGGGCGGAGTCCTCGCAGGCCGAGTACGAGGAGCTGGCGGCCCGGGTCGAGGGCCTGGAGGCGGACGACAGCGAGCTGGAGGAGCGTTTCGAGGCAGCGCGCGCCGAGCAGGCCGCCGCCGACGAGGACTTCACCGCCGCCCGCGAGGCCGCCACCGCCGCCGAGCGCCGCCGCGCCGCGGTCGCCGCCCGGCGCGACGCGCTGGAGCCGGCGCTGCGCCGCAAGGACGGCAGCGGCGCGCTGCTCGGCGGCGGCGGCCTGGCCGGGGTGCTCGGACCGGCCGCCACGCTGCTGCGGGTCGCGCCGGGTTACGAGATCCCGGTCGCCGCCGCCCTGGGCGCCGCCGCCGACGCGGTCGCCGTCACCGGGGTCGGCAGCGCGGCGGAGGCGCTGAGGCTGCTCCGCAAGGAGGACGCCGGGCGCGCCGCGCTGCTGCTCGCGGGCGCCCCGGAGCCCGCCCCGCGCCCCGCCGCCGGTCTGCCGGCCGGCGCGCGGTACGCCGCGGAGCTGGTGACGGCGGGTGACGAGCTGGCCGCCGCGGTGCGCACCCTGCTGCGGGACGTCGTGGTCGTGGGCTCGCTGGAGGACGCCGAGGCCGTCGTGACCGCCCGCCCCGAGCTGACCGCGGTGACGGCGGAGGGCGACCTGCTGGCCGCGCACACCGCGGTCGGCGGCAGCGCCAAGGCCCCCAGCCTGCTGGAGGTGCAGGCCCAGGTGGACGAGGCCGCGGCCGAACTGGAGCGGCTCGCGGAGGAGTGCGCCGAGCTGGCCGAGCGTCAGGCCGAGGCCAGGGACCGGCGCGCGGTGGCGTCCCGCGCCGTCGACGAGCTGGGCCGGCGGCGCAGGGAGGCGGAGAAGGCGAAGTCCTCCGTCGCCCAGCAGCTGGGCCGGCTCGCCGGGCAGGCCAGGGCGGCGGCGGGGGAGGCCGACCGGGCGGCCGTCGCGGTCGGCCGCAGCCGGGAGTCCCTGGCGGCGGCCCGCGAGGAGTTCGAGGAGCTGTCCTACCGGCTGGGCGAGGCCCAGCAGGAGCCCGGCGAGGAGGAGCCCGACACCTCCGCGCGCGACCGGCTCGCCGCGGACGGCGCCAACGCCCGGCAGACCGAGATGGAGGCCCGTCTCCAGCTGCGCACCCACGAGGAGCGGGTCAAGGGCCTGGCCGGCCGCGCCGACGGCCTGGACCGCGCGGCCCGCGCCGAGCGCGAGACGCGGGCCCGGGCCGAGCGGCGCCGGCAGCGGCTGGCCTACGAGGCGTCGGTGGCCGCCGCCGTACGGGACGGGGCGCGCGGCCTGCTGGAGTGCGTCCAGGTCTCGCTGGCCAGGGCCGAGGCCGAACGCGTGGCCGCCGAGCAGGCCCGGGCGGAACGGGAGGCGGAGCTGGGGCAGGAGCGGCGCCGCGGGCGGGAGCTCAAGAGCGAGCTGGACCGGCTGACGGGTGACGTCCACAAGGGTGAGGTGCTGGGCGCCGAGAAGCGGCTGCGGATCGAGCAGCTGGAGGCCCGGGCGCTGGAGGAGTACGGCATGGAGCCGGCCGGGCTGGTCTCCGAGTACGGCCCGGACCAGCCCGTACCGCCCTCGCCGCCGGCCGAGGGGGAGGTGCTGCCGGAGGATCCGGAGGACCCCCGCAACCAGCCCCGTCCGTACGTGCGCACCGAGCAGGAGAAGCGGCTGCGGATCGCCGAGAAGGCCTACGCCCAGCTCGGCAAGGTCAACCCGCTGGCGCTGGAGGAGTTCGCGGCGCTGGAGGAACGGCACAAGTTCCTCACCGAGCAGCTGGAGGACCTCCGCAAGACCCGGGCCGATCTGCTCCAGGTGGTCAAGGACGTCGACGAGCGCGTCGAGCAGGTCTTCACCGCCGCCTTCCACGACACGGCCCGGGAGTTCGAGGGCGTCTTCTCCCGGCTCTTCCCCGGCGGCGAGGGGCGGCTGCTCCTGACAGATCCGGACAACATGCTCACCACGGGCGTCGAGGTTGAGGCACGGCCGCCCGGGAAGAAGGTCAAGCGGCTGTCGCTCCTGTCGGGTGGTGAGCGCTCACTGACCGCGGTGGCGATGCTGGTGTCGATCTTCAAGGCACGCCCCAGCCCGTTCTACGTGATGGACGAGGTCGAGGCGGCCCTGGACGACACCAACTTGCAGCGGCTGATCCGGATCATGAGGGAGCTCCAGGAAAGCTCCCAGCTCATCGTCATCACGCACCAGAAGCGGACGATGGAGGTCGCCGACGCGCTCTACGGCGTGTCCATGCAGGGCGACGGGGTGTCCAAGGTGATCAGCCAACGGCTGCGAGAAGGTCAGCGGAAGACCGCCTGACGGCCTACTCCCAGTGGTGGGCCAGGTGGCCTCCGCCAACACTTGGAGGTCCGGCCCCCGGTCGTGGGGGCCGGACGCCGATGGCGAGGAGATACTGTGACCACCAGCGCGGAGCGAGCCTCCGGGACGGGCGACAGCACGCCGCCGGAGCATCTGGGCCACGTCATCTTCATCACGGCCGCCGCGGCCATGGGCGGCTTCCTCTTCGGCTACGACAGTTCCGTCATCAACGGCGCGGTCGAGGCCATCCGCGACAAGTACGACATCGGATCCGGCACGCTGGCCCAGGTCATCGCGATCGCCCTGATCGGCTGTGCGATCGGCGCCGCCACCGCGGGCCGGATCGCCGACCGGATCGGGCGCATCCGCTGCATGCAGATCGCCTCGGTGCTGTTCACCATCAGCGCCATCGGATCCGCGCTGCCCTTCGCCCTGTGGGACCTGGCCTTCTGGCGGATCATCGGCGGCTTCGCGATCGGCATGGCCTCGGTCATCGGCCCCGCCTACATCGCCGAGGTCTCGCCGCCGGCGATCCGCGGCCGGCTCGCGTCCTTCCAGCAGGCCGCGATCGTGCTCGGTATCGCCGTGTCGCAGCTGGTCAACTACGCCATCCTGCAGGGCGCGAACGGCGACCAGCGCGGCAAGATCATCGGCCTGGAGGCCTGGCAGGTCATGCTCGGTGTGATGGTCATCCCGGCGGTGGTCTACGGGCTGCTGTCCTTCACGATCCCCGAGTCGCCCCGCTACCTGCTCAGCGCCGGCCGGGACGCCCAGGCACGGTCGGTGCTCGCCGAGGTGGAGGGCAAGGACGTCGACCTGGACGCGCGCGTCGACGAGATCCGCACGGCCATGCGCCGCGAGCACAAGGCGAGGTTCTCCGACCTGCTCGGCTCGCGCTTCGGCTTCCTGCCGATCGTCTGGATCGGTATCGGCCTGTCGATGTTCCAGCAGCTGGTCGGCATCAACGTCGCCTTCTACTACTCCTCGACGCTGTGGCAGTCGGTCGGCATCAACCCCTCCAGCTCCTTCCTCTACTCCTTCACCACCTCGATCGTGAACATCATCGGTACGGCCATCGCCATGGTCTTCGTCGACCGCGTCGGCCGGCGCCCGCTGGCCCTCATCGGCTCCGCCGGCATGGCCGTGTCGCTGGCGCTGGAGGCCTGGGCCTTCTCCTACCGGCAGGGCACCACGCTGCCCACCGCCCAGGGCGCGGTCGCACTGGTCGCCGCCCACGTCTTCGTGCTCTTCTTCGCCCTGTCCTGGGGCGTGGTGGTGTGGGTCTTCCTCGGCGAGATGTTCCCGAACAAGATCCGCGCCGCGGCCCTCGGCGTCGCCGCCTCCGCCCAGTGGATCGCCAACTGGGCGATCACCGCGAGCTTCCCGAGCCTGGCGGACTGGAACCTGTCGGCGACGTACGTCATCTACACGTGCTTCGCCATCCTCTCCATCCCCTTCGTGGTCTTCTTCGTGAAGGAGACCAAGGGCAAGACGCTCGAGGAAATGGGCTGAGGCGCTCCGACACCCCCGGGCGGGCCGCCGCGGGCGCCCCCGCGGCATCAGCCGAGCGTGGATACTGGTCAGGTTATGGAAACCGTCATCCTTGTCGTAGTCATCGCCCTGGTCGTGATCCTCGGGGCCGGCGGCCTGGTGGTGGGCAGCCGCCGCAGGAAGCAGCAGCCGCCGACCGGCAAGCCGCCGGGCACGCCGACGGCTCCCCCTCCGCCCGCGGAACCGCAGGTCGGGGAGGAGCCCGCGCCGCCGCAGGAGGAATCCCGGCGGACCATCAAAGAGGTCCCGCTGCCGGGGGCCACCGTCGCGCCCGAGACCGTCGAGGAGATCGAGCTCGAACCGGCGCCGCCGCTGGAGCAGCCCGAGCCGACCGCCGGACGGCTGGTCCGGCTGCGGTCGCGGCTGTCCCGCTCCCAGAACACCCTGGGCAAGGGCCTGCTGACCCTGCTCTCCCGCGAGCGCCTCGACGAGGACACCTGGGAAGAGGTCGAGGACACCCTCATCACCGCGGACGTCGGTGTCGCCCCGACCCAGGAGCTGGTCGAACGGCTGCGCACCCAGGTGCGGGTGCTCGGCACCAGGACGCCGGAGGAGCTGCGCGGCCTGCTGCGCACCGAGCTGCTCACGCTCGTCGACCCGACGCTGGACCGGGCGCTGCGCACCGAGAGCCACGAGGACTCGCCGGCCGTCCTGATGGTCGTCGGGGTCAACGGCACCGGCAAGACCACCACCACCGGCAAGCTCGCCCGCGTGCTGGTCGCCGACGGCCGCAGCGTCGTGCTCGGCGCCGCCGACACCTTCCGCGCGGCGGCCGCCGACCAGCTCCAGACCTGGGGCGAGCGCGTCGGCGCCCGCACCGTGCGGGGCCCGGAGGGCGGCGACCCGGCGTCGATCGCCTTCGACGCGGTCAAGGAGGGCATCGCCGAGGGTGCCGACACCGTCCTGATCGACACCGCGGGCCGGCTGCACACCAAGACCGGCCTGATGGACGAGCTGGGCAAGGTCAAGCGGGTCGTCGAGAAGCACGGCCCCGTCGACGAGGTGCTGCTGGTGCTGGATGCCACCACCGGTCAGAACGGACTGGTGCAGGCCCGCGTCTTCGCCGAGGTCGTGGACATCACCGGCATCGTGCTGACCAAGCTGGACGGCACCGCCAAGGGCGGCATCGTGATCGCCGTCCAGCGCGAGCTGGGTGTGCCGGTCAAGCTGATCGGCCTCGGCGAGGGCGCCGACGACCTGGCACCGTTCGAGCCCGAGGCGTTCGTGGACGCGCTCATCGGCGAGTAGCCGGGGCCGCGCCCCGCGCGGCCCCCGACGCGTGAGGGGCACCCGCCACCGGCGGGTGCCCCTCACGCGTTCCCGGTGCTCTCAGACCGGGGAGCGGTCGCGGTGGCAGACGTACGCCAGCGTGCCCAGCAGCAGCCGGGCCTCGGGGGCGTGCGGCGCGCCCTCCGGCGGCGGCTCGCGCAGCCAGCGCACCGGGCCGAGGCCGCCGAGATCCGAGGGCGGAGCGGTGACGTGCTCGCCGGGTCCCAGGCAGCGCAGGTCGAGATCCGCGTCGTCCCAGCCCATCCGGTAGAGCAGATGCGGCAGTTCGGCCGCCGCGCCCGGGGCCACGAAGAACTGCGCCCGCCCCGCGGGGGTCTCCAGCACCGGGCCCAGCCGCAGGCCCATCCGCTCCAGCCGCACCAGCGCCCGCCGCCCCGGCTCCGCGGCCACCTCGATCACGTCGAAGGACCGCCCGGCCGGCAGCAGCACCGCGGCGCCCGGCACCCGCGTCCACGCCTCCGCGGCGTAGGCGGCGGGCGCGCCGGCCGGGATCTCGTCGGCGAAGGGCAGCGGATGCGCGCCCGGCGCCGGGCAGCCGGGGTCGCCGCAGGAGCACGGTCCGCCGCCGCGGGCGACCCGGGCGCCGGGCACGACGGCCCATCCGCAGCGACCCGTGTAGTCACCAACTGTGGTGCACACCCCGGCGTGCAGCCGACGGCGTACGCCCGGGCGCACAGGGGGGCGCGGCCGGGGGAGCTCCCGGACCCCGGTCCGCTGCTGCCGCGCGTCGCGCGACTCCCGCATCCCGCTGATCGTGAACACCATGCACCTCCAACGGATCGCCGCCGCCGATGGTTACGCGCCGGGCCGGTCGTCGGGACCGCGCCGACCAGCGGTGTGTCAAGTGAATCGCCTGTTGCTGCCGAGGAGTTCATTCGTTGGGGTGGCGAAAGGTGGCGTTTCGCCACGGGGGCTCGTCCGGTGCGTGATGGTAGGACTACTTTCGGTTGTGCGTCCCCGGCGGCCGCACGCATGCCTGAACGCGTGCCGTGCGCCTATGCCGCGGGCAGTTCCGGGCGGTCCAGGACCGCGCTACCGGACCCCGGCACTTTCGGCAACCGGCGGACAGGACTCGGCGGACCCTGGTAATCACTGGGTGTCGGGGTCGGGCAAGACCAGGATGGGGGCTTGACCGTGGGCGGCGCAGCAGAAAAGCAGCCCAACGCGCAGCTGAATTCGTGGTTCGTACGCAGCGGCTGGTCCAAGGGCGAGCTGGCGCGTCAGGTGAACCGCAGAGCGCGCGAGCTCGGCGCGCACCACGTCAGTACGGACACCTCACGGGTGCGCCGCTGGCTCGACGGCGAGCAGCCGCGCGAGCCGATACCACGCATCCTCTCCGAGCTGTTCTCCGAGCGCTTCGGGTGCGTCGTCCCTGTCGAGGACCTGGGCCTGCGGGCGGCGCACCAGCCGCCCTCCGGCGGCGACGTGGACCTGCCGTGGGCGGGCCCGCAGACGGTCGAGATGATCAGCGAGTTCTCCCGCAGCGACCTGATGCTGGGGCGCCGCGGCTTCCTCGGCACCTCGCTCGCACTGTCGGCCGGGCCCGCGCTGATCGAGCCCATGCAGCGCTGGCTGGTGCCCACCTCGCCGGCCGGTTTCGGCGCTCCCGAGGCGCCGGCGAAGCCGGCCGCGCCCCGGCCGTCGCGCCTGTCGGAGCAGGAGCTCCAGCTGCTGGAGACGACCACCGCCATGTTCCGCGACTGGGACAACCAGTGCGGCGGCGGGCTGCGCCGCAAGGCGGTCGTCGGCCAGCTGCACGAGGTCACGGACCTGCTCCAGGAGTCGCACCCCGAGGGGGTCGCCCGCCGTCTCTACCGGGTCACCGCCGACCTCGCGTCGCTGGCGGGCTGGATGAGCTACGACGTGGGCCTCCAGCCGACCGCGCAGAAGTACCTGGTGCTGGCGCTGCACGCGGCCAAGGAGGCCGGGGACCGGCCGCTGGGCGCCTTCATCCTGTCCTCCATGAGCCGCCAGATGATCCATCTGGACCGCCCCGAGGACGCGCTGGAGCTGATCCACCTCGCGCAGTACGGCAGCCGCGACACCGCGACCGCCAGGACGCAGGCGATGCTCTACGCGCTGGAGGCGCGGGCGTACGCCAACATGGGCCAGGTCAGCAAGTGCCACCGGGCCGTACGCGCGGCCGAGGACACCTTCACCGAGGTCGGCCCCGGCGAGGACCCCAGCTGGATCAGCTTCTTCACCGAGGCCGAACTGCACGCCGAGAACGCCCACTCCTACCGCGACCTGGCCTATGTCGCCGGCCGCAGCCCCGCGTACGCCTCGCTCGCGCACCCGGTGATGGAGAAGGCCGTGGAGGGCTTCCGCGAGGACACGGTCCACCAGCGGGCGTACGCCCTCAACCTGGTCGGCCTGGCCAGCGTCCACCTGCTCCAGCGCCGGCCCGAGGAGGCGGCGCTGTTCACCGACCGGGCGATGGACGTCGCCAGGAGGCTGCGGTCGGAACGCGTCAACACGCGTATCCGCAAGACCACCCGCACCGCGGTGCGCGACTTCGGCGACCTCCCCGCCGTCGCCGCGCTCGCCGAACGGCTCTCCGTCGAACTCCCCGAGGTCGCGGAAACCGCCTGACCGGGCACTCCCGCGGGCCGCACGCCTTCCCGGCGTGCGGCCCGCGGGCGTTCGGCGGTGATCTCCCGATCCCCCGCGTTCCCACCCGTATACACAATTCACCGAACCGGGGGACGGTTCACCCCCGCGTAACACACCCGACTTCTTCGTCACCGCGGCGAAACACCGTACGGCATCGGCGGAAACCCGGCTCAGCCAATCTCATGGCGAAAACCGGCCCACCCAGCACAGCCCGCTCGGGCCGTTCGGACGACGAGGAGACGCCGATGGCACCAGCCATCACGACGCTGGCCGCGGATGCGCCCGCGCTCGACACCGGTAGTACGGCGTTCATGCTGCTCAGTGCGGCCCTGGTGATGGTGATGACCCCGGGTCTCGCCTTCTTCTACGGCGGCATGGTGCGGGTGAAGAGCGCCCTGAACATGCTGATGATGAGCTTCATCAGTCTCGGCATCATCACCCTCCTGTGGACGCTGTACGGATTCAGCCTGGCCTTCGACTCCGGCAACGGATTCCTCGGCGGCGGCGACTGGCTCGGCATGCGCGGCATAGGAATCGCCGAACTGTGGCCCAACTACGGCATTCCGGTCTACGTATTCGCCGTCTTCCAGTTGATGTTCGCCATCATCACCCCGGCCCTGATCAGCGGGGCCCTCGCCGACCGCGTCAAATTCACCGCGTGGGCGGTCTTCATCACGCTGTGGGCGACGGTCGTCTACTTCCCCGTGGCGCACTGGGTGTGGGCCGGTGACGGCTGGCTGTTCAAGAAGGGCGTCATCGACTTCGCCGGCGGTACGGCGGTGCACATCAACGCGGGTGCCGCGGCCCTCGGCGTCATCCTGGTGATCGGCAAGCGGCACGGCTTCAAGCGCGACCCGATGCGCCCGCACAACCTGCCGCTGGTCATGCTCGGCGCCGGCCTGCTGTGGTTCGGCTGGTTCGGCTTCAACGCCGGCTCCTGGCTCGGCTCGGACGGCGTGGCCGCCGTCGCCTTCACCAACACCCAGGTCGCCACCGCCGCCGCCATGATCGGCTGGCTGATCTACGAGCGGCTGCGGCACGGCTCCTTCACGACCCTGGGCGCGGCCTCCGGCGCCGTCTCCGGCCTGGTCGCCGTCACCCCCGCCTGCGGCTCGATCTCCCCGCTCGGCGCGATCGCGCTCGGCCTGGTCACCGGCGCCATCTGCGCGGCCGCGGTCGGCCTGAAGTACCGTTTCGGCTACGACGACTCGCTCGACGTCGTCGGCGTCCACATGGTCGGCGGCATCGTCGGCTCGCTGTCCATCGGCCTGCTCGCCACCGGCGGCGTCGGCCAGACCGCCAAGGGCGTCTTCTACGGCGGCGGCTGGCACCAGATGGGCCTGCAGCTCATCGGTGTCGGCTCGGTGCTCGGCTACTCGCTGGTGTGCTCCGTGGTGCTCGCGAAGATCATCGACGTGGTCATGGGCTTCCGGGTCACCGAGGACGAGGAGATCGCCGGTGTCGACCAGGTCCTGCACGCCGAGACCGCCTACGACTTCGCCGGCGTCGTCGGCGCCGCCCGTACCGCTCTGACCGGCTCGGACAGCGAGGCCGGTGCTCCCGTTAAGAAGGTGGACGCGTGAAGCTCATCACCGCCGTCGTCAAGCCGCACCGGCTGGACGAGATCAAGGAAGCCCTCCAGGCCTTCGGCGTCCACGGCCTCACCGTCACCGAGGCGAGCGGCTACGGCCGCCAGCGCGGCCACACCGAGGTCTACCGGGGCGCGGAGTACACCGTCGACCTGGTACCGAAGATCCGGATAGAGGTCCTGGTGGAGGACGCCGACGCCGACCAGCTCATCGAGGTCGTGGTGAAAGCCGCCAGAACAGGCAAAATCGGAGACGGCAAGGTCTGGTGCCTGCCGGTCGACACGGCCGTGCGGGTCCGTACCGGCGAGCGCGGCCCCGACGCGCTCTGACCCCCGAACCAGCGCTGGAGAACGAGTGACCGACAGCGTCGAAGCGCAGGACGACAGCTACGCGGCGGCCCGGCTGCGCCTCCTCACCCAGGAGGCGCGGTCCGGGCCGCCGCGCCGCGCCGAGCTGGCGGCGCTCACCGACCGCTGGCTCGCCGGACTCGCCGGGGCCGCCGCGGAGGCGACCGGCGCCACCGGCTGGGCGCTGATCGCCGTCGGCGGCTACGGCCGCGGCGAGCTGTCCCCGCGCAGCGACCTGGACCTGGTGCTGCTGCACGACTCCGAGCGCACCGTCGGCGCCTTCGCCGACCGGCTCTGGTACCCGGTGTGGGACCTCGGCCTGGCCCTCGACCACTCCGTGCGCACCCCCGACGAGGCCCGCAGGGCCGCCGCCGACGACCTCAAGGTGCAGCTCGGGCTGCTCGACGCCCGCCACCTGGCCGGCGACCCCGCGCTCGGCTCCGCCCTGCGCAGCGCCGTACTCGCCGACTGGCGCAACCAGGCACCCAAGCGGCTGCCCGCGCTGCGCGAGCTGTGCCAGGAGCGCGCGGAGCGCCAGGGCGAGCTGTCCTACCTGCTCGAACCCGACCTCAAGGAGGCCCGCGGTGGACTGCGGGACGCCACCGCGCTGCGCGCCGTCGCCGCCTCCTGGCTCGCCGACGCCCCCCGCGAGGGCCTGGAGCAGGCCCGCACCCGGCTGCTCGACACCCGCGACGTCCTCCACCTCGTCACCGGCCGCGCCACCGACCGGCTCGCCCTGCAGGAGCAGGACCAGGTCGCCGCCGCCCTCGGTCTGCTGGACGCCGACGCGCTGCTGCGCCAGGTCTACGAGGCCGCCCGGCGCATCTCCTACGCCTCCGACGTCACGTGGCGCGAGGTCGCCCGGGTGCTGAAGGCCCGCGAGTCGCGGCCCCGCCGCCGGCTGCTCGGCCGCGGCCGCACCACCCCCGCCGCGGGCGTGCCCGAGCGCGTACCGCTGGCCGAGGGCGTCGTCGAGCAGGACGGCGAGGCGGTGCTCGCCCTCGCCGCCAAACCCGACCGCGACCCCGTCCTGCCGCTGCGGGCCGCCGCGGCCGCCGCCCAGGCGGGCCTGCCGCTGTCGCCGCACGCGGTACGCCGGCTGGCCGCCGCCGCGCGACCGCTGCCCGTACCGTGGCCGGCCGAGGCCCGCGAGCAGCTGCTGACGCTGCTGGGGGCCGGGGAGCCGACCGTGCAGGTCTGGGAGGCGCTGGAGGCCGAGGGCCTGGTCACCCGGCTGCTGCCGGACTGGGAGCGGGTGCACTGCCGCCCGCAGCGCAACGCCGTGCACCGCTTCACCGTCGACCGGCACCTGGTCGAGACCGCGGTGCAGGCCGCCGGGCTCACCCGCCGTGTCGGCCGCCCCGACCTGCTGCTGACCGCGGCGCTGCTGCACGACATCGGCAAGGGCTGGCCCGGCGACCACAGCGAGGCCGGCGAGGTCATCGCGCGCGACGTCGCGACCCGGATGGGCTTTCCCGCCTCCGACGTGGAGACCCTCGCGCTGCTGGTCCGCCACCACCTGCTGCTCATCGACACCGCGACCCGGCGGGACCTGGACGACCCGGAGACCGTCCGGGCGGTCGCCGGGACCGTCCGCGACACCTCCACCCTGGAGCTGCTCGCCGCACTCACCGAGGCCGACGCGCTCGCCACCGGTCCCGCCGCCTGGAGCACCTGGCGGGCCTCACTGCTCGCCGAACTCGTCGACCGGGTCGCGGGCGCGCTCGACACCGGGGCGCTGCCCGAGGCCGCCGAGCGCGCGACCACCGCGGAGGAGGAGCGCCTCGCCGTCGAGGCCGCGCGCACCGGAGGGCCGGTGCTGGCGCTGCGCGCGCACGCCGAGCCCGACGCCGAGGGCGAGGCCGCGCACGAGGCGCTGGGCGTGGAGCTGCTGCTCGCCGTGCCGGACCGCCCCGCGCTGCTGGCCCAGGCCGCCGGCGTGCTGGCACTGCACCGGCTCGGGGTGCGGGCCGCGGACCTGCGGGCCGTCGACCCGGTGGGGGAGGGGCCGATCGCGCTGCTGACGTGGCGGGTCTCGGCCGAGTACGGCGCCCTGCCGGAGGCCGCGCGACTGCGCGCGGACCTGGCCCGCGCCTTCGACGGCACGCTCGACATCGAGGCGCGGCTCGCCGAGCGCGAGGCCGCCTACCCGCGGCGGCGCGGCATCACCCCGCCGCCGCCCCGGGTCACGGTGGCGCCCGGCGGCACCTCGCAGACCGCCACCGTGCTGGAGGTCCGCGCCCACGACGCCCCCGGCCTGCTGCACCGCATCGGCCTGGCCCTGACCGCGACCGGCGTGACCGTGCGCTCGGCCAGGATCTCCACGCTGGGGGCGAACGCCGTGGACGCCTTCTACGTCGTCGGCAAGGACGGCAGGGCGCTGCCCCCGCTCCGCGCGGCCGAGACCGCCCGGCAGCTGGAGGCGGCACTGCGCTGAGCAGCCGCCGCGCGAGCCCTCGCCCGCCCCAATCCGGCGGGCGAGGGTTCGACGCCCTCCGGGCCGGATACCCTGGAAGGCGATCGTCTCCCGCCCCCCGACCCGAGGATCTGCAGCCACCGTGTTCGATACGCTCTCCGACCGCCTCGCAGCGACGTTCAAGAACCTCCGGGGCAAAGGCCGGCTGTCCGAGGCGGACATCGACGCCACGATGCGCGAGATCCGGATCGCGCTGCTGGAAGCCGATGTCGCGCTGCCCGTGGTGCGGGCCTTCGTCGCGAGTGTCAAGCAGCGCGCGCTGGGCGCCGAGGTCTCCCAGGCGCTCAATCCGGCCCAGCAGGTCATCAAGGTCGTCAACGAGGAACTCGTCGGCATCCTCGGCGGCGAGACGCGGCGGCTGCGCTTCGCCAAGCAGCCCCCGACGGTGATCATGCTCGCCGGCCTCCAGGGCGCGGGCAAGACGACCCTGGCGGGCAAGCTCGGCCGCTGGCTCAAGGGCCAGGGCCACACCCCGCTGCTGGTCGCGTGCGACCTCCAGCGGCCGAACGCGGTGAACCAGCTCAGCGTCGTCGCCGAGCGCGCGGGCGTCGCGGTCTTCGCGCCCGAGCCGGGCAACGGCGTCGGCGACCCGGTCAAGGTCGCCCAGGACTCCCTCGCGCACGCGCGGACGCAGCAGTACGACATCGTGATCGTCGACACCGCCGGCCGCCTCGGTGTCGACCAGGAGATGATGCAGCAGGCCGCGGACATCCGCGACGCGGTCCACCCGGACGAGATCCTCTTCGTCGTCGACGCGATGATCGGCCAGGACGCGGTCAACACCGCCGAGGCCTTCCGCGACGGCGTCGGCTTCGACGGCGTGGTGCTGTCCAAGCTCGACGGTGACGCGCGCGGCGGCGCGGCCCTGTCGATCGTGCACGTCACCGGCAAGCAGATCATGTTCGCGTCGAACGGCGAGAAGCTGGACGACTTCGACGCGTTCCACCCGGACCGGATGGCGTCCCGGATCCTCGGCATGGGCGACGTGCTGTCGCTGATCGAGAAGGCCGAGCAGACGTTCAGCCAGGCCGAGGCCGAGAAGATGGCGGCCAAGCTGGCGAAGGGCCCCAAGGAGTTCACGCTCGACGACTTCCTGGCCCAGATGGAGCAGGTCCGCAAGATGGGCTCCATCTCCAAGCTGCTCGGCATGCTGCCGGGCATGGGCCAGATCAAGGACCAGATCAACAACCTCGACGAGAAGGACGTGGACCGCACGGCCGCGATCATCAAGTCGATGACGCCGGGCGAGCGCGCCGACCCGCACATCATCAACGGCTCGCGCCGGGCCCGTATCGCCAAGGGCTCGGGTGTCGAGGTCAGTGCGGTCAAGAGCCTGGTCGAGCGGTTCTTCGAGGCCCGCAAGATGATGTCGCGGATGGCGCAGGGCGGCGGCATGCCGGGCATGCCGGGGATCCCCGGCATGGGCGGCGGGCCCGGGCGGCAGAAGAAGCAGCAGAAGCAGGCCAAGGGGCGCCGTCAGTCCGGCAACCCGATGAAGCGCAAGGCCGAGGAGGCCGCCGCCGCGGCCCGCCGCGAGGAGCAGCAGAACCAGGGCGCGGGTCCGGGCGGGAGCCCGTTCGGCCTGCCGGGCGGCGGCGAGGACTTCGAACTGCCCGACGAGTTCAAGAAGTTCATGGGCTGACCCCGGCCGGCGGGCGGTGCCGGGGATGATGGACGCATGCGCGTATCGATCAGAGAGCCCAGGCCCAGCGACGTCGAGGCCCACCGAGCGGCGGTGCTGCGCTCGGTGGAGCACCTCAGCCCGTGGAATCCGGTCGAGCCGGACGTCCTGCCGGACCTGCTCCTGCGGCAGGGCCCCGGGCTGCGTACGTTCCTCGTCCTCGACGACGAGGACGGCGGCATCGTCGGCAAGTGCAACGTCGCCAACATCGTGCTGGCGCGCTTCCGCAACGGCGCCCTCGGCTACGACAGCTACGTGCCCTACAACGGCACCGGCAGGATGACCGAGGGACTGCTCCAGGTCGTCGACCGCTGCTTCACCCCGGAGGCGGAGGGCGGCCTCGGGCTGCACCGGCTGGAGATCAGCGTCCAGCCGGACAACGCCCGCTCCATCGCCATGGCCAAGCGGCTCGGCTTCCGGCACGAGGGCTTCTCGCCGCGGATGCTCTACATCAACGACGCCTGGCGGGACCACGAGCGCTTCGCCCTCACCGTCGAGGAGTGGCCGGGGCTGTAGCCGGGCGGGCCCGGCCCCGGACCGCCGGGCCTCAGCGCAGCAGGGGTGCGAGTCCGCCCGCGCGGCGGGCCAGTGCCTCCAGCTCGTCCAGGGCGCGGGCGGCCCGCTCCGCGGCGTCCGGGTCGCGCTTCGCGAGCCCGCTCGCGGCGAACTCGTCCTCGTCCAGCCGCAGCACGGTGCCGCCGTCCGCGGACACCCACAGGTCGAGGTCCAGGTCCTCCGACACCAGCTCGCCGCCCGCGACGGCCACCGGGCGGGTGACGTCGCAGTACCAGCCCTTGAGCCCGCCCTGCGGGCCGCGCACCTCCTTGACGGCGAACCAGCGGTCGCGCCAGTAGTGCTCGGTGAACACGTCGCCGGGCGCGAAGGCGACGAAGCCGAAGTCACGCGTGTGGGGCAGCGACCAGGGAGCGGTGACGGTCACCCGGACGCCGTCGTCGGCGGTGACGGTCGCGGCGTAGCGGACCTTCTCACGGCCGGCCTTGATCAGGCGGACGGTGACGGGGGCGCCGGGCGGCAGCGGCGCGGGGGAGCGGGGCACGGTGTCGGACATGCCCTCACCCTCGCGGACGCCGCGCCCGGCGGCCACCGGTTTGCCGGCCGGCCGCCGGACGGGTCAGGTACGGGCGACGAGGTAGCGGAAGACGTTGTCCAGGCGGATCGTCCCGTCCGGGCGCCGGTACGGGTGCAGCGCCTCGGCCAGTTCCTTCTCCACCTGCTGCTGGTCGGTCGCGGCCGCCGCCGTGTCGAACAGCCCCGTCGACAGCAGCCCGCGGACCGCCGCGGCCTGGTCCGGATACCCGAACGGGCAGGCCACCCGCCCCGAACCGTCCGGCCGCAGCCCCGCCTCCACCGCCAGGTCCTCCAGGTCGTCGCGCCCGCTGAGCCGGGGAACGGCGCCGGTGCCGCCCCCGCCGCCCGGTTCGGCGAGCCGGGCGGCGACCCGCAGCACCGCGGCGGCCGCGCAGCGCTCGGGCGGCCCCCACCCGGCGAGCACCACGGCGCTGCCCCTGGGCACGGCGGCGGCGACGGCGGCCAGCGCGGGCCGTAACGCCGCCGCGGGCGCCGCCGGGTCGAGGGCGGTGACCACGCCGTACCCGGCGCCGCGCAGCCCGGCGGCGTCCGGCGCCCCGGGACGCAGCGTGAACGGCTCCGCAATGTACGGCGGTCCGGCGGTACGTGCGCCCGTGCGCAATACGCCGAGCCGTTCGCGGGCCAGCCGCAGCCGGGCCGGGTCGCGGTCGTAGCCGGTGACGGCGGCGCCCCGGACCGCCGCGAGCAGCAGGGCGAGGCCCGTGCCGCAGTCGAGGGCCAGCAGCCGGGTGCCGGGGCCGACGCCGAGCCGGTCGTGCACGCGGTCGTAGAGCGGTACGAGCATGCGCTCCTGGATCTCGGCCCAGTCGCGTGCCCTGTCGGTGTGTGCCTTCGCAGGCCTGGATCCGCGAGAGAGAGTAGGTGCCATCGAAGCCCCAATCAGCCGCGCTTCGCCGTGAGCCCCCGTGGGAATGTGTGCCGCACGTGTCCCCGAGAGCCAGACAACTGCTCTTTGCGGGCGCCGTCCAGGGGGTCAGGGAGGCGTTTTCGGTCCGTTCCGCGCCTGTCCTCGGGGGCGTAACCGATTCGGAGTCCGGCGGCCTCGCCCCGTACCATCGCCTCCATGGCAAAGGCTCCCGTTCTCACCCCCCAGGCGGACGACTTCCCGCGCTGGTACCAGGACCTGATCAACAAGGCAGAGCTGGCCGACAACGGCCCGGTCCGCGGCACCATGGTCATTCGACCGTACGGCTACGGCCTGTGGGAGCGGATGCAGCAGGACATGGACGCGCGCATCAAGCAGGCGGGTGCGCAGAACGCGTACTTCCCGCTCTTCATCCCGCAGTCCTACCTGACCCGCGAGGCGGAGCACGTCGAGGGCTTCGCCCCGGAGCTGGCCGTCGTCACGCACGCCGGCGGCAAGGACCTGGAGGAGCCGGTCGTGGTGCGCCCCACGTCCGAGACGATCATCAACGAGTACTTCTCCAAGTGGGTGCAGAGCTACCGTGACCTGCCGCTGCTGATCAACCAGTGGGCGAACGTGGTGCGGTGGGAGCTCCGCCCGCGGCTCTTCCTGCGCACCACCGAATTCCTGTGGCAGGAGGGCCACACCGCGCACGCCACGTACGAGGACGCGCGCGACTACGCGGCGAAGATCCACCGCGAGGTCTACCAGGACTTCATGAACAACGTGCTGGCGATGGACGTGGTGCCGGGCCGCAAGACGGCCAAGGAGCGCTTCGCGGGCGCCATCAACACCCTCACGCTGGAAGGCATGATGGGCGACGGCAAGGCCCTCCAGCTGGGCACCAGCCACGAGCTGGGCCAGAACTTCGCGAAGGCCTTCCACACGCAGTACCTGTCCGCGGAAGGCGAGCAGGAGCACGTCTGGCAGACCTCCTGGGGCAGCACCACCCGCATGATCGGTGCGCTCGTGATGATGCACGGGGACGACAACGGGCTGCGGGTGCCGCCGCGGCTGGCGCAGATCCAGGTCGTGGTGCTCGCGATCAAGGGCGACGACGCGGTGGTCGCCAAGGTGCGCGAGGTCGGCGACAAGCTGACGGCCGCCGGGCTGCGGGTCGTGGTCGACGACCGCACCGACACCCCCTTCGGCCGCCGCGCGGTCGACTGGGAGCTCAAGGGGGTCCCGGCCCGGGTCGAGATCGGCCCGCGCGACCTGGAGGCCGGCACTGCGATGCTGGCCCGCCGGATCCCCGGCGGCAAGGAGCCGGTCGCGCTGGACGCCCTCCCCGCACTGCTGCCCGGGCTGCTGGAGGAGGACCAGGCGCAGCTGCTGCGCGAGTCCCGCGAGCGCCGGGAATCCCGCACTGTGGACGTCTCCGGCATCGACGAGGCGGCCGAGGCCGCGGCCACCGGCTGGGCCCGGATCCCGTGGGCCGACCTCGGTCCCGAGGGCGAGGCCAAGCTCGCTGAGCAGGGCGTTTCGGTGCGGTGCCTGGTCGGCGCCGACGGCGGGGTGCCGGACACCGACGACGCTCCGGGCGCCCTGGCGGTCGTGGCGCGGGCCTACTGACGTCCGCTGACCGAAAACGCGCGTACGTAATACGTGGTTCGTCCGTCCGTGGGGCGGGTGCGCAGGTTCCTCACCGTCCTCCGCACCCGCCCCTCGTCATGCCCATCCCATGCGCATCATCCGTCATCATCCGCACATCAACCGGAACTGACCGATCAGTGCAAATTAATTGGGCTGGCCCGGAATCGGAACACCGGGAGCGCCCGGCTCGTTGTCACGGCGTGAGCACGACACCACCTGTCCTCGCCGCCGAGCTGGCAGTCGCCTGGGCCGACATTCAACGGCACCATCCCGAGCTGCCCGACCTGGCCGCCCCCGAGTCCCTGATCGGAGAGTCGTCGTCCGCGTGCGGTACCGAACTCTCCTTCGAAAGGCTGCTGCACGAAGCCGTGCACGGCATCGCCGCGGCCCGCGGCATCCGTGACACCTCGCGCGCCGGCCGCTATCACAACCGCCGATTCCTGGCCATCGCCGACGAGATGGGCCTCGACCACGCCGAGGAGCCGCACCCCAGCAGCGGCTTCTCCCTCGTGGTCATGCGCCCGGAGACCCGCAAGCGATATCGGCCGACGATCGAGCGGCTGCAGCGTGCCCTCAAGGCGCACACCGTGGCGACCACCGCGGACACCGCGCGTTCCTTCCGCGGTCCCGCCGCGCGGCACGGCTCGTCGGGCGGCGGTGTCCGGGTCAAGGCGGTCTGCGACTGCGGGCGCAACGTCCGGGTGGTGCCCTCCGTGCTGGCCCAGGCCCCCATCATGTGCGGTGCGTGCGGGCAGCCCTTCCGGATTCCCGAGGTCGTGGGCGCTGCCTGAGTGTGGCAGAATGGCCAGCTGAGAACTCGACAGCCGTGCAGGAACCCTCTCTCCTTCGGCTGACGCGTCCGCCGGGCGCACGACTCCCGCAACCCCACGTGGAAGCTCGTCGTGCCCAAACACGTCAAAAACCAGGAGAACCCACTCCCGTGGCAGTCAAGATCAAGCTGAAGCGTCTGGGCAAGATCCGTTCGCCTCACTACCGCATCGTCGTCGCCGACTCCCGTACCCGCCGTGACGGCCGGGCCATCGAGGAGATCGGCCTGTACCACCCGGTGCAGAACCCGTCGCGTATCGAGGTCGACTCGGACCGTGCCCAGTACTGGCTCTCCGTCGGCGCGCAGCCGACCGAGCCGGTGCTCGCCATCCTCAAGCTCACCGGCGACTGGCAGAAGTACAAGGGCCTGGAGGCCCCTGCACCGCTGCAGGTCGCCGAGCCCAAGGCCGACAAGCGCGCGCTGTTCGAGGCCGCGGCCAAGGACACCGCCGACGAGCCCAAGGGCGAGGCGATCACGCCCAAGGCCAAGAAGGCCGAGAAGAAGGCCGACGACACCGCCGAGGCCCCGGCCGCGGCTGAGTCCACCGAGGCCTGAGCGTGCTTGAGGAGGCTCTTGAGCACCTCGTGAAGGGCATCGTCGACAACCCCGACGATGTGCAGGTGGACATGCGCACCCTGCGCCGCGGCAACGTGCTGGAGGTCCGGGTGCACCCCGACGACCTCGGCAAGGTGATCGGCCGCAACGGCCGTACCGCCCGCGCGCTGCGCACGGTCGTGGGCGCGCTCGGTGGGCGCGGCATCCGTGTCGACCTGGTCGACGTCGACCAGGTGCGCTGACCGCCCGCCGTACCGCACGAAACACCGGCTCGGGCCGGGGGTGGCGCTGCCGCTCCCGGCCCGAGCCGTCTGACGTACCCGCGCCGGCCGCAGGCAGGACCGGGGCGGGTACGGCCCCCGTAGCACGCACGAGAGGTGAAGGGCTCCATGCAGCTGGTAGTCGGCAGGATCGGCCGCGCCCACGGCATCAAGGGCGAGGTGAGCGTGGAGGTGCGCACCGACGAGCCGGAGCTGAGGCTCGCGCCCGGCGCCGTCCTCGCCACCGACCCGCCCACCGCCGGGCCGCTGACCATCGCCACCGGCCGTGTGCACAGCGGACGGCTGATGCTGCGCTTCGAGGGCGTCAGCGACCGCAACGGCGCCGAGGCGCTGCGCAACACCCTGCTGATCGCCGAGGTGGACCCGGAGGAGACGCCGGAGGACCCCGAGGAGTTCTACGACCACCAGCTGATCGACCTGGACGTCGTCACCGCCGACGGCCGCGAGATCGGCCGCATCAGCGAGATCAGCCACCTGCCCTACCAGGACCTGCTGGTCGTGGCGCGGCCGGACGGCAGCGAGGTGCTGGTGCCCTTCGTCGCCGAGATCGTGCCGGAGATCGACCTGGAGGAGCAGCGCGCGGTCATCGACCCGCCGCCCGGCCTGCTGGACGACGTCCCGGAGGAGCCGGGGGAGCCGGACGCAGGGGCCACGGGGGACGAGCGCTGACATGCGGATCGACGTCGTCACGATCTTCCCCGAGTACCTGGAGCCGCTGAACGTCTCCCTGGTCGGCAAGGCCCGCGCCGCCGGCCGGCTGGACGTGCGCGTGCACGACCTGCGCGACTGGGCCCACGACCGGCACAACACCGTCGACGACACCCCGTACGGAGGCGGCCCCGGCATGGTCATGATGACCGGCCCCTGGGGCGAGGCACTCGACTCCACCCTCGCCGCGGGATACGAGGCGGGCGCCGGCGGCCCCGCGCTCGTCGTCCCCACCCCGAGCGGCCGCCCCTTCACCCAGCAGCTCGCCGGCGAGCTGGCCACCCGGCCGTGGCTGATCTTCGCGCCCGCCCGCTACGAGGGCATCGACACCCGCGTCACCGACGAGTACCGCACCCGGATGCCGGTGTACGAGATCTCCATCGGCGACTACGTGCTGGCCGGCGGCGAGGCCGCGGTCCTGGTCGTGACCGAGGCGGTGGCCCGGCTGCTGCCCGGCGTGCTCGGCAACGCCGAGTCGCACAGGGACGACTCCTTCGCCCCCGGCGCCATGGCCGACCTGCTGGAGGGCCCCGTCTACACCAAGCCCCCGCAGTGGCGCGGCCGCGGCATCCCCGACGTGCTGCTCAGCGGGCACCACGGCAGGATCGCCCGCTGGCGGCGGGACGAGGCCCTGCGCCGCACCGTCGCCCACCGCCCCGACCTGATCCGGCGCTGCGACCCGGCCGCCTTCGACAAGAAGGACCGGGAGATGCTGAGCATCCTGGGCTGGCAGCAGGGCCCGGACGGGCGATTTGGGCCGAGCCCGCACCTCGTGGAAGAATGAGCGGCTGCTGCCGGTCCGGCGCGCGCCCCTGCCACAGGGGGAACGACGCCCGCCCCGACCGGCCGCGAACCACCTCATCCGACTTGATGTTCCGCCGATGACCTGTGGCATCGGCGAGGAAGCAGACACCGACATGACCAACCTGATCGCGGACGTCAACAGCGCGTCGCTGCGCACCGACGTCCCCGCCTTCCGTCCCGGCGACACCGTCAACGTCCACGTGCGCGTCATCGAGGGCAACCGCTCCCGTGTGCAGCAGTTCAAGGGCGTCGTCATCCGCCGCCAGGGCGCGGGCGTCAGCGAGACCTTCACCGTCCGCAAGGTCAGCTTCTCGGTCGGCGTCGAGCGCACCTTCCCCGTGCACACCCCGATCGTGGAGAAGATCGAGGTCGTGACCCGCGGTGACGTCCGCCGCGCCAAGCTCTACTACCTGCGCGAGCTGCGCGGCAAGGCCGCGAAGATCAAGGAGAAGCGCGAGAACTGAGCGCGCCGCGGGCCGTCCGCGGCGGCCGGATAGGCTCTGGCCCCGATGGACACCGACGTATCACCACCGGAACGCGATCGTTCCCCCACCGCCTGCGAGGCGGAGGCGGAGGAGCGGTCGCGTTCCGCTGTGTCCGGCGGCCGGTGGCCGCGCGCGCTGCTTGCCCTGTGGGTGCAGTGGCGGCGTACGATCCTCCTCGCGGCGGCAGGCGTGTGCGCGATGCTGCTGGTCACCGCCTTCGTGGCACGGCCCTACCAGGTGCCGAGCGGCTCGATGGAGGGCACCTTGCGGATCGGCGACCGGGTGCTGGTCGACAAGCTGGCGTACCGCTTCGGCGGCACACCGCGGAGGGGGGACGTGATCGTGTTCGACGGCGACGGCTCCTTCACCCAGGGACCCGGCACGGACTTCGTCAAACGGGTGATCGGCGTCGGCGGCGACCGGGTCACCTGCTGCGACGCCGAGGGCCGGATCCTGGTCAACGGCCATCCGCTGGACGAGACCTACCTTTATCCCGGTAACACGCCCTCCCGGGTACGGTTCGACATCGTGGTGCCGGACGGAAAGCTGTGGGTGATGGGCGACCACCGCGACGACTCCCGAGATTCACGTGACCACCTGGGCGAACCCGGCGGCGGCACCGTCCCGGTCGGCCGGGTGGTCGGCCGCGCCGACTGGGTCCTCTGGCCGGCCGGCCACTGGACCCGGCTGCGCCGTCCCGCGACGTTCTCCGGCGTGCCCGCCCCGGCCGGTGCGCATGGGTAACCGCGGCAGGGGCCGCCGGACACTGTTCGGCGGCGTGGTGGACACCGGGCCGGAGCCGTCCTCCGCCGAGGACGCCGCGGACACCGGGCCCGGGGACGCGCCGCGGCTGCCGGGCAGCAGCCGGGTCGAGCGGCGCCGGCTGGCCCGCAAGGTGGCCCGCAGGCGGCGGCACTCGCTCGTACGGGAGGTGCCGCTGCTCGTCCTGGTGGCGCTGGTGATCGCGCTGGTGCTGAAGACGTTCCTGGTGCAGGCGTTCGTCATCCCGTCCGGGTCGATGGAGCAGACCATCCAGATCGGCGACCGGGTGCTGGTGGACAAGCTCACCCCGTGGTTCGGCGCCCAGCCGCACCGCGGCGACGTGGTCGTCTTCAAGGACCCCGGCGGCTGGCTGAACGGCGAGCCGAAGCCGAAGTCCGACCCGGTGGTCGTCAAGCAGGTCAAGCAGGTCTTCACCTTCATCGGGCTGCTGCCGGCCAGCGGAGAGCAGGACCTGATCAAGCGGGTGATCGGCGTGGGCGGCGACACGGTGCAGTGCTGCGACGCCCAGGGCCGGCTGCTCGTCAACGGCACGCCGCTCGACGAGCCCTATCTGTACCCGGGTAATCCACCCTCATTGATGAAATTCACCGACCATGTTCCTGAGGGGCGGCTGTGGGTCATGGGCGACCACCGCTCCGATTCCGCCGACTCGCGCTACCACACCAATCAGCCCGGCGGCGGCACGATTCCCGAGAGTCTGGTGGTCGGACGGGCTTTCGTGATCGGCTGGCCGGTCGGCCACTGGCAGCGGCTCAAGGAGCCGGAGACGTTCGCGGGCGTCGCGGACCCCGGTTCTGCGACGACGGCGGACACAGCCGCGACCACTAGTGTGGGCTCGGCCAAGAACGGTCCAAGAACGGACCAGCTCGCGACCCCCGTGGAACTGTCACTCGTTATGGGTGTGGCAGGGCTGCGCCGGAGGCGCGGCGGGCGGCGTTCCAGAGTGAGGAGTGGATGTGGGGGACCTGGTGGTCGGCGCACGATCTGGACCCGGCGAGCCCGAGAAGCGGGATGCCGCGGTGCCCCCGGCCGACGCGTCGGCGGCGGACGCCGCGGTCCCTGGACGCTCCGCGGCCGGGCCGTCGTACGCCGATGGTTCGGGCACCCCGCCCGTTCCGGGAGCCGGGCCGGTTCCCGGAGCGGGGCCGTCGTACGGGGGCTCCGGCGCGGCATCCGCTCCGGCGGCCGGCCGGGGCACGACGCCGGGCGCTGAGGCGCCCGGGGCCATGCCCGGGGCCGTGCCCGCGGGGGTCGGCTTCCCGGCGATGGCCGGCGAGCCGGTCGGCCCGGTGGGGCCCGCCGACCCGGATCCGGAGGACGGCGACGGCGGCGGCGGAATCGACGGGGCGGACGGCGGCGACGGAGAGGCCGGAGGGTCGCGTCGCGCCTCGCAGGGAAAGCCGCGGTCGTTCTGGAAGGAGCTTCCGCTGCTGATCGGCATCGCGCTGGTGCTGGCGCTGCTGATCAAGACGTTCCTGGTGCAGGCCTTCTCGATCCCCTCGGACTCGATGAACAACACCCTGCTGCAGGGCGACCGGGTGCTCGTCGACAAGCTCACCCCGTGGTTCGGCTCGGAGCCCAGCCGCGGCCAGGTCGTCGTCTTCCACGACCCGGGCGGCTGGCTGCCGGAGAACCCGGAGCCCAGCAGCAACCCGGTGGTGCGGGGGCTGCAGAAGGGCCTCAGCTTCATCGGCCTGATGCCGTCAGCCGACGAGAAGGACCTGATCAAGAGGGTCATCGGCGTCGGCGGCGACACCGTGTCCTGCAGCGGCACCGGACCGGTGACGGTCAACGGCAAGGCGCTGGACGAGCCGTACGTCTTCCCCGGCAACACCCCGTGCAGCCCCGACAAGCCCTTCAAGGTGACGGTGCCCAAGAACCACATCTGGGTCATGGGCGACCACCGGCAGGACTCGCTGGACTCGCGCTTCCACATGGACCAGCCGAGCCACGGGTTCGTCGACGACAAGTACGTGGTCGGCCGCGCCATCGTGGTGGCCTGGCCGGTGAACCGCTGGGACTGGCTGTCCATCCCGTCGACCTTCTCGCAGCCGGGCATCTCGGCGGCCGGCGCCGCCGCTCCCGCCGCCGCGGGTGTCGCGGGCGCGCTGCCGCTGGTGATGTGGCGCAGGCGGCGGCTGCTGCTCGCCGCGGGCGGCCCGGTGGCCGGCGACGGCGGTGCGGACGGTGCGGACGGCGACGCGGAAGACAGCTGACCGAGGGGCGTACCGCCGGGTAGGGTTCGGCTCCATGAGCAGCAGCAGCGGTGCGGTGACCAGCACCACGGGAAGCGGGACCGCACGGCGGAGCACGTCCGGCGGTGGCGGCGGGATCGGGCACCGGGTGTCCGGCATCGTCGTGGCCGTCGGCAGCGTGCTCTTCATCGGCTCCTGCGTGTGGGCCGCGCTGGTCTACCGCCCCTACACGGTGCCCACCGACTCGATGGTCCCGGCGGTCCAGCCGGGCGACAAGGTGATCGCCCAGAAGGTCTCCGGCTCGGATGTGCACCGCGGCGACGTCGTGGTCTTCCAGGACAAGCTGTGGGGCAACGAGCCGCTGGTCAAGCGGGTCGTCGGGATCGGCGGCGACACCGTGCGGTGCTGCGACCCACAGGGGCGGCTGCTGGTGAACGGCAAGCCGGTCGACGAGACCTACCTCAAGGGCGGGGCGCCCTCCGGCAAGGACGGTGGGAGCCGGGCCTCGGTCGAATCCTTCAGCACGCGCGTCCCGGCCGGGGAGCTCTTCCTGCTGGGGGACAACCGTTCGGTGTCGCAGGACTCCCGGCTGCACCTGGCCGACGCCGAGGGCGGGTCCGTACCGGCGAGCGACGTGAAGGCCCGGGTGGACGGCATTGCCTGGCCGACGTCGCGGATCGGCCTGCTGCCGCGCACCTCGGCGTTCGACGTCGTCCCCGGCGGGGCTTCCCCGGGGCGGGGGCCGCTGGGCATCCTGGTGGTCGCGGCGCTCGTCGGAGTGGTGTTCATCCTGGGCGGCGCGGCCTACGACCCGCTGGCCAAGCTGCTGCGGCGCAGATGACCACCCCGCCGGCCGCACCGGCTCCGCCCCGTGCCGCCACGGTGTCCGCACCGGCCGTGCGGGAAAGTCCCGCGGTGTCGTGGGAGCGTGTGACGCACAATGGGGTGCACGTACGGCTGAAGGGGAACACACGATGAGCGCCGAGGACCTCGAGAAGTACGAGACCGAGATGGAGCTGAAGCTCTACAGGGAGTACCGCGACGTCGTCGGCCTGTTCAAGTACGTGATCGAGACGGAGCGGCGCTTCTACCTCACCAACGACTACGAGATGCAGGTGCACTCGGTGCAGGGTGAGGTGTTCTTCGAGGTCTCGATGGCCGATGCATGGGTCTGGGACATGTACCGCCCGGCCCGGTTCGTGAAGCAGGTGCGGGTGCTCACGTTCAAGGACGTGAACATCGAGGAGCTGAACAAGGCGGACCTGGACCTGCCCTCGGACGATTCGGGCTTCGGCAGCTGAGGAGTTATCCACAGGGCCGGGATCAAGATCATCTCCAGGGGGCCACTCTCTGTCACAGTCGGTGACGGAGGTGGTACGCATGAACGCGCGAGGTGCGCTGGGGCGGTACGGAGAGGACGTCGCGGCCCGGGCGCTGCAGGCCGCGGGCCTGCGGGTGATCGGGCGGAACTGGCGGCACGGCCGCGGCGGTGAGATCGACATCGTGGCGGCCGAGGGCGACGCCCTGGTGGTCTGCGAGGTCAAGACACGGCGGGCCGGGCCCTTCCAGCACCCGAGGGAGGCCCTCTCGCCCGCCAAACTGTCCCGGCTGCGGTCGCTGGCCGAGCACTGGACCGCCGAGCACGGCGGGGCACCGCCGGGCGGGATCCGGATCGACCTGGTGGGTGTGGTCCTCCCCGACCGCGGGGCACCCGAGGTCGACCACGTGCGGGGGGTGGCGTGATGGGCTTCGCCCGTACGTGCTCGGTCGCGCTGGTCGGTGTCGAGGGCGTGGTGGTCGAGGTCCAGGCCGATCTCGAACCGGGCCTCGCGGCCTTCACCCTCGTCGGTCTGCCGGACAAGAGCCTGGTCGAGAGCCGGGACCGGGTCCGCGCCGCGCTCGTGAACAGCGGCGAGGTCTGGCCGCAGAAGAAACTCACCGTGGGCCTGAGCCCCGCCTCGGTGCCCAAGGGCGGCTCCGGCTTCGACCTCGCGGTCGCCTGCGCGGTGCTCGCGGCCAACGAGCGGATCGCGCCCTCCGCCATCGCCGATCTGATGATGATCGGCGAGCTGGGCCTCGACGGCCGGGTGCGCCCGGTCCGCGGCGTGCTGCCCGCCGTGCTCGCGGCGGCCGAGGCGGGATACCACCAGGTGGTGGTGCCCGAGCGGACGGCGGCGGAGGCGTCGCTGGTGCCGGGGGTCGCGGTGCTGGGCGTGCGCAGCCTGCGCCAGCTGGTGGCGGTGCTCAACGACGAGCCCGTCCCGGAGGAGGAGGACGAGACGCTGCGGGACGGCGGCCGGCCCGACCCGATGCTCGCGGGGCTGACCGTGCCGGGCGGCGGGGTCGGCTCCGGTCTGGCCGTCAGCCTGGGCGGCGGTTCCGGCCGGAGCGGGGCCGAGGGCAGTGCCCCGGTGGGGCCGGACCTCGCCGACGTCGCGGGACAGGGCGCCGCCCGGCTCGCGCTGGAGGTGGCCGCGGCGGGGGCCCACCACCTCTACCTCAAGGGCCCGCCCGGCGCCGGCAAGACGATGCTGGCCGAGCGTCTGCCGGGCATCCTGCCGCCGCTGACACGGCAGGAGTCGCTGGAGGTCACGGCCGTCCACTCGGTGGCCGGCATCCTCCCGGCCGGCCGCCCGCTCGTGGACACCCCGCCGTTCTGCGCGCCGCACCACTCGGCGACGATGCCGTCGCTGGTCGGCGGGGGCAGCGGGCTGCCCCGGCCGGGCGCGGTCTCGCTGGCGCACCGTGGAGTGCTCTTTCTGGACAGTGCCGCCAATACGAGTGGGGCCCCCGGGGCTCGATAGCAACGGGGGCCGCTGCGTGGGGGATGATGTGGGCACCCGCGCCCCCCTGTGCTGGGGCCCATCCCCAGGGGGGCGCGGGCTCGCGCCGGCCCGATGCCCATCGTGGCCGGCCGTCTTGCGTGGGGGGTGGTGTCAGCCTGCCCCCTAGGGCCGTAGCCCCGCACTAGGTGTATCAGGAATTCACCCGATCGAGCGAACGTGTGTGCGATTTTGGGCAGGCTGCGCCGCGCCCAACGGAGTAGGGCCGCGGGGCAGCGGTGCCCCTGTGTTTACCGGTACCCGTCGCCCGGGGCAACCGGTTCAGCGATTTTGGTCCGCCGCAGCGGACTGACAAAGATCATTGCGCGCGTAATCGTTTCGACGTGCCGACCGATCCGCCACTACCCGACTGGGTGGTGCCCCGCCGCCAGGCGCTCGGCCGTCACATCGCCCGCCAACGGCACGCCCGCGGCCGCACGGTCGACGACGTGGCCGAGGCCTCCGGACTCAATCGCAAGACCGTCATGGCCGCAGAGAACGCGCAGGACGTGCCGAGCCTCGTCACCCTGCTGCTGATCGCGGACGCCCTCGGCATCAGCGTCAGCGAGCTGCTGGACGACGGCCCCGCCGCCGCCACGGGGGAAGCAGACGGCAGGGCCACGCGCCCGTGACGATCGGCCGTCACGAGCCGCCTGTGGGCGGCTGCGGGCACCGGCCCGCGCACCGCACCAGATCCCGGCACACGTAGCTGCCCGCCGTGTAGTACCGCGTCACCGCGTCACCAGGATGCTCAGCAAGGCGGGCGCGCGCGTACCCGAGCACCGTCTCCGCGGGCAGCGCCGTGGGCATCGGCGGCGTCTCGGCGAGCTGCTGCTCCAGCCACCCCGCCGCGGCCTCAGCCGACGTGTGCGTGCCCGCGAGCATCGAGCGGGGCTTCCCCAGCCACTCGGCGATCACCAGCGGCGGCGTCGGCGACAGCGGGTCGCGTGCCTCCCTGTCCGGCGGGCGCATGTGGCCGGTGTAGCTGTAGGCGTGCCAGTGCGTCATGGTCCTCTCCTACCAGGTGGGGCCGACAACCGGTCGGCTGTCGGCCCCGGTCGGGTGCTACTGCCTGCCGCAGCCGTCGCCGCCGCCGCAGTCCGGCTCGTCCGCGGGCGGCGTCGGGTCGTCGTCGCCGGGGTCGATCGCGAGTACGATCATGGGTGTCACCTCCCCTCGCGTGAGCGGTGGGTGTGCACCCCTCTCCGGGTCTGCCGCCAAGCTCGGCCCGGCGAGGGGAGATCAGGACGCGGGCGCCTGCGCCCGCAACGCGCGGGACACGACCGAGCCACCCGTGCGGGCCGGGTGACAGGCCCGCCAGTCGCGGCACCACACGACCGCATCCGGCCCGTGGTCCGCCTCGATGTCGTGCACGATGAAGTCGTCAGTCGGCTGGCCGCACCAGCCGCAGATGCGGGTCACTGCGTCTCCCAGGTGAGTTCAGCCCACAGCCCGCGCTCATCCACGGTCAGGCCGTGCGCGGCGGACAGGGCGCGGATGATGATGCCGCCGGGGCCCCGTAACCCGTGCTGGACCAGCGGCCCCGACCCGGACGCCGAGATGCGGCGCCGGCGGCCGGCCGTCGAGACGGTCATCTCGATGAGGCTGGGGCGGCTGGCGAGGACGGCGAGGTACAGCTCGGCGGCTACCTGCCGGGCGTCGGGGTGTACGGCGTGCATGGCGGCCCACTGCCGGGCGGCGCGGGCGTCGGTGGCGGTGGCCGGGAAGGTCCGCTGCCAGGACGTGCCCGTGATGGCGTCCGCTTCGGGCATGGGGTGACCCCGCATTCCGTGTCATTCTGTGTACGGATATCTGCGTTCTGTACTCAGAATCCACGGAGTGTTGGTGCTGGTCAACCCCATCGGCAAATATGTGAGTACAGAAACGAAGTGGATCACTCGGAGGGGTGGCGGTGCGCATGACTGAGCGACCCGAGTACCTGCGCATCGCGGGCGTCCTGCGCGACCAGATCACCACCGGCCAGCTCCCGGCCGGCGCGCGCCTGCCGACCCTGCCGGAGCTGTGCGCCACCTACGGCGTGTCGGAGACGACCGCCCGCAACGCCATGGGGGTGTTGCGCGGTGAGGGCCTCGTTGAGTCCCGCACGCGGGCGGGCACGGTCGTGCGCGAGCGGCCGCCCGTGCACCGCCTCGCCGCCGACCGGTACCGCACCCCGGCCGGCGGCCCGCCGCAGACCGCCTTCACCCGCGACCAGGGAATCGGCTGGAGCGAGTACAAGCTCGACAAGAAGTTCGAGCAGGTGCGCGCCGGTGCCAACCTCGCGGCGCTGTTCGAGGTCGAGCCGGGCGAGCTGCTGCTCGCGAGGCACTTCGTGTTCTACGACAGCGACGCTCCGACGCAGATGTCCACGTCGTACCTGCGGTGGTCGGACGTAGGCGGGACGCCGGTTGCCGATCCGATCCATGAGCCGTGGCCGGGCGGTACCCGCGCGCAGCTCGCCACGCTCGGAATCGAGGTCGTGCGGATCACTGAGGCGTTCAGTGTGGGCATGCCCAGCGAGGAGGAGGCAACCACGCTCCGGATCGGGTCCGCCGTGCCAGTGATCCGCTTCACCCGGCGACACCTCGCCGCCGATGGGCGGGTCGTCGAGGTGGCGCACCCCATCGTCCGCAGGGGCGATGCGACGGTCGTCGAGTTCGCCATCGACCTGGAGGACTGAGCCGAGGGGCGTGGCACGGGGAGGGCGCGCGCCCCTCGGCTACGGGCGCCACCGCGCACCGGAGAGGGGGACGCTCCGGCGTAACCCCGGCGGCGACGCCCTGCGGGGGATGGGGGCAAGCCTGCGCCCGTCAGGCGGGGCGGACCATACGACAATCGGCGTAGAACCGGGCATCCGGGCACCCACGATTGACACCTCGCCTCACGTGAGGCATAGTTAGGCTCTCGGCAGGGACAAGCCCCGCCGCCGCAGAAGGGCCGACCGATGACCTTCACCACCACCTACAGCCACACCATCGAGATCAGCACGGACGGCGAGACCTGGCAGGCCGTCCATGTCGCCGCCGCCCCCGAGGAGTACGACGGCACCCCCCGCTGAGTACGCCGCTGCCGTCCTCAACCAGTGGATCACCGACGAGCACCCCGAAGGTGCCCCCACGGACAACGACGGGAACCCCCTGCTCCGCGTCACCGCCCATCACGCCGGTAGCGACCTCGCCGCCGCCACCGCCTACCCCGTGGGCCAGTGACCGAGGAACTGTGGTCGATCCGGGACGCCGCGCAGTTCCTCGGCGCGGCGTCCACCGGGTCCGCCCGCCGAACCCTGTCCCGCTGGGGCGTGGCCGCCGTCCGCCACGAACCCGGGCCGTCCGGCCGCGTCGAGGCCCGCTACGACGCCGAGCAGGTCCGCCAGGCAGCCGCCAACCGGCCCGGCCGCGGCACCCGAACCGACCTTCGGGCATGACGAAAGCGGCCCACCGGCGCGGTGCCGGTGGGCCATAAGCAGGTGCCATCAGTGGCCGAGCAGCGACGCGGCGACGCCAACGCCGGCGCCAACCACGGCGGCGACGCCGGACGCCCGCCACACCGCCTTCTCCAACGCCCGCAGGCGCGACTCATGGTCGGCAATGTCCCGGGACGTGTCCGTGCGGAACGTGTCCAGGTCATTGGCCGCCCGGGTGGAGCGCTCCACCAGCACCGCAGTGCTGGTCTTGACCTCAGCGAGATCACGGCCCACCTGCACGAACGCCTCACGCAAGTGCGCCAACTCCAATGCGATGGCGGCTGCCGAGTCGGTGGGGACCGGCGCCCCCACTGTCAGACGCCCTTGATCAGCGACGCGCTGTTGCTGTCGCCGAACGCCTTGGCGAGAACGCCCTTCACCAGCGAGTAGGCCGCGGCCACACCGCCGGCGCCGACCGCCTGCCAGAAGCTGGCGTGGCCGACGTTGCCCGCGGTCGCGGTGGTGAGGACGGCGCCGGTGGCGACGGCGAACGTGGCGAGCACGCGCTCACCGAGGTCGAGGCCGTACGTCTTCGCGGTCTTCGCGAGGGCGCCGAGGTCGGACAGGTTGGGCATGGACATGGGGGTCTCCCGGGTGGGTGTCAGTGGTGCGTGGTAGGTCAGGACTTCGCGGGCGCGGGCGCGGGCACGGGCGCGGGCACGTCGGTGGTCGCGGGCGCGGGGTCGCCGTCCACGACCTCCACGCGCACGACCGCGCGCGCGATGGCGTCCTCCACCGCGGCCACGATCGTCTTCGCGTCCGCACCCTTGCCGAGCTGTGCGGCCAGCGCGGTGATCGCGGCCGTCTGCGCCGCCTGCTGTCGGTAGATCGCCTGCACGTAGGCGGAGAGCGACCAGTCCGTCTTCGGGTCGCCGGGTGCGTGCATCCCCGCCGCACCGGTCACCACCTGGCGGGCGATGCGCCGTACGTCGTCGTCGGTCAGGGCCATCGTGTCCTCCGTGGTGCCGCCGGCCCACGCGCGCAGCGCAGCCGGGGTCATGTAGCAGATGGATCGGTCTACGGGCGTGCTGGTGAACTGCCAGAACAGCGCCTTGATGCCGCCCAACACTGGGCGCGTGCGCTGCTCGGCCTGCGTGTAGGTCATGGCCCCCGCGGGGTACGCCGGATACCACAGGAAGTCGCTGTTGCGCGGGTAATGGCCGCGCTTGATGTCGTCGCCGGACGTGTAGCAGCCGACGCGCTGCCGCGGGTGTGCCGCGCGCACGCGGTCGATCCACGCCTCCGCGTACGCCCTGATCTCAGCATCGGACGCGCCCACGTAGTTCTTGCTTCCCTTCGCGCGCTCCAGGTCGAGGGCGTGCGAGAACGCCGGGTGCGCGTCCGCATCGTCGTTGACCGCACCGAGGTAGTTGTCTGCCTCGCGGTGGGCGTCCTGATTGGGCCACCCGTAGTGGTAGCCCATCGGCAGCAGCGACGGTACGGCGAGCACGCCGTCCATGTGCATCTGGTAGTGCTCATCGCGGCTGTGCTCGCCCTCGCTGGCCTTGACCTGCGCGAAGGTGAGGCCCCCGCGGGCGAGCGCGGCCCAGTCCTGCGTGCCCTGGTAGCTGCTGACGTCGATCCCGCGGCTGGTCGCGGCCATCTCACACCACCTCGTAAATCGTGACGATCAAGCTCGTGTTCGTGCCCTGGATCGTCTGGGATGCGGCCGGGCTGCCGACCAGCGTGAACGTGTGGCTGCCCGCGCTCGCGAGGGTGCCGCTGTACTGCTGCGGGATCGTGGAGCGGTTGCCGGACGCCGACGCGGCGAAGGTGCCCAGCGGCGCGACCGTCGCCCCGTCCACAGACAGGCGCACCGTCAGCAGGCTCGTCGTAGCCCCGGTGAGCGTCACGTCCCACACGCACGCCACCGTGTACCGGGCCCCCGCGGTCGCCGTAGTCAGCGTGACCGTCGCCCCCGGCACGGCGGCGTTGGTCGCCGCGCCCGTCACGTTGCCCGTGCCCACCGCCGAGTACACGGCCGGCTGGAGCCGGTTGAGAGTGGACGCGAGGACGCGCTGTCCTGCTGCTACGGGCATGCGGGTCCCCCTACAGTGCGATGATCATTGGGTGGGCGAGGCGCACATCAGCGCCGGACGGCAACGCCTTGGTGATGCCGTTGATGCCGCGGATGACGGTGAACGTCTGCGGGCTGCTGCTGCCCGTGATGCCGGTTACGGTCATGACCTCGCCACTGCACCTGATGTCGAACGGGAACTCGGCGGGGAGCAGCGCGGTGGTGACCCACAGCGGGCCGGCGGTGACCGCCACGGACAGGCTGGTGGCGGTCGCCGAGGCGCCCGCGGCCAGTTGGCTGCCGTCCGTATCCGCCCGGCCGAGCACCGGATCGTCCAGCACGCCGACCGTCCACGGCCCGCCGGGCGTGCAGTTGTACGTGATCGTCCAGTCGGCCCAGCCGATCGTCTCGCTGTACCCCTGCGCCATCAGCGTGATGGTGTCGGGCGGGAGCCACGGCGGGGGGTTGCTGATGGTGATCAAGTCGCCGAGGTCGACGTTGCACGCGGAGCTGATCAGCCCGGGACCTGCCGCCAGATTGACGGTGACCTGCGGGTACCGTGCCTCGTCCCAGGTGCCCAGGTGCAGCAGCCACGACGCGAGGTCGAGCAGCTGATCGTCCGTCTGCACGTTGAGCGCCTGGGATGTGGTGTACCGGCCGACGCCGAGCGGGGGCGCCAGCGTCGACAGGGCCCCAGTGTCGAGCGTGGCCCGCGCCGAGCTCCCAGATGGGCGGCTGATGGTGATGTCGTTGCGGGTGGCCGTGTCGTCCTCGGTCGGCTCCAGCGTCGTCAGGCCCCGCGCCGTGTAGTCGAGGGCGAGCTGCGGCGTCTGGTTGTAGAGGCTCACACGGGGCCTGTACGCCAGAGCAATGGTGTCCCGCGCCTCATACAGCACGCCCACGTCGGCGTCTGTAGCCTCCTCCAGAAGATCGAGTACAGCACCAGGCCGCTGCGGACCCACCTCGGCCGCCCCCGCGGCGCCGTACGGCAGCGTGGCCGGGATGCCCTCCTCGGAGCACAGCCGCGTGTACCGTCCGGCCGCGTCCTCCGTGGCGAACCCACTGTCAGCGCCATTGAACGCCGTGGGCTCGAAGGTGCTGAATACGGCGATGTGGCCAATGGACATACCGGCCAGGGCGGTGGAGAACGCGGTCTTTATCGACGTGACCACGCCAGCGGACCCCGAGAATGACCCCGTGTCCGATAGGCCGCTGCTACCGATTGCGATCCAGGCATACGTGAAATTCACTGTGCTGCCGGACTGCTGTGCCTCCACGTAGAAGCGGCCCCAGTCGCCGGCGAACTTGCTGGGGTTTACCGTTGTGAAGCCGACCAGGCTAGTGCCGTCCGACGCTGTGACATCTACGTGGATGGCAGATGCGCCCACGCCTATGCGCCAGGTCGTGTTGCCGGTCGTGGTGAACACCAGAAACTGCTGGTTTGCGTCACCGGCAGGCATGGTGGGGAGTTTGTAGACGAACTCGATGCACCACGCGCCCGTAGACGCGGCAGATGGGACAGTGCCGAGGATGCTGGCGGCGCTGCCCACGGTCGGCAGCGCGGATGACCCGGGAAGGCTGTCGTCCGCAGCGAACGTCAGCCCCGTCGTGCGCATCGGCTGCACGCCCGCGAGCGGGCTGTACGCCTGCCCTGCGGTGGCGCCGTCCTCCAGCGGCCAGTACGCCACCAGTCCAGCGGCCGAGGGGATACGGCGGCGCAGCGTGGAGTCCAGCGGGCTCGCACCTTGCCCCAGCCGGCGCATGATCCCAGCGGCCTGCACGGGCACGTACACGTCCCCGCCGGACACGTCCCACCGGGACGGCCACGAGCTGATCTCGCCGAGAAATCTGATGCGCCGGTTGGTGATACCTCCCGCGGTCACCGTCCAGGCGCGTCCCGTGGAATCCACGAAAGAGGTCGCACCAGCGGTCAGCGCGGTGAAATCCGGGGCCGCCACGATCGTGCCGCCAATGCCGTTACGGATCTGCGCCGCGTAGATGCGACCACCCGCATTCGCGGCACTCACGAAAACCGTTGACGTAATGTCGCCGATTTCGAGCGGGGCAGTATTGGCGAAAATGCTGGTGACCCCTGCGGACACCTGATCGGTGCCGATCTGCGTCCACGGCCCCGAGAGGCTGGGACCGGTGTAGAAGCGGACGGTATTTCCGCTGGCCCCGTTGTCCACGTCCATCGTCGCCCGCAGGCACAGGCGTGGCTGTAGCGCACTGGCGGTCAGCGGAGCAGTCACGGCCAATTCCGTGGTGCCGTTAGCGCTCCACTCAAAGTAAAACAGTCCCTTGAACAGGAAAGAGCGCCACCCGTATTGGCCGCTCGCGCCGCGCTTCCCGCCGAGCTCAAATACGCCTGTCGACGTCCAATCGACTGGCTGTACGTCAAACCGGATGTCGATATCGCCCGTGATGTCGAGCGCGCTGGCGTCTGGAGTGCTCGCTCGTGCGCGCGGATCCGGATCTGCCGGGACGCCCAGCCATGGGGTGCCGCCGGCTGCGGACACCCGCACCGGGGTGTTGCGCCCGATCTGTCCGTACAGCGGCGACCGTGGGTTCCTGGGGCTGAAGCGCCCGTCCTTGTTGTTCAGCGTCAGCGAGCACGACCCCGGGTCCACGCGGGACCCCTGGTCCTGCCGGCCGCGCGTGATCCGGATCCGGTCCCGCAGGTACACGCGGTCGGTGATGTCCGCCCATGTGCCCCCGGCCTGGATCTCGACCATAGCCCCGGTAGCAGGCACGGACCACCTCCGGGAAACGGGCATCGGGCGGCGTGTCACGCCGCTACGGTGTGGCCGACCACATCCGACCTGGGGGGAACATGCGCATACGTACCGTCGCCGTCGCGCTCGCCGCGGCCGCCACCATCACGCTCACCGGCTGCTCGTCCGGCAGTAGCAGCAACGACGACACGGCAGACGAGCCGAGCGGCACCACGGCGCCTGCGGCCACCACGGCGGCAGTCTCCGACAGCAGCGACGGCAGCCTCGCCGCAGCCGTCACCGCGTACAGCGACGCCTACTTCAAGCCCGACGCAGCCGCGGCCCTGGCGCTGCTCTCCGCCCGCTGCCGAGCACAGGTGACCGCCGAGGCGTACCGGGCCGAACTGGACCAGGCCACGGCCACCTACGGCCACCAGCGGGTGAAGGCGGTCACGGTGGACCGCCTGTCCGGTGACATGGCGCTGGTGTCATACACGTACGACGTGCCCGCGCTTGACCAGCACGGCCAGCCGTGGGCACGCGAGCACGGCGCCTGGCACTACGACGCCTGCTGACCGGTGCGCCCCCGGCCGACAGCCGGGGGCGTCACCCGAACACGCGCTGCACGGATCCGGACCCGCCGCCACCGTCCCGCTGCACAATCGTCCGAATCAGGCGCTTGACCTCATCCGGGCCCGAGACCTCGATACGGATGGTCTGCACACCGGCAGCGCCGCCGCCGGCCGGGCCCGCCCCGGCCCCGGCGAGCGCCCCGGCCCTGGGCCCGGCGCCGAGCGGCAGCGCCATACCACCGCTGATCGCGGACAGCTTGCGTGCGAGCGGCGCCTCGCCGTCCGAGATGCCGTCGACCAGACCGCCCATGATCAGGCGCCCGGCCGGCCGCAGCAGCACCGCGTCCTTCGACGGCGGCCCCTTGTGGAGCGGGATCAGGCTGGTGACATGGCTCAGCGTGCTCGTCAGGGAGCCGATCTCCGACGTGATACCGGAGATCAGACCGCCCATGAGCGACTTGCCTGCCTTGATGAGCAGGCCCGACAGGTCACCGAGCGCACGGACCGCCCGCCCGGGGAGGTCGCCGATCCACGACACGACGGCCGCGAGACCCACCCTGGTGGCGTTGATCATCCGATTGGTGGCGTCGACCATCACCGCGGCCACCTGTCGGGGCAGCGCGGCGATGGCAGCGAGCACCTTGCCCGGCAGCCCCGTGAACCAGCTGACGATAGAGCGGATCAGGTCCGGGATGATGCTGTGACCCACGAGCACGTCGTACAGCCAGGTGAAGAGCCGCACGACCTCCTTGACCAGCCACGACACCCAGCCTGCCACCGTGCCGACCGCGGACTGCAACCCGCCGAGAGCCTTGACCAGCCCGGTGAGGACCGGCACGACCACACCGGTGATGACGTCCGTCGCAAAGATCAGCAGTAGCGTCGTGAGCTGCGCCAGCGGCGGGATCAGCGGCAGGATCGCAGGCAGCAACTGCGAGATGAACATGATCGTCATCGTGGCGAGTTGCGGCAGCAGCGGCGCCACCGCCTGCAAGATCTGCCCGAAGCTCTTGCCGAGCTGGATCAGCACCGGCGTGAGCACGGGGATCAGCGGCGTGAGCTGCGTCAGCAGGTCGAGGAAAACCGAAAGGTACTGGTCCACGAGGTCTTGCACGACCACGGACAGCCCCTTGACCACCGGCTTGAGCGCGGTCCCGAGGGCCACCGCGATCTGCTTGATGGGCCCCGCCAGGTCCGTGAAGATCCCGGTGAGCAGGTCGAGGACCGGCACCAGGATCGGAAGGAGCTGCGCGATCAGGTCCCCCGCCACACCGATCAGCGGGCTGAGCGCGATCACCAGTTTGCCCACGGCCTGCGCCGCACTGAGTAGCACCGGGCCGAGCGCCTTGATGATCGGCGACAGCGCGGCGCCGAGCGCCTGGATCAGCACCTGCGCGGGCGGGCCCAACTCGGCCAGCACCGGGGCGAGGGCGCCGAGCGCCTGCGCGACCAGCGGCCCCAGCGTCTCGCCGAGCGTCTTCATCGTGCCGAACAGGGCGCCGAGTGCGGCCTGCACACCGGGCGATGCGAACGCCGTTTTCATGGCGCCCGTGATGTCCTGGAGGATCCCCAGCCACGACCCGCCGGCCGAGTCCGCGGCCTTGAACACCGAGCCGAGGATCGACCCGACGTTCTTGAGCACGTCGCCGATCTGGCCGATGACCTTGGCGGCCTGGTCGATCGCCGCCGTCATGCCGCCGCTGTTGAAGGACTTCGTAAGCCGGTCCGCGAGGGAGTCCGCGTGGCCGGCGAGATCCTTCGTGAGCCTCTGGAAAAGCGGCGCGCCGGCGGCGGCTACCTGCCCGAAAGCGGTGACGACCTGGCCCGGAATGCGGGTCATGTTGCGGAGCCCCGCGTTGGCGCCGTCCAGCGCCTGCCCGAGGATGCCCGACTTGCCGAGCCCCCGCGCCGCGGCGAACACGCCCTTCGCCATGCCGTTCAGGGCGCCCGCGGTGCCATCCAGGCCGCGCCGCAGGATCGGCAGATCCGTGGCCGCCGTCGCCGCGAGCGCACCGGACAGCCCAGCGAACAGGCGCTGCTGCAGGTCGAGGCGCATGGCGTCCCACGCCGGCTTCAGCGCGATCACCTCGCGCACGAAGCTGCGGGCGTTCGGCGCCAGCTTGGCCATGGCCTGCGCGAACTTGTCCACCCCGCCGGCCCCACCGCCGCCGGCCGCGCCCGCGTTGGCGAGCGCTTCCTGCGCCTGCCGGATCTGGTCGAGGCCCTGTTGCGCCGTGCGCTGCTGCTGCTCCTGCGCGTTGGACAGAGCGAGGGTCTTGTCCGCGACCGCCTGCACGGCCTGCGCCTCGGCGTCCTTGGCGCTCTTGACGCCCTTGCTTCCCTCCACGCCCGCCTTGTTCGCCGCGGCGGTGTCGACTGACAGGCGCTGCACCTGGAGCTGCTGCTCCCGTAGCGCCTGCTGCGCCTTGTCGTAGGCGAGCTGCGCCCGGCTGATCTCCTCGGGGTTGCCGAAGAGCTTGGCCTGCGCGAGCGCGGCGGCCGCGTCCTCGACCGAGTTCTTCGCGTCCTCCTCGGCGTACTGCGCGTCGACGAGGCTGTTGTTCATGTCCTGGAGGTCGCGGGTTGCCTGCTGGCGGGCGTCGTTGACGGCCTGCTGTGCGGCCAGGGCGGCGTGCTGCGCGGCGGTCAGGTCCCGCTCGGCGGCCGCGGTCTGCTGCGCCGCCTGCCGGTTGGCGTAGGCCGCGTTGCTGGTGGCACGAGCGAGGTTGCGCTGCGCGTCGGCCACCTGGTTGGTCGCCTTGGCCGCGCCGCCGACCGCGGGGGCGAAAGCGGCCTTGAGCGCGCCGCCGATCCCCGACGTGCCGAGCTTGACCGCACCCACCGCGGACGCGAGCGCGAGCACCGCCGTCGCCCCGGCAGCCGCCGCGGGCGCGATGGACTCCAGCGTGCCGATCATGGCCGCGATCAGCGGGACCGCGGCACCCACGGCAGCAGCCGACGACGCCACGCTCATCAGCGCGGACGACCCGGCGGCGCCCACGGACGTGAACAGCCCGCCGAGGCTGCCGAAGATCCGCGCGAGCATGCTGACCTGCGACGTGTCCGTGTGGACGTCGATCGTCGGGTCGAGCCGCCCGACCGCGGTAGCCGCAGCCGTGACCCCGGCGAGCGCGGCCGTAGCCGTCCCCGTCGAGGCGTGCACCGTGACCGTGGGGTCAGCGGCGGCCACGGCGCCCGCGGCCGCGAGGGTGGCGTCCAGGGCGGTGACGGCGTGGTCCACCTGCGCCTGCACCGTCACGTCCGGGTGCGTCCCGGACAGCACGGCGAGGCGGGCCCGCAGCGCCTCGATGTCCCGCTGCGCCTCGGCCTGGTCGATGTCGACGCCGATGGTCAGCGATGACATGACCTCCAGGCGCTGCCGCAGGGCGTGCACCTCGCGGTCCGCCGGGCTGGTATCGGCGTCGATGACGACCTCGGGCAGTTCCGACACGGCCTCTTCGAGACCGCGGTGGATCTGCTCGCCGGTGCTGATCGCGGTGGCGCCGAGGTGGCGCATGCCCGCCTCGGCACCGGCGAGGCCCATGACCATGCCGCGGTCGTTGAGATCCACCGTGGCGACGAGCTCGCCCACGCTGAGTGCCATGGCGGACCCCCTACGAGTGGAGTGCCGCCCTGGTCAGAGCGGGATCGTCGATGATCGAGATCTCGTCGCGGGCTACCTGCCGCCACACGGACTCGCCGGACAGGCCAGCGAGCAGCACGCCGAAGCGGCGCCGCGTCAGGCGCCCGATGTCCGCCGGGCCGAGGCGGTACTCCCGCTGGAAGTCCGCCTCGATGTAGCCCCAGTGCTGGAGGACGGCGATTTCGTAGCGGCTCGGCGCGCGGCCCGATTCGGCTGCGCGGATGGCGCTTTTCCCTCAGCCTCGGCGGCCACGACTCGCTCGTACGCCTCGCGGAACGACAGGGGCTGACCAGTACCGTTGGCGACGCCCCACGCGAGGACGACCTTGAACTCTCGCGAACCCATGTCGTTGGCGATCCACTGGTCGAGGACACCCTCGCCGAATACCAAGGCGACCAGCTCGCGCACGTCCTCGTCGGCCGTGGAGTCCCGCAGTTCGTTGACGCGCTGCTGGAACCCCAGCGGCAGGTCGTTGGGCACGCGTACGGTGACGCGGCGGATGACCTCCGTGGCCCCTGCGTCCGCGTTGACCTCGGCCCAGAACGCATCCCACGACGACGTGTCGACCGTCTCGGCGGCCGCCTTACGTGCCGCCATCAGGACTTCGCCGCGGTCGTGCTGGCGCCGGACCGGGTGATGGTCACACCCCAGCTGACCTTGTCGTTGCTGCCGCCGCCCTCGTCGTCCAGCTCGGCCGTGGCCGTCCAGACCTCCCACGTGGTGTCACCGGGCGCGGCGAAGCGGAAGCTGCGCAGGCTGTCGTCGCTCTTGTCGTCGGCCCACGCCTCCACGATGGCCTGCCCGGCGTCCAGGGCCCCGGTGTCCGGGTCCATCAGCCGGAACCCGCCGAGCTTCATGCTCTTGCCGCGCGACATGATCTGCTGCTCGTCGTCACCGTTGCTGGCGAAGGTGGTGGTGTCGGCGTTGTTGCTGGACCGGCTCTTGGTGAAGGTGTTGATGCCGCCGATCGCCACCCACGTGCCGGGGGTGTCGGACTCGACCTCGAACTCGCAGTCGCGAGCGTCGTACTTCTGGGCGGACATGGCGGGCCCTCCTCGGGCATGCAGGGATGGCCCGCCGGCCGGTCGGCCGCGGGCGGATGGTGGTCAGGGGGTCAGGCGGGGCGGTGCGCGCTCGGCGCGTACACCTCGAGCGAGAAGTTCACGACGTACTCGAGGCGGCCGAGGTCGTCCTGCCCCATCGAGCCGGGCGACTGGTTGGCCACGGCGAGGATGAGGCGGGTGCCGTCCGGCAGGTCGACGGGGCCGAGGCCGTGCAGGGCGCCGTACAGCGCCTGCGCGCGGGTGCGCGCCTGTGCGCGGTCGGTCGCGGGCGCACGCACGCGCACTTGGAGCGACGGGGAGTCGTACGGCAGCTTGCTGTCCACCGGGGCGCCGCCGTACACGGTCAGCGTCACCGCGGCGTCCGGGCTGGCGGGCGTGAGGTCGAAGAAGACGTCACCGGGGTAGGTGACGAGGCCCTGCGCGGCGAGGTAGCGAGCGATGCCGTCGTGGAGGTCAGCCACGGGCCCACAGCCTGATCGGCACGGCCATCAGCGCGAGCATAGCTGTGCGCTCGTCCAGCACGGACGACTCCAGGTACTTCGCTCGGCGGCCGGGCAGGTGCTGCCAGTCCAGCTCTTCGTGCTGTCTGACCGCATACACCGTGTCGTAGGAGATCGCGCCGTTCAGGCCCTCCACGGTGACCTTGCCGGACCGTTCGAGGGTGCCCTCACGGAGCGGCACGCGCTGGTTGCTAACGCCGAGGCCGTGCTCCAGCGCGCGCGCCAGTCCCTCGGACGCGGCCTGACGCCCGCGCTCCGTCCACAGGCGGCGGCCCTCCCACCGCACCTCAGCACGCATCGGCATGACGGCCTCCTACACGAGCAGCAGTTCGAGGTGGTCGGGTGTTGGCAGCCCGCGGGTGGTCGCGGGCCACGGCTGCATGACGGTCGTGACACGCCCGTCCGACAACGTGACACGGCTGAGCGCTGGGGCGTCCGGGCCGAGTCGGGCGTACAGCACGGCGGCTGACATAACCTGCGTGCCGTCCGTGCCACGCGCCGCCTTGGCCTTGTTCTCCACGTAGCACTCCACGGTCACCGGGGCGGCGAAGGTGGGGCCGTCCGGCCCCTCCCCCTGCCACGCCTCGATGGTCGCCGTGTCCCTGCGGATCAGCCACCGGGGGATGGTGCCCATCAGGAGATCACCAGGCCGATCGTCAGCACGTCCGGGGTGAGGTCGGGGGAGCGGAGCACGTCCCACACCTCGGACGCGATCTGCCGCGCCGGGCTGGCCTCCGCGCTCACGTTGGTGACGGAGCGCGACAGGTTGACGGAGCCGATCTGCACGCTGCCCCAGCCCGCGCCCATCGCCCCGGTGGAGTCGCCGAGCTCGTCCCACCACGCGGCCTGCGCGCAGCACGCGTCCTTGAACGCCTGCTGCACGAGCGGGTTGGTGGGCAGGCCGTCGCCGTCCGCCTGGTACCAGCACAGCCGGAACACGGCGCTGTCGAGCATGCGCGACGCCTTGGCGAGCAGCGCGGCGGCGTTGTCCGGCGCGGCCGTCCCGGTGTAGGCGGCGAGGTCGTCCGTTGTGGCGTAAGTCGGCACGGCCGCCCACCTCCCGTCAGGCGCTCGCGCCGATGAGGATCACGTCGTACGTGATTGCCGTACCCGCGCCGGAGTTGGCGACCTGGAGCAGGTCCCCGGTCCCGGCGGTCACCGGGTACGCGGTCGCGGCCGGCGCGAACAGGGCGAGGATCCCGCCCGGGCGCACCTTGATCTTGTCCGTGGCGTCCGCGAACGGGCCCACGAACGCGTTCGAGACGGCACCGCCGATCACGACGTCGTTGACGTTGCCGGGCGCGGCGTAGACGATCAGGCCCTTCACGCGGGCGAACGTCAGCGTGGCGCCGATGGCGTCGACCAGCGACCCGGCGAGGTCCAGCGTCTCGCTGGCGCTGGCGGCGAGGGTGCGGGTGTCGGAGAAGATCAGGTCCGCCTGCCCGGCGGCGGTGCCGGACGCGAGGGTGAGCGCCTTGGCGTAGTCGATCGGCGCCCGCACGCTGGTCAGATCCTTGTTGCTGACCTGCACCGCGTTCAGGGTGACGGCCAGCCGTGTGGTGAGCGACATCAGGCGTCACCCTTCCCGTACCGGTCGATGAGGTCCGCCTTGGTCATCGCCGCGGCGTCGTCCGGGGTGGCGCCGTTGGTGACGGCCCAGCCCACCCACTCGTCCTTCGACGCGGACTGCGCCGGCCGGGACGTGATCGCTGTCGGCCCGCCGTCCTCGCTGTCGCCGGTGTACGGCGACCCGTCCTCGTTCACGCGGCGCAGCTCGCCGCGCGTGAGGCGCTTCTCGATGCCCTCGCCGAGGGGGTGCGACATGGCGATGACCATGCCGCCCTCCCCCCGGACGTAGATCAGGTCGGCGGCCATCAGTGCCGCGGCACCTTGAACGCGGTCATGGTCATGGCGACGGAGGTCTCCACGATCAGGGACCCGTCCGACTGGAGGAACCGGCCGGACTCGATCGGGCCGATCCACTGCGTGCCGGAGTTGGCCACGGTGACCACGAGGTTGCCCTGCCCGGCGGCGAGCGCCGGGGGGTACGTGCCCGCGAGCAGGGTGGCCGTGCCGGAACCGCCCGAGGCGTTCGACAGGCGGATGAGCGTCAGCTCGGGGGCGGCCTTGGCGACCTGCCCACCGTTGCCGGCGCCGGACGACACGGAGGTGCCGGCCGGGTCGGACAGGTTGCTGTTGGTGCTGAGGGTGCTGTATGCGACAGCGGTGCGTGCCATGGTGGCTGCTCCTTACGCGGGGTCGATGAAGGCGCAGGCCATGAAGTCCGGGCGCACCAGCTTGGCGCCGTAGAGCATGAGGCCCTTGACGGCGTCCGAGAAGCTGGACTCCGGCCGGTACGCCTCGGTCTTGTTGATCTGCTCGGCGAGGCTGATCGCGGCGTTGGTGCCCGCGATGATCACCTGGGTGTCGCTGGCCGGGTTCGGGGTGTTGTTCGACTCCACGATGTTGAAGCCGGCCGCCCGGCCCACGAAGCCGTTGAGGCGCGCGGAGCCGCCGTCGCCGGACTCGTTCGCCTTGATGAAGCGGGGGTCCAGCAGCAGCGACGCGGTGAACTCGGGGCTGACGACGACGAACCGGCCCTCGGTGGGCACGTTGGCCTTGGCCAGGCGCGTGCGCAGCGGAACGAGCACCTTGTCGTAGGCGTCGGTGACGGTGGTGTGCGTGTCGATCGGCGAGCCGGTCGAGCCGAGGACGTTGGCCGAGACGATGCCGGTGTACAGGCCCGCGAGGTACTGGTCCTGCGTGTCGGCGAGCTTGTACGCGGCGCGGGTCATGGCCTCGGGCATGACGTTGCCGGCGGCCTGGCGGGCGTCCACGTCGTCGACCTTGAACGCGAAGTACTTCGCCTGGTCCACGGTCAGGGTCCGCTGCGCGTCGGTCAGCTCTTCCGGGCTGATGACGGTGCTGTTCGGCACGTAGTCGCCGATGGTCGGGTCACCGATGCTGGTGATGCGCACGGTGTCGCCGGCCTGCGAGATCTCACCCTCGTAGTCGCGGTTGACCATGCCGGGGCCGCCGTAGACGAGGGCCTTGCGCGTGGCGACCAGGAGCCGGGCGCTCCAGATCTCGGGGCGGAATCGAGTGATGGCCACGGGTGGCCCTCCGTTCGGTGGTTGGGGTTACCCGCCGAGGAGGTTGCGAAGGAGCCCGTCGTCTTGGGCCTTCACGATCTGCTCGGGGGTCATGGTGGCGAGGTCGGCCTCGGTGAGCTGCCTCGGTGCGCCGGGGTTGCCGCCGTCGAGGTCGGCGGGGCCCGCGGGGGGTCCGGCCGGCGCGGTGGGGGTGGCGGCGAGCGACGCGTTCGCGGCGACAGCGGCCCTCGCGGCAGCCACGACGGCGGCCGTGTCGGACGGGTCGATGCCCTTGGCCGACTCCAGGAAGCTCACGGAGTCGCGCAGCGCGGCGGGGTTGGCGCCGTGCTCGCTGGCGGTCTCGTACAGGGCGGCGCGCAGCGCGTTCTGCCGGGCGGTCTCCTGCGCGGCGGACAAGCTCGCCTGGAGCTGCGCCGGGTCGGGGGTGCCCTGCGGGGTGATACCGAGGGCCTGCGCGATGCCCTGCAACACGGTCTGCTGCTGCTGTTCGGCGGCGGTCGCCCGCGTGCGGTGGCCGGCGGCCTCCTGGCGGGTGTTGTGGATGAGCGTCTGTGCCCAGTCGGGGAGGCTCGCGACGTCCTGCGGCTGGCCCGCTGGGGGCTGCGCCGGGGGAGTGGCGGGCGGTGCCGGTACGGGCGCGGGTACGACCGGGGCCGGCGGGGTGGGGTCGCCTGCGGGCGCCGGTGCGGCGGGGGCGGGCGGCGGGGTGGGTGTGGACATGACGGGGCCCTCCTGGAGCCGTGTCGGGTGCCGGCCGCGCCTGGCGGCCAGCGGGTTACCGCGCGCTGGTGATCTGCTCGCGCGCTGGTTGGCGGTGCAGCCCGGTGCCCGCGATGTGCTGGCGGATGCGGGCCTGGTACTGGCGGACGCGGGCGTTGGCCGCCCTGCGGTCCGTGTCGGTGAGGGCAGCGGCGGCGCGGCGTTTCCACGCGCGCACCTGGCGCTCGTAGTACCGCTGCCGCTGCGTGTCCTCGTACGTCGCACCTTGCGGGTGCGGCGGGCTCTGGGGGCGCCGGGTGACGCCCGGCAGGTAGACACTCAAGCTGTGGCGGCAGTTCGGGTGCATCAGGCCGGCTGCGCGCGCCTCGGGCAGCGATCCGGCGACGTGCACGGCGACCGTCTCGGGCGGCCGCAGCAGGGTGCCGGGGTCGTCCGCGCGCGGCAGGCGCAGCGTGTGCGGGCCGGACTGGCCGTTGATGGCCAGCACCTCCCCTTCCCAGGGGCGGCACAGCGGGCACTCTAGGGGCGCGTCGGAGACGATCACGAGCTGCTGGCCGAGGGCTTGCAGCTGCTCCACGTGCCCGGTGATCGCGGCGCGGGCGGTGACGGACCGTACGGCCATCTCGGCGTAGGCGGCCATCTCCCACCGGCGCCCGCGCACGTCCGTGAACGACGTGACGCCGCGGGCAGCGAACTGGCCGAGGACGCGGCCAGCGGCCTGCCTGCGGGTCAGCACGCCGAGCAGCGGTGTGGCGGCCACGCGGGCGACCACGGACCGGTAGATGTCCAGGGGCTCGCGGAGGATGCGGCCCCACGTCGGGCCCTGCTCGTGCACGGCGGCGCGGGCGAGGCGGTCGGCGGCGGATGCGCCGGGAAGGTGCCGGGCGACGTAGTGCCGGTGGCCTTCGGCGAGCGCGCCGAGCTCGGCGACGGCGGATTGCCCGCCGCGCCGGTACGCCTCCTCCACCGCGCGGCTGATCGCGCCCGAAGCGTCGCGCTGGAGTGCGGTGGTCACGTCCTCCAGGGCCCGGCGCAGGTCCCCGATCGCGTGCAGCTTGGCCTGCGCCCACGACGGGCTGTCGATGCCCTCCGCGAGCGCCTGCGCGACGATGCGCAGCAGAGCGTCCTCGGCGTCCTCGTACAGCACCGCAACGGCGCGGGCGAGGTCGATCGTGTCCGCGGGGGAGACGGGCATGGGGCCTCCGCTCAGGCCGCGGCCGGGTCACCGCCGGGCGGCAGCAGGTCGTGCCCGCCGGCGCCGTGCATGGTCGGGTCGGAGAGCGGCCCGAGCTGCTGCTCGGTGGTGATCCGCGCGACCTCGGCCTGCACCTGCTCGTCCGGCCACTCGGGGTGGACGAGGCGGACGAGGGTGTCTGTGCTGGCGGCCTGTGCGGTGCGCAGCAGGTTGGCGGTGGTGGCGATGGTCTGCGGGTCCTCGGACACGCTGTCGGCGAACTCCACGGCCACGCCGGGCTGCACGCCACTGCCGTACACCACCTTGTCGATGGCGAGCAGGGTCTCTACGTGGTCCACGAGCGCCGGCCGCCAGTACACGACCTTGGTGTCCCGGGTGGTGAAGCTCTGCCGGTTGCGGGCCACGACCTCGGTGGCGGTCATCGCCACGTCACCCTTGGAGCCGAACGACGCCGCGGAGTATCCGGCGCTGCTGACGATCTGCTCGAACAGGGCCTCGCACGTGTCCCGGTGCTCGGTCACGCGGATGGCGAACTGCACCACGTCGAACTGCTTCCCGGTGTCACCCGGGCGCGGCAGCATGTCGAGGCCGGTCCAGATCTCCCGCTCGGCCTCCCACGACACGCCCTTGCCGGCGCCGTTGGAGGTGAGCATGGAGTTCGGGACGATGACGCGCCCGCGGCCGTTGCGGAGGTCACGCATCCACGACGACCACGACTCGTCCAGCGAGTCCATCAGGGGCTCTACGCCCGCGTAGTCGCTGCGGCCGAGGCGTGCGGCGGCGGGGATGCCCTTCCACAGCCGGTTGGGGCGGATGTTGGGGACGTACGTGGCGGTGAGCTGCTTGATGCCGGTGGGGATGCCCCCGGCGGCGTTCACGCGGGCAGCGAGCGGCGCGGTGGCCGGCTGGTCGTCCAGTGGTACGGCCCGGCCAAGCTTGTCCCGGTCGCCCTTGTACAGCCCGTGCATGATCCAGCCGGGTTCGTGGCGCTCCAGGTGCCGCCACACCGTGCTGCCGTCCGAGGCGACGACGCGCCAGAACGTCACCGCGTTCAGGCGGCCCCACTGCCACTCCGGGACGGCCATGTCGGCGGGCACCGCGTCGGACCACGGCGCCGGGTACAGGTCGCGGTCCCAGCACACGCGCAGGTACACGCCGCCGCCGGCCGCGGCCTGCTCGGCGGCCTCCATGAGCGTGGCGTGGAGGTCGTCTCCGGCAAGCTCATCGAGGCGGGCCTGCGTGGTGGTGTCGTCGCTGCGCAGCTTGGGCGGCTCGGAGAACAGCAGCGAGGCGGAGGTGCGGGCGATGTCCGCGGCGAGGGGCACGTGCAGTTTGGTGCGCTGCTCGCCGGCGGCCGGGGGCTTGCCCCAGAACCAGCGGCTCACGGCGTTGACGACACGCCGGCCGATGCCGCCCTGCTGCGAGGCGTAGAACCCGGTGCCGCCGGGGTCGGTGCCGTAGCGGCCGCCGTAGACGGAGGAGAGTACGTCGGCGTCGCCGCAGTACCAGGCGTCCCACTCGGTGAGCTTGGCGTAGACGGGGGCGAGCTGCTGGGGCGGCCAGGGCTGGTCACTGGTGGGCAGCGGCATCCGGCACCCCCTCGGCGTTGGCCTCGAACCGGTCGGCGGCTTGGCGCAGCACCTCGGCGAGTGCGTGGTCGAGGCGGGGGATGCCTTCGGCGGAGGTGATGACGATGTGGCCGAGGTCGATGGGGTCGCCGCTGTCGCCCACGGTGAGGCGTACGGGGATGTTGGCGGTCCACGCCACGGCGCACCTCCGGCGGGTGTCAGGCCGCGGTGGCGGCGAGGGGTACGTGCGGGCGCCACAGGGCCTCGGTGGTGCGGATCGCGTAGCGCGTCGCATCGAGGGAGTGGTCCTCGGCCTTGACGGGCTTGTCCTCGCCTGCCTCGGCGGCCTTGTCGTCCCATGCGTACGCGGGGAACTCGTTGATCAGCCCGTGGCAGGACTTGTGGACCTTGAACCGGTCAGCGGACAGCAGCGACGACACGGTGCGGATGCCGTCCATGACGGCGTTGTCCGCGCCGTACGGGGTCACCCCGTCGCGGTGTAGCTGCTCGATCATCGACGCGGCAGAGGGGTCTACGACAACGTACTCAGGTCGGACGTGGAGGCCGTCCAGCCAGCCCCGGACCTCGCGGCTGTACTCGGCGTCGGTCATCTGCCGGCGCGTGATGCGCGCCTCATGGCGCCACTCGGACGCGGCGTAGAGCACACCGTCTGAGCCGAGGCCGAGCAGGACCGCGGCGAACGGGTTGAGGGTGCCGTAGTCGATGCCTGCGGCCAGCCAGCGGTGCATGGGCGGCAGCTCGGCGACAACGTGCCGGTCGGGCTCCCACATGTCGTAGACGACGCCTTCGGCGAGGCACCACTCGCCAAGGATGAAGCGGCGGTACCACAGGCCGACGTACTCGGCCTTGAGCGCGGCCACGTAGGCGGGCTCAAGGGAGGGGTTGTCGTCGAGGGTGAAGTGCCAGGTGCCGAGGTTGAGCTGCCCGGCGCGCAGGAGGAACTTCTTCCGGAGCCAGTGCGCGGGCCCGTCCGGGTTGGTCGTGGCCAGCAGCCGCGCCCCGGGCACGCTGAGGCGCGCAAGGAGCTGGTTGAAGAACCCCTCGGGGAGCAGTGTGGCCTCGTCCACGTAGGCGAGGTACACGGTCGCGCCTCGGATGCGGCCCTCAGCGCGTGCGTCGCTGGCGCCGATGAGGTGCACGGTCCGACCGAGGATCACGGCCGTGGTCGCACCGCGGGTGTGGACGACCAGCCCGGCGAGCGGCCCGAACAGCGCCCGATCCTGGAGCGGGTCCAGGATGTTCCGCTCGATGGTCTGGAGCGACCGCCCGCAGATGATGATGAGGCCGGACGAGGGGGCGCCGGCCACGGCGATCAGGAACGCGATCAGCGAGGCGATCGTCTTGCCCGACCGCACGGCGCCGGACCAGACCGACAGGCGGTGCCGTTCGGACTCGGCGATGCTGCGGATCTGTTTGCGGGACAGCGGCAGGGTGTCGAGCATGCTTACCCCCCGCTGTCGGCCTCCTGCTCGGCGATGCGGCGGATGCCGGCGGCGAGGTTGGTGAGCATCGACACGGCGTCGGTCACGTCCGCGCCGCCGCTGTGGTCGTGGCGGTCGAGGGCGAGGTGCTTGTCGACGACGATGCCGACCGCGGTGTAGGCGCTGCGGACGTCGCCGAGCGGGGGTAGTTCGAGGGTGACGGTTTCGGCGCCTTGCGCGGTGCCTACGACGACGGTGTACTCCTCCCACGCGCGGGCGCGGAGGCGGGCGGCGTCGTCGAGGAGGTCGGCGGCCAGGGCGGCGCGGCGGGCCCGGCTGTCCGCTTCTACGGCGCGCGTCGCCTTTTGCGTCTGCGACCGGTCGAACGTGGTCGCATCGCCGGTGGTCTTGGCGAGCTTGGTGACGGTGGCTGCGCCTACGCCGTGCTTGCGGGCGATGGCGTTGCGGGACAGCTTCCCGGCGCGGATGTCGGTGAGGATGGCGGCCCGCTTGGTGTCGTCGAGTGGTCGCGGCACACGAGCTCACCTCCCCTACGTGGGCGTGCTCGGGGTCTCTACGGCGGTGGCGGCGTGCAGCATGCCGAGGCGTTCGGTCCAGCCTTGGCCGTCGCTGTGCACGAGGCTCAGGCGTTCGGCGCCGTCCTGTTGGATGACGCGGAGCAGGACGACGGCGGACGCCACGAGTTCGCCCTCGTCGATGGTGGCGGTGACGCCGAGACTGTCGAGCAGGTCCCCGATGGGGGCGCTCAACTGCGTTCGATGGAGACGAGTGAGCTGGTCTGGATGGCGTAGACGGCCTGGTTGTCCTCGTCCTTGAAGATCGTCAGGGAGCCGTCCTCCTTGAAGTAGGAGGCGGTGACGGTCTTTTGGTACGGGATGCTGGTGGCGCCGGTGTGGGTGACGATGAAGGCCATGGTGGTGTCCTGACGGTGGTGGTGGGCATGGCGAACGCCCCGCGGCGTTGGCCTGCGGGGCGTTCGGTGGCGACCGTCTTGAGCCGCCTTGGCGGGTGTCGCAGCTTCGTGCGACAGGCGGTCGTCCGTTCAGGTTCCGGGCACGCCGGAAGCGGCACCAGTAGATCACGGATTGGTAACGGCGCGCAACTGCGGCTGTGGGCGGGCCTCGCCGCGGTAGGTGCAGCCGGTGATGACGGGGTCGGTGCCTTCGGGTACGTCGCCGTAGTCGTGGGCGCGGCGGTAGGCGTTGGCGGCGTGGTGGACGGCGGCGCGGATGACGTCGGATGCGCGGGCGCCGTTGGCCATGAGCACGGCGAGGTCGGCACGGAAGTCGGCGGTGAGGTGGACGGGGACGTTCTTGCGGTCGGGTGGGATGCTGTTCGCTGCCATGCTGGTGCTCCGGTCGTGGTGAGGCCCGCACGGCGGTTGCGTCGCCGTGCGGGCCGGTCGGCGGTGGGTCAGTGGCCGAGGTGGTACGCGCAGGCGGCGAGCGGGCCGGCGGTGGCGTAGCGGCTGCCGATGATGGGGTTGGGGCACGGCACGTCCGGCGCGTCGCCGAGCACGCAATTCGTCGCGACGACGGCGCTGCTGTACTGGGCGGCGTAGGTGTCCGCGCTCGGGCGGTCGTTGAAGTAGGTCGCGCTGCGGCCGATCAGCACGGTGAAGGGGTAGTGGCGCCCGTCCTCGTCACTGGCGTCCTCCTCGTCGTCCCGCTCCACCTCGGCGGGCAACGCCGAGAGTCGCGTGATCGTCCAGCCGCGCGACTCGGCCTCGGCACGGTCGAGGCGGGTGCAGTTGTCGCACGCGTCCAGGCTGAGGGAGCCCTCGCGGGTCAGGGTGTGGGTGGCGGCCTGACGGCAGTTCCAGCAGGCGCGGAAGGTGGCGGTGGCGTTCATGTTCGTTCTCCCTGCTCCGGGGTGGTTGACCACCTCCAATATGACAGACGCTTGCCGGGTGGTCAACCACCTGTCAGAATCTCTTCATGGCGAACCAGCACAAGCACCCCGTCCGCGGACTGCGCGGCATCCCCACGGACCTGTGGGACGAGTTCGAGCAGGCCACCGGCCGCGCCGGCACCGACCGCTCCGCGGCCCTGCGCGCGTACATGGAGTGGTACGCGGGCCGGCCGGGCGCTGAGTTGCCCGACCGGCCGCCGGCTCAGGCGGCGGACCGTGCAGCGGACAGCGCGCCGTAGAGCTGGACGAGGTCGCGGCCGTGCCACGTGCGGCGGGCGCGGTCGTCGTACGGTGCGGGCGCCGTGCACATCGGGCCGCTGCCGCACGTGATGGTCGCCGCCATCGGGTCGCCAGACGTGGTACGGGCCGTCAGCTCGCCTCCGCACCACGGGCACAGGTCGGCGAGGACCGTGGTACGCCCGTCGCGGCCCAACGCGCGGGCGAGGGTGGTGTGCGCCTGCGCGGTGACACGCTCGGCGTGGTCGCGTAGCACGCCCCGTACGACGCCGTGGAGGTCGGTGGGCTCGGTCTGGTCGAGGCGGTCCTCGATCCAGCAGGCGGCCCAGTGCAGGCCGAGGGCGCGGGATCCGGCGGTGGCGATGGGGGCGCGGCGGTCGAGGTGGCGGAGTCCGGCGTAGTGCCAGCGGTCGGGGTCGTCGCGGCCCACGGTGGTGCTCTGGTGGGCGGCGGCGATGCGGTCGGCGAGGTCGAACAGGTCGGCCTCGATCGACAGTGCGGCGTCGAGGGCGTCGAGGTTGGCGGGTGCGGGGTGCTGGCGGAGGACGAGGGGCAGCCGGCCGATGCGGGGTCGGTCGGCCGGGTCGCCAGGGTCGATGTACCCGCGACCGTGGCGGGGCGGCCACTCGGTGGTGTCGTCACCGTCGAGGCTGTGGCGGAGTTCGCGCGGGGGCCACTCGGGCGCCGGGGGGCGGGCGATGGCGGTGAGGAGGTCGCCCCACTGCTCGCGGATGTCGCGGAGCTGCTGCACGGCGGTGTCGGTCACGACGGGCTCCCGGGGGTGCGGAACGCGCGGCGGATGGCGGCGGTGAGGGCGGTGTCGTCCAGCTCGATGCTGATCACCAGCGGGCGGGGCTCCGGTCCGACTGTGCCGGGGCAGCCGTACGCCTCGGCGTCGATGACGTACGGGAAGCGCGTATACCGGTGCGCGGGGTGGGGGCCGACTTCGCCGCAGGGGCGCCGCAGGTAGCGGGTCCAGTCCGGCCCGGCGGGCTCCGCCTCGGTGGCGGGCTGCGCGCTGCGGATCATGTCGGCGGTGAGGCGCTGGCCGGGCCGGGGCGGCGTGCTGCTGTCGTCGTCCGGCAGGTCGGTCCGCTGCCCGGCAACGGCCTGGTGTGCGGCGCACTTCCACCAGTCGCGCTGCGCCCGCACGCGGGTGATGGCGGCCTCGGCCGCCTCGGCGCGCTCGTTGGCGCGGCGGAGGTCGGCAGCGCAGATGTCGAGGTCGTGCGTGCCGAACCGGCGGGCGTCGGCGTCGGCGAGTGCCGTCACGGCGTCGGCGAGCAGGTCGCGTTCGGCGGGGAGCAGGCGGCCGTCCCGCAGGCGGCTGAGGAGGTGCAGCAGCCGGGTGCGGTCCCGCTGCGTGTCGGCGGCGGGGGAGGGCTCGGCGCCGGGGCAGCGGAAGACGCGGCCCCACACCTCGAAGTCGTGCGGGCCGTGCTGGTCGTCGCGGCGGCAGGGACTGGCGGGCGGCTGGTCGGTCACTTGCCCTCCTCGGGCTGTGGTGCGGGCTCGGGTTCGTCGTCGTCGGCGCCGCCGGGGAACCAGCCCCGGCTGTCTGCGGCGAGGTGCCCGGTCGGCACCGCGGCGAGCAGGGCGACCAGCGTCACGAACAGGGCGTCGGCGAGGGCGGTCACGCGCGGCTCCCGCAGAGGGCGCAGGGCGCGTCGGTCTCCTCCAGGTCGAGGCACACCACGCAGGCCGTGTCCACGTCGTCGACGAAGGTGGCGCCGGTGATGTCGGTGCCGCAGAGGGCGGTGTCGGGGTCGCAGGGGCAGTAGATGTGGTCGAGGTCGCAGCCGGTGCTGGTGGTGGCGGGCGTGGGCGCGGTCGCGGTCGTCATGAGGTGCGCTCCCGGGGCGTCAGCGTGGGGGCCAGGGTCACCAGGCGGTGTGCCAGGGCCAGGGCGACCAGGTGGGTGGTGTTGCGGGCGCCGAGGCGCTGCGCGGCGTCGTCGCGGTGGTTCTTGACGGTGCCGGGGCTGATGCAGAGGCGGGCGGCGGCCTGCTGGTAGGTGTCGCCGTGGGCGAGGCGGGTGACGACGCGGGTCTGTGCGGGGGACAGCAGCGGGCGGCTCACTTCGGCACCGCCGGGGTGGGCGGCGCGGGCAGGGCAACCCCGGCGGGGATGAGCCGGTACCCGATGGCGAGCGCGATCAGCTCGGATGTGGTGCGGGCGCCGACGTGCTTCATGGCGCGCCGCCGGTAGGACTTGACCGTGTCGGGGGTGATGTACAGCTGTGCGGCGATGGCGGCGTACCGGTGGCCCTGCGCCATGAGGACGACGATGCGCTCCTCGGCGGGTGCGAGGTACGGGGCGGTTTTGGTGGCGGTCACAGAAGCCCCCTGAGGGCGTCGAGGGCGGGCCCGCACTGGCCGGTAAGGCACACGGTCTCGCCGTAGGCGTGGAGGTGGGAGTGGTGGCCGGCGGCGGCGAGCTCCCGGGCGACCTGCCGGGCGGCGTTGGGGCCGTGGTGGGCGGTCGCGGGGGGCAGCTCGGGCACGAACGGGTCGGGGTCCGGGGTGGTGCGGAGGGCGGCGGCCAGGGCGGCGGATCCGGCTGCCGCGTGGTCGGCGGCGGGGCCGAGGGCGGCCAGGGCGTGGCGCATGGCGGCGAGCGTCGTCACGACCCACCGTCCGCGGTCTGGTCGAGGTTGTCGGCGTACCGGTGGAGCGCCTTGGTCACGGTGTCCCTGCCGCCGCAGTAGGCGACGCGGGAGCGGTCGCCCCGCTTGCGCATGTCGTTGCCGATCTCCCGCGTCCGGGTCTCCTGCGCGTCGGCCAGCTCACGGGCGTGATCGGCCAGTAGTTCGCGGGCGTCCTCCAGCGCTTCGGCGGGCGTCAGGGCGGGGCTGGCGAGGATGGCGTCGCGCAGGCGCCGCAGCGTCGGCGACAGGGCGTCGTCCGGCTGCGTGGTGTCGGCGGTCGTGTCGATCGACTCGGCGGTGCTCACGACTGACCTCCGGCGAGCTTCCGCAGGGATGCGAGCGCGGCGCGGTCGTCGTCGCCGAACTCGGTGCCGCGGGCGCGCATCTCGTCCTCGGCCAGCTCCAGCGCGAACAGCAGGTACGACCGCTCGCCGTCCGACAGCACCGGCGCCGGGGCGGGCTGCGGCGCGTAACGGTCGGCCACGTACCGCAGCAGGTTCGCCACGGCCTCGGGCTGCATGTTCGAGGCGATGTCGACCGGGCCCTCGTTGGGCACGGTCAGGATCAGCCGGTGCGTCTTGAGCGACGCGACGGCGATCGAGTCGGGGGCGGGCTCGCTCACGCCTGCTCACCGCCCGCCGGGGCCTTGAACCCGCCACGGACGACCGCGCGCCGGACCGCGGTGGCCTCGTGCACCCAGTAGTCCCGATCGGCCTGCTCCGCCTGCACCTGCACGGCAGGAAGTCCCCGCCGTGCAGGTGCCGGCCGAAGCGGTTGTACAGCCACTCCGGCAGCGTGTCGGCGGCGGCCGGGGTGTCGCCCACGAACCGGGCCCACACCGTGTGCTCGCCGAGGGTGCTGCGGGACTCCGCCTCGAACGCCCCGGCGGGCCGGAACGCCGCGAGGCGCCCGGTACGGATCAGCGACGCGGTGGTACGGGCGGAGTCGCCGGTGCTGTACATGCCGACCCGCGCCCACTCGCCCGGGTGGGCGGTCAGGTCGGCGGCGAGCGCGGCAATGGCGCGGGTACGCGGTCCACCGCGCGTGGCAGTCGACGGCGGCGGGGTCTCAAACGTCGTGGTCATGCTGGACTCCTGGCGCATCAGGGATGGGTGGTCAGGCGGCAGGCAGGAAGGCGTCGACGTCGAGCCGAACGCGCGCGGCCTCAACGGCCGAAGCGGCCTGCTCAGGGGTGTCGTAGGTGCCGAGGTTGTGCTTGACCCGGTGGCGCTTGAGCCGAGCCGCGTACCGTCCGCTGCGAGTCAGGTAGACGCCGAGCGGCAACTCGCGCGGTGTGGGCGTGCGGTTCAGGTTGTTGCCGGTGGGCGTGGTCAACCGCAGATTGCTGCGCCGGCAGTCCAGGCGGTTCCGGTTGATGTGATCCACGATCACGCCGTTGTTGGCGCCGGGCTGTACGTTCATGAGCCACCGGTGCACGGTCTTCATGTGCGGCTTGTCCCATATCTGGGCGTAGCCGTGGCTGCCAACCGAGACGGCGCGACCGTTCAGCCGCTCGTACGTCTCAACATCCACCAGCACGGTTGCGAACCCGTCACGTGTGCTGGCGGGTATCTCGACGTACGCGGTAGCCACTAGAAGCCCGTGCCCTGCTGCGACGCCCACGGGTCGGCGGCGGGCTGCTGGCCCCAGCCGGCGCCCTGCTGCTGCGCGGGCTGCTGGTCGCGCCCCTGGCCGCTGTTGCTGCCGGTGGTCTTGGTGACGACGGCGGTGGCGTTCTTGAGCGACGGCGCCACGTCCTCGGCCTCGATTTCGTAGACCGTCCGCTTGACGCCCTCGCGGTCCTCGTAGGACCGCTGCTTGAGCGCGCCGGTCACGATGACGCGCATGCCCCTGCGCAGGGACTCGGCGCAGTGCTCGCCGAGGCTGCGCCACGCGGAGCAGGTCATGAACAGGCTGTCCCCATCGGCCCACTGCTGCGACTGCTTGTCGTACGTGCGCTCGGTGGAGGCGACCCGGAACTTCGCGACGGCGTGGCCGGCCGGAGTCCAGCGAAGCTCCACGTCGTCAACGAGATTCCCGGCGATGGTGATGAGCGTGGCGCCCGCCATGCGGGGCTCCTCTCTGGGCTGCTGCCCACGTCAGGGGCTCGGTTCGGCATTGCAAGCTTCGTACGTTGCTTGCTGGCGAGAAACGTATCACGCGTGCAAGGTCTACGCGACCCGTTCGACCGAGCTCCTCGCGGCGTCCCGTGCGGGCATCTGGCGGCCTGTCGCGCCCACGGTGGGGGCGATGGTCCAGCCGGCGTCTGCGAGCGCCTTGGCGGCGGCTTGGGCGAGCACGGTGGGGTCGTTGACGCCGTCGCGGAGGCGGTCCTCGATGGCGGCGGCCATGGTGGCGCGGGCGGCGAGGGGCGGCAGGCGGGGCGTCACGCCGTGCCCCGGTGCTGCCGGCGGGCGTCGGGCCCGTCGAGGTGGACGAGCGTGGCGGCTTGGGCGAGCCGGGAGGCGAGGCGTTCACCGAGGCGGGTCACGAGATCACGGGTCGCACCGTCGCTCCGGATGGGCAGGTTGGTGGTGATGATCAGCGGCAGGCAGGCGTTGTACCGCTCGTTGAGCAGCCGGTACGTGGCCTCCTCGGTCCACTCGCTGAGCTTCTCGGTACCGAGGTCGTCCAGCAGCAGCAGCGGCATACGGCACAGGCGCCGCAGCTCGTGCTCGCTGCCCTTCTCGGATCCGCCGGGGCGCAGCAGCCCGTACATGTCGGGGGCGGTGGTGGCCAGCATCTCGAACCGGGCGGGGCCGGCGGCGGCGATGTGGCGGAGCGCCCCGTACGCCTGGTGGGTCTTGCCGGTGCCGACCGGGCCGGTGAGGACGAGGAATCCGGCGTCGCGGATGTCGGCGGCGGCGCGGTCGGCCCATGCGGTGATCTGGGGGTGGGTGGCGGTGGCGTCGCGGTACCGGTAGGGGGCGGCGGTTTGCCAGCGGTCGAGGGCGACGCGGGCGCGCTGGCGGCGGTGGTATTCGGGGTGGCCGGGGGTGTCGGGGGTGAGGGTGCGGTCGGTGGGGCCGGACTCGATGGTGTCGAGGCCGCGGGCGCGGAGTTCGGCCATGATGCGGCCGAGCATCGAGGGGCGCTGGCCGGTGATGGTGGTGGGCTCGTGGGTCATCAGAATCCCTGGTCGTTGGCGTAGGCGTCGGCGGGCGGGCAGGTGAAGGGCTGGAAGCCGCCGGCGACGGCGCGGAGTTGCGCGGGCTGCGGGTCGGGTTCGTCGTCCCAGCAGCCCTTGTTGAGCCAGGTGGCGGGGTATTTCGTGTACTTCGGGTCTTGGCCGGCGCGCTCGTTGGCGTACTGGCGGGCGCCTTCGGTGATGCGCGCCGGGTCGGCGCCGGCGGCGACGGCGGCCTTCCACGCCTTGAGGGCGGCGGCGCGGTCGCGCTTCTTGGGGTACAGCAGCCAGAAGTCACCGAAGGCGGTGAGGTCTTCGGCTGCCGGCCGGGTGGTGACCTCGTTGCCGGCGAGGTCGAAGATGAGCGCGCCGCCGAGCGATCCCGCGCCGGCAGGTGCGGAAGAGTCTTTAGGTTCTACGGGAGGTTCAAGGGTGGTTTGGGTGACGTGGGCGTCACCCCGCTCGGACGTGGGCGTCACCCCGCTCGCGACGTGGGCGTCACCCCGCGGGATGACGTGGGCGTCACCGGGTGACGTAGGTGTCACCCCGTACGCGGTGACGTGAGCGTCACCCCGCTCGGACCGGCGGCCGCCACGCGCTCGCGCCGCGGTCATCGCCGCCAGTTCGGCCTGCGCCTGCTCGTCGCCGGCGCGCCCGCCCGGTACGACCCGCTCGGTTGCGAGGTCGTACACCTCCGGCCGCTTGTCGGCGGGCAGATGCTCGGCGAGCCGCTGATCCCCGGGGCGAACGAGGCCGATCTCGCAGAGCGCCTTGACGTCACGCTGCACGGACCGTTCGGATTTGCACGCGTACTTCGCGAGGGTCGGTACGGACGGGTAGGCCCCGCGGCCGGCTGCGTCGGCGTGGTCGGCGAGGCCGATCAGCACGCCGAGCAGTTGCGGCGGCATCGGTGGGGCGTACTTGAGCGCCCACACGGTGGCCTCGATGCTCAAGGGGGGTTCTCCGATCTGGTGGTGCGGGTGCGGTGCTCCCGGGGCGGCGGGCTCGGTGGCCAGCGCCGCCCCGGGGCGATCAGGTGGTGCGGCCGGCGTCCGGCGGGAGGTCGAACAGCGGCTCGGGGTGGGCGATCAGTTCGTGCCCGGGCGTCCAGCGCTGGCAGCCGCGGGAGTGGAGGCCCCAGGACCGGGCGCAGGCGCAGCGGGCCGGCACCTCAATGGCGGTCTGCCCGGGGATGACGGGTGGTGCCGGCCGGTCGGCAAGCGCCCACAGGTCGGCGGCCGTCACGTCATGCACCACCCGGAGTCGCACCCCTCGTCCTCGTCCACGAGCGGCAGCAGGTCGACACCATCCGGGATGGCCTCGCGCAACGGCTTGTTGAAGCGGGTCAGGTAGACGTGGTCCTTACCGAGGACGTCACGCCGCTCGTTCAGCAGCTCTTCCAGCTGGCACGACTTCTCGAACAGCTCGGGCTCGTTGCGGCGCTGCTCGTGCCAGGTCTCCGGCCGGTGGAACGGGCAGAAGTAGCAGCTGCTCTTGGGCGGTACGGGCAGGCCCGCTTCCCGGATGATCCGGGCGCAGTCGGTTCGCCGCAGGCCGAGGTCGAGCAGCGGGTACACGATCCGCTCGTGCGCCTCGCAGCGGCGGTTGTTGGCGCGGCCGATCTCATCGACGCTGATGCCGATCCCGATCGTGGCCGGGGTGGCGACTGTGGCGCCACGGCGCTTCAGCTCCTTGCCGATCACCTTGATCTTGAAGTCGGCGGTGCACGAACGCTGGCCGGGTGCCCCGTTCGACATGCGCACAGGGATCGGCAGGGACCTGGACCCCTCCTTGGTGAGGCGGCCCATCAGCGTTTCGGTGGTGCCGTCGCGCTTGATGCGGTCGAGGACCTCCAGCTCAATCCCGTGGTCGGCCGCGTAGGGGCGGGCGTACTCCTCCAGGTATCGAAGGGTTCCCGGGTTCTCGCTGTCGTCACCGACGTTGGCCATGAGGAACAACTGGAAGTCGATGTCACCGCGGGCGGCGAGGACGAGCAGGGCGGTGGACTGGACGCCACCTCCGTAGCTGATGCTGCGTATGGTCATCGGCGGTGTGCTCCGTTCGGGTTGAGCCAGGCACGGGCGACTGCGGTGCGGGCGGTGGCGCGGTCCCAGACGGCGCCGAGGTAGACGCCGGTGGCGACGGCGGCGAGGCAGGCGCAGCCGCAGGCGGGGGCGCCCCAGGGGGACGCGAGGAGGGCGGTCATGCGGCACGCTCCCGGTCCCGCAGCCGCTCGGCCTCGGCGAGCCGGGCCTGCACGTGGTGGCGGAACACCTCGGCGCGCTGCCGCCACGCGGGGGAGGCGGGCCGGTCGGTGATCTCGCGGTCCAGCCGGGCGTTGATGGCGCGGAGGGTGGTGATCCACCGGCCGCGGATGCGAGGGGCGCGCAGCGCGATGCGGGCGGGCATGTCGGCCCGGCCGGATGCGTCGGCTTCCACGGCCTCGGCGAAGACGTCGTGCGACGCGTGGCGGAGGGCGTTGACGATGGCGGGGTCGGCCTCGGCCCGCGGCGGCACCTGCGGGAGGCTGGTGAGGTGGATCCAGCCGCAGGTGCAGGCGTAGGGGTGCAGGAGGGTGTCGAGGGCCAGCTCGCGCTGGAGCGCGTAGGCGTGGGCGGCTTCGGCGGTGGCGAATCGCTTCTTGTCGGGGGTGGGGCAGCGCTCGGCCATCACGCACCGCCCCGCGGGTCCACGTGGGTCAGGTGGATGCCACCCGCGTAGCCGTCCACGGACACGACGCTGTCGCCGTGGCCGAGGCGCCATGCGGGCGTGCGGGTGCGGGTGCGCAGGGGCTCATCCGCGCGCGTGAGCGGGTACGCCGTGACGGGCGTACCGACCGGGTAGCGGGCGTTCCAGCGGTCCGCGTCGGCGATGACCAGGCCGAGGACGACGGCCGACGTGCACGGCCACGTGACCGACGTCGGATGCACCTCCCATCCGTCGTCTTCGTCGCCGACACCAAGCCAGTAGGCGACGTCGATGGTGCAGCGGCGGCAGACGGTCACCAGGCCGCCGATCGGCTCGTGCCCGTACGTCTCGCCGGTGGCGGGCAGGGCGAGGGCGGGCGGCACGCACACCCGGCACGCGGTGTACCGCGCGCGGGGCAGCGCCTCGATCGGAACGGCCGCCACCGGGTACAGGCCCGGCAGATTGCCCGCGCCGTACCAGCTCTCGCCGTACAGTCCCTCGCCCGCCCGGTACGCCTGCGTGGCACGGCCGTTGGCGAGGGCGTAGCACGCCCGGTCGGCGTGGTACCGGTTACCGCCGGAGGTGACGAAGACGGTCATTGCGCACCGCCGTCCGTGGCGTCGTCGGCCGCCGGGGCGGTCGGCCATTCGTTGCCCCAGTGGTCGCGGTGCCTGCTGCCGCCGTGCCCGGCCGGGCGCACGCACGCCTGCGTGCCGCTGCGGGGCTCGGGCTCCCGGGCACCGCACTCACCCGCAGCGGCATCGGGCTCGGCCGCCATGCGCGCCTTGAACGCGCACGTCTGGCACGCCTGCCCGTACGTGTAGCCGGACCCGCACGCGTCGCACGTCTGGATCTCCGCGGGCTGCGCCGGGGCGAGCGCGGGCAGGACGCGGCCGAGCAGTCCCGCCCGCCACGCCTCGCCCACCGCCGCGCGCCCGTCCTTGCCGAACCGCACGCTGTGGGTGCGGGCGCGGGCCGCGCGCATCTCCACGCCCGGGATGGCCTCCCCGGTCGCCGTGTCCACCGCCGCACCCGCCGCAGTGGCACGGGCGAGCAGGTCCGTACGCCACGCCGGCTGGATCTCGAACGACAGCTTCGGCTTCACCTCGGTCGGGTACGCCTTCCGCACCCACTCGGTGAACGCGTCGGCGTCGGTCACCTGCGCGGCGGCCGAGCCGCTGGAGAGCGACACCGTGCCGACCTTCACCGGCCCGTCCACGCCCGGGATCGTCGCGTCGAACTTCGTCCCGCCCGTCTCCTGCTGCTGCGTGTCGAGCGCCTGCTGCACTGCCGCCCGCGCCGCCTTGTACTGCGCGTCGATCTCGTCCAGCAGGGTCTTCAGCACGGCCTCGGTGGTGATGGCCTCGGCCACCGTCATGGGCTGCTCGGCGGGCGCCTCCGGCTCGGCGGGCTGGGCGCGTTCGCCCGCCTCGGCCTTGAGACGGTTCACGCCGATGCGCTCGGTGATCGTGTCGTAGTGGTGCTGCTCGATCGGGGTCATGGGCTGCTCGGTCACCGGGCACCCCCGGCGGTGCGCAGGACCGCGGTGAACGCTGCGATGTCCTCGGCGCCCACGTCGGGCAGCGCCTTGCCGGTGTGCTGCGCGAGCAGGGTGCGCGTCTCGTCCGCCGACAGTCCCTTGGTCTCGCCGACCTGGTACAGCACCGCGAGGGCGCCGAGGCGGTCCTGCGGCGACGCGGGCGCGCCCGGCAGGGTGGCGGCCGCCGGCTCGGCGGCGGGCGCCTGCGCGGCGTCCTGCGGCTGCTCCAGCCCGCACCCGTCCACCACGCAGAACGAACCGTTGTGCCCGAACTGGCCGTCGTCGGCGTACTCGAACCGGTGCACGTGCGGCGTTGCGTTCGCCTCGGCCGCCGCCTTCCCCTTGCCCACCTCGGCGATCTGGTCGAGGTACCCCGGCCGGGCACCCTCGGCGCGCGCGTCCTGCCAGATCAGCCGCACCGTTGCGGCGTCCGGCGCGGCCATCGCCTCGTGCAGGTAGTCGCGGCCGGCGGGCGTCAGGGACTCCGGCGGCACGTCCGCCGTACCCGCGGCGACCACCTCGGGCGGCGTCTGCTGCACCGACCCGGCCGGGGGAGCGCTCTCCGGGCGGGACGGGGCGGGCGTCGCCTGCTCCCACTGGTCCTGCCCCGGCGCCTGCCGCTGCAACTGCGGCTCGGCCACCGGGATGCCGTCCTGGTCCACGGCGGCCCCCAACTCCTCCGGGGTGTAGATCGCGCCGTGCAGCACCTCCGGGCACGCCGACCGCACGCACTCCGCGACCGCCCGCGCCCGCAGCATCGCCCGCGGGTACTTCTGCCAGTTCGAGTCCGCCTTGCCCGGCAGCAACTTCGCCCGCTCGGCGTCCGCATACGTCCACGTCACCCGGTTCTCGAACTCGGCGTCGTCGTGCCGCCAGATCGAGACGGTGCACTGCCCGTCGCCGATCTGCACGCGCACCCGGTGCCCGGCCTCGCGGGCGCGGGACAGCATCAGGTCCGCGGACTGCGACGGCTTCCCGTTGATGACGTGGATGGTGGTGATGGTGGTGACCACGTCCAGCCCGAGGGCGCGCCCGTACTCCATGGCCCACAGCACGCTGCCGGGGTTGTCGCGGTACTCGCGCGGCAGGAGCGCCGACTGCGCGAGGGACTGGCAGAAGCGCCACGCGTCCTCGGCGGTGAGGTGCGACAGGGACAGGGCTCCGGCGCGCTGCGGCGGCGCGTACACGGCGGGGGTGGCGGTGCGCTCGGCGGCGAGCATGACGGTCATCGGTCGTTCTCCAGTGCGGTGCGGGTGCGGGTCAGGGCGACGGCGGCCGGGGACAGGGCGAGCAGCGCGGCCCGCGTCCCGTCCGCCTCGGCCACACGCATCGAGATCAGGTAGTCGGCGGAGTGCGGGTCGATCACCACGGCATCCAGGTCGAGGACGGCGGCGGCGTGGTGCAGCAGCAGCGCGGTGACGGGGCCGGGCGAGGCGGCGAACGCCTCGGCCAGCTCGTCCAGGACGGGGTGCAGCGGGTGGGGGAGCTGCGGCAGCGGGGCCGGGCGGCGGCGGAACGGCCACATCAGCACTCACCGTCCTCGGCGGGCCACGCGACCGGCAGGCCGAGATCCCGCGCGAGACGCCGCCGGGCCTCCGCGTGCCCCTGCCAGCGGTAGTAGTCGCGGGCGTTGTCGGGGTGGCAGTTGCGGATGGCCGTGATGTACTCGGCGCGCTCGGCCACGAACTCGGCGACCTTGGCGGCCGGCGCCTCCAGCTCGGCGACACGGGCCTCGGCGTCCAGCAGGCGCCGCACGATCGCGGGCACGTGGCGCTCGGCGCGCATCAGGCGCTCGTGGATCAGCGGCGTGTGGCTGTGGCCACCCACCGACAGGGCGTCGCTCACGGCGCGCCGCACGTCCTCGTCCGTTGCGGGCTGGCAGTGGGTGAGGGCCGCAGCGATGGCGGACCGCAGGTGCTCGCTCAGCGGGGCGCTCACGCCGACACCGCCTTCGGGCAGTCGCCGCTGTGCCACAGGGGCCGCGCGTCGTGCGAGTAGCGGTCGCAGTGGGCGCAGTAGTCGGCCGGGCCCTGGCGCGTCTCGTAGACGCCGCGCCAGTCCCACGCGTCGTCGGGCGCCGCGATGTCGTAGTCGGCGGCGCGCGGGTGCTCACCGTCCAGCGCCTCATACCACTCCGAGTCGCCCGCGAGGCGCGCGGCGGCGTCGGCGAGGTTGTCGCCCTCGACCCACACCACGTAGTGGCTGGTGGTCGAGACGAGCACGGGGTACCGGCGCTCCTCGGCGGCGCTCACAGGGCCTCACCGACCACCGGCACGTCGGCCACCGGCCGGGCGGGCGCGGGCTGCGGGTCGCAGACGCTCGCGCACGAGCACGGGCCAACCCCGCCGACGTACGCGCACCCGACGTCGTGACCACCGCGCGGCGGCCAGTCCGCCAGCGTCACGAACCCGTCCGCCACCGACCGCGCGAAGTCCCGCGCCGCGTCCGGCACGGCCACCGCGAGCGGCGGCTCGGCGTCGTCCTCCAGCTCGTGCCGCTGCGCCACCAACTGCGCCGCCCGGTACGCGTCGGCGGCCGGGGACAACAGCGCCTCCGGCAGCGACAACACCACCGGGAACGTCGCCGTGAGCGTGCCCGCCGCCACGTCGAACGTCTGCGGCCGGTCCAGATCCACCGCGGCGCCGTCCAGCCGCCGCAGCAGCCCAGCCACGTACCGGCGCTCCACCGTCAGCAGCTCGATGATGTCGCCCTCGGCGTTGTACGGGACGGCGCGCGTCCGGCGCACCGTCTCACCGCTGCCGTCCGACCACTGCGGGTGCAGCTCCACCCGCGCCACGGACGGCACCAGGTGCCGCAACAGCGCTGCCGCACGGGCCGCACTGATAGGCTGGTCGTTGTAGTTCATCAGCCCCTCCTAGGGGTTCAGGGGCCGCCAGCGGGCGCATCCGCGGCGGCCCTCAGTCATGTGTGAGATCAGGCCGCGATCGGCCAGCACCCGGCAGGCGTGCCGTGCTTGGCGCGCATCGCCGCCACCGCCACGGCCTCCTCAGGCGTCAGGCGGCCCTCCGCCTCGGCGCGGGCCAGACGGCCCAACGCCCGCTCCAGCACCTCGAACGCGCCCGCCCAGCACTCCTCACGCGGCGGCACCGGGGCGGTCACGCCGCGCTCCCGTCCGCCGTCGCCGACACCTCAGCCGGCACGAGCAGCGCAGCCACGGGCACGCCGAGCTCGGCATGGACAGCAGCGGCGATAGGGGCGGTGGGCTCGGTGTGGCCGTGCCACAGCCGCCACGCGGTGTTGCGCGGGAGTCCGAGCTTCGTGGCGAGCTGGTTCGAGTTCTTGATGCCCGCGGCCTTGGCGGCGGAGCGCAGGACGGTTCTGTCGTACATGGCGTACGTTCCTTCCCTGCAAGCATTGCTTGCACGAAAGAAACGTACCACATGTGGAACGTATGCAACCCTCCGCGTCGCCCGGATGTGTCGCACCTTCACGCTTGACACACATCTGCGACCCGCGCAGGATGGAACATCTTCGACGCGTCGTCGCAGGTCAGCCACGGGGGGTGACAATGAGGCTGTGTCAGGATTACGCAGTGGCGCGGTTGCGCACTAGGGGTGATGTTCCATGCGCGGTACATTGCTTGCATGGAACAGACGACGCGCTCCGGCCCGACCGCCGACCAGCGGCGCGCCACCGCCGGCGCCTTCGCCGCGTGGCTGTACGACCGCCTGATCGAGCGCGATTACGACCTCAGCGCCCGCGGCGGCGGACAACGACGCCTCGCCGAACGCGCAGGCGTCAGCGCCGCTACCATCAGCCGCATGCTCAGGGGCGAGGTACTCAACCCCGACCCTGAGATCCTGCGCCGCATCGCCGATGTGCTGGCCCTCCCCTTCGGCGAAGTCCTTGTGCGCGCAGGCATCCTCACCGCCGCTGAACTGTCCGCCGTCCAGGCGGCACCACCGATGGACCGCCCACCCATCACCCCAGAAGAGGCCGCGCGCGACCTCGGGATTGTCGATCCCGTAGCCGTCAGGATGTTCGTCGCGAACGTAGAGGCGGCGCGCGCAGCCCAACACGAGCGGTCCGACAGAGAGCGGACCGGCTGACACGCAGCACGGAGGGCACCTTGCGCACCCGCACACTCACCGGACTCACCGCCGCACTCACCGCCGGAGGCCTCACCTCCACCGGCATCGGCATGCACGTCACGCACACCCTGCACCCCGTAATCGGCGGCCTCGCCCTCATCCTCACCGCCGTACCGGCCGGCCTCGCCGCGCACGCCCGCCGCACCGCCGCCCTCACCGACCAGCAGCGCACCCTAGAGCGCATCGCCGGATACCGGCAGGGCCTCATGGACGCCGCCGCAGGGATCCTCACCACGCCCTCTACGCGCGTGGAAAGCGACAACCCCGAGAGGACACAGCAGTGACCACACCGCCGGCCCACCGCGGGCCGACGCTCTACACCCCGGACGACGACTGGGAGCCGTGGATCGGCTACATCCGGGTCAGCACCTGGAAAGAGGAGAAGATCTCCCCGGAGCTGCAACGCGCCGCCATCGAGTCATGGGCTACCCACACCCGTCGCCGCATCATCGCTTGGGTGACCGACCTCGATGCGACCGGCCGCAACTTCAAACGCCGCGTGATGGGCGCCATCGAGCGCGTGGAGCGACGCGAGGCCCGCGGCATCGCTGTGTGGAAGTACAGCCGCTTCGGCCGCAATGACCTCGGCATCAAGCTCAACGTCACGCGGCTTGAACATGCCGGTGGTCAGCTCGCCTCGGCCACCGAAGAGATCGACGTATCCACCGCGGTCGGGAAGTTCAGCCGCAACATGATGTTCAACCTCGCCGTATTCGAGTCCGACCGGGCTGGCGAGATGTGGAAGGACGCTCACGCCTACCGGCGCGCCGCCGGCCTCCCCGCTACCGGCGGCCGCCGCCTCGGCTACATCTGGCACCCACGCCGCATCCCCGACCCACACCGCCCGGGGGAGTGGATCCTCCAACGGGAGTGGTACGAGCCTGAGCCCGGCGGAGGCGCCGAGCGCATCGCCACCCTCCTGCCCCGCCACATGGCCGGCGAGGGATACGCCAGCCTCGCCGCATGGGTCAGCGGCCTCGGCTACCGCACCCGCCGCGGCGAGCTGTACCGGGCAGACAGCCTCCGCCGCTACATGGACAGCGGATTCGCGGCCGGCCTGCTCCGCGTCCACGACCCCGAATGCGGCTGCGACTACACCGCCGCCGGCGGGCGCTGCTCGCGGTGGATCCACATCGACGGCGCCCACGACGCCCTGAACTCGCCGGAGGAGTGGGAGCAGTACACCGAGTACCGGCAGCGACGCCGCGCCCTCGCGCCCCGCGTCCGCAGCCCCAGCTACACCCTGACCGGCCTCGTGCGGTGCGGCGTCTGCCGCGGCGGGGCCACCGTCACCAGCGCCCGCCGCCGCGGACAGCAGGTGCTCGGATACGCCTACATGTGCGACGCCCGCGCTCACGCCGGCACCACCGTGTGCCCCGTAGGCGTCTGGATTCAACGCGCAGTAGTAGAGGACGAGGTACAGACGTGGGTCCTCGCGCAATCCGAGGCCGAGACCGCCCGGCAGTCCCCACGCCCGGCAGTCGGGCACGACGCCCGCGCGCAGGCCCGTGCAGACCGGGACCGGCTCCAAGCCGAGCACGACCGGCTCGCCGCCGCACTCACCACACTCCGGGTGCAGCGAGCCGCCGACCCAGAGGACTGGGGGCCCGGCGAGTACGAGGCAGCCCGGGACCGTATCCGCCGCGAGCAGGCCGCCGTACAGGAGGCACTCACGACCGCGGCCGAGGCTGCGATCGTGCCGAAGCGGGACGACTACCGGGGGATCCTCGGCGACCTGGCAACAGCGTGGGGCGCGCTGAGCGTGCAGGAGAGGAACGGGTTGCTGCACAAGCTGATCCGCCGGGTGGTGTGCACCCGTGAGGCGCACCGCAGCCGCACGACGCGCATCGAGATCCACCCGCTGTGGGAGCCGGACCCGTGGGAGACGGCGGAGTAGTGCTGACCTGCACCTATTGCTGCCCGTAGGCACCTGTAATGCAGGTGTTGTCCCTGGACGAAGCCCCGGAATTCACGGTGAAGGCCCTCGAAGCGCTGCGGCAGCCGCTGGAGTCCGGGCACGTGGTGGTGGCACGGGCCGCCGGGGTGATGCGGCTGCCCGCCCGCTTCACGCTGGTGCTGGCCGCGAATCCGTGCCCGTGCGGCCGGTATTCGATGCTGGGCGCCGGGTGCGAGTGCTCGCCCACCGCGGTGCGCCGCTACCAGGGCAGGCTCTCCGGTCCGCTGCTGGACCGGGTGGATTTGCGGGTGGAGGTCGAGGCGGTCGGCCGCTGCGAACTCATCGGGCGCGGCCCCGGGGAGAGCACGGCCGTGGTCGCGGCGAGGGTGCGGGAGGCCAGGGAGCGCTCCGCCGTCCGCTTCGCGGGCACACCCTGGCGGGCCAACGGCGACGTGCCCGGCCACGAGCTGCGCACCCGCTGGCCGGTGGCCCCCGGTGCGCTGCACGCCGCCGAGCGCGACATGGAACGCGGCCTGCTCACCGCCCGGGGCCTGGACCGGGTGCTGCGGGTCGCCTGGACCCTGGCCGACCTGGCGGGACACCCCCGACCCGACGCCGAGGACATCCGTACGGCCCTGCAACTGCGGACGGGCGTCAGCCACGGCCTCGCCCCCGCCGGGAGCCTGCGGTGACCGCGACGTCGCCGCCCGGCCCGCCGGACGAGGCGGCGCTGCGGGCGGCGTACGAGGGGGGCGGGGACGCCCGGACAGCCGGGGGTGCGGAGGGCGCCGCGTGCGGTGCGGGGGCCCGGGCCGCACCGGGGGCCGGGGACGCGGCGGCCGCCGGATGGGCGCGGGACGCGGCGGGCGCCGGGTGCGGTGCGGGCGGGGAGGCGGTCACCGGGCTCGCGGTCCACGCCGGATGGGAGGAGCGGCTGGCGCGGGCCGCGCTGACCAGGATCGCCGACCCGGGGGACGAGGTGATGGGGCGGGCGCTGCGGGACCGCGGGGCCGAGGCCGCGCTGCGCGCCGCCCGCGCCGGGCACGCCCTGCCGGGGGCGGGTCCGGACCGCACCGCCCGCTACGCCCGCCGCGCGGCGCGGGCCGATCCGGCGGCGGACCTGGCGGCCGCCCACCGGGTGGGGGCGCGCTTCGTCTGCCCCTCGGACGGCGACTGGCCGGGGCAGCTGGACGACCTGGGGCCGCAGCGGCCGTTCGGGCTGTGGGTGCGGGGCCGGCCGTCGCTGCGCCTGTGGGCGCTGCGCTCGGTCGCCGTGGTCGGCGCCCGCGCCTGCACCGACTACGGCGCCCACATGGCGGCCCGGCTCGGCGCCGGCCTGGCCGAGGCGGGCTGGGTGGTGGTGTCGGGTGCGGCCCACGGGGTGGACCGGGCGGCCCACCGCGCGGCGCTCGGCGCGGGCGGCGCCACGATCGGCGTGCTGGCCTGCGGGGTGGATGTCGCGTACCCGCCGCGCAACACCGCCCTGATCGAGGGGATCGCCGAGCGGGGCCTGCTGGTGGGCGAGCTGCCCCCCGGCGACCATCCGACCAGGAGCCGGTGTGTTAACTGCACCTTCTGAGTGTTGATCGACAGCGCGTTGGCTGTCGGATGTCAGGAGGTGCCAGTGACGTTGAGTTTGCATCGCCAGTTGATGGAAGGGCTGGTGATGGTCCCGAAGGTTGGATCGGTGGTCCGGCTGGATACGCAGCACCCGCAGTACGCGGTGCTGGGTGCCGACGGGGCACCGGTCGCGCCGGTGGAGGCCTACCTTCGGGACTTATCGCTGAGCGACAGCCGTCCGCTGACTGTTCGGAGCTACGCGTACGACCTGCTGCGGTGGCATCGGTTCCTGTGGCTGCTTGACGTCACCTGGGACAGGGCCACGGGGGCTGAGGTGGACGCGATGGTCGGCTGGCTGCGGTCTGCGCCCAATCCGCAGCGGCGGCGCTTCAAGACCGGCGCACCGGAGCCCGGGGCGGTCAATCCGCGGACTGGGAAGCGGCACCTGAAAGCCGGCTACGCCCCGACCACGATCAACCACTGCCTGACCGTGGTCAGCAGCTTCTACGACTTCCACAGCGAGTACGGTCGCGGGCCGCTGATAAGCCCTGTGCCAGCCTCTAAGGAGCAGCGTGAGGCGCTGGCTCACTCCGCGCCGTCGGCGCCGCTGCCGCCCTTCCGGCGGGGGCGGTGGCGCCAGCGTGTGCCCAAGGCCGATCCGCGGGCGATTCCCGACGCGATGTGGGACGAGTTCTTCGCCGTGCTCACGCACGACCGGGACCGGGCCGCGATTTTGCTCTACGTCTCCAGCGGGGCACGGGCCGAGGAACTGCTGGGGGTCACTCCGGCGGACATCGACTGGCAGGGCCAGACGTTCTACGTCATCACGAAGGGGACGCAGGAACGGGAGAAAATACCTGCAAGCCCCCAGGCTCTGGTGATCCTGGCCGCCTATCTGGACGCATCCGGGATGCCGCCAAGCGACGAACGCGTCTTCCGGACCCGCCGTGGTCCCGACAGGCCGCTGAGCTACTGGGCGATGCGTCGGGTCATCCAGCGCGCCAACGCCAAGCTCGGCACCAACTGGACCCTGCACGACCTGCGCCACACCGCGGCCGAGCGCATGGCGAACGACCCCAACCTCACCCTCGTGGAGGTGCAGGCCATCCTGCGACACAAGGAGCTGTCGACCACCGGCCGCTACCTGCGGGCCCGGGTCGAGGACCTCTTCGACGCACTCCAAGCGCACTACAACGCCCCGAAGCCACAGCCGACCATGGCGCCCGGCTACGACCCCGAGGACTTCAAGGCGGTGTTCGGTGGCTGACGCTCCAGCGACGGCGCCCGACGCCTTCACCTTGCGCAACCGGCGGGTGGAGTACGACGATCAGCCGTTCATCCCGGCGCCTGCGTCTCGGTTTGTGACTGCGTCGACCAAAGCGGCCCCCGCCCTGCGGCCGGAGGTGCCTCCGGGACCGTTCGGTGACCTATCCAAGGTTTCATCCTCGGAGATCGGCCGCCTGGCCAGGCTGGAGCTGGGCATCACGATCACACCGCGGCAAGCGAGAGGACTCGATCGGCTGCTGGGGCACCTGGAGACGTTGCCCGGATTGACCTGGCAGGAGCGGTGGGAGGCCGGCGGCTTCGACGGCGACGAGGCCGTCGGCGTGTCGTCCGTCGCCTGCGGCAAGGACGACAGCAATGCTCTGGTGGCCGGCGTGAAGCTGGCCTTTTGCATGAGGATCATCCAGCCCTCCGTTGGCGGTATGCGGGCCAACAAGCTCTTGAAGTACGACGAGCTGTTCCGGGTGCTGCAGCAGGACCCCGACCTGGATGCCTTCTTCAAGGCCGTCGATGCCAGAACGGATCTGGGGCACCCGCACAAGGCCCGGGCGAGGTTCGACCTGGCGGCCGCGTTGACGACCCAGGGCATAGCTCTCGCGGACCTGACGCCGACGGCGCTGTTGTATTACTCCACCGAATCCCGCCGCCTGGGTGTCAGCCGCGGCGCTAGCGGCCGCACGGACCGGTTCGCCGCACTGGGCGCCTGGTCGGTCCTGCACGGCATGGGGCATTTCCCTCCTGGCACGCCCCCTACGCTGCGAGCCTTCATTTCCACCGGCCAGTTGACCGTCGAGCAGTTGGTCGACCGTTATTCGATCGCCAATCAGGAGGTGCGGCAGATGCTCATCGACTACCTTGCCCGCCGCCGCGCGGTGACCGACTACATCACTACTGAGAACCTGGCACGCCGACTGGCCAGCCAGTTCTGGAGCAAAATCGAGCAGATCAAACCCGGCCAAGCGGACCTTGTGCTCAGCCCGGAGGTTTACGACCAGTGGCGGGCAGAGATCCAGCTATGGGACAAGCACAAGGACAAGAAGCGCAAGGACACCAGCGGAATTCTGCTGGCCGTCCGCGCCCTCTACATGGACCTGCACAGTTGGTCGCTGCAGGAGCCTGAGCGGTGGGCCCGGTGGGTTGCTCCCTGCCCGATCCGACGGCGCGACCTGAAAGGCTTCGCCAAGCGCAAACGCGAAGTCCACCAGCGCATGGCCCATCGCGTCCGGATCCGCCAGCCGCTCCTGCCCGCCCTGGTCGCTCACGTCGAGGCCCGGCACGAGCACTTCGCCGGCCTTCTGCAGGCAGCTCGGGACATTCCGCTCGGCCAGTCCTTCACCTACGGCGGCCAGCACTACCGGCGCAAGAACTCCCAGCGCGACCGGCAACGGGCCCGGCACGACCAACAGCCACCGATAAGGGTGCTGGACCCCGACGGAGCGACGGTCGACGTCACCGCCGCCGAGGACACCGCCTTCTGGGAGTGGGCCCAGATCGAAGTCATGCGACACAGCGGAATCCGCGTCGAGGAACTGGTCGAACTGACCCACCTGAGCATCCGGCAATACCGCCGGCCCAACGGCGAGGTCATCGCGCTGCTGGTCGTCGCCCCCTCCAAGAGTGACCGCGAGCGGGTCATTCCGATGTCGGCGGACCTCTTCCACGCCATCGCCCAGATCATCCGCCGGCTCACCGCCGACGGTCAGCCGATCCGGCAGCTGAACCGCTACGACCCTTACGAAAAAACCTGGTCAGAGCCGATGCCGTTCCTGTTCCAAAGGCAGATGGGCACCGTCCACAGCGTTATGTCACCGACCACGGTCCTACACATGCTCGCCCGCAGCTGTGAGGAGTTGGCCGAGACCAATCCGGCCTTCGCCGACATGACCTTCACCCCACACGACTTCAGGAGGCTCTTCGCCACCGACATCATCAACGGCGGCCTGCCGATCCACATCGGAGCGGCTCTGCTCGGTCACCTCAACCTGCAGACCCTCCAGGGCTACGTTGCGGTCTTCGCCGAGGACGTCGTTGCCCACTACCAGCGATTCCTCAACCATCGGCGGACCCTGCGACCAGAGAGCGAGTACACCGACGTCAGCCCCGAAGAGTGGGCGGACTTCGAAGAGCACTTCGACAAGCGCAAGGTCGAGCTCGGCAACTGCGCTCGCCCCTACGGGACCGCCTGCAACCACGAGCACGCGTGCATCCGCTGCCCGATGCTGCAGGTCAACCCGAAGATGCTTGGCAGACTCGGCGAGATCGAGAAGGATCTGCTGCTCCGCCGCAAACGGGCTGAAGCAGAAGAATGGCATGGTGAGATCGAGGGCATCGATCTCACCCTGACCTTCCTCAAGGCCAAACAGGCCGAAGCCGCGCGCCTGACCCGGAGGCCGCCCGTGGGCCTGGGCATCCCCGGCATCAGGCCGCAAGACGGCTGACAAGGCAAGCTACAGACGCGCTGCCGGGGAGACTCAAGTCTCCCCGGCAGCGCAGCACCATCGGTCCCGTGTCACAGTCATACGTGTGGGGCCCAGCTAGCTCCTGGGCCCCACACGCATCACCGAGACTTCTTGGCCCACCTTTCCCTCGTGATCATTAATGCCCGAGCGAACACCCAGAGTGACACCAGGCCATACCCGACGAGGATGAAGCCGAGCAGCACCTCGTTCTTAGTCGACCACACGAGGGACACCGTCACGGTTCCGGCGGTGGCAGCCACGGCCGACAACTGCGCAAGCGAGTTCACCCGACGCGATCGAGATTTCGGGCGCCGCTGCAGTCGAGTGCGGATAGCTCCGCCCGCGACAAGGCCGAGAGCGAAGATGAGCGCCTGCAGATACCGGCGAATATTCTCGCCGGGGCTGGGTTCGTCGCCCTTCGACGTCAGGATGTCGTGCAGGTCCGGCTCCCAGACCTCGTGATAGAAGAACCTCCATTCCTTGAAGGGCATCATCACCACGGTGCACCGCAAGATCAGGAAAGGGAGCCGTGAGGTGACCGCCTTCTTGATCATGGCTGCCAATTCGAGCAGCACAGCGGCAATGAGCGCCGCTACGACCGCCAACGTCCAGTCGGCGAGCGTGAACGCGGCGAGGTGCTGCAGGAGGCTACTGTCTCCGTTGGCGCCTTCCGCCAGGAGTGCGACCATCTATTTTCCGTCCTAGGTGGTGAGACCTGGGCTAAATCCAGGTTGGCGATCTGAGACCCTTGTGGCCTCGTGCAATTCGGCAAGCGCAAGGCGCGCGGTCCGAGCGCCTTCGCCGGTGATCTTGTAGTAGCGACGGGCGGGTCGGCCCGCTTCGGCAGGGTCGATCTCCTCCTGCTCGGCTTTGATCACGCCTTGCCGTTCTAGACGGGCCAGGATCGGATACAGTGATCCGCTCTTCAGTCCCGTGGCTCGCATGATTTCCCTGCCGTAGTGCCTGTTCTGAATGTCGTCGAGCAGCTCCTTTAGAACTTTTGCCGTGGCGGGCGTGAGATTGATGTGGTCCATACGCGTCCCTGGGCTCGGTCTCCTCGGGGCCCTACAGGTGTTGGCGCACCGGCGGTAGGGCCCCGCTCTGGCGGGTAAGTAGCGACTCTACCTAGGGTCACGTTGGTGAGTCAAAACCCCACGTCCCGCACGGCCTGCCCTCTCCGAAACAAGATCAACTTGCTTGGTGCAGAGAAGCTTCGTGCTGCGCAACCGGGTGATCGCCGCCCTGACCCGCGGCACCGTGGTGGTCGAGGCGCGTTACCGCAGCGGCTCGCTCGTCACCGCGCGCCGGGCCGCGACGCTGGGGCGGATCACCATGGGGGTGCCGGGCCCGTGCACGAGCGGGCTGTCCGAGGGGGTGCACGAGCTGCTGCGGGACGGGGCGGCCGTGGTGACGGACGCCGCGGACGTCGTCGAGCTGGTGGGCGAGATCGGCGCCGACCTGGCACCGGAGCGGCGCGGTCCGGTGCTGCCGCGCGATCTGCTCGGGCCCGCGGCGGCCCGGGTGCTGGAGGCCGTGCCGGGACGGGGTGCCGCGGACGAGCGGGAGATCGCCGCGGAGGCCGGGGCCTCCTGCGACGACACGCTGGGCAGGCTCGTCGAATTGCAGGCGCTCGGCTTCGTCGAACGGCTGGACGGGAGGTGGCAGTTGGTCCGTACCGCACGCGACAGCTCCGCGCGGCCCGCCGGTTGACGCCGACGGCACACCATCAGGTGACACCGCAGCCCTGTGACCTGGGGCGACTGCCGGGAGTGGCGTCCGGGCCGCAGAGGCGGCCCATCATGTCCGGTGCGGGTCTTCCGGAGCAACCGTGCCGGGGCCCGCAGCCGGTCCGGTGCCCGTGCGGCCACAGAGGAACGTATCTGCGCATGTCCCGAACGGATGACGTAGCAATGAGCGACACTATGGTCACGCTACGCTCTCGGAGGCTCGATTCCCCGTCCACGTCACGGCAGAACGGCTCACAACGACGCATGCCCCAGCACACCCCCGGGTCCGAACGGGAGACGGCCGCGACCGCGGCCCCCGCCGCCGCTCGGCCCCCTGCCCCCACGTCGCTCGACGAGCTGTGGCGGACGTACAAGTCCACGGGGGACGCGCGGCTGCGCGAGCAGCTGATCCTGCACTACTCGCCGCTGGTGAAATACGTCGCCGGCCGCGTCAGTGTCGGGCTTCCGGCCAACGTCGAGCAGGCGGACTTCGTGTCCTCGGGGGTCTTCGGGCTGATCGACGCGATCGAGAAGTTCGACCCGGACCGCGCGATCAAGTTCGAGACCTACGCCATCACCCGGATCCGCGGCGCCATGATCGACGAGCTGCGCGCGCTGGACTGGATCCCGCGCTCGGTACGCCAGAAGGCCCGGGCGGTGGAGCGCGCGTACGCCACGCTGGAGGCCAAGCTCCGCCGCACCCCCAGCGAGCCGGAGGTGGCTGCGGAGATGGGCGTCGGGCTGGAGGAGCTGCACGGCGTCTTCAGCGCGCTGTCCCTGGCCAACGTGGTGGCACTGGAGGAGCTGCTGCACGTCGGGGCGGAGAGCGGCGACCGGCTCAGCCTCGTCGACACCCTGGAGGACACCGGCGCCGACGACCCGGTCGAGGTCGCCGAGGACCGTGAGCTGCGCCGCCTGCTCGCCCGCGCCGTGAACACCCTCCCCGAGCGCGAGAAGACCGTCGTCACCCTCTACTACTACGAGGGCCTGACCCTGGCCGAGATCGGCCAGGTGCTGGGTGTCACCGAGAGCCGGGTCAGCCAGATCCACACCAAGTCCGTGCTTCAACTGCGGGCAAAGCTCGCCGACGTCGGCCGCTGACGGCGCCTCCGCAGTGTCTACAGTGGTGGGATGCCCAGGATTCGAGCGGCCTCGGTGGCCGAACACCGCACGATGCAGCGCCGGGCCCTGCTGGACGCCGCCCGCGCCCTGCTCTCCGAGGGCGGCACGGAGGCGCTGACCTTCCCCGCCCTCGCCGAGCGCACCGGGCTCGCCCGCTCCTCCGTCTACGAGTACTTCCGCTCCCGCGCCGCCGTCGTCGAGGAGCTGTGCGCCGTCGACTTCCCCGTCTGGGCCGCCGAGGTCGAGGCCGCGATGCAGGCCGCGGGCACCGCCGGGGAGCGTATCGAGGCCTACGTCCGCAGCCAGCTCGCCCTCGTCGGCGACCGCAGGCACCGCGCCGTCGTCGCCATCTCCGCGGGCGAGCTGGACGCAGGGGCCCGGGAGAAGATCCGCGCCGCCCACGGCGGCCTGGTGGCCATGGTCGTCGCGGCCCTCTCCGACCTCGGCCACGCCGAGCCGCGGCTGACCGCGATGCTGCTCCAGGGTGTCGTCGACGCCGCGGTACGCCGTATCGAACTCGGCGCCGCCGAGGACCCCGAGGTGATCACCCGCGCCGCCGTGGCCATGGCGCTGCGCGGCGTCACCGGCTGACGCCGAAGACCGGCAGCAGCCGCGACGGCCCGCCGCGCCGTATCGAGCGGGGCAGCAGCGACAGCGGGTCCAGGTACACGTCACCGCCCGGCCCCGAGCGCAGCAGCCCCCAGTGCAGGCACGCCTCCGGGCAGTGCGCGAGCGCGCCCTCCAGCACGCCCACCCGCTGTCCCGCCGCCACCTCGGCGCCGACCGCGACCGCGGCCCGCACCGGCTCGTACGTGATCCGCAGATCCGGCCCGATCCGCAGCACGAGCACCCCCCGACCCGCGACCTGCCCGGTGAAGACCACCTCGCCCGGCGCCGCCGCCCGTACCGCCGCGCCCGGCCCGGCCCGCAGATCCGCCCCGCGGTGCCCGGGCCCCCACGGTGTCGCGGGCGCCTCGAACGCGCGCAGCACCACCGGCCGCCCGCGCGGCCCCTGCCCCGCCACCGGCCAGCTGCGCCCCGCGCCCTGCCGTGCCGGAGCAGCCGCTCCCGGCCCCCCGGCCCCTCCCGGCGCGCCGCCCGCAGCCGCGAGCAGCGCCGTCACCATCGTCAACCACACTGCTGTGAACGCCATGGCACGACGATCCCGCATCCGGCCGGCGAAAGACGATCATGGTCGCCGCCTGTGGAAAACTCGGGTGTCGCCCGGGACTCCACGGGTCCCGTACACTTTCTCTGGCGATCCGGGTCACCGGGTCGACTTCGCACGCCCCGCCATCAGCCCCGTCTCCGGGGCGGTGGCCGCGCCCCTCGGTCCCTCGTGGCACGGCGCGCCGGGGCGTCAGGCGCGACCGCCGTCCGGCTGTCGCGGTAACCGAGCACTTCAAGGAGTACGGCCATGGCCGTCGTCACGATGCGGGAGCTGCTGGAGAGCGGCGTCCACTTCGGGCACCAGACCCGCCGCTGGAACCCGAAGATGAAGCGCTTCATCTTCACCGAGCGCAACGGCATCTACATCATCGACCTGCTCCAGTCGCTGTCGTACATCGACCGCGCCTACGAGTTCGTCAAGGAGACCGTCGCGCACGGCGGCTCCATCATGTTCGTCGGTACGAAGAAGCAGGCGCAGGAGGCCATCGCCGAGCAGGCCTCGCGCGTCGGCATGCCCTACGTCAACCAGCGCTGGCTGGGCGGCATGCTCACCAACTTCTCGACCGTCTACAAGCGCCTGCAGCGCCTCAAGGAGCTCGAGGAGATCGACTTCGAGGACGTGGCCTCGTCCGGCCTGACCAAGAAGGAGCTCCTGGTCCTCTCCCGCGAGAAGGACAAGCTGGAGAAGACCCTCGGCGGCATCCGCGAGATGCAGAAGGTGCCGAGCGCCGTCTGGATCGTCGACACCAAGAAGGAGCACATCGCCGTCGGTGAGGCGCGCAAGCTCCGCATCCCGGTCGTCGCGATCCTCGACACCAACTGCGACCCCGACGAGGTCGACTACAAGATCCCGGGCAACGACGACGCGATCCGCTCCGTCACGCTGCTCACCCGCGTGATCGCCGACGCCGTCGCCGAGGGCCTGATCGCCCGCTCCGGCGCCGCGCTGGGCGACAAGAAGGCCGAGGGCGCCTCCGAGCCGCTGGCCGAGTGGGAGCGCGACCTGCTGGAAGGCGAGAAGAAGGCCGACGACGCGGCCGAGGCCCCGGCTGCCGCCGAGACCGAGGCTCCGGCTGCCGCTGAGGCCGAGACCCCGGCCGCCGCCGAGCCCGAGGCCCCGGCCGCGGACGCTCCGGCCGCCGAGGGCGACGCCGAGCAGGCCTGACCTGAGGCCGGCCGGCCGACCACGGCCGCCGGCCCCACGCGTGACGACGGCGGGGGCCTGCGCCCCCGCCGTCCACCCGTAGATCCACCGACCATTCGGGAAGAGACACAGACCCATGGCGAACTTCACCGCCGCTGACGTCAAGAAGCTCCGCGAGCTGACCGCCGCGGGCATGATGGACTGCAAGAACGCCCTCACCGAGGCCGAAGGCGACCTGGACAAGGCCGTCGAGATCCTCCGCGTCAAGGGCCAGAAGGGTGTCACCAAGCGCGAGGGCCGCTCGGCCTCCAACGGCGCCGTGGTGTCCCTGATCGCCGACGACAACACCGAGGGCGTCCTGGTCGAGCTGAAGTGCGAGACGGACTTCGTCGCCAAGGGCGACAAGTTCGTCGCCGTCGCCGACGCCATCGCCGCGCACGTCGCCGCCAGCAAGCCGGCCGACATCGCCGCGCTGCTCGGCTCGGAGATCAAGCCCGGCCAGACCGTGCAGGCCTTCGTCGACGAGGCCAACGCGACCCTCGGCGAGAAGATCGTGCTGGACCGCTTCGCGCAGTTCGCCGGCACCTACGTCGCCTCCTACCTGCACCGCACCAGCCCGGACCTGCCCCCGCAGGTCGGCGTGCTGGTCGAGCTGGACAAGGCCGACGCGCAGACGGCCAAGGACGTCGCCCAGCACATCGCCGCCTTCGCTCCGAAGTACCTGACCCGCGACGAGATCGACGCCGAGACGGTGGAGAACGAGCGCCGCGTCGCCGAGGCCACCGCCCGCGAGGAGGGCAAGCCCGAGGCCGCCCTGCCGCGCATCGTCGAGGGCCGCGTCAACGGCTTCTTCAAGGAGAACGTCGTCCTGGAGCAGTCCTTCGCCAAGGACGCCAAGAAGACCGTGCAGAAGGTGCTCGACGAGGCCGGCGTGACGCTGAAGGCCTTCGCGCGCTTCCGCGTGGGCGTCTGACCCGGGAGCCCGCTAGGGTCGTACGCGACCGGCCGCCCGCCGGCCGGCCGCAGAGGTGACAAGGAGGCCATTGCCGTCACGGGAACCCACAAGGACCCGCGGCAGTGGCCTCCTTTGTACGTGCACGAGGAGATCTCCATGAACCAAGCCGCCGCTCAGGCCCCGACCGGCGCGCCCGGCGCGGGCGCGGGCCGCCGTTTCCTGCTCAAACTGTCCGGCGAGGCCTTCGCCGGGGGCGGCGGGCTCGGTGTCGACCCCGACGTCGTGCACGCCATCGCCCGCGAGGTCGCCGCGGTCGTCGCGGACGGCTACGAGCTCGCCCTCGTCATCGGCGGCGGCAACTTCTTCCGCGGCGCCGAACTCCAGCAGCGCGGCATGGACCGGGCGCGCTCCGACTACATGGGCATGCTCGGCACGGTCATGAACTGCCTGGCGCTCCAGGACTTCCTGGAGAAGGAGGGCGTCGAGACCCGGGTGCAGACCGCCATCACCATGGGCCAGGTCGCCGAGCCGTACATCCCGCTGCGCGCGGTGCGGCACCTGGAGAAGGGCCGCGTGGTGATCTTCGGCGCGGGCATGGGCATGCCGTACTTCTCCACCGACACCACCGCCGCCCAGCGCGCGCTGGAGATCGACGCGGCCGCCCTGCTCATGGGTAAGAACGGGGTCGACGGGGTCTACGACTCCGACCCCAAGCTCAATCCGGACGCGACCATGTTCGACGCCCTGGAATACGGCGAGGTCATCGCGCGCGACCTGCGCGTCGCCGACCTCACCGCCATCACCCTGTGCCAGGACAACAAGCTGCCGATCCTGGTCTTCGAATTGCTCGCCGAGGGCAACATCGCCCGCGCGGTCAAGGGTGAGAAGATCGGCACACTGGTCAACACCCAGGGCACCAGGGGCTAGCCGCAGGCCGCCACGGGGCATCAGGGGATGGACAACACGCTGCCGGTCGGACACCGTGCAGGACAGACGCGCGCAGGGGCCGCGCCCGCAGGGCCCCGCCTTCTGAAAACCAGGAGCACATGGTGATTGAAGAAACCCTCCTCGAGGCCGAGGAGAAAATGGAGAAGGCCGTCGAGGTCGCCAAGGACGACTTCGCGGCGATCCGTACCGGCCGCGCGCACCCGGCGATGTTCAACAAGATCGTGGCCGAGTACTACGGCACGGTCACCCCGATCAACCAGCTGGCGTCCTTCGCGGTGCCCGAGCCGCGGATGGCGGTGATCACCCCCTTCGACAGCAGCAGCCTGCGCAACATCGAGGAGGCGATCCGCAACTCCGACCTCGGCGTCAACCCGAGCAACGACGGCCGCATCATCCGGGTGGTCTTCCCGCAGCTCACCGAGGAGCGGCGGCGCGAGTTCATCAAGGTCGCCAAGGGCAAGGGCGAGGACGCCAAGATCTCCATCCGCAGCGTCCGCCGCAAGGCCAAGGAGACCCTGGACAAGCTGGTCAAGGACGGCGAGTCCGGCGAGGACGAGGTGCGCCGCGCCGAGAAGGAGCTCGACGACACGACGGCGAAGTACGTCGCCCAGGTCGACGAGCTGCTCAAGCACAAGGAAGCGGAGCTGCTGGAGGTCTGACGGCCTCGCGCCGTCCCGCCCCTCCCGGGCCCCGCGGGGCCCTTCACGGGCCTCCCGCGGCCCGTTCCGGGCCCGGCCACGGCCCGAGGGCCCGCCGGCCCGCACCCGCCCCTCCGCACACCCCGACGACGACGCGAGGCGAAGCTCAGTGAACGACTCTTCCTGGGGCGCTTCGCCGCGCGCCGGTCACCGGGGAGTAACGGAGAACACCGCGCACGCCGCGGCCGCCGACGTCGCCGCGGCCGCGGTCACCGCCCCGGCGGCGTATTCCGCGGCGGAAAGCCGCACCGGGAGGAAGACTCCAGCTATGCCGCCCTCGCCGCCGGCGTCCCAGCCGACGCCTCCGCCGCCCGCCCCCGCGAAGAAGTCCGCCGGGCGGAACCTCCAGGCGGCGATAGGCGTGGGCGTCGGCCTCGGCGTGGTGGTGCTGGCGTCGCTCTTCCTCGTCAAGCAGGTCTTCGTCGGCGTCGTCGTGGTGGCCGTCGCGGTCGGTGTGTGGGAGCTGACGTCGCGGCTGGCCGAGCGCAAGGGCATCCACGCGCCGCTGGTGCCGCTCGTGGCGGGCGGCGCGGCCATGGTGATCGCCGGGTACCTGCGGGGTGCCGACGGGGCGTGGATCGCAATGGCGCTCACCGCGCTGGCGGTCCTGGTCTGGCGCATGGCCCAGCCCCCGCACGACTACCTCAGGGACGTCACGGCGGGCGTCTTCGTGGCCTTCTACGTGCCCTTCCTCGCCACCTTCGTGGTGATGATGCTCGCCGCGGACGACGGTCCCCGCCGGGTGCTGGCCTTCCTGGTGCTCACCGTGGTCAGCGACACCGGCGCCTACGCGGTCGGCTGGCGCTTCGGCCGCACCAAGCTCGCCCCCCGCATCAGCCCCGGCAAGACCCGCGCGGGGCTGGCCGGCGCGATCGGCTTCGCCATGGTGGCGGGAGCGCTGCTGATGGAGTTCTCCATCGACGGCGGCCACTGGTGGCAGGGGCTGCTGCTGGGCCTGGCCGCCGCGGTCAGCGCCACCCTCGGCGACCTCGGCGAGTCGATGATCAAGCGTGATCTCGACATCAAGGACATGGGCACCCTGCTGCCGGGCCACGGCGGCATCATGGACCGCCTCGACAGCCTCCTGCCGACCGCCCCCGTCGTCTGGCTGCTGCTGGCGGCCTTCGTCGGCCAGGGCTGACCCCGGCCCCGTCCCGGCGGCCCCGCCGGGACGCGGCACGGGCTTCCCCCGCGATCCGGGACACCGGAGGAGTCATGCCTGTGCCCGGAGAACTGACCGCATCGCCGCGGCCTGCCAGGGAGTCCGGGCCCCAGCATGTCGAACGTCTTCGCCATGGCGTGGGGGCCAACCACGGTTCCGCCGATGCCCCCGAGGAGATCAAGGGTCTCCCTCATCCGCGCCGCTTCCTTCGTCGGCATCGACGCCCTGAACGTGGGCCGGATTTGGTTCGCTAGCAGGGTCGCTTGCGCAAGCGTCCTCGGCTGCTAGCGGATCCGCCCGCAGGGCGGTCCTTTCTGCCGTGCGTTTCAGGCGGGGGCCGACGAGGGGGCGGGGAACACCACCCAGACCACCGCGAATCGGTACTGTGGAAGGGAACTGATTCCCTCGAACACCGGAACGAGCCCCCGGAGGCACTGTGACCGGCGAGAACGCGCCCGCCTACGACGTCGCGATGACGCACTTCATCGTGTCCGACGACGTCGAACGTTCGCGACGCTTCTACACCGAGGTCCTCGGCGGCCGGGCCCTGCGCTCGGGCGTCCCGTCGATCATCGAGTTCCACAACGGCTGGATCATCATCAACGAAGGCGGCGGCCCCACCGACGACAAGCCGACCGTCGTGCTGGAGACGCCGCAGGACCCGGACCGGGTCAGCAGCTTCCTGAACCTGCGGGTCTCGGACATCCACGCCGTGTACGCCGACTGGTCCGCGCGGGGCGCCGAGTTCATCACGCCGCCGATCGAGAGAGGCTTCCCGGAGATCCGCTGCTTCCTGCGGGACCCCGACGGGTACCTGATCGAGGTGGGGCAGACCACGCGTCCGGGCGGGTGGCCGCCCAAGGCCCCCTGACCGCGGGGCCGCCCGGGGAGCCACCGCGCTCGGAACCACGGGGACCGGGACGGCGGCGACTGAGACGGCGGTGACCGAGAACTGAAGACCGGACGCCGGAGACGGCGGCGCGGGGGGGGGGGGCCCCGGGGGCGGGGCGGCCCCCCCCCCCCCCCGGGGGGCCCCCCCCCCCCCCCCCCCCCCCGGCGCGGGGGCCCCCCCCCCCCCCCCCCCCCCCCCCGCCCCCCGCCCC
>NZ_JBIRRA010000006.1:0-82729 GCF_044333485.1 Streptomyces sp. NPDC020983 | reverse complement strand
CCACCGGCGGCGAAGCGGGCGCCGAGCAGCAGGTCGTGGGGCCCCCCCCCCCCCCCGGGGGGGGGGCCGCCCCCCGGGGGGGGGGGGGGGGGGGGGGGGGGGGGGGGGGGGGGGGGGCGGGGGGCCCCCCCCCCCCCCCCGCGCCCGGCTGGTCGGCCCCGCAAGCCGGAGCGGACCGGGATCGGGCTACGCCAAACGGGGCCCCTTCAGACGAAGGGGCCCGCCGTCACATCAAGACCCGATCAGAAGCACCCGATCGGCGGCACCGCTCAAAGCTCGTCGGCGATGAGCTTCGCGCCGTCGCCCTGTCCGGAAATTCTCGAACGCACCAGGCCGGAGTCGGGTCAGCCCCTTGCCTCGCACGGGAACAGGACCAAGCACTCCACGACGAAAGATCACGAACTGCTGGTGGGGTTGGCGTTACTGACCCGCGCTCCTAGCCGCTCCGTGCCGGCCGCGTTCTGGTGTCCGGCGAGCGAGGGGTCGCCAGACGCCAGATACCAGGTGGAAGCGCATCAGGGTCGTAGCGATCGCCCTCGCCAGGTCCAGCGGCGTCCAGGGCCCGTGGGGCGGGCGCTGGAGGCTCTTAGGGGATGGAGCGCGCCCCCTCTCGGGGGCTCCCGGCGTGAGGGCCCGACGCCGGGTGGGTGAGGCACTGGCTGCCCGTTGTGGGGGCCGTTTCCGCACGTCCCAGAGCGTCCGCAGGGTGGGGTCACCAGCGTCACCCGCCTCACTTTTCGCAGGTCACCGGGTGGAGGAATCGTGGTGAGGCGCCGGGTGAAAACTCCCCCTCACCCGCGCCTCACCACGGTTCCTCACCGGGCCCCGGGCCGTCTGAGGGCCGTGCGAGGCCGGCCACCGTTGCCCGACGGTGACCGGTGACGACCCCCGCCCATCCGCTCCGAGCAGGCAACGGCGCGCGGTCTGCGACACTGGTTTGCATCATGCCTGTACCCGGAGAACTGACTTTCGCCGTGCCGCGCGGGGCCAAGAAGCCCCCGCGGCACCTCGCCGACCTCACGCCCGCCGAACGCCGGGAGGCGGTGGCCGCGCTCGGGGAGAAGCCGTTCCGGGCCAGGCAGCTGTCGCAGCACTACTTCGCGCGGTACGCCGACGACCCCGCCGCCTGGACGGACATCCCGGCCGCGGCCCGCGGCAGGCTCGCCGAGGACCTGCTGCCGGAGCTGATGACCGTGGTGCGGCACGCCTCGTGCGACGGGGGCGACACCCGCAAGACGCTGTGGCGGCTCTTCGACGGGACGCTCGTCGAGTCGGTGCTGATGCGCTACCCGGACCGCGTCACCATGTGCATCTCCTCACAGGCCGGCTGCGGCATGAACTGCCCCTTCTGCGCCACCGGCCAGGCGGGGCTGGACCGCAACCTGTCGACCGCCGAGATCGTGCACCAGATCGTGGCCGGCATGAAGTCGCTGCGCGACGGGGAGGTGCCGGGCGGACCGGCGCGGCTGTCGAACATCGTCTTCATGGGCATGGGCGAGCCGCTCGCCAACTACACGCGCGTGGTCGGCGCGATCCGCCGGCTGACCGACCCGGAGCCGGACGGCCTGGGGCTGTCGCAGCGGGGCATCACCGTCTCCACGGTGGGCCTGGTGCCCGCCATCCACCGCTTCGCCGACGAGGGCTTCAAGTGCCGCCTCGCGGTGTCCCTGCACGCCCCGGACGACGAGCTGCGCGACACCCTGGTGCCGGTCAACACCCGCTGGAAGGTGCGCGAGGTGCTGGACGCGGCCTGGCACTACGCCGACGTCTCGGGCCGCCGGGTCTCGATCGAGTACGCCCTGATCCGCGACGTCAACGACCAGGCATGGCGCGCCGACCGGCTGGGCAGGCTGCTCAGGAACCACCGGGTGCACGTCAACCTGATCCCGCTCAACCCCACGCCCGGCTCGAAGTGGACGGCCTCCCGCCCGGAGGACGAGCGGGCGTTCGTGGCAGCCCTGGAGTCGCACGGCGTGCCCGTGACCGTACGCGACACCCGTGGCCAGGAGATCGACGGCGCTTGCGGGCAGCTGGCGGCGGCGGAGCGCTGACCTGCTGCTATCGTACGGTCGGCGATCCCGCCGGCGTACGGTCACCGCAGCAGGCGGCCGCGTCCCGGCGGTCGCACAACAGAACATTCCGACAGGGGAGCGCCTGCGACGGCGCTGAGAGTGCGGCGAGTGATCCGGTGAAGGATCTCAGGCCGCAGACCCTCCCACCTGATCCGGGTCATACCGGCGTAGGGAGTCAGCACAGATGAAGACCACTGCTCTGCGTGCCGTGGGCGCGCTCGTCGCCGCCGGTGCGGCCGCGTCCGTCCTGGCCGCGTGCGGCAGCGACTCCGGCGGTGGCGGCGACAAGGCGGCGGGTTCCGGCTCGAAGACCGTCACGCTCGTCAGCCACGACTCCTTCGCGGCCTCGAAGTCCGTGCTCGCGGAGTTCACCAAGGAGACCGGCTACACCGTCAAGGTGCTGCGCGGCGGGGACGCGGGCGCGGCCGTCAACCAGGCCGTCCTCACCAAGGACCACCCGCGCGGCGACGTCTTCTTCGGCGTCGACAACACCCTGCTGTCCCGCGCCCTCGACAACGGCCTGTTCACGTCCTACACGGCCAAGGACCTCGGGCAGGTCCCCGCCGACCTGCAGCTGGACGGCTCGCGGCACCGCGTCACGCCGATCGACTCCGGCGACGTCTGCGTCAACTACGACCGGGCCTACTTCACGGCCCACCACCTGGCCCCGCCGCAGACCTTCGCCGATCTGGTCAAGCCCGCCTACAAGGACCTGCTGGTCACCGAGAACGTCTCCACGTCCTCACCCGGCCTGGCCTTCCTGCTGGGCAGCGCGGCGACCTACGGCGACACGAAGTGGCAGGACTACTGGAAGCAGCTCAAGGCCAACGGCGTCGAGGTCGTCGACAGCTGGGAGCAGGCCTACAACGACCGCTTCTCCGGCTCCTCGGCGGGCAAGCAGGCCAAGGGCGACCGGCCGCTGGTGGTCTCCTACGCCTCCAGCCCGCCCGCCGAGGTCGTCGGTGTCAGCCCCGCTCCCGCGCAGTCGCCGGTCGGCGTGGCGACCGGCACCTGCTTCCGGCAGATCGAGTTCGCCGGCCTGCTCCACAACGCGAAGAACCCCGCCGGCGGCAAGGCCCTCATCGACTTCATGCTGAGCAGGACCTTCCAGCAGGACATGCCGCTCCAGATGTACGTCGACCCGGTGCGCGGGGACGCCGTCGAGCCGCCGGTCTTCGTCAAGTACGGCGCGAAGGTCGAGCACCCCGCCACGCTGCCGCCCGACACGATCGCCGCCAAGCGCGACGAGTGGGTCCAGGCGTGGAACGGGATCGTCCTGAAGTGAGTGTGACGTGAGCGCGCCGCGGACCGCAGCCGTGCGCGGCGCGCGGCGGGACGGGGCCGACGGCTCACGCGGCCGCGCCCTGGCGGTCCGCGCCGTGCTGGCGGCGGTGCCGCTGCTCTTCTTCGCGGCCTTCTTCGGCTACCCCGTGGCGGCGATCGTCGGCCGGGGGCTGCACCAGGACGGGACCTGGCAGCTGGGCCGGATCGGCGACGTGCTGGGCGAACCGGGCATCCGGCACGTGGTGTGGTTCACCTGCTGGCAGGCCGCGGCCTCGACGGGGCTGACGCTGCTGGTGGGGCTGCCCGCCGCGTACGTGTTCGCGCGGCTGGACTTCCCCGGGCGGCGGCTGCTGCGCGCGGTCGTGACGGTGCCCTTCGTGCTGCCGACCGTGGTCGCGGGCTCGGCCTTCCTCGCGCTGCTCGGCCGCGGCGGCTTCACGGACTCGCTCCTCGGGGTGCGGCTCGACACCAGCGTGTGGGCGATCCTCGTCGCGCACGTCTTCTTCAACTTCGCCGTCGTGGTCCGTACCGTCGGCGGCCTGTGGGCGCAGCTGGACCCGGCCCAGGAGGAGGCCGCCCGGATGCTCGGCGCGGGCCGCTTCGCCGCCTGGCGCAAGGTGACGCTGCCGGCGCTCGGCCCGTCCGTGGCCGCGGCCGCGCTCATGGTGTACCTGTTCACCTTCACCTCCTTCGGCGTGATCCAGATCCTCGGCGGCCCGCTCTACTCCACCCTGGAGGTGGAGATCTACCGCCAGACGGCCGAGATCTTCGACCTTCCGGCCGCGGCCGTGCTGACCCTGCTGCAGTTCGCGGCGGTGCTGGCGATCCTCGCCCTGCACGGCTGGACGGTGCGGCGCCGCGAGTCGGCGCTGAAGCTGGTCGACCCCGCGCGTACCGCGCACCGGCCGAGCGGCGTGGCCGAACGCACCCTGCTCGGGGCCGTCCTCGCCGTCGTCGCGCTGGTCGTCCTGCTGCCGCTCGGTGTGCTCGCCGCCCGTTCGTTCGACACCCCGAGCGGCTACGGCCTGGCCTTCTACCGCGCCCTCGGGTCGGACGACGGCGGCACCTTCAGCGTCGCCCCCTGGCAGACGGTGGGCAATTCGCTGCGCTTCGCGGCGCTGGCCACCGTCATCGCCCTGGTGATCGGCGGGCTTGCCGCGGCCGCGCTGGTCCGCAGGTCCGGGCGGCTGATGCGCGGTTTCGACGCGCTGCTGATGCTGCCGCTCGGCACCTCCGCCGTCACCATCGGCTTCGGCTTCCTCATCGCCCTGGACAAGCCGCCGCTGGACCTCCGCGACTCCTGGCTGCTGGTGCCGCTCGCGCAGGCGCTGGTGGGCGCGCCCTTCGTGGTCCGCGTGATGCTGCCGGTGCTGCGGGCCGTCGACGGCCGGCTGCGGGAGGCCGCCGCGGTGCTCGGGGCCTCGCCCTGGCGGGTGTGGCGCGAGGTGGAGCTGCCCCTGGTCTCCCGCGCCGCGGGCGTCGCCGCGGGTTTCGCCTTCGCCGTCTCGCTCGGCGAGTTCGGCGCCACCGTCTTCATCGCCCGGTCCGACGACCCCACCCTGCCGGTCGCCGTCGCCCGCCTGCTGGGCCGCGCGGGGCCGATGAACTACGGCCAGGCCATGGCCCTGAGCACCGTGCTGATGGTGGTCTGCGCGACCGGCCTGCTGGTGCTGGAACGCTTCCGCCCGACGACCGCCGGGGAGCTGTGACCCGCGATGACGACCACCGATCCGACACGCAACCCTGCGGCCCCGCACGCGGCCGGCCCGTCCGGCTCCGGGGGACCTTCGCTCAAGGGCGGCGCCCTGCTGCGGCTCGACGCCGCGACCGTGCGCTTCGGGGAGCGGACCGCGCTGGACGCCGTCGACCTGGAGATCGCCGAGCACGAGATCGTCTGCGTGCTCGGGCCCAGCGGCAGCGGCAAGTCCACGCTGCTGCGGGCCGTCGCCGGGCTGCAGCGGCTGGACGCCGGTCGGGTGCTGCTGGACGGCGCCGACCAGCACGGGGTGCCGCCGCACCGGCGCGGTGTCGGGCTGATGTTCCAGGACCACCAGCTCTTCCCGCAGCGCGACGTCGGCGGCAACGTCGGCTTCGGCCCGCGCATGCACAAGGCGCCGCGCGAGCAGCGGGAGCGCCGGGTCGCCGAGCTGCTGGACCTCGTCGGGCTCCCGGGCGCGCAGGCGCGCGCTGTCGCGGAGCTGTCCGGCGGCGAGCAGCAGCGGGTCGCACTCGCCCGCGCACTGGCGCCCGAGCCACGGCTGCTCATGCTGGACGAGCCGCTCGGCCAGCTGGACCGCTCGCTGCGCGAGCGGCTGGTCGTTGAGCTGCGGCAGCTCTTCGGCCGGCTCGGCACCACCGTGCTGGCCGTCACCCACGACCAGGGCGAGGCCTTCGCGCTCGCCGACCGCGTGGTGGTCATGCGCGACGGCCGCATAGCCCAGACCGGCACACCGCTGGCGGTCTGGCAGCACCCGGCCGACGAGTTCGTCGCCCGTTTCCTGGGCTTCGACTCCGTCACCGACGCCGTCGTGACCGGCGGCACCGCCGCCACCGGCTGGGGCGCGCTGCCCGTGCCGCCCGGCACCCCGGAGGGCCGTCGCCGGCTGCTGGTCCGGCCCACCGGGGTGCGCCTGGCCGCCCCGGACGCGGCGGGCGCGCTGCGCTGCCTGGTGGTCGCCCGCACCTTCCGCGGCGGGCACGTGGCCCTGACGCTACGGCCCGAGCGCGGGCCGCAGCTGGAGGCGGAGTGCGCGCTGCGCGCCGCCCCGGCCGAGGGCGCGGAGGTCGGGGTGACCTTCGACCCGGAGGACGTCGTCGTCCTGCCCGGCTGATCCGCCCGGCTCCGGGCGGGAGGCACACGGATGGGTACCGATGAGTTTCGCCCGCCCGGACGGTCCTGTCTGCTGGAGGCGCGAGAACGCGCCGGACCGACGGACACGGACGAGAACGGAGCCCGCCATGCAGCAGAAGATCACGACGTTCCTGTGGTACGACGACCAGGCCGAGGAGGCCGCGGCCCTCTACACCTCGCTCTTCGACAACTCGCGGGTGGTCAAGGTCCAGCACTACGGCGAGGCCGGCCCCGGGACGCCGGGCAGCGTGATGATCGTCGAGTTCGAGCTGGGCGGCCAGCGCTTCCTCGCGCTCAACGGCGGCCCGGAATTCACCTTCAACGAGGCGATCTCGCTCAGCGTCGACTGCGACTCGCAGGAGGAGGTCGACCGGCTGTGGTCCGCGCTGACGGCGAACGGCGGCCAGGAGGGCCCCTGCGGCTGGCTCAAGGACCCCTTCGGCGTGTCCTGGCAGATCGTGCCCACCCGGCTCAACGAGCTGATCGGCGACCCGGACCAGAACCGGTCCCAGGCCGCCGTGAAGGCCATGCTGGGCATGAAGAAGCTGGTGGTCTCCGAGCTGGAGGCCGCTGCCGACGCCGTCTGAGCGGCCCGCCCCCTGCTCACTTCTCCGCGAGCCGCACCAGCGCGTCCGGCACCTCGGCCACCGAGTCGACCAGCGCGATGCGCCAGGCCATCGCGTGGTCCCGGGCCAGCGCGCTGAGCAGCGGCCACGCGGGCAGCTCGGTGGTCCAGTGCGCCCGGTCGACCAGCACCATGGGCGTCGGCTCGCCGCGCGAGGAGTAGTAGTTGGGAGTGGCCGCGTCGAAGATCTCCTGCACCGTCCCCGCCGCGCCGGGCAGGAAGACCACACCGGAGGTGCAGCGGGCGAGCAGGGTGTCCTCGCGGACGGAGTTGGCGAAGAACTTCGCGATGTGCGACGCGAAGGCGTTCGGCGGCTCGTGCCCGTAGAACCACGTCGGCACGCCCAGCGAGGTGCCGCCCTGCGGCCAGCGCTCGCGCACCTCGAAGGCGGTCGCCGCCCACTGGCCGACCGACGGCCGGAAGGACGGGGCACTGCCGAGCACCGCCAGCGCCTTGCCGAGCATCACGTCCTCGTGCGGGGCCGCGTACGCGCCGAAGTTCGCCGCCTCCATCGCGCCGGGGCCGCCGCCGGTCGCCACGGTCAGGCCCGCGCGGGCCAGGTCGCGGCCGAGCCGGGCGGCGCCCGCGTAGGCGTCCGTGCCGCGCTTTATCGCGTGGCCGCCCATGACGCCCACCACCCGGGCCCCGGCCAGGTGCTCGTCCAGCGCGTCGGTCACCGCGTCGTCGTGGATCGAGCGCAGCATCGAGGCCAGTATGTCGCCGCTCGCCGCGCTCCGCCGGTACCAGTCGTACGCACGGGCGTCCGGGGTGTGCTCGTAGCCCGCGGCCGCCAGGTCGGCGTACAGCTCGACCGGGCTGTACAGCGTGGCCCGGTAGGGGTTGAAGGGCAGGTGCGGGACCGGCGGGAAGACCAGCGCACCGCCGGCGCGGACGTGCGCGAGCGCCTGCGGCTCCATGAGGCAGCCGAGGAAGACCGCCTGTGTGGTGTCGGCGACCAGCAGCGCGAACGTGCGGTCCGTCAGGTCGACGGCCTGGACGCGGCATCCGGCGAACGACCCGGTCAGTGCGACCCGGTCGAACTCCTCGATCGTCTGGATCTCGCGGGCGGGCGGGGGAGTGGTCTCGGCGGGCATGGCGGCACGATAGCCCGCCGGGCCCCTCACTCCGTCACCGCGTCGCCGGTACGGTCGCGAAGGCCGCGACCACGGCCGTCAGCGGCACCGCGACGGCCAGCACCACGCCGGTGCGCAGTGCCGCCGCGCCGCGCAGCAGCGAGGGCGGCGCGCCGATCTCCCGCAGCGCCGTCGCCGACCGGGTCCGCGCGCCCGCCGCCTCCGCCAGCGCGGTGCCCGCGACGGCCAGTACGCACATCCCGACCAGGGCCATGGCGAACGTCGTCAGCGGGCCCAGGCGGTGACCGGAGGCGCGCTGCAGGTCGTGGACCGCGAGCGCGGCCGTCGCCGTCGCGCACAGCAGGCCCAGGGGCCGGCCGGTCCGGCGGGACTCCTGCTGGAGGGTCCGCCCCGCCAGCAGCCGCAGCGCGCCCGGCCGGTGCAGCGCGAGCAGCCGCCCGCACAGGTGCAGCAGGCCCGGGCCCGCCAGCACCATGCCGGCCGACGCGACCGCCCAGCCGGCCACCGTCGCCGCCGACACCGCGCCCAGCCCGCTCGGCAGCGGCAGGGCGTCCCCGCGTGGCGCGCTCACCTGCACCGCGAGCCCGACAGCGGTCAGCGCCACGCCCCACGGCAGCCCCGTGGGCCCCGCGCCCGGCTGCGGCGCCGGCGGCTGCCACAGCCGCACGGCGACGGCCGCGGCGGCGCCCAGCGGCACCACCGCCAGCAGGGTCACCACGCCCGCCGGGGGCAGCCGGTGGCCGGCGCCGAGCACCGCGGAGACCGCACCGGAGTACGGCCCGCCGCCCAGGTCACCGCGCAGGTAGAGGAAGCCCAGCAGGGCGAGCCCGCTGCCGCCCGCGCAGGCCAGCGCGGCACTCGCGGCGCCGACCAGCACCGTCGCCCGGCGGCCCAGCCCGACGGCGGCGAGTCCCGCGCCCGGCCAGCGCAGCGGTTGCGCCAGCCCCGCCGTGGCGGCGAGCAGCACGGCCGCCGCGGCGGGCAGCGCGCACCACACCAGCCGCACCCCGGCACCGGTACCGGGCTGGTGGTGCCCCAGCGCCCACCCGAGCGCCGACAGCAGCAGCAGTCCCGTCCCAGCTGCCGCGCCCACCACCGTCAGCCACCGCCCGAGCGCCCCGATCCGCGCGCCCCGCACCAACCGCCAGCTCAGCACGCCGCCGCCTCCCGTCCGATCCGCACATCCGAAGCCACTGCGCCGCCCGTCCGCCGCTCCCGGAGCCCGCACGGCCGGGCGGACCGGCCGCGCGGGACAGCCGGCGACGGCTGCCACCGCCGGGCGCCACGCAGGCGCGCGTGGTGCTGCCGTCCGTTGCGGGGTGCGGGTGCGCCCGTGCCCGGCCCGGGCGGGGGCTGCGGCTCGTGGCCGCCGTGGGGGCAGCGCGCCGGCGGGTCGTGGGGGGTGCCGCCCGTTCCGGCGCGCGGGGGACGGGGGGCCCGGGGCACGAGGCCGACGGGGGTCATGCGTTCGCCGGGGCCGGGTCGGGGGTGCCGCGGTCCGGGGCGTGCGCGGGGGAGTCGGTGCGCCCGTCGCGGAGCGCGAGGGCGCGGTCGGTGTAGCCGGCCGTCTCCGGGTCGCTGCCGGCGAGGACGACCGTCATACCGTGCGAGCGTGCCGCGCTGGCGAGCGTGCGCAGGACCTGGGCGCGGTCGGAGCGGTGCAGCGGCGCGGCCGGGTCGTCGGCGAAGACCACCGCGGGCGCCCCGACCAGGGCGCGGGCCACCGCGACCCGCTGCTGCTCGGGAAGGAGCAGCGCCCCGGGGTGGCGGCGCGCGGCGCCGCCGATGTCCAGCCGGTCCAGCCACTCCTGCGCCTCGGCGCGCGCCGCCCGCGGCCGTACACCGCGCATCAGCAGCGGCAGCGCCGCGTTCTCCCACGCCGTCAGCTCCGGGAGCAGCGCGGGCTCGCTGCCGACCCAGCCGAAGCGCTCGCGGCGCAGCTGGTCGCGCCCGGCCTCGGGCAGGGTGTGCACGGGTCCGCTGTTGAACCACACCTCGCCCTCGTCCGGCACGATCTGGCCGGACAGGCAGCGCAGCAGGGTCGTCTTGCCGGAGCCGCGCGGCCCGACCACACCGAGGATCTCCCCCTCGCGGACGCCCACGGAGACGCCGAGCAGGGCCGGCGAGCCCCGGTGGGAGTGGCGCAGCGAGCGGGCGAAGAGCACGTCGTTGTCGGGCGGGGCCACCATGCCGTTCCTCCGCGGGTCGTCGTCCCCCGGTGGCAGTGGCGCCGGTGCGCCGCGGGCGCCGGGGAGGGGTCGGTCACTTCCCGGCACCGTAGGCAGGCGGCGGGCGGTCGGACCGCAGGCGCGGCGGCGGAGGTCGCCGATCCGTCCGTTCGGGTGAGCGGCGCCGGGGCCGGGCGGCGGTAGGGGCCGCCGTCCGTGAGGGGTGCCGCACCGGGGCGCCCGGACCGGTCGGCGGCCGTCGTCCGCGGGACCGGAAACCGGTCCGCGGCAGGCGTCAGAGCTTCGCCCACGCCCTCGTCAGCACGTCCCGCAGGATCGCCTCGATCTCGTCGAAGAGCTGCGGGCCGGCGACGAGGGGCGGGGCGAGCTGGATCACCGGGTCGCCGCGGTCGTCGGCGCGGCAGTAGAGCCCGTTCGCGAACAGCTCGGGGGAGAGGAAGCCGTACAGGACGCGCTCGGTCTCCTCGGCGGTGAAGGTCTCCTTGGTGGCCTTGTCCTTGACCAGCTCGATGCCGTGGAAGTAGCCGCTGCCGCGCACGTCGCCGACGATCGGGAGGTCGCGCAGCCGGTCGAGGGCGGCGCGGAAGTCCGCCTCGTGGTCGCGTACGCGCCGGCCCAGGCCCTCGCGGTCGAGCAGGTCGAGGTTGGCGAGCGCGACCGCGGCGGAGACCGGGTGGCCGCCGAACGTGTAGCCGTGCAGGAAGGCCTCACCGCCGCGGTAGAACGGCTCGGCCACCCGGTCGGAGACGATGCAGGCGCCCATCGGCGCATAACCGGACGTCATCCCCTTGGCGCAGGTGATCATGTCCGGCAGGTAGCCGTAGCGCTCGCAGCCGAAGGTCGTGCCGAGCCGCCCGAAGGCGCAGATCACCTCGTCGGAGACGAGCAGGACGCCGTACCGGTCGCAGATCTCCCGCACCCGCGGGAAGTAGCCGGGCGGCGGCGGGAAGCAGCCGCCGGCGTTCTGCACCGGCTCCAGGAAGACCGCGGCCACCGTTTCCGGGCCCTCGAAGAGGATCTGCTCCTCGATCCGGTCGGCGGCCCAGCGGCCGAAGGCCTCGGGGTCGTCGCCGTGCACCGGGGCCCGGTAGATGTTGGTGTTGGGCACCTTGAACGCACCTGGCACCAGCGGCTCGAACGGCGCCCTGAGCTCGGGCAGCCCCGTGAGGGAGAGCGCGCCGTGCGGGGTGCCGTGGTAGGCGACGGCCCGCGAGACCACCTTGTACCGTCCGGGGTTCCCGGTGAGCCCGTGGTACTGCTTCGCCAGCTTCCAGGCGGTCTCGACGGCCTCGCCGCCTCCGGTGGTGAAGAAGACCTTGTTCAGGTCGCCGGGTGCGAGGTGCGCCAGCCGTTCGGCGAGCTCCACCGCCCGCGGGTGCGCGTAGCCCCACACGGGGAAGTACGCCAGTTCCGCGGCCTGCCGGGCCGCGGCCTCGGCCAGTTCGCGCCGCCCGTGGCCGGCGTTGACCACGAACAGGCCGCTCAGGCCGTCGATGCAGCGCCTGCCGCGGTCGTCGTAGACGTACGCGCCCTCGCCGCGCACGATGGTCGGGACGGGCGCGTCCGCGTAGTCCCCCATGCGCGTGAAGTGCATCCACAGGTGGTCGTACGCCGTGGCCGGCGGGCTCGTGCTCATGGCTATCGGGTTCCCCAGGAGTAGGTCTGCTTCCGGAGCCCCAGGTAGACGAAGCTCTCGGTGGACCGCACGCCGGGCAGCGCGCGGATCCGCTTGCTGATCAGACGGAGCAGATGGTCGTCGTCCTCGGCGACGATCTCGGCGAGCAGGTCGAAGGAGCCCGCGGTCACCACCACGTACTCGACCTCGTCCAGCCCGGCCAGGGCGTCGGCGACCGGTTCGATGTCGCCGTCCACGGTTATGCCGACCATCGCCTGCCGCCGGAAGCCGACGGTGAGCGGGTCGGTGACCGCGACGATCTGCATCACGCCCTGGTCGAGCAGCTTCTGCACGCGCTGCCGCACGGCCGCCTCGGACAGGCCCACGGCCTTGCCGATCGCCGCGTAGGGACGGCGGCCGTCCTCCTGGAGCTGCTCGATGATCGCCTTCGACACCGCGTCGACGACGGGTCGCGCGCTGTTCACCTCATGTGTGGCCACCCGGCCCACTGTGCAGGAGACTTCGACGGTCCTGCAAGGCGAAACCGATGAAATACGCAGCGTTGTGCCAGCAGATTCACTGATTCGGTCGTTGCCGGGAGCCGGGTATGTCGGATCCCGCAGTCCTCCGGTTAGGCTGGGTACTGTCTCAGCCTGTGGACACCCGACACAGCAGCACGATCCGGACGACCAGGGAGCAAACGCCGTGACCGAACTCCGCACTCTGCGCAACCACATCGACGGGGAGTTCCGCGCCGCCGCGGACGGCCGCACCACGCAGGTGGTCAACCCGGCGACCGGCGACGTCTACGCCACGGCGCCGCTGTCGGGCGCCGCCGACGTCGACGCGGCCATGGCGGCGGCGGCCGCGGCCTTCCCCGGCTGGCGCGACACGACACCCTCCGACCGGCAGAAGGCGCTGCTGCGGATCGCCGACGCCGTCGAGGCCCGCGCGGCCGAACTGGTCGAGGCCGAGAGCGAGAACACCGGCAAGCCCCTCGGGCTGACCATGAGCGAGGAGATCCCGCCCATGGTCGACCAGATCCGCTTCTTCGCCGGCGCCGCCCGCATGCTGGAGGGCCGCTCCGCCGGCGAGTACATGGAGGGGCTGACGTCCTTCGTGCGGCGCGAGCCCGTCGGGGTGTGCGCGCAGGTCGCGCCGTGGAACTACCCGATGATGATGGCCGTGTGGAAGTTCGCCCCGGCCATCGCCGCGGGCAACACCGTGGTGCTCAAGCCCTCCGACACCACCCCCGCCTCCACCGTGCTGCTCGCCGGGATCATGGCGGAGTTCCTGCCCAAGGGCGTCTTCAACGTCGTCTGCGGCGACCGCGACACCGGCCGGCTCATGGTCGAGCACCACGTCCCGGCGATGGCGTCCATCACCGGCTCCGTCCGGGCCGGCATGGAGGTGGCCGGCTCCGCCGCCCGCGACCTCAAGCGCGTGCACCTCGAACTGGGCGGCAAGGCCCCGGTGGTGGTCTTCGAGGACGTCGACATCCCGCGCGCCGTCCAGGACATCGCCGTCGCCGGCTTCTTCAACGCCGGCCAGGACTGCACCGCCGCCACCCGCGTGCTGGTGCACGAGTCGATCCGCGACGAGTTCACCGCCGCGCTCGCCAAGGCCGCCGTCGAGACGAAGACGGGCCTGCCGACCGACGAGGACGTCCTCTACGGGCCGCTCAACAACGCCGGCCAGCTGGAGCGGGTCAGCGGCTTCATCGACCGGCTGCCCGCGCACGCCAAGGTGGAGACCGGCGGCTTCCGGGTGGGCGAGGTCGGCTACTTCTTCGCGCCCACCGTCGTCTCGGGCCTGCGGCAGGACGACGAGATCATCCAGCACGAGGTCTTCGGCCCGGTCATCACGGTGCAGTCCTTCACCGACGAGGACCAGGCCGTCGAGTGGGCCAACGGCGTGGAGTACGCGCTCGCCTCCTCGGTGTGGACCAGGGACCACGCGCGCGCCATGCGGATGTCGCGGCGGCTGGACTTCGGCTGCGTGTGGATCAACACCCACATCCCGCTGGTCGCCGAGATGCCGCACGGCGGCTTCAAGAAGTCCGGCTACGGCAAGGACCTGTCGTCGTACGGCTTCGAGGACTACACGCGCGTCAAGCACGTGATGACGTCCCTGGACTGACGCCGCTCAGCCGCGCCGCCGTCCGCGGCGCGCGACGATCCGCTGCAGCGAGGTGAGCCGGTTGGTGGTGACCGAGTCGACCCCGAGTGCCAGCAGCCGGCGCATGGTCGGCGGCCAGTCCGCCGTCCACGCCGCCACCAGCAGGCCGTGCTCGCGCGCGAAGTCCACCGTCGCCGGGTTCACCAGGCCGAAGCGCAGGTTGAGCCAGCGCGGTGCCACCGCGGTGAGGAGCGCGGCCGTGGGCCGTACCGAGGTCGTCCACGTCAGCGCGATCTCGGCGGCCGGGTCCGCGGCCCGCACCGCGCGCATCGCGGCGCTCTCGCCGCAGTAGTACACGCGCCCGCCCGCGCCCGCCGCGTCGACCGCGGCCAGCGTCGGCGCGGCCTGCGCGGCCTCGGTGAGGTCGAGCAGGATCCGCCCGTGCGGGTGCCGGTCCAGTTCGGCGAGCGCGGCGGCGAGCGTCGGAACGCCGCCGCCGGTGGCGTCCGCGAGCTGGCCGAGGGTGAGCGCGCCGACCTCCCGCGGGTGGCCCCACAGCCGGTCCAGCGTCCGGTCGTGCAGCAGCACCGGCACCCCGTCGCGCGTCAGCCGTACGTCCACCTCCACCGCGTCCGCGCCCTTCAGCAGCGCCGAACGCACCGACGGGAGGGTGTTCTCACGGTGCTCGTACGGGTCGCCGCGGTGGGCGACGGCCGTCACCATGCGGCGGTGTACGTGTCGATCTCGGCGGTGATCCGCGCCTTGCCGGGCGCGTCCAGGAAGGACGCCTGCACGGCGTTCTTCGCCAGCTCCGCGACCCCGCGGTGGTCCAGCCCCAGCAGCCGGGCGGCCACCGCGTACTCGGTGTTGAGGTCGGTGCCGAACATGGGCGGGTCGTCGCTGTTGACGGTGACCAGGACGCCCGCCTCGACCATCTGCCGTATCGGGTGCTCGTCGAGGGTGGCGACCGCGCGGGTGGCGATGTTGGAGGTCGGGCACACCTCCAGCGGGATGCGGTGCTCGGCCAGGTGCTCCAGCAGCCGCGGGTCCCGGGCGGCGCTGGTGCCGTGGCCGATCCGCTCGGCGCCCAGCTCGCGCAGCGCGTCCCACACCGTCTCCGGCCCGGTGGTCTCCCCGGCGTGCGGCACGCTGTGCAGTCCCGCGGCCCGGGCGCGGTCGAAGTACGGCTTGAACTGCGGGCGCGGGACCCCTGTCTCCGGGCCGCCCAGACCGAACGACACCAGACCGTCGGGCTGCAGCTCCAGGGCCATCCGCGCGGTCTCCTCCGCGGAGACGAGCCCCGCCTCGCCGGGGATGTCGAAGCACCAGCGCAGCGTCACCCCCAGCTCCGCCTCGGCCGCCTTGCGCGCGTCCTCGATCGCCGCCATGAACTCCCGGTCGGGGATGCCCCGCCGGGTCGAGCTGTACGGGGTGACGGTCAGTTCGGCGTAGCGCACGTTCTGCCGCGCCATGTCCCGTGCCACCTCGAAGGTGAGCAGCCGCACGTCCTCCGCGTCCCGGATGAGGTCGACGACCGACAGGTAGACCTGGATGAAGTGCGCGAAGTCCCGGAAGGTGAAGAAGCCGGCGAGCGCCTCCGGATCGGCCGGCACCGCAGAGTCCGGGTGCCGCGCGGCCAGCTCCGCGACGATCCGCGGGGACGCCGACCCCACGTGGTGGACGTGCAGTTCGGCCTTCGGCAGCCCGGCGATGAAGGCGTCGAGCCCGCCTGCGGCGGCGCTGTCGGGCATGCGGATCCTCCTGGAAGCGGACGGCGGGCACCGGCTGCGGTGCCGCCTCATCGTAGAACGCGGCCCTTGCACCGCGGTTGCCGCCCGCCGGTGACGGCCCGGGCGTCGTCGCGGGCGCCGTGCTCACCGCCGTCCCCGTCCGCGGCGGCCCCACCGGTGCCGGGGTGTCCGGCCCCACCGGCATCCGGGCGCGGGCCGCAGCCGCGGGGGAGCGGGGGCGTCGGGCGCGCTGTGAGCCGCGTCACCCCCGGCCGGCAGGAGAACCCGCGTAAGAGCCGGCGCCCCGCGGCCTCTCCTCCGGTGACGGACGTGCGCCACACGGCAGAAGGAGGAGCGGGCATGGGCAGCACCGGAGCGAGGAGCGCGGTCGAGTGGCTGGCGTCGGCGGCAGACGACCCGGCGGCCGTCCGACGGGAATGGGAGAGCAACCCGCTGGGTGTCGTCCTGCTGCCCGCCGGACGGCTGTGGGACGTCCTGATCCTGCGCGGCGAGCTGGGCCACCCCACCCTGGACGTCCTGACCGGCCTCGCGGCCCGGCCCGGACCCGTGCTCGCCGACTTCGGCGACACGCGGCTCGGCTTCTTCGTCCCCGCGGGCACCACGGACCGCTGGCTGGCCGGCGGGGTGCGCGGGCTCGGCCGCGGCGCCTGGATCGTCGTCCCCTACCCCGGCCGCCCCACCGGCGGTGTGCGCTGGCTCATCCCGCCGGACGGCACGGGGCACCTCACCGACCCCGACGTGCTGGACGCGGCGATGCACGAGGCGGCCGCCCGGCTCGCGGACGGCTGAACCGGACCTCCGGCGCCCCCCGGCCGCTGCCGGCGGCCGCCGCACCCGGTCGCACCCACCTCACACGGCGGCATCGGCCACGGACTCCCCGCCCGCCTCCGAAGGCCCGTCCCGTACGGCCGCCGCCCGGGCCAGCACGCCGGCCGCCGCCACCAGCGACAGCAGCGAGGCCGCCAGGCACCAGCTCGCCAGCACGTCGAGCGGCCAGTGGTAGCCGTGCCACACCAGGCCCGCGCCCACCCCCGCGGCCAGCAGCAGCGCCGCCGCGTAGAGCGCCCGGCGCAGCGCCGCCCGCGCGACCGCCGGCAGCACCAGCAGCGCCGCCCCGCCCACCGCCACCGACGACGTCGCGGTGTGCCCGGAGGGGAAGAAGCCCGCATAACCGTCCGGCCCCAGGCGCAGCTTGCCCGGCGCGGGCCGGGCCACCGCCGCCTTCACCCGCCCCACCACCAGCGGCACCAGCGCCATCGCCAGCACCGCGGCCAGTGGCGGCAGCCACCACAGCGGCAACCCGGACCGCTTCCCCGACACCCCCGCGGCCACCACCGCCACGAGCAGCAGGGGTACCGCCACCTGCACGTTCCCCACGTCCGACAGCACCTGCGACGGTCCGGTCAGCTCCGGATGCGCCGCCGCGGCGTGCTGGAACCAGCCGAGCACCGCCCAGTCCCGCCCCACCAGCCGTCCGCCGCCCGACACCTGGGCGGTGAGAACGGCGAAGAGGGCGATGCCCGTGCAGAAGACGGCGGCGAGCCCGGCGAGGCTGCGGGCGGGGCCGGCGATCAGGGGGTTCCGGGGGCCCCAGGCGCCAGGGGCACGCCGGGCACTCACGGCGGTCCGGGCACTCCGGGCAGCAGAACGCCGCCCCGGAACAGGGGGGAGAGCTCCGGGGCGGCCAGGGCGATCGCCGGGCCGCCCGCCCCGGGGGGTGTGGGACGAACGGCCGACCGATCGGCGAGGTGTGCCGGGCCCACCTGCGAACCCGGCGGTTTCGTGCGCGAGGGCACTGCCGTACCGGCGATGGGGAATCACCGGCGCGTTGCCGCCCTTCGCCGGATCCACCGGAGCCGGTTTCGAGCGGGGTGTTCGCAAGAAACGGTAGGGCACCGGGAAGGGGCCGGACAGCCCGATCACCCGTCCGCCATCAGGCCCGCACACGTTCTTCACGACCCGCCGCCCTCGCTCGAACCCGCCGTCCCCGCATCGTCACGCCCGGCTCACATTCCCGCTCGCATCCCAGCTCACGCGCCGTTTCGCGTCCCCTCGCCGGCCGGCTCACACCGCCCCGGCGAAGGCCTCCTCGATGATGCCGAGGCCCTCCTCCAGCAGATCCTCCCCGATCACCAGCGGCGGCAGGAAACGCAGCACGTTCCCGTACGTCCCGCAGGTGAGCACCACCAGGCCCGCGGCGTGGCAGGCCTTGGCGACGGCCGACGTCAGCGCCGCGTCCGGCTCCTTCGTGCCCGGCCGCACCAGCTCCACCGCGATCATCGCGCCGCGCCCGCGCACCTCGCCGATCGCCGGGTACTTCTCCTGCAGCGCGCGCAGCCGCGGCGTCATCACCTCGCCGATCCGCCGCGCCTTCGCCGGCAGGTCCAGCTCCTTCATCGTCGCGATCGCGCCCAGCGCCGCCGCACACGCCACCGGGTTGCCGCCGTAGGTGCCGCCCAGGCCGCCCGGGTGCGCCGCGTCCATGATCTCCGCCCGTCCGGTCACCGCGGCGAGCGGCAGGCCGCCGGCGATGCCCTTCGCCGTCGTGACGAGGTCCGGTACCACGCCCTCGTCCTCGCAGGCGAACCACTGCCCGGTCCGGCAGAAGCCCGTCTGGATCTCGTCCGCCACGAAGACGATCCCGTTGTCCTTCGCGAAGCGCGCCATGCGCGGCAGGAAGCCGCGCGCCGGCACGATGAAGCCGCCCTCGCCCGCGATCGGCTCGATCACGATCGCCGCCACGTGCTCCGCGCCGATCTGCTTGGTGATGATGTCGATCGCCTGCGCGGCCGCCTCCTCCGCGGCGTTCTCCGGCCCGGTCAGCCAGCGGTAGCCGTACGCCAGCGGCACGCGGTAGACCTCCGGCGCGAAGGGCCCGAAGCCCTCCTTGTACGGCATGTTCTTCGCCGTCAGCGCCATCGTGAGGTTGGTACGCCCGTGGTAGCCGTGGTCGAAGACCACGACCGCCGGCCGCCCGGTGTAGGAGCGGGCGATCTTCACCGCGTTCTCCACCGCCTCCGCGCCCGAGTTGAACAGCGCGGACTTCTTGGCGTGGTCGCCCGGCGTCAGCGCGTTGAGCTCCTCGGCGACCTCGACGTAGCCCTCGTAGGGAGTGATCATGAAACAGGTGTGCGTGAAGTCGGCGAGCTGCGCCGACGCCCGGCGCACCACCTCGGGCGCGCTGTTGCCCACCGACGTCACGGCGATGCCCGAACCGAAGTCGATCAGCCGGTTGCCGTCCACGTCCTCGACGACACCGCCGCCCGCCCGGGTCACGAACACCGGCAGCGTCACGCCCACGCCGTCCGCGACCGCCGCCGACTTCCGCGCCAGCAACTCCCGCGACCGCGGCCCCGGCACCTCGGTGACCAGCCTGCGCTCCTGCGGCAATCCGCCCATGACGCCCACTCTCCTCTATTCGCTCACCAGCGACCCATCCGGACCCGCCCCGCGAGGCTAGGCTCCCCCCTCCCGCCCCCGCATACGCCGAACGGTCGCACTCGCCGGCGAGTCTTCGCCGCAACGGCCAGTGCCCCGCCGGCGCCGGGGCGGGTGGCATCCCGCCAAGATCCTTTCGTCCGGCGTAGCGGTGCGACTACATTGTGCGCATCGGGCGGCGACGAGGGGCAGACGCGCCATGGAAGCCATGGATTACGAGGGCAGGCAGCGCCGGCCCGCCACCAACCCACCCCCACCCCCCGCGGTCCCACCCCCACCCCGCCCCCCCGCCCCCCGCCCCCCCGTGCCGCCGGCGCCGGCGAAGGCTCCGCCCGCGTCCGCCCTGGAACGCTGGCTGCACACGCCACGGGCGGTGGACGCGCCAGGCATCTACGGTTTCGGGCACACACCCCGCCCTGAGCCGGACCCGAAGCAGATGCCGTCGCGGCGGCTGCTCGGTGGTGCACTCCTGACCCTGCTGGTCGGCCTCCTGGTCTGGTCGTTGTTCCGGGACGGCTATTTCGACTTCTGGATCTGGCCCGTCATATGGTTCACCCCCGATCACTGGCGCAGCGGAGCCGGGACCGACACCAACGCCTTCAACGCCGCCACGCGCCTGTGGGCCGCTGTCTGCACGTTTCTCCTTGCCTGGATCTGCGCCAGGATCGGCAATTGGCGCCAGGTGTGGCAACGTTTCGCAGTGCCTACGCTTCGCAGACTCGTCACTGAGGACGTGGAGACGTCCGCTCCGGTGCAAGGAGCCCCTGACCTCGTCGAATGGCCCGAGCTCCGGGCGGCGAACCAGCACGGCCTCGCCGACCGGCTCGCCGGTGAGGTGCGGGTCGGGCGGATGAACGACGTCGACTACGTCCGCATCAACCGTGCCTGGGCGGTCGCGCGGGCCGGGGCCGGGGGAGTCGCCGCGTTCGGCGACGCCGTGCTGGGTGAGGGGGCCGCGGCCTTCACGCATCCCTCGGGTGAGCGGGACCTGCCGCGCCGCGCGGCGGCGCACGACCTGCTGGCACGTCAGGTCCGCATCGGCCGCGGTGTCGACGCCGAGCGGAACCCGTACCAGCACCGCGGTTCCGGGATCGCGTTCGATCCGGCGCTGCTGGGGACCGGGCTCCTGGTGGTCGGCCCGTCGGGAGCGGGAAAGACCCGCACGGTGGTGCGGCCGGTCGCCGAGTCGCTGTGCCTGCAGGCGCTGACCGGTCAGGCGGCGGTGGTGGTGGTCGGTACGGCGGGGGCGGAGCTCGGCTCGGCCGACGCGTACGACGTCGTCATCGGCCTCGCGGACCCGTCCTCCCGGTACGACCTGGATCTCTACGGCAGCGACGACCCGGACGTCGCGGCGGGAACGCTGGCCGAGGCGCTCGTGGACGGGCCCGGCGCCCGGCAGCAGGACGTGCGCCGGGCGGCGACCGCGCTCAGCCAGATCCTCGGGCCCTTCCACGCGGCGTTCGGCCGCTTCCCCTCCGTGCCGGAGCTGCGCGAGCTCCTCGACGGCACGCCGCACGCGTTCGCCGCGCTGCGCCAGGCCCTCGACGCCGCAGGCGCCCCCGGGCTGGTCAGGGAGCTGGACGCGCGGGAGCGGCAGACGGCGCAGCGCGGGGACATCGCGCCGCAGCTCGCGGACCGGATCGCCCTCCTCGACAGGCCGGCCTTCGCCGGGTTCTTCGACGTCACGGGCCGGTCGCGCCCCTTCACCATGCGGGCGCTGGAGCATCCGGTGCGGGTCCGCGTCGATCTGCCGGCGCACGGGCACGCCGAGGCCGCGCGCGTCCTGGTGCGGCTCGTGCTCGCGCAGTTCACCGCGGCCATGAGCGCGCGGCGCGACCGTTCGCTCTTCGCCTGTCTCGTCCTCGACGACGCGGCCCACGCGGTCGGCGCCGGATCCGTACGCGGCTTCGCCCGGCTCCGCTCGGCGAACGCCGGGGTGGTCCTGGCGCTGCGCACGCTGGACGAGGTGCCGGACGACCTGCGGACGGCGCTGGTCGCCGCGATGGGCTGCCGGATGGTCATGTCCGGGGTCACCACCTGGGACGGCAAGCACTTCGCCGAGGCGTGGGGCACCGCCTGGGTGCAGACCAGGGACGTGACCCGGACCCCCGACCAGTCGGGGGGCTTCACGCGCCGTCTCAGCCGCGGCGTGCGCAAGGTCTTCACCGGCGAAGCGGTCACCACCGAGTCGGTGACCGTCAGGGAGGTGGAGCGGGAGCGGTGGTCGGCGTCGGATCTGGCGAACGGCGTGCCCGCCGGGCACGCGGTGGTGTCGTTCACCACGACGGCGGGGGAGAGCGCGCCGCCGGTGCTGGTGGATCTTCGGGGGTGACGGGCGCGGGGCGGACGGTGCGGCACAATTGGTGCGGCGGCCATTCCCGGCCGGCCGAACGTCCAGCGATTGCCGGTGCCTGGTCCGTATGCCCCTCACCCTTGCGTCCCTCGCGCAGCACTCGGCCCTGAAGCTCACCGTTCTCGCCGGCGGGGAACGGCTGGGGTCCGAGGTGCGCTGGGTGCACACCAGCGAGCTGGACGACCCGGGCCCGTACCTGGAGGGCGGCGAGCTGCTGCTCACGACGGGGCTCGCTCTCGACGTCGAGGATCCCGAGTCGCTGCGCGGTTACGTGCGGCGGCTCACGGGTGCCCGCGTGGTGGGGCTGGGTTTCGGCGTGGGGGTGGGGCACGACGCGGTGCCGGCCGCGCTGGTGGAGGCGGCGGCGCAGGCGGGGCTGCCGCTGCTGGAGGTGCCGCGCAGGACGCCCTTCATCGCGATCAGCAAGACCGTCTCGGCAGCCCTGGCCGCGGACCGCTACAAAGCGGTGACGGCGGGCTTCGAGGCGCAGCGCGACCTGACCCGCGCCGCTCTCGCCCCGGACGGGCCCGCCGCACTGCTCACCCGGCTGGCCTGCCACCTCGACGGCTGGGCGGCCCTCTACGACGCCTCGGGCGCGGTGCTGGCCACCGCCCCGGAGTGGGCGGGGAAGCGGGCGGCCCGGCTGGGTGCCGAGGTGGAGCGGATGCGCGGGATCCAGGGGCCGGCGGGCGCCTCGGTCGAGGGGTCCGCGGGGTGCGAGGACAGGGTCGAGATCCAGTCGCTGGGCACCGGGCGGCGCCCGCGCGGCTATCTGGCGGTCGGCACGGAGGGCCGCCTCGACACGTCCGCCCGCTACGTGGTCAACGCCGCGGTCGCGCTGCTGACGCTGTCCCTGGAGCAGTCCAGGACCCTCCAGGAGGCGCACGTCCGGCTGGCGGCGGCGGTGCTGCGGATGCTGCTCGCGGGCGAGCCCGGGCACGCCCGCGACACCGCGGGCGGTCTCTACGGCGCCCTGCTCGACCACCCGGTGCGGGTGCTGGTCGCCGAGCCCGCGGACGACCGTCTCGGGGCCGAGGCGCTGGCCCGGCTCGCCGAGCAGGTGGACGCGGCCGCGGGGCGTTCGGGCGAGCCGCTGCTGACCGTGCACGAGGGCACCCGGCTGGTGCTGCTCGCCGCCGAGGACGCCACGGTGCTGGCCGCGGCGGCGGATCTGGCGGAGGCCGAGGACGCGCTGTCGGCCGGGCTGTCGGCGGCGGTGCCGGCCGAGGAGGTGCCGGAGGCGCACCGGCAGGCGGAGCGGGCCCTGGCGGTCGCGGTGCGCCGCGGGCGCAATCTGGTCGAGCACGGCGAGGTCGGGGCGGGCTCGGTGGTGCCGCTGCTCGCGGCCGACGCCGTACGGGCCTTCGCCGAGGGGCTGCTGCGGCCGCTGCGGGAGCACGACGCGACGTCGCGCGGCGACCTCGTGGCGTCGCTGCGCGCGTGGCTGTCGCACCACGGGCAGTGGGACGCGGCGGCGGCCGACCTCGGGGTCCACCGCCACACGCTGCGCTACCGGATGCGCCGGGTGGAGGAGATCCTGGGCTGCTCGCTCGACGACCCGGACGTGCGGATGGAGCTGTGGCTCGCCCTCAAGACCGAGGCGGAGGCGGACGGCTGAGCGGGCAGCCGGGGGTCCGGCTCCGGTCGTGCGGCCGTCACCGCGCCGGGTCCGGCTCCGGTCGTGCGGCCGTCACGGCGCCATGTCCGGCTCCGGTCGTGCGGCCGTCACCGCGCCGGGTCCGGCTCCGGTCCTGCGGCCGTCAGGGCGCCGGGTCCGGGGAAGCCGTTCCCGTCCCCCCTGCGGAGCCGCCCGCTGCCGCGGCCCGGCGCGCGGCGAGGTCCCAGGACAGCTTGACCGTCAGTCCGGCCTCCGCGCCGGCCTCGGCGATGACGCCGAGCAGCTGTCCGGACTTCACTGCGAGCTTGAGGCCGAACTCGACCTCGAAGGAGTCCGGCGCGCCGGCCGCACCGCCCTCCGTGACGGTCTCCGCGGCCCACCGGCCGACCGCCCGGACCGTGTCGCGCACGCCGTCGAGGGTGAGGGTGACGGCGGAGCCCGCGGCCGCGGCGCGCGACCGGATACCGACGTCGCTGAAGGCGCCGGACTCGTCGGCGCTCTGGAAGGGCACCTGCCCGACGACCTCGGCCTGCACCTGCGTGCCGTCGCCCAGTGCGATCGTGACCGTCTCCGCCATGTGCTGCCCCCTCCGCCGTCCGGGCGGCCAGGATAGGTGCGGCGGCGGGGCCGCGGGGGCGGCTTCGGCGGGATCGCAGGCCCCTGGCGGGCGGTGCGGGCCCGGGTGGTGGCGTAGCGGGCGGCAGGCGCTGGCCAGAGCGTCACGTGGCGGCGCGCGGGTACGCCGCCGTGGACAACACGGCCGGCCGGCCGCGCTGTCTACGGTGGGGCCCGGCGAGCGACACCCCCGACAGGAAGGCGGAACCCACCGTGACGAGCGTGGCGACGGCGGAACCGTACGCGTTCTGGCTGGCCGGCACCCGGGCCACCGGCCGGGACACCTTCGACGTGACGAGCCCCTGGGACGGTTCGGCCGTCGGGAGGGTGAGCGTGCCGGACGAGGCGCAGGTGGAGGCTGCGGTCGCGGCGGCGGCAGCGGCCCACCGGGCCTTCGAGGCGACGCCCGCGCACGTGCGGGCGGCGGCCCTGGACCACGTCTCGCGGCGGCTGGCCGAACGCGCCGAGGAGGTGGCCCGGCTGATCACCGCGGAGAACGGCAAGCCGCTGAAGTGGGCGCGCGGCGAGGTGGGCCGCGCGGTGTCGGTCTTCCGCTGGGCGGCGGAGGAGGCCCGCCGCTTCAACGCGGGGGAGGCGCAGCGGCTGGACACCGACCCGGGCGGCGTGGGGCGGCTCGCGCTGACCCGGCGCTTCGGGCACGGACCGGTGCTGGGCATAGCGCCCTTCAACTTCCCGCTGAACCTGGTGGCGCACAAGGTCGCCCCGGCGCTCGCGGTGGGCGTCCCGATCATCGTCAAGCCCGCCCCCGCGACCCCCCTGTCGGCACTGCTGCTCGGCGAGATCCTCGCGGAGACCGAGGGGCTGCCGGCCGGCGCGTGGAGCGTGCTGCCGGTGCCGAACGACCGGATGCCCGCACTGGTGCAGGACCCCCGGCTGCCGGTGATCTCCTTCACCGGTTCCGACACGGTGGGCCACGCCATCGCCGACTCGGTGCCGCGCAAGCACGTCACGCTGGAACTGGGCGGCAACGCGGCGGCCGTGGTGCTCGCCGACTGGTCCTCGGACGCCGACCTCGACCGGGCCGCGGCGCGTATCGCCACCTTCGCGAACTACCAGGGCGGCCAGTCCTGCATCTCGGTGCAGCGGGTCGTCGCCGACGCGGCCGTCTACGACGCGCTGGCGGAGCGCGTGGTGGCGCAGGTCCGGGCCCAGGTCACCGGCGACCCGTCCGACGCCGCGACCGACGTCGGCCCGCTGGTCAGCGAGGCTGCGGCCGTACGGGTCGCGCAGTGGGTGGACGACGCCGTGGCCAAGGGCGCGAAGCTGCTCGCGGGGGGCACGCGGGAGGGCGCGAGCTACGCCCCCACCGTGCTGGCCGACCTGCCGCCGGACGCGGTGCTCGCCACCGAGGAGGTCTTCGGGCCGGTGCTGTCACTGCACCGGGTGAACGGCGCCGACGAGGCCTTCGCCGCCGTCAACGACTCCCGCTTCGGCCTCCAGGCCGGCGTCTTCACGCACGACCTGCGGCTGGCCTTCCGCGCCCACCGCGAACTGGAGGTCGGCGGTGTGGTGATCGGCGATGCGCCCTCCTACCGCGCCGACCAGATGCCGTACGGCGGGGTGAAGGACTCCGGCAGCGGACGCGAGGGAGTGCGGTTCGCGATGGAGGACTACACCTACGAGCGGGTCCTGGTGCTCACCGGCCTCGACCTGTGACGCGGCCGCGCCCGGCGGCCGGGAGCGGCCGCCGGGCGCTGACGGCTCGTCTGGTGGGGTTGCCGGAATTCGGGTAGTACGGACACGTAGCACCGGTTGACGACCGGCTACCCGGAGGTGACGTACCCGTGTCCGCACCCACCACAGCACCCAAGGTCACCGAGCGCGAGGCCCGACAGGTCGCGGAGGCCGCTCGCGAGCAGGACTGGCACAGGCCGAGCTTCGCCAAGGAGCTCTTCCTCGGCCGCTTCCGCCTGGACCTGATCCACCCCTATCCGCAGCCCGCGCCGGAGGCCGAGGCCAGGGGCGAGGAGTTCCTGGCCCGGCTGCGGGAGTTCTGCGAGACCTCGGTCGATGGGGCCCTCATCGACCGCGAGGCGCGCATCCCCGACGAGACGATCCGGGGCCTGAAGGAGCTGGGCGCCCTCGGGATGAAGATCGACCCCGCCTACGGCGGCCTCGGACTCACCCAGGTGTACTACAACAAGGCGCTGGCGCTGGTGGGCTCGGCGAGCCCGGCGGTCGGCGCGCTGCTGTCGGCCCACCAGTCGATCGGCGTCCCGCAGCCGGTGAAGATGTTCGGCACCGAGGAGCAGAAGCAGGCCTTCCTGCCGCGCTGCGCCCGCAGCGACATCAGCGCATTCCTGCTCACCGAGCCCGACGTCGGCTCGGACCCGGCCCGGCTCGCCACCAGCGCGGTGCCCGACGGCGACGACTACGTCCTGGACGGCGTGAAGCTGTGGACGACCAACGGCGTCGTGGCCGACCTGCTGGTCGTCATGGCACGGGTGCCCGCGTCCGAGGGACACAAGGGCGGCATCTCGGCCTTCGTCGTCGAGGCCGATTCCCCCGGCATCACCGTCGAGCACCGCAACGCCTTCATGGGCCTCCGCGGCATCGAGAACGGCGTCACGCGCTTCCACCGGGTGCGGGTGCCCGCCGCGAACCGCATCGGGCCCGAGGGTGCGGGGCTGAAGATCGCCCTGACCACCCTCAACACCGGCCGGCTGTCCCTGCCCGCGGGCTGCGTCGGCGCGGCGAAGTGGTGCCTGAAGATCGCCCGGGAGTGGTCCGGCGCCCGCGAGCAGTGGGGCAGGCCGATCGGACGGCACGAGGCGGTCGGGTCCAAGATCGCCTACATCGCCGCCACCACCTTCGCGCTGGAGGCGGTGCTCGACCTGTCCTCGCAGATGGCCGACGAGGACCGCAACGACATCCGGATCGAGGCCGCCCTCGCCAAGCTCTACGGCTCGGAGGCCGCCTGCCGGATCGCCGACGAACTGGTGCAGATCCGCGGCGGGCGCGGCTTCGAGACCGCCGACTCGCTCGCGGCGCGCGGCGAACGCGCGGTGCCCGCCGAGCAGCTGCTGCGCGACCTGCGGATCAACCGGATCTTCGAGGGCTCCACCGAGATCATGCACCTGCTGATCGCGCGGGAGGCCGTCGACGCCCACCTGTCGGTGGCCGGCGACCTCATCGACCCGGACGCCTCGCTCGGCGACAAGGCGCGCGCCGGTGCGAAGGCCGGCGGCTTCTACGCCAAGTGGCTGCCCAAGCTCGTCGCCGGGCCGGGCCGGCTGCCGAACGCCTACGCCGAGTTCGACGGCCTGGCCACCCATCTGCGCTACGCCGAGCGGGGCTGCCGCAAGCTGGCCCGCTGCACCTTCTACGCCATGTCGCGGTGGCAGGGCCGGATGGAGACCAAGCAGAACTTCCTGGCCCGGATCGTCGACATCGGTGCCGAGCTGTTCGCGATCAGCGCCGCGTGCGTGCGCGCCCAGCACCTGGCGGCGAGCAGCGGCCACGGGCCGCAGGCCCGGCTGCTGGCCGACACCTTCTGCCGGCAGGCGCGGATCCGCACCGACGAGCTGTTCGCGCGGCTGTGGACCAACACCGACGGGCCCGACCGCGCCCTGACCCGCGCGGTGCTCGACGGCGACACTACCTGGCTGGAGGCGGGCATCGTCGACCCCAGCCGGGAGGGGCCGTGGATCGCCGACACCACGCCGGGCCCGTCACAGGCCCAGGACGTGCACCGCCCGGTGCACTGAGCAGCGGCCCTCCCGGTTGTCCACAGGGAGTGCGGGGTGGTGGACGCGGGGTGCTCCGCGCACGACACAATGGCCCCATGACGGACGCTCTCGCAGACCCGCACTACCGCCCGCACGTCACCGGCGACCCGGCGGACGGCCCCCGCGACATCGTGATCCTCGGCTCCACCGGATCCATCGGCACCCAGGCCGTCGACCTGGTGCTGCGCAATCCGGACCGCTTCCGCGTGACGGCGATCTCCGCCGCGGGAAGCAGGGTCGCGCTGCTCGCCGAGCAGGCGCACCGGCTCGGGGTACGGACCGTCGCCGTCTCCGACGAGGCCGCCGTCGGCCCGCTGCGCGAGGCGCTCGCCGACCAGTACGGCGCGGGGGCCGTACTGCCGGAGATCCTCGCCGGTCCGGAGGCCGCCACGCAGGCCGCGGGCCTGGAGTGCCACTCGGTGCTCAACGGCATCACCGGCTCGATCGGCCTGCGCCCGACGCTCGCCGCGCTGGAGGCCGGGCGGGTGCTGGTGCTGGCCAACAAGGAGTCGCTGATCGTCGGCGGCCCGCTGGTGAAGGCGCTGGCCAAGCCGGGGCAGATCGTGCCGGTCGATTCGGAGCACTCCGCGCTCTTCCAGGCGCTGGCGGCCGGCAGCCGCCAGGAGGTGCGCAAGCTGCTGGTGACGGCATCCGGCGGTCCCTTCCGCGGCCGCAGCCGTGCGGAGCTGGCCCACGTCACCCCGGCCGACGCCCTCGCGCACCCCACGTGGGCGATGGGCCCGGTCATCACCGTCAACTCCGCGACGCTCGTCAACAAGGGCCTCGAGGTGATCGAGGCGCACCTGCTGTACGACGTGCCGTTCGACCGCATCGAGGTCGTCGTGCACCCGCAGTCGTACATCCACTCCATGGTCGAGTTCGTCGACGGGTCCACGATCGCGCAGGCCGGGCCGCCGGACATGAAGGTGCCGATCTCGCTCGGCCTGGGCTGGCCGGACCGGGTGCCGGACGCCGCCCCCGCCTTCGACTGGTCCCGGGCCATGTCGTGGGAGTTCTTCCCGCTCGACGACGAGGCGTTTCCCTCGGTCGCGCTGGCCCGGCACGTGGGTACTCTCGGGGGCACCGCGCCCGCGGTGTTCAACGCGGCCAACGAGGAGTGCGTGGACGCCTTCCTCGCGGGGAGACTGCCGTTCACCGGCATCGTCGACACCGTCGCGAAGGTCGTGGAGGAGCACGGCACGCCCGGGACGGGAACTTCCCTGACGGTGGAGGACGTCCTGCAAGCGGAGGCCTGGGCACGCGCCCGGGCGGTGGAACTGGCCCAGGCAACGGAGGCAGCACGCGTATGACCGGTCTCATGACGGTCCTCGGCATAGTGGTCTTCGCTGTCGGCCTGATGGTCTCCATCGCCTGGCACGAGCTGGGGCACCTGTCCACGGCCAAGCTCTTCAAGATCCGGGTGACGCAGTACATGGTCGGCTTCGGCCCGACGGTGTGGTCCCGGAAGAAGGGCGAGACGGAGTACGGCTTCAAGGCCGTCCCGCTGGGCGGCTACATCCGCATGATCGGCATGTTCCCGCCCGGCGAGGACGGGCGGATCACCGCCCGCTCCACCTCGCCGTGGCGCAGCATGATCGAGGACGCCCGCTCGGCGGCCTTCGAGGAGCTGCAACCGGGCGACGAGACGCGGCTGTTCTACACACGCAAGCCGTGGAAGCGCGTCATCGTGATGTTCGCCGGGCCGTTCATGAACCTGATCCTGGCCTTCGGTCTGGCGCTCTCGGTCTTCATGGGCATCGGCGTGGCCAAGGACACCACGGTCGTCTCCTCCGTCAGTGACTGCGTGATCGCGCAGACCGACGCGGCCAAGCGCGACGCGGACAACCCCTGCAAGGCGAGCGACCCGGTCGCCCCCGCCAAGCAGGCAGGGCTCAGGCCGGGCGACCGCTTCGTCTCCTTCAACGGACGGCCGGTCAAGGACTGGGCGCAGCTCTCCCAGGACATCCGGACGGGCGTCGGCAAGGCCACCATCGTCGTCGAGCGCGACGGCAAGCACGTCACACTGCACCCGGTGATCACCACCAACGAGGTGCCCAGGACCGACAGCGACGGGCAGCCGACGGACGGCGGCACGGTCATCGCGGGCTTCCTCGGTTTCAGCCCCGCCAGCCAGGTCACACCACTGAGCTTCACCGGCTCGGTGAGCTACATGGGCGACATGGCCCGGCAGGGCGTCGACTCGCTGCTGCGGCTGCCGCAGCGCATCCCGGACCTGTGGCGGGCGACCTTCGAGGGCGCACCGCGCAAGGCCGACTCGCCGATGGGCGTGGTGGGCGCGGCCCGCGTCGGCGGCGAGGTCTTCTCGCTGCACGAACCGGCCATCGACCGCATCGCCACCATGGTGATACTGGTCGCGGGCTTCAACCTGTCGCTGTTCCTGTTCAACATGCTCCCGCTGCTGCCGCTGGACGGCGGCCACGTGGCGGGGGCGCTGTGGGAGTCGCTGCGCCGGCACACCGCCCGGGTCTTCCGCAGGCCCGACCCGGGGCCGTTCGATGTGGCGAAGCTCATGCCGGTCGCCTACGTCGTCGCCGGCATCTTCGTGTGCTTCACGCTGCTCGTTCTCATCGCCGACGTGGTGAACCCCGTCAAACTCAGTTCCTGATGTCCCGAGCCGGGTGAGCCGCGGGGAGCGGGTGACGTAATCTCGACCCCGGAGCCCGCCCACGCCGGGACTTGTGCCACACCATGGGGATGCCACGCAGATGACAGCGATTTCGCTCGGTATGCCGGATGTTCCGATCAAGCTCGCCGACCGCCGCAAGAGCCGTCAGATCCAGGTCGGCAGCGTCGCCGTGGGCGGTGACGCCCCGGTGTCCGTGCAGTCCATGACCACCACGCGGACCTCCGACATCGGTGCCACGCTGCAGCAGATCGCCGAGCTGACCGCCTCCGGCTGCCAGATCGTCCGTGTGGCCTGCCCGACCCAGGACGACGCGGACGCCCTGTCCACGATCGCCCGGAAGTCGCAGATCCCGGTGATCGCCGACATCCACTTCCAGCCGAAGTACGTCTTCGCCGCGATCGACGCCGGCTGCGCCGCCGTCCGCGTCAACCCCGGCAACATCAAGCAGTTCGACGACAAGGTGCGCGAGATCGCCAAGGCCGCCTCCGGCGCCGGCGTGCCGATCCGCATCGGCGTCAACGCGGGCTCCCTCGACAAGCGCCTGCTGGAGAAGTACGGCAAGGCCACCCCCGAGGCGCTGTGCGAGTCCGCGCTGTGGGAGGCGTCGCTCTTCGAGGAGCACGACTTCCGCGACATCAAGATCTCGGTCAAGCACAACGACCCGGTCGTGATGGTCAACGCCTACCGGCTGCTGGCCGAGAAGTGCGACTACCCGCTGCACCTGGGCGTCACCGAGGCGGGCCCGGCCTTCCAGGGCACCATCAAGTCGGCGGTCGCCTTCGGCGCGCTGCTGTCGGAGGGCATCGGCGACACCATCCGCGTCTCGCTGTCCGCGCCGCCCGCCGAGGAGGTCAAGGTCGGCATCCAGATCCTGGAGTCGCTCGGCCTGCGCCAGCGCCGGCTGGAGATCGTCTCCTGCCCGTCCTGCGGCCGCGCCCAGGTCGACGTCTACAAGCTCGCCGAGGAGGTCACCGCCGGCCTGGAGGGCATGGAGGTGCCGCTGCGCGTCGCGGTCATGGGCTGCGTCGTCAACGGCCCCGGCGAGGCCCGCGAGGCCGACCTCGGTGTCGCCTCCGGCAACGGCAAGGGCCAGATCTTCGTCAAGGGCGAGGTCATCAAGACCGTGCCGGAGTCGAAGATCGTGGAGACGCTGATCGACGAGGCGATGAAGCTCGCCGACCAGATGAAGGACGACGGCGTGGCCTCCGGCGAGCCCCAGGTGAGCGTGTCCTGACCGGCTCCCTCCCGTACGGGGCCGCCCGGTCCGCGCGCCTCTGCCGCCCCGTCCCGTCCCCGCTCCGGGCCCGGGCGGGGCGGGCCGGAGACGGGCGGGGTAAAGTTCCCACTCCACCCCACGCCTGCGGCAGCGGCCCACGGACCGAAGACGGTGAGGCCCCCACGTGCTGACCCACTCGACAGCCCGCGTCCTGGAACCCGGTGACCTCGACGCCGCGCTCGCGGTGCTGCACCGCGACCCGGTCGCCAACGCGTTCGTCACCTCCCGGGTCAACGTCGCCGGGCTCGACCCCTGGCGGCTCGGCGGCGAGATGTGGGGCTGGTACGAGGCCGGACGGCTCGTCTCGCTGTGCTACGCGGGAGCCAACCTCGTCCCCATCTGCGCCACCCCCGAGGCCGTCGCCGCCTTCGCCGAACGCGCCCGCAGATCCGGGCGCCGCTGCTCGTCCCTGGTGGGACCGGCCGGACCCACCGCCGACCTGTGGGCCCGCCTGGAGCCGCACTGGGGACCGGCCCGTGAGGTACGCCGCCACCAGCCGCTCATGACCACCCGCTCGCTGCCCGCGGACATCGCGCCGGACCCGCTGGTGCGCCGGGTCCGCAAGGACGAGATGGACGTGATCATGCCGGCGTGCGTCGCGATGTTCACCGAGGAGGTCGGCGTCTCCCCGCTGGCTGGCGACGGCGGGCTGCTCTACCAGGCCCGGGTCGCCGAACTTGTCTCCAACGGGCGGGCGTTCGCACGCATCCAGGACGGCGAGGTGATCTTCAAGGCGGAGATCGGCGCCGTCACCCGGCAGACCTGCCAGATCCAGGGCGTGTGGGTGGCCCCCGCCCACCGCGGCCGGCGGCTGTCCGAGACGGGCATGGCCGCCGTCCTGAACTACGCGCTGCGCGACGTCGCCCCGGTCGTCAGCCTCTACGTCAACGACTTCAACACCCCGGCCCGCGCCGCCTACGAGCGGGTGGGTTTCACCGAGGTCGGCTCCTTCATGTCGGTGCTGTTCTAGGCCCGCGCCCTGCCCCGGAACCGCCGGCGGCGAGGTGCGCCGGCCTGCGCGATCACGGGCCGGGGGAGGCGGCGGGGTAGTCTCCGGGCCCATGGAGAACGTGGTGGTGGAGCCCGCCGATCTCGCCGCGCATGTCGACGAGGCCCTCGCCGTGCAGGCCGTGGCCTTCGGGCTCGGTCCCGAGGAGGTGGCGATCCGGCGGCAGATCGTGCTGCGGCATCTCGCCGACCCCGGCGCACGGGCGCTCACCGCGTGCACGCCCGGCGGGCGCATGGTCGGCTTCGTCTACGGCCTGCCCAACGACCGCGGCCACTGGTGGTCCAGCGTCGTGCAGCCGTACCTGCGCCGCGAGGGCAACGACGGCTGGCTGGACGACTCCTTCGTGATCACCGAGCTGCACGTGCTGCCCGAATTCCAGGGCCGCGGCATCGGCCGCTCCCTCATCACGGCGCTGACCGACGCCGCGAGCGAGCCGCGCAGCATCCTGTCCGCCATCGACGCCGACACCCCCGCCCGGCACCTCTACCGCGCGCTCGGCTACCGCGACCTGGCCCGCCCGGTGCACTTCCCGAGCGCCGCCCGGCCGTACGCCGTGATGGGGGCCCCGCTGCCGCTGCTGCGCCGGGCCGGGGCGTGACGGAGGGCGCTACAGCCAGCTCGCGAACTCCAGCAGGAGCTCGCCGTCCTCCCGCCCGCCGACGGACAGGTACCACACGCCCGTCTCGACGGCGCGGAAGACGGACCAGCCGCGCAGCCGCTCCGCGTCCACTTCCAGGGCGTCCGCGAGCTTCGCGATCCGCCGCCGGGCGGTGCTGCGCGAGCCCGGCTGTGCGGCGAGTGTCGGCAGCCGGTCCCTGGCCAGCCACGCCAGGTCGAAGGCCCGCTCACCGACCAGCGGCTTGGGATCGATCGCCAGCCACGGCACCCGCTCGCCGGCCAGCACGTTGCCCTGGTGGTAGTCGCCGTGCAGCAGCACCGTCTCCACCTCGCCGGCGGAAGCCGCGAGTTCGGCCTGCGCCGCCAGCGCCTCGTCGATCAGCGGCACCGCGTCGGCCGCCCAGGGCGCGTCGCGCCGTCCGCGCAGCAGCTCGGCCAGTTCGCCGGTCGTGGCGGCGACGGTACGGAACGGGTGGTCCGCGGCGGGCGGCACCCACAGCCGCTGGAGCACCGCCTCGGCCTCCAGCAGCGCCTTGGCCTCGGCCAGCGAGCGAAGCGACACGTCGGCCCGGAGCCTTTCCAGCAGCATCGCGCCCTCACCGGGATCGGACCGCAGCAGGCGCACGGCGCCGCGTCCGCCCCAGTGCGCGAGCGCGGCGTGCTCGTGCTCGGTCTCCCGGTTGACCATGCCGACCTTGAGCACCGCCGGTTCACCCTCCGCGGTGCGCACCAGCACGATCATGCTGATCTGGCCCCCGGCGGCGACGACCCGCTCCACGGTCAGCTGCCAGCGGCCGAGCAGCCGGGCCACCCGCCCGGGAAGCTGCGCCAGCCACGTCCGGCCCGCCTCGCCCTCCCACGCGGTGACGGTACGCACCAGCCGCTCCGGCGGCTGCGGGCCGTCCGCGGGCGGCTGCCCGTGGTGCGCTGCTGAACCCATTCGCTGTGCCCTGCCCTCCGTGCGGCCCGTCGCTCGCCCGGCGGGCGCGGTCAGCCGCGTTCCGCCAGACCCGGGAAGGCTACGCTGCCGCCGCGCCACCGTACGGCGCGCACCGCCGCGTCGCGCATCGCGGACGCCGCGTCCTGCCGCAGACCCCCCAGCGCGGTGCGCACCACGTCGCCGTACGCGCCCGCCACGCGCTCCTCGACGTAGGCCGCGAGCCGGGCCGCGGACCGCGGCCCGGTCACGGCGAAGGGCAGTGTGTAGCCGGCCGGTTCGGCGGCGGGGGAGGCGCCGAGGTCGCCGACCGTGCGGATGAGGGCGTCGCGGCGGGCGCGGTGGGCGTCGTAGCCCTGCCGTGCGTCGTCCTGCCGGGAGCCGGTCAGGTGGCCGCCGACGACGCCGTAGCCGTACACCGCGGCGTGTTCGGCGGCCAGCGCCGCCTGCACCGCGTCGATGACCGCGTTCACCGATCCACCGCCTCAGCCCTCGTGCCCGTCGTCGCCCGTGGTCCCGTCCCCGCCCCCGGTGCCCCTGCCGCCGCTGCCGGGCTCACCGCTCAGCAGTGCCGCGTGGGCAGCACCGGCCGCTGCGACCGACGCGAGCAGCCGGGCCAGTCCGCCCGGGACGGTCAACAGCGCGGCCGCCCGGCTGTCGGCGAGCCGGCGCTCGGCGGCGGCCAGCGCGGTGAGCGCCTGCGCGGGCGTGGTGCCCGCGCCGGTGGCGGCGGCCTTCGCCCCGGCAGCGGGCGGGGTGCCGCCGAAGGCCTCGACGTGCTGCGCGACCTCGGCCCGCAGCGGGGTCAGGCGGGAGGCGAGGGAGGGGTGCGCCGCCGCGGCCGCGTCGTAGCGCCCGATCAGCTCCGTGCTGTCGCGCACCGCCCGGGCCTGCTCCGCGGTGCCGGGCGGCGCCGCGGAGCTGCCGGGCGCGCCCCCGCCGTTCCTGCCGTCCGTGTCCGCCGAGCACCCCGTGCCGACCGCCGCGACCGCTGCCGCCACCACGCTCCGCCTGCTCGGCCGAGCCGCCGCCTCCGGGATCATGGAGGGAGTGTACGGGTGCCGGAGTGGCACGGTGCGCCGCCCCGGCTCGGGTAGCCTTGCCCTTACACGCGACCTTCCACCACAACAGCACACGCGGCCGAGGAGTCACCCGGATGAGCACCACCCAGAGCGAGAGGCTGCGCGCGTTGCTCGAGCCGCTTGTCGTCACAGCGGGCCTCGAACTGGAAGAGGTCACGCTGAGCGCCTCCGGCCGCCGCCGCCAGCTGCTGGTCGTGGTGGATTCCGAGGAGGGCGTCCAGCTGGACGCCGTGGCCGAGATCAGCCGGACGCTCTCGCAGGCGCTGGACGCCTCCGACGTGATGGGCGAGACGGAGTACGTCCTGGAGGTCACCTCGCCGGGCACCGACCGGCCGCTGACCGAGCCCCGGCACTTCCGCCGCAACACCGGACGGCTGGTGAAGCTGGCGCTCAGGGAGCGCGGCGAGCTGGTCGCGCGGATCATGGCCGTGGACGAGACGGGTCTCGACCTGGAGGTGCCGGGTGTGAAGGGCCGCAAGCCCAAGCCCGCCCGCGCCGACTTCGCCGAGATCGCGAAGGCCCGGGTCGAGGTCGAGTTCACCCGCCGCGACGGCAGTGACGCGGACGTGGACGCGGACGTGGACGCGGACGCGGACGTGGACGGCGACAGCGACAACGACGAGACGACCGAGGAGGCGTAGCCGTGGACATCGACATGAAGGCCCTGCGGGGTCTGGTGCAGGAGCGGCAGATCTCGTTCGACCTGCTGGTCGAGGCCATCGAGTCGGCGCTGCTGATCGCCTACCACCGCGAGCCCGGCAGCCACCGGCGCGCCCGGGTGGAGCTGGACCGCACCAGCGGGCACGTCACGGTGTGGGCGACCGAGGAGCCGGACGAGGTCGCCGAGGGCGCCGAGCCCCGCGAGTTCGACGACACGCCCTCGGGCTTCGGCCGGATCGCCGCGTCCACCGCCAAGCAGGTGATCCTGCAGCGGCTGCGCGACGCCGAGGACGACGTGACGTTCGGCGAGTACGCCGGCCGCGAGGGCGACATCGTCACCGGCGTCGTCCAGCAGGGCAAGGACCCCAAGAACGTCCTGGTCGACATCGGCAAGCTGGAGGCCATGCTGCCGGTGCAGGAGCAGGTCCCCGGCGAGGAGTACAAGCACGGCACCCGGCTGCGGACGTACGTCGTGCGGGTGGCCAAGGGCGTCCGGGGCCCGCAGGTCACCCTGTCGCGCACGCACCCCAACCTGGTGAAGAAGCTCTTCGCGCTGGAGGTGCCGGAGATCGCGGACGGCTCGGTGACCATCGAGGCCATCGCGCGCGAGGCCGGCCACCGCACCAAGATCGCGGTCCGCTCGGCCCGCTCCGGCCTCAACGCCAAGGGCGCGTGCATCGGCCCCATGGGCGCCCGGGTGCGCGCCGTGATGGCCGAGCTGAACGGTGAGAAGATCGACATCGTCGACTGGTCGGACGACCCGGCCGAGATGGTGGCGAACGCGCTGTCACCCGCCCGGGTGTCCCGGGTCGAGGTGGTGGACGCGGGCGCCCGCTCCGCCAGGGTGACGGTGCCCGACTACCAGCTGTCACTGGCGATCGGCAAGGAGGGCCAGAACGCCCGCCTCGCCGCCCGCCTCACCGGGTGGAGGATCGACATCCGTCCGGACACCGAGGGCACCGAGCAGCCGCCGGCCGGCGGCGAGTCACCGGTGCAGGCGCGTCCGGAAGGCTGAAAACCACCCCCGCGCGGCCGGATCACGGCGGCTCGCGGGGTGAACCCGAAACGAACAGCCGTACGTGGGCGCACTCGAAGGAGTGACGTCCGTGCGGGGAGGTAGACTAAAGAGTGTCTGGTCGGACGCTGTCGCCAGCCTGCCCGGAGCGTACGTGCGTCGGGTGCCGTCAGCGAGCGGCCAAGAGCGAACTGCTGCGTGTGGTGATGAGCGGGGACGCGTGCGTTCCCGATCGTCGCGGTACGCTGCCCGGTCGGGGTGCGTATGTGCATCCCGTCCTTGCCTGCATCGACCTGGCGGTCCGCCGCCGGGCGTTCGGCCGGGCCTTCAAAAGCCCGGTGGCGCCCGACCCCGCGGAAGTGCGCCGGTTTGTCGAGCAGCAGGCAGCCCCGTAAGAAGGCAGTGAAGAAGTACGGCACGGGCCCGTCCCGTGCGATCAGGTACCTCGCGAGATGGAAGTAGGTCGAGATTGCGATGAGCACTCGATGAGTACGCGATGAGTACGCCCATGAAGTAGCGACGGTCCGGTGGACACCCCGGACCTAAAAGGAGCGATGTGGCTAAGGTCCGGGTCTACGAACTCGCCAAAGAGATGGGAGTCGAGAGCAAGGTCGTCATGGCCAAGCTCCAGGAACTCGGCGAGTTCGTCCGTTCGGCGTCCTCGACCATCGAGGCGCCGGTCGTCCGTAAACTGACCGACGCTTTCCAGGGACCGGGCGGCGGAAACGCCGGCAAGTCCGCTGCGAAGCCCTCGGCGCCGCGCAAGAACGCGCCCGCCAAGCCGGCTGCCCCCACCCCGGGTGCGCCGGCCCGTCCTGCTGCCCCGGCGCCCAAGCCGGCCGGCGGCACCACCCCCGCGGCTCCCGCCGCGCCGGGAAGCGGCTCCGCGCCGTCCTCCGGCCCGCGGCCCGGCCCCGGGGCGCCCAAGCCCGGTCCCGCCGCGCCCAAGCCCAGCCCCGCCGCCCCCGTGCCGGCCGCTGAGTTCCAGGCGCCGCCCGCCGCGCCCCCGGCGAACCAGAACCAGAACCAGAACCAGCAGAGCCGTCCCGGCCCCACCCCCGGTCCCCGCCCCGCGCGTCCTGCGCAGGGCGGCGGCCAGCGTGACGGCGGCCAGCGCGACTCCGGTGCCCGTACCGGCGGGCGTCCCGCGCCCGGCCAGGGCGGTGCCGCGCGTCCCGGCGCCCCGCGTCCCGCGGGTCCGCGTCCGGGCAACAACCCGTTCACGTCCGGCTCCACCGGCATGCCGCGCCCGGGTGGCGCGCCGCGTCCCGGCGGCGGCCAGGGCGGTGCCCCGCGCCCGGCAGGCCCCGGCGGCGCCCCGCGTCCCGGCGGCGCCCCGCGCCCGGGTCCCGGCCAGGGCGCTCCGGGCGCCGGCGGCGCCCGTCCGAGCCCGGGCGGCATGCCCCGGCCGCAGGGCTCCGGCCCGCGCCCGAACCCGGGCATGATGCCCCAGCGTCCGGCCCCGTCCCCGGGCGGTCGTCCGGGCGGTCCCGGTGCCCGTCCCGGCGGCCCGGGCGGTCGTCCCGGCGGTCCGGGCGGTCGTCCCGGCGGCGGTGGCGGCGGCTTCGCCGGCCGTCCGGCCGGTCCCGGCAGCCGTCCCGGTGGCGGTGGCGGCGGCTTCGGCGGCCCGCGTCCCGGCGGCGGTGCCGGCGGTGGCGGTGGCTTCGGCCCGCGTCCCGGCGGTTTCGGCGGGCGTCCCGGCGGCCCCGGCGGCCGTGGCGGAACACAGGGCGCCTTCGGTCGCGGCCCGGGCGGACGTCCGGCGCGCGGCCGTAAGAGCAAGCGCCAGAGGCGCCAGGAGTACGAGGCCATGCAGGCCCCGTCCGTGGGCGGCGTGCTGCTGCCCCGCGGCAACGGCCAGACCGTGCGGCTGTCGCGCGGTGCCTCGCTCACCGACTTCGCCGAGAAGATCAACGCCAACCCGGCGTCGCTCGTCCAGGTGATGCTCAACCTCGGTGAGATGGTCACGGCCACCCAGTCGGTCTCGGACTCCACACTGGAGCTGCTGGCCGACGAGATGAACTACGTGCTGGAGATCGTCAGCCCGGAGGAGGAGGACCGCGAGCTGCTCGAGTCCTTCGACATCGAGTTCGGCGAGGACGAGGGCGGCGAGGAAGCACTGCAGCCGCGTCCGCCGGTCGTCACCGTCATGGGTCACGTCGACCACGGCAAGACCCGCCTGCTCGACGCGATCCGCAAGACCAACGTGGTCGCGGGCGAGGCCGGCGGCATCACCCAGCACATCGGTGCCTACCAGGTGGCGACGGAGGTCAACGGCGAGGACCGCCGCATCACCTTCATCGACACCCCCGGTCACGAGGCGTTCACCGCCATGCGTGCCCGTGGTGCGAAGTCCACCGACATCGCGATCCTGGTGGTCGCGGCCAACGACGGCGTCATGCCGCAGACGATCGAGGCGCTGAACCACGCCAAGGCGGCCGAGGTGCCGATCGTGGTCGCGGTCAACAAGATCGACGTCGAGGGCGCGGACCCGACCAAGGTGCGCGGCCAGCTGACCGAGTTCGGCCTGGTGGCGGAGGAGTACGGCGGCGACACGATGTTCGTCGACATCTCCGCCAAGCAGGGCCTGAACATCGACCAGCTGCTCGAAGCGGTGATCCTCACCGCGGACGCCTCGCTCGACCTGCGGGCCAACCCGGAGCAGGACGCGCAGGGCATCGCGATCGAGGCCCATCTGGACAAGGGCCGCGGCGCCGTCGCGACCGTCCTCGTCCAGCGCGGCACGCTGCGGGTCGGTGACACGATGGTCGTCGGCGACGCCTACGGCCGCGTGCGCGCGATGCTCGACGACAAGGGCGAGAACGTGGAGGAGGCGACCCCGTCGACCCCCGTCCTCGTGCTCGGCCTGACCAACGTGCCCGGCGCCGGCGACAACTTCCTGGTCGTCGACGAGGACCGCACCGCCCGGCAGATCGCCGAGAAGCGTGCGGCCCGTGAGCGCAACGTCCGCTTCGCCCGCAAGGGCGTGCGGTTCTCCCTGGAGAACCTGGACGAGGCCCTCAAGGCCGGTCTGGTGCAGGAACTCAACCTCATCATCAAGGGCGACGCGTCCGGTTCGGTCGAGGCCCTCGAGTCCTCGCTGCTCCAGCTCGACGTCGGCGAGGAGGTCGACATCCGCGTGCTGCACCGCGGCGTGGGTGCGGTCACCGAGTCGGACATCGACCTGGCGACCGGTTCCGACGCCATCGTCATCGGCTTCAACGTCCGCGCGGCCGGCCGTGCCGCGCAGATGGCCGAGCGCGAGGGCGTGGACGTCCGCTACTACTCGGTGATCTACCAGGCCATCGAGGAGATCGAGGCGGCGCTCAAGGGCATGCTCAAGCCGGAGTACGAGGAGGTCGAGCTGGGCACCGCGGAGATCCGCGAGGTCTTCCGCTCCTCCAAGCTCGGCAACATCGCCGGTGTGCTCGTGCGCTCCGGCGAGGTCCGGCGCAACACCAAGGCCCGCCTGCTCCGCGACGGCAAGGTCATCGCGGAGAACCTCAACATCGAGGGCCTGCGCCGCTTCAAGGACGACGTCACCGAGATTCGTGAGGGTTACGAGGGCGGTATCAACCTCGGCAACTACAACGACATCAAGATCGACGACGTCATCGCGACGTACGAGATGCGCGAGAAGCCGCGCGGCTGACACGCGTCAGGGGCCGGGGCCGGTCGGCGGGGAAATCCCGTCGATGGGCCCCGGCCGTCGCCTGTACCGTCGTACCCATGTATGCAGGCACGTTGTGTTTCGACCTGCTCCTGGGTGACGTACGGTCCCTGAAGGAGAAGCGGTCGGTGGTCCGTCCGATCGTCGCCGAGCTGCACCGCAGGTTCGGTGTGAGCGTGGCCGAGACCGGGGAGCAGGATCTCTACCGCAGGGCCGAGATAGGCCTCGCGGTGGTGTCCGGTGACCTCGGGCACGTCAAGGACGTACTCGACCGGTGCGAGCGCTGGATGCTCGACCGTCCCGAGGTGGAGCTGCTGTCCGCACGGCAGCGGATCCACGGCGACGAGGACTGAGCGGCCGGGCGGTTGCCGGCCGGCCGCAACGGCCGGGCGGCGGTCGCCTGCCGCGGGCACGACGAACCAGGACAGAGAGAGAAGAAGACGATGACCGACACCGCGCGGGCGCGCAAGCTGGCCGACCGCATCCGGGTCGTGGTCGCCGAGACCCTGCAGCGGCGGATCAAGGACCCGCGGCTGGGCTACGTGACGATCACCGACACCCGGGTCACCGGCGACCTGCGGGAGGCGACGGTCTTCTACACGGTCTACGGCGACGACGAGGAGCGGGCGGCCTCCGCCGCGGCCCTGGAGAGCGCCAAGGGCGTGCTCCGGTCCGAGGTCGGGCGCCAGACGGGCGTGCGCTTCACGCCCACGCTGGCCTTCGTCGCCGACGCCCTGCCGGACAACGCGCGCACCATCGACGACCTGCTCGCCAAGGCGCGGGCGGCCGACGAGGAGGTCCGCAAGACCGCCACGGACGCGCAGTACGCCGGGGACGCCGACCCGTACCGCAAGCCGGCCGAAGCGGATCTCGACGACGACGACGAGCCGGAGGGCCGCGAGGACTCCGGCGACTCCGAGGACTCCGAGGGCGGTACGTCGCCGGCATGACGCGCTCCGCCGCCCCGTCCGGGCTCGTCGTCGTCGACAAGCCCGGCGGGCTCACCTCGCACGGCGTGGTCTCCCGGGTGCGCCGGTTCGCCGGCACCCGCCGGGTCGGCCACGCCGGCACGCTCGACCCCATGGCGACCGGCGTCCTCGTCGTCGGCGTCGAGAAGGCCACCCGGCTGCTCGGCCACCTCGCGCTGACCGAGAAGGAGTACACCGCCACCATCCGGCTCGGCCGGACCACCGTCACCGACGACGCGGAGGGCGAGGTCACCGCGTCCGCGCCGCCCGCCGCCGTCGCCGCGGTCACCCGGGAAGCCCTCGACGCGGGCATCGCCGCGCTCACCGGGCCGATCCGGCAGGTGCCGTCGAAGGTCAGCGCGATCAAGGTCAACGGCGTACGGTCCTACACCCGGGTGCGGGAGGGCGAGGAGTTCGAGCTCGCCGCACGGCCGGTGACCGTGCACTCCTTCACCGTGCAGGACGTACGGCCCGGCGCGCCGGACGAGGGCGTCCTCGACCTCGACGTCACGGTGGTCTGCTCGTCCGGTACGTACATCCGCGCGCTGGCCCGCGACCTGGGAGCCGGCCTCGGCGTCGGCGGCCACCTCACGGCGCTGCGCCGCACGCGGGTCGGCCCCTACGACCTGGGCGGAGCCCGCACCCTCGACGAGCTGGCCGACTCCTTCGCCGTCCTCCCCCTGGAGGACGCCGCGGCCGCGGCCTTCCCCCGCTGGGACGTCGACCCCGCGCAGGCGCAGCTCCTCTCGCACGGCGTCCGCATCGCCGTTCCGGAGCTGCCCCCCGGCCCGACCGCCGCCTTCGCCCCCGACGGCCGCCTGCTGGCCCTCGTCGAACCCCACGAGGGCCAGGCCCGCATCCTCGCGGGCTTCCCCGCCTGACGGGGCCGCTGCGGGCGCCGGCTTGCCGGCCCTGCCGCGACCTTCCGCCGGCAGGCGGTTGCGCGCGCCGTTCCCCGCGCCCCTCCGGACCCTGCCCGTCGGGGGCGCGGACAGCGGTGCGACAGGCCCCCACCGGAGCGAGACCGGGGTACACCCCCCGCAAGCAGCAGCCCGGAGCGCCCGGCCCATGGGTGTGCGGTGACGGCTCCTGCCCCCCGAATGGCGGAGCGCGCGGTGTGAAACCGCAGCGCACAGGTGGCGTTACCCCCGCCGATCGTCGCCGCGCGCCACCACGCCCCGTACCGTCGAAGCGGGACGAACTGGGCACGGCGGTACAGGGGGAGGTGAGGGCCCGGATGACGGCACCGGCAACGGCACCGCACACCGGCGGCGGACCGGACACCGCGCTGATCCGGGTCTGCGACCTCGCGGGCCGCCCCCGCGGCACCGGCTTCCTCGCCGACCGCACCGGAACGATGGTGACAAGCCACGAGGCGGTCGACGGGCTCGCGCGCCTCGTCCTGCACGCCCCCGGCGGCCGCCTGTGCCTGGCGGAGTCCGCCGCGATCACCCCGCTGCCCGAACAGGGCCTCGCGCTGGTGGCCACCGAGGGGCTGGGCGTGCCGCCGCTCCCGGTCGCGGTGAACGGTCCCGCCCACCCCGAGCAGCGGATACGGGTACGGCTGCCGCACCGCACGGACGGCACCGTCCTCGGCACGGCCGCGGTGACCTACACCGCGACCGACCGCTTCCACCTGATCGAGGACGTCTACGAACTCGCGCTGGACGGTGCGGACATGAGCCGGGTCGCACCGCAGGCCTCGGGCGCGCCGGTGATCGACGCCGCGACAGGCGCGGTGCTCGGCGTCGTCGCGACGGCCCTGCACGCCGGCCACCGTGCGGCGGGCTTCGCGCTGCCGCTGCGCCCCGCGGGTGCCCCGCCGGTCCTCGCCGACCTGCTGGACCGCAACGCCGCGACGGTGCCCGGCTACGGACCGCACCTGAACCTCGCCGGTGCCCTCCAGCTCACCGCCACGTCGGTCGGCACCGCGACCGGTCCGGGGGAGTGGCGAGAGCCGGTCGCGCGCCCCGGCGTGACCGCCGTCCTCCGGGACTTCCTCGTCCCCGGCGACGACGCCCCGCTGGTGCTGGGTCTGGTCGGCGAGCCCGGGAGCGGGCGCAGTACGGAGCTGGCCCGGCTCGCCGCCCGCCGGGCCCGCGGACCGCTGCCCGCCCCGACCCTGTGGCTGCGCGGCGCCGAGCTGCGCCCGGCGGACGGCGGGGTGCGGGAAGCGGTGGAGCGTTCGCTGCGTACCGCCGCCCGCATCGTCGGCGCCGCGGGGTCCGGCGAGCCGCCGTACGCCTCGCCGGACGCGGTCGCCGGGCTGGCCCGGGCCGCGGGCCGTCCGCTGCTGGTCCTGCTGGACGCGCCGGAGGAGATGCCGCCCGTCCTGGCGCACGCGCTGGCCGACTGGGCGGCGGGCACCGCGCAGTGGCTGCGCGCCGGGCACGCCCGGCTGGTCGTCGCCTGCCGCCCGGAGTTCTGGGACCGCGCCGGACGCCTGTTCCCGCCGGCGCTGCTCTACGCGCCCCCGGGCGCGCAGGAGGAGCCGGGCGCCCCCCTGCTGCCCCCGTGCGCGCGGCTCGGCGACCTGGACGGCCCGCAGGCCGCGGCGGCCAGGCTGCGCTACGGCGTGCCCGACGGCGCGCTGGACGAGGCCGACGCCGGGCACCCGCTGACGCTGCGCCTGCTGTCCGAGGTACGGGCCGCCCTGCCCGGGGACGCCGGAGGGAGCCCGTCACGGGCGGAGGTCTTCGGCGCCCATCTGGACCTGGTGTGCCTGCGCATCGCGGTACGGCTCGCGGCCGCCGCCGAGCCGCCTGTGCGCGGCGGCGGGGTGCGGCGGCTGGCCGCGCGGGTCGCCGGGCAGGTCCACGAGGCGGCGCGGCGCTGCCTCGGCCCCGGCCAGGGGGAACTGGACCGGGAGGCCTTCGAGGAGCTCTTCCCGTGGCGTACGGGCTGGGCCTCGGCCGTACTGACCGAGGGCCTGCTCGTCCCCGCGGGCGCGGGCTACCGCTTCGCCCACGAGGAGGCCGCCGAGTGGCTGCAGGCGCTGCACCTGGACCTCGACGCGGCACTGCACGCCCTGGTGCACCGCTGGTTCGCCGGGCCGCCCGCGGCCGCCGCCGAGGCGCCGGTCCGGCTGCCGTCGCGCCCCGCGACCCGTGCCGGGCAGCTGCCGCCGGTGCCGCCCGCCCCGCCCGTCGCGTGCCCGTCCGCGCCCAGCTCCCTGCCGGTGCCGCGGCATCGTGCGGGCCCGGTGGTGCAGGCGCTGCTGGCGGCGCCGCCCGAAGCCCTGCGCCGGCACCTGGCAGGCCTGCTCCAGGTCCTGGACCGCCGCACCCCGCCGCCCACCCGCTGCGCGCCGCGCAAGCCCGCGGCGCCGCCCCCGCCCGCCCCCGGGCCCGACCTCGACCTGGACGCGGACACCGTCCCCAACCCCCGCTCACCCCGTTCCACCCGGCCTGCGGCCCCCGCACCGCCGGGCGTACCCGGCTGGCTCGCCCGGAGCGCCGGGGACGGCGCGCCGGTACCTCCGGCACGGCACGCGGTGCGTGGCGGCCGGGCGCAGGAGCCGCCGGCCTGGCCCCGCTGGGGCCCGCCGGACGGGCCCGGCGCGGCGGGGGCCGGAGAGCACCCGGCGGAGGGCGCATGGGGCGTGCCGGGCGGTGCGGACGCATGGACCGGCGACGGTGCGACGCGCGCCGGGGCGGGCGTGACGGCGTGGCGGCCCGCGGACCACGGATCCCCCGGCGGGCGGTGGCCCGCCGGGCCGCCGCCCGCCGACGCGTGGCGGCAGGTGGGCGAGCCCGGCGGCTGGCCCGAGGAGGTCGCCCCCGCGGGGCGGGTGGCGGCCGCGCCGGGGCCGGCCGAACGGCAGGGCGACGCCCTGTGGTGGGCGGCCCATCTGCTGCGCGAGGTGCTGCTGCGGCTGCCGGACGCCACCGTGTGCGGCGACGTGCTGCGCGACCTGGCCGCGCGCGTGGCGGTGCGCGCCGTCGAGCGCGGCGGCTTCACCCCCGAAGGCATGGGCGGCCTCGGCGACTTCGGGCCCTGGTTCTGGCGCCGGGTACGGCTGCCGCTCGCCGAGCGGCTCGACCTGCTGCGGCTGCTGCTCCCCGCGGACGGTCCGCCGGGTGCCGCCGCCGGCGGGCCGGGACGCGCCGGCCGCTTCCTGACGGCCGTCGCGGACCTGCTGTGCGGGGCGCCCGCCGCGGTGCTGCCCGTCGTGTGCGGCTGGTTCGACGACGACCGGCCCCTCCAGACGCCCCCCGGCATGCCGGGGCCCCGGCTGACGGTGGCCTCCGCCGCGCAGGCCCTGCTGCACACCCACCGCGGGCTCGCCGTGGACGACCTGACCGAGGCGCTGGTCGCCGCCGCCCACCCCTGCGCCGACGAACTGCTCGCCGCACTCGCCGAGGACGAGCCGTCGGCGGTGTGCCGGGCGGTGGACCGGTGGGCGCACGACCCGCGCCCGACGCGCCACGCCGCAGCGGCGGCGTACGGGCCGCGGGCCGCGCTCGCCGTCCGCTCCGGCGCGGACCGGGAGCTGCTTCGCTACGCCGCCCTTGCCGTCCTGTCCCGCCCCGGGGACGCCTCGCTGCACGGTGCCGCGCTGGGCATGCTGGTCCGCGACCCCGCCACCCGCGGGCGCCACCTGCCCGCCGCGCTCGACCGCTTCGCCGCCGCCGACCCTCGGCTGCCCGCCGCCGCCCTCGCCGCCGCCCTGCCCACCCACCCGGAGCCGGTGCTCGCCGCCTTCCGGAACCGGCTGCGCTCCGCGCTGCCCGAGAGCGACGAGGCGGAACTCCTCGCCGAGCTGGCCGCGGTCACCGAGCCGGCGCTCGCCCGCAGGACGGCCGCGATGGTCCGGGACCACCTGTGGTACCGCCCGGCCGCCGCGGCCGGGGCCGCCCGCTTCCTGGACGTGCGGCTCGAACAGGGCCCCGTGGTCCGCTCCGTCGTGCTGCCGTTCACCGCCGAGCTGCTGCGCGACCACCCGGCCCCCGTACGCAGCGCCCTGGTGGCCGTGCTGGCCGCGCCGGGGAGCCATCTGTCCCGACCGCTGCGGCAGGAGCTGCTGGACGTCGTGCTGGACACCGAGCGGGACCCCGACGTGCTCGACGCGCTCCTGACCGCGGCGGCGGAGGGGGCGGGCCGCCGTCCCCCGCCCCTCACCCACGACCTGGTCCGCCGGGTCGCCCTGCTGCTCGGCCGTACGCCGGAGGGGGCCGCGCGCTTCGACCGCCGCGTCGTCGAACTCGCCGCCACCACACCGGACTTCGCCCGGCTCCTGCTGACCTGGCTCACCGACACGGCCATCTGGGACCCACTCCTGGGTCCCAGCGCCCGCCGCCGCCTCGCCCGCACCTCGTGACCCGCCGGGCCGCCCGGCGGATGTGCGCCGAATCGTGGGCCCGCCCAGGGGGGACGCGCACCCGCGGCCACCGGCATGGCAGTCTTGGCCTTGCAGAAAAGTGAGAGTCAGTGATTCGGCGAGGAAGCGGAGCGTCAAGGTGCAGCGCTGGCGGGGATTGGATGACGTTCCCGGTGACTGGGGGCGCTGCGTCGTCACCATCGGTTCCTACGACGGAGTCCACCGCGGCCACCAGCTGATCATGGGCCGTGCGGTGCAGCGGGCACGCGAGCTGGGGATTCCGTCCGTGGTCGTGACCTTCGATCCGCACCCGAGCGAGGTCGTGCGCCCGGGCAGCCATCCGCCGCTGCTCTCCGCGCACCACCACCGCGCCGAGCTGGTCGCCGCCCTCGGCGTGGACGCGCTGCTGATCCTTCCCTTCACCAGCGAGTTCTCGCAGCTGTCACCGAGCGAATTCATCCGCACGGTCCTGGTGGACGGCCTGCACGCCCGCCACGTCGTGGAGGGCCCCAACTTCCGCTTCGGCCACAAGGCGGCGGGCGACGTGGAGTTCCTCTCCGCGCTGGGCCTGAAGTACGACTTCGAGCTGGAAGTCGTCGACCTGTTCGTGCGCGGCGAGGCGGGCGGCGGCGAACCCTTCTCCTCGTCCCTGACCCGGCGGCTGATCAGCACCGGTGACGTCGAGGGCGCCGCCGAGGTGCTGGGCCGCCCGCACCGCGTGGAGGGCGTCGTCGTGCGGGGAGCGCAGCGCGGCCGCGACCTCGGCTACCCGACGGCCAACGTCGAGACCCTCCCGCACACCGCTATCCCCGCCGACGGCGTCTACGCGGGCTGGCTGCACGTCGGCGACGAGGCCATGCCCGCCGCGATCTCGGTCGGCACCAACCCGACCTTCGACGGCACCGCCCGCACCGTCGAGGCCTACGCCATCGACCGCGTCGACCTGGATCTCTACGGACTGCACGTCGCCGTCGACTTCCTCGCCTACCTGCGGGGCATGGAGAAGTTCGACACGATCGAGGCGCTGATGGAGCGGATGGCCGACGACGTCAAGCGGGCCCGCGACCTCGTCACCGCCGCGGAGCAGGCCGAGGGACCCGCTGGGCGGGGTCCGCTGCCCGCCTGACACCCCCGGCCCGCCGCCTCATGCCGGCTGGACCAGCCGCGACTCGTAGGCGAACACCACCGCCTGCACGCGGTCCCGCACCTCCAGCTTGACCAGGATCCGGCTGAAGTGCGTCTTCACCGTCGCCTCCGCCAGATGCAGCGACGCCGCGATCTCGGCGTTGGACAGGCCCCGGCCGACCTCCACCAGCACCTCGCGCTCGCGGGCGGTGAGCCGCGCCAGCCGCTCGGCGCTCTCCTGCCCCTCCGCGCCGCCCGGCGCGGGCAGCTGGTGGGCGAAGTGCTCCAGCAGCCGCCGCGTGATCCGCGGCGCCACGACCGCGTCGCCCGCGGCCACCGAGCGGATCGCGGTCAGCAGCTCCTCCGGCAGCGCGTTCTTCAGCAGGAAACCGGACGCCCCGGCGCGCAAACCGGCGAAGGCGTACTCGTCCAGGTCGAAGGTCGTCAGGATCAGCACCCGCGACTGCGGGCAGCTCTCGACGATCCGTGCCGTCGCCTCGATACCGTCGGTCCCGGGCATCCGGACGTCCATCAGCACCACGTCCGGACGCAACTGCCGCGCCAGACGCACCGCCTGGGCCCCGTCACCGGCCTCGCCGACCGCCGCCATGTCCGCCTGCGCGTCGAGCACCATGGTGAAGGCCATCCGCAGCAGCGGTTCGTCGTCGACCAGCAGTACCCGGATCGCCGGGCCGGCCTGCCGTGCCGTGGCGGCAACGGCACCGGGCCGCGCGGCCGGTGGCGCTGATTCTGCGGTCACAGCTCCTCCGGAGTCGTCAGGGTCAGTACGGCGGCCACCTGCCAGCCACCGCCGGGCAGCGGCCCGGCCGTCAGCCGCCCGCCGTACACCGCGGCACGTTCACGCATCCCGTGCAGCCCGTGCCCCGCACGCCGCGCCGGGTCCGGTACGGATACCGCACCCGCGCCGTCGTCGGTCACCGTCACGGTCACCTCCTCCGGCGCGCACCCGATCCGCACCTCCGCCCGGGCACTCGCGCCCGCGTGCTTGAGCGTATTGGTCAGGGCCTCCTGCACCAGCCGGTAGACCGTCAGCTGCGCCGCCGCAGGAACCGGCGCCGGATCGCCCGTCATGCTCAGCCGAGTCGGCAGCCCCGCCGCCCGCACCTGCTCGACCAGCGCCGGGAGCCGCCCGATACCCGGCATCGGATGCCGCAGCGCGTCGGGCTCGTCGGCCCGCAGCACCCCGAGGAAGCGCCGCATGTCCGTGATCGCCTGCCGCCCGGTCGCCGACACCTGCCGCATCGCTCCCGCCGCACGCTCCGGCGACTGCCGTTGCGCGAAGGCCGCACCGTCCGCGAGCGCCACCATCACCGACAGGTTGTGCGTCACGATGTCGTGCATCTCGCGGGCGATCCTGGCCCGTTCCCCGGCCACCGCCAACTGCGCCTGCTGGTCCCGCTCCCGCTCCAGCCGCACCGCTCTGTCCTCCAGCGCCGCCAGCCGGTCCCGCCGGCTGCGCATGTTCAGTCCGAGCACCATGGCCGCGGTCGCCATCGCCGACAGCGACACGAACGTCCCCGTGCCCCGGTCGTGCACCGACCACCGCAGCGTGGCCAGCAGGACGCCGAACTCCAGCATCGCGAAGGCCAGCAGGGTCCGGCGCCGGGTGCTGTAGGCGGCCACCGCGTAGAGCGCCAGCAGCAGCGTGACGTCGGTGGGGATCCGCACGTCGCAGACCCACTGGACGAAGGCGGCGCCCGCGACGCAGCAGAACACCGTCATCGGCGCCCGCCGCCGCCACACCAGCGGCAGCACCAGTGCGGCATGCAGCGGCAGGAGCAGTGCCGGGTCGTGGCCGATGGGGCCGCGCAGCGCTGCCACCGTGGCCATGAACAGCCCGCTCGCCAGCACCGCGTCCACCGCCGCGGGCGACAGCCGCAGCCACGACACGACCCAGGCGTACCCCTTCCCGGCCACTCGCTCCGCCCACGGCCACCCCCGCCCTGCCGATCCCCCGCCCAGCCGCCACCGAGGCACCGGGCCATGGAGCACGCCGCCGCCTCGCAAGGAGGCCTCCCGCTGCTCCGCCCGCCCCTGCACGGGCCCACCGGGAGCCTGGGGTGCGACCGTCATGGCGCCGCCCTCAGACGTCGCGGCGCCGGAGCAGCACCGCAGCAGCCGCGAGCGTCACCACCGCGTACAGGCAGAACACCGCGAATCCCGTCCACGGCGCCAGCGTATGCGCCTCCCGGTGCAGTGCGAGGACCGACTGCCCCGCGTTACTCGGCAACCACTGGTCGATGCGGTCGCCCCACGACGCGGGCAGGGCCTCCGCGAGGACGGGCACCACCAGCAACAGCCCGAACACCGTCGCTATCCCGCCCGCCGTGTTCCTGATGAGCGCGCCTATCGCCACTCCGAGCAGGCCCACCACGGTCAGGTACAGGCCGAGCCCCATCACCTGGCGCAGCTCACCGGGGGCGCCCAGCGACGTCTCCACGTGCTGGGAGGACAGCAGGGCCTGGCCGACGAGGAAGGCGGCGAACGCGCCCGCCGTCATCAGTGCCCACGTGACCGCCACGTACAGGGTTGCCTTCGCCCACAGGACGGGCAGCCGGCGCGGCACCGCTGTGAGCGACGCGCGGATCGTTCCCGTCGCGTACTCGCCGCTGACCATCAGCACGCCCAGCACGCCCACCGCGAGCTGGGCCAGGAAATATCCGCGCAGGCTGGTGAGGCCGGGCTCGAAGCTCGCCCGCTCCCTTACGCTCATGTGATCCCAGTGACCCGCCGTGAACGCCGAAAACAGCGCGCCCAGCCCGACGAGCGCCACCACGGCGGCTATCAGGGTGAAGAACGTGGACCGCAGACTCCGCATCTTGATCCACTCCGAGTGCAGCACCCGGAGCTGGGTCACCTCGCCGCGCACGCCGGCCGTCGGGGCCGGAGGCACGAGACCGTCCGCCACGGCCGAGCCCGTCGTCGTACTCATGCCGGCTGTCCTTCCCGCTCGTTCGACGTGACGGCCTGGTATTCGACCGCATCCCGCGTCATCTCCATGAACGCCTCCTCCAGGGACGCCTGCTGCGGCGTCAGCTCGGCCAGGGCGATCCCTGCGTCCGCGGCTATACGACCGATCCGCTCGCTGCTCAGCCCGCCGACGTCCAGGACGTCAGTCTCGGAGGAGCTCACGGACACATCCGGCCCCGCGAGCAGGCCGCGCAACCGCGTCGCCTCGTCCGTCCGCACCCGGACGGTGCCACCCGCCGCCCTGACGAACTCCGCCACCGACACATCGGCCATCAGGCGGCCCCGGCCGATGACGATCAGATGCTCCGCGGTCAGCGCCATCTCCGACATCAGGTGCGAGGACAGCAGGACGGTCCGGCCCTCCGCGGCCAGGCCCTTGAGCAGAGTGCGGATCCACAGGATCCCCTCGGGATCCAGCCCGTTCACCGGCTCGTCCAGCACCAGCGTCGCCGGGTCACCGAGCAGGGCGCTCGCGATGCCGAGCCGCTGGCCCATGCCCAGGGAGAATCCCCCCGCCCGTTTCCGCGCCACCTCGCGCAGACCGACGATGTCGACCACCTCGTCCACCCTGCGGCGAGGGATGCCGGTGGTCGCGGCCAGCGCCAGCAGGTGGTGGTACGCGCTGCGCCCGTTGTGGACCGCGCGTGCCTCCAGCAAGGCGCCGACTTCGTGCAGCGGCGCGCGGTGCTCGGCGTACCGCTTGCCGTTGACCGTCGCCCAGCCGTCACTCGGCGTGTCGAGTCCGAGGATCATGCGCATCGTCGTCGACTTCCCCGCGCCGTTCGGCCCGAGGAAACCGGTCACCGTGCCCGGGCGCACGGCGAAGCTGAGGTCGGCCACGGCGGTGCGCTCGCCGTAGCGTTTGGTCAGTGCGTGGGCTTCGATCATCGCTGGTCCTCGTGAGGTGCGCGGAACGGTCGATCAGGATGTCCCTATCGTCCGTTCTCGCCCACCCCGTCCGCGACGGACCACGGGCGGATTCTTCCTGCCCGCACCTGCATCCCCGGGGGGACCCCGTGTACGACCGCTGAGGTATCCCCACCCTGACAACCCGTACACGGCAAGGGCCGCCGCCGTGGTGACCCACGACGGCGGCCCGATGACCACGTGACCGGCGCGGACCGTCCCCCCGGCCTCATCCGGGGGGACGGTCCGCCGCCGCTACTGCTGCTCCGGGGGAGGCGGCGGCGGGTAGCCGTACCCCTGATCGGCGCCCGGCTGCGGCGCCGGCCAGCCCTGCTGCGGCTGGGGAGCCTGTGGCTGCGGCGACTGCGGCTGGAAGGGCGCGGCCGGCGGCTGGCCTGCCGGACCGGCCGGCGGATACGCCTGCGGGGCCTGCGGGGGAGCCCCGTACTGCGCGGGCGGGAACTGGCCGGGCGGCATCGGTGGCTGGCCGTACGGCTGCTGCGGCTGAGCGGGCGGCTGACCCGGCTGAGCGGGCTGCCCCCCTTGGCCCGGCTGGCCGGGCGCCGGGTAGCCGGCCGGTGCTCCGGCGTACGGTGCCGCCGCGTACTGCCCGGGCATCGGCGGCGCCAGCTGCGGCGGCTGGCTCTGCCCGTTGCCCGTCCACAACCCCTGGGCCTGCTGCGCCCGCGCGAAGTCCTCGGCGACCATCGCCGAGAGGTGGAAGTACGCCTCGCGGGTCTTGGGGCGCATCATGTCCAGATCCACCTCGGCACCGGCCGCCAGGTGCTCGTCGAACGGCACCACCTGCACACCGCGGCAGCGGGTCTGGAAGTGCGCCACGATGTCCTCGACCTTGATCATCTTGCCGGTCTCGCGCACCCCGGAGATCACCGTGATGCTGCGCGCCACCAGGTCGGCGTAGCCGTGCGCCGAGAGCCAGTCCAGTGTCGTGCTGGCGCTGGACGCGCCGTCGACCGACGGCGTCGACACGATGATCAGCTGGTCGGCCAGGTCGAGCACCCCGCGCATCGCGCTGTAGAGCAGACCGGTGCCCGAGTCGGTGAGGATCACCGGGTACTGGCGGCCCAGCACGTCGATCGCCCGCCGGTAGTCCTCGTCGCTGAAGGCCGTCGACACCGCCGGGTCGACGTCGTTGGCGATGATCTCCAGACCGGACGGCGCCTGCGAGGTGAAGCGGCGGATGTCCATGTAGCTGTTGAGGTACGGGATCGCCTGCACCAGGTCGCGGATCGTCGCACCGGTCTCCCGGCGCACGCGGCGGCCGAGCGTGCCCGCGTCGGGGTTCGCGTCGATCGCGAGGATCTTGTCCTGACGCTCACTGGCGAGCGTCGCGCCGAGGGCGGTCGTGGTCGTCGTCTTCCCGACGCCGCCCTTGAGGCTGATCACCGCGATCCGGTAGCACGACAGCACCGGGGTACGGATCAGCTCCAGCTTGCGCTGCCGCTCCGCCTCCTCCTTCTTGCCGCCGATCTTGAAGCGGCTCGGCTGCGCGTTGGCCCCGGGCTTGCGCGGCTTGGGCTGGTTGCGCAGCAGCCGGTCGGAGGACAGCTCGACGGCCGCGGTGTAGCCCAGTGGAGCCCCGCCCTGGGCGGTGCGCTGCCGCTGGTCCGGTGTCACCGTCGGCCAGCCGCCCGACCGCGGGTCGACGGGACCGGCAGGAGCGGGAGCCGCGGCTGGCGGCTGGGCGTGCGCCGGTGCCGCCGGGTCGCCCTGCACCCGCGGATCCGGGCCGGGAGCAGCTGCCGGACCCGGCACCGGTACCTGACCGGGCATCTGGCCCTGGGGAGGCACCGGGGCTTGCCCCGGAAACTGGTGCGGCGCCTGACCGGGAACGGCCGCCGGGCCCTGCGGCGCGGCGTACGGGGCGGGCAGGTTCTGGGCGGGGGGCTGCTGCGGGAAGCCGTAGCCCCCCTGCGCGGGCAGCGGCGGGAGGGGGCCCGCCGCCTCCGGCTCCGCGGCTATGCCCTGCTGCTGGCCCGGAGGGAAGCCGTAGCCGCCCTGCGGATGCACGGGGGCGGGCGGCTGCGGGAGCCCGGTCGGCACCACGCCCTGCCCCTGCGGTGCGGGCGGGAAGCCGTAACCGTCCTGGGGGTTGGGCTGAGCGGGCGCGGGCGGGAAGCCGTAACCGTCCTGGGGGTTGGGCTGAGCGGGTGCGGGCGGCTGCGGGGCCTGCTGCGGGAAGCCGTAGCCGCTCTGCGGTGCGGGCTCGGCGGAAGCGGGCGCGGGTGCCGGGGTGGGCTCCGGCACGGACGCGGGCGCCGTGGGAGCCGCGGGCAGGTGCTGCGCCTGCTGCGGGAAGCCGTAACCGCTCTGCGGCTCGGGCGGCGCCGGCGCGGGCGGCACAGGTGCGGGGTGACCCGGGCCCGGGTACGGGACCGGAGCAGCCGGCTGCGGCGCGGCGTGGACGGCCGGTCCCTGCGGCGGAGGGTAGACGGCCGCGGGCCCCTGCGGCGGCGGATACGCGGCGGCGGGTCCCTGCGGCGGAGCACTCTGCGCCACCGGCGGAGCGACGGGCTCGGGGAAGGACTGCGAGGACTCCGGCGTCGGCTGCTGCGGTTCCGCGCGTTCGAAGTGCGGCGGCAGCGGCGGCATCGCGCTCTGCGGTCCGGGCGGAGCCCAGGGCGCGGGGTCCGCAACGGGAGGCTGCGGCAGCGGAGTCCACACGGGCACGTGTTCGGAAGGGCGCGCGTCCTCCGGTTCCGAGGCGGCGGTGGGCGCGGCGGGTGTGTGAGGCCGGGCGTCCTCGGGCTCGGGTTCGGGGGCGGGTACGAGCGGTGCGGGCATTGCGTCCTCCGGCTCTGCCGTCGAAGGCGGCGGTCCGAGCGGACCCGCCTGCCCCACGTCCTCGATCCGCACTCCGGCACGCTCCTCGATCTCCTGCCGCAGAGCCGCGGCGGAAAACCGCACGGTCGCGCGGCCACCCGGCCCCTCCGGCTCTGCTTCCTCTTCCTCCCGCTGCGCCGCCGGCGGCTCGGGCGCCGAACCGGTTTCCGTTTCCGGGTCGGACTCGGGCTCCGGTTCCGCTTCCGCCTCTGCGGGGACGGGCGCGGGCGCGGCCGGCGTGACCGGGATGCTGGACCAGACCGGCCGCTCGGTGGAGGAGTCGCTGACCACGGGCGGCAGCGGTACTGCGGTCGCCGACCAGGACCCGGCACCGGGCGCGGGCTCCTGCTGACCGCGTGGCGGTAGCGGCTCCCACACGGGCACCCGCGGTGCGGCTTCCGCCGCCGGGGTGCCGGACTCCTGTGCCACGGCCTGCGGTTCGGGCGCCGCGGGCGCCACAGGCGCGGCGGGCTCCTCCGTTTCGGGCTCCTCCTCGCCCGTTCCGGCGTCCCCGCTGCTGTTCTGCATGTACCAGGCCGGCGGTGTGAAGTCGAAGCGGTATTCGCCCGTCACGTCCCCTTCGGCCGGTGCGTCGACAGGGGCGGCCCCGCCCGCGCGGTTGTCGTCCCGATCGCTGTTCACTGTGCCTCCCGGTCTGCGTCGGGGAGTTGCCCCGTAGCTCTCCCCGCCCCGTACGCCGCAGGGCGAGGCCCTCCGCCGCTTCCTGCTGCTCTCGACGGACAGCCTAATCGCCGGGGTACGTCCGTTGTCAGGCCGTCTTGTTCCGGCTTCGCTCATTCCCGCAGGAAGGCTCGGCAGTCGGTGGCGGACTCCGCCGGGATCCGCCGGCGCCCTGTCCGAAGCCGTTCCCCTCGGTATATACCCCGCGCCGCGGTACATTGCCGCGCTCTTCGGTGAGCTGCCTGTCGTCACCTGGGAGAGCGTTCAGGAGGGGCGCGGTTGCTGGCGCCGGCCCGAAGCCGGCCCCGCCGCTCAGTCGATACGCCGTGCCCCGCCCAGCAGCTCCGTCTCGGCCGCGCTCGGCGCCAGTCGGACGAAGCGCCGGTGCCGCGCCGTGGCCCACAGCATCGCGTCGTCGTCGAGCCCGGGGAGAGCCGCCGCCTGCTCGCGGGTCAACTGCAGTGTCCTGGCCAGCACCTGCACCTCCTGCGGGGAGACCCGCTGGATCCCGACGAGTTCCGCCGCCGCCGGCAGCCCCGCCGCCTGCCGGCCGAGGAACGGCAGCAGCGTGAGCACCGCCTGCCAGGGTGCTCGCGCGAGCCTGCTCCGCGGCGGTTGCGCCCCGCAGTCCCGGACGACCAGGAAGGGGCCCGGCAAGTCCTGGCTCTGGAGCGGTACTTCCCCCACGCCGTACACCGAGGGACTGCCGCCCGCCGCGGTCCCCCTCATGAGCGGTGCCCAACACCGGGGGCGCGCCGACTCGACGATCACCATCGCCCCCGCGCCGAGCGCGCGCAGCGCCAAGACCTGCGCCGCCCACACACTGCCGATCACCACGACGTCCAGCGGCGCCGGGCGGAACAGGCCGAGGACTGCGGGGTCGCCCGCCTCGTCCGTCCCGGCCGCCACGCCGTCGTCGCCGAGCGGAAGCGACATCGCCTCCAGACGGGACCGCGACAAGGCCTGGCGAGGGCGCTGTGGGCCGCGCAGGCCGAATCCCGGCCGCGCCGCAGGGAGTGCCGCCGGTGCGTCCGACTGCGGCGTGAGGGGTGCCCGGCCGGGCGGTCGCGCGGCCGTCAACGGGTCCCTCCCAGCGGCAGGGTGGCCAGCAGCCCCGGCAACTGCTCGTGGTCCAGCCGCGTCAGCTCCACGGCACGCCGGCGTGCCACCGCCTCCAACTCCGCCCAAGCTGAAGCCAGTTCGGTGTCGCCCTCGGCCGTGACCCGGAGAAACCCGGCGACCAGCGGTGCTCCTCCCGGTCCACGCGCCAGCGTCAGTGCGAAGCTGTACGCCGTCGCCGGCACCGACGTGAGCGCCGCCATCGCTTCGGCGGCGGCGGGCACGTCGCCCAGCCCGTACGTGGTGTGCCGGCGGCCGCCGCAGTGCCATGCACGGCTGTGCTCCACGGCCCTGGGGCCTTCCGCGGCCACGGGATCCGCCCCCGGCGCCCCGACGCATGCCGAGGCCGCCAGCGCCGCGGTCAGCTCCTCCTCGTCCAGCACCGCCACAGCGAAGCCCGCCCCCAGGAGGCGGCTTGCCAGATGATCCGCCGCCCGCAGTACCGCCCTCTGGGCACCGCCCACGCCCCCGCCGCGGGCCAGCACCGCCGTGGAGCACAGCTCCGGATCCAGCCTCAGCGCCACCCAGGTGCCCCGGACCGCCCGAAGTCCGTACCGCGGCACCGCACCGTCCGGCGAAAGCCCCTGCCGGACGGCAGCAGGGCGTATCTGCTGGACGACCTGGACCGACGCCAGCCTGACGTCCTCGACCTCCAGGGCGTCGTGGAGCGGCCCCAGCGGCAGCGGCCGGGTGCGGCGCAGGGGCTCGTCCTCCGCCCGCACCACCAGCACCGCCGTCAGGAACGTGCCGTCGCCCACCATCCCGACGCTGCGCCCCCCGCGTCCGGCGAAGGCGTACGTCCGCAGCGCCGGTTCGCATTCGGCAAGCGGCGCCAGCACCGGATCGAGCGGACCCGGCGGCGCACCGCCCGCCCGCCGCCTCCTGCCCCGCATCGCCAGCGCGGCGCCCGACCACTCCAGGAGCGGCCGGCCCCGGTGGCGTGCCGCGACGGCGGCCACCAGAGCCACCGCCGTCAGGCAGGCGGGCACCAGCGCAGGCCGTCCGGCGGCCGACCCGACCAGCACCGAAGCCGCCGCGACCTCGAGCAGCACGAGACGCCGCAGCCCTGGTGCGCCGATCCGGCCCAGGCGTCGGCGCGGACCCGAGGAGGGCGCAGCGGGTGCTTCGCGCGTCCTGCGTGACGCCGTGTTCGCCGGCATTCCCAAACCCCCCTTTTCTTCTGCATCGTGACTTTCCCTCACGGTAGCGGGGACGTCGGACATTCGGCGCATCCGGCATAGTGGAGCCGGATCCCGCCCGCAGGGCGGCTCCACCCGTGACAGCCGTCGCAGCGGACATCACCCGGGGGATATCGCCCGACCATGGCCTCGCGCAGGGAACAGCTCAACGCCTACACGTTCGCGCGCAGGCGCGTGGTGGCGGCCTTCCTCCAGCCCGGCACCACCGGCTCCGACGAAGGCGCCCCCCGGCCACTGCACGCGCTCCTGCCCGGTGCCGTCCTCGGCGCCGTACTGCTCGCCGCGTTCGGCGCCTGGGGCCTGGTGAGCCCTCCGGCACCCGCCGGCTGGGCCGCGCCGGGCAAGCACGTGATCGTCGCCGACGAGTCCACCACGCGCTACGTCGTGCTGAACGACGCGGGCACCCGCGGGCCCGTGCTGCACCCCGTGCTGAACATGGCCTCGGCGCGACTGCTCCTCGACCCCGGCGGTTACGACGTCATCAAGGTCAGGGAATCCGTACTCGACCACAGCGGGCTCCGGCACGGCGCGCCACTGGGCATCCCCTACGCGCCGGACCGCCTGCCCGCCCCGGCCGACGCCGCCGAGGCGAAGGTGTGGGCCGTCTGCGACCGTCCGGACGCCGGCACCGGGCGCACCGCCCGGCAGGCCGTCTTCGTCCTCGGCGGGGACGAGGCGGCATCGGTGCGCGGAAGGTCCGCGCTGAGCGGCGACCAAGTGCTCTACGTCCAGGACGGGCAGGGGAGGCAGTACCTCGTCGACGCCGGCGGCACCAAGTTCCGGCTCGGCTCAGCTGACCCGGCCGCGGCGGGCGGCGGCGAGAACCTGCTCCCGCGCACCCTCTTCGGCGAGAATCCGCGCCCGCAGACCGTGACCGATTCCTGGCTCGCCTCACTCACCTCCGGGACGCCCGTCGACTTCCCCGTCCTCCAGGGCCGCGGAACCGTCGTGCGGACCGGCGTGTCGCCCACCCGCAGCGCCAGGGTGGGCACCGTCCTGCGGGCCACGTCGGCGGCCGGTGACGAGTACTACGTCGTCACCCGGCGCGGCGCCGCCCCGGTCACCCGCTTCGCAGCGCTCCTGCTGCTCCAGGCCAACGCCCAGACCGACCCGGTCAGGACCAGTCTCCCGGCCCGCCCGCAGTCCTCCTTCCTGCCCGCCGACTGGCCCCGTGGCGACCCGCGCCAGGTCAACACCGCTACGGCCGGCTCACCCCGTGAGGCGGTGTGCGTCGTGCTGGGCGGGGGGAGTGCGTCGCCGTCCGCATCGCACCTCGGCATCTGGGCCGGTCGTCACTATCCCGAGCCGATCGCCGAAGGCACCGCCTCCGTCCACGTCACTCCCGGGAGCGGCCTGCTCTACCGGGAGACCAGCGGCAGCGACACCGCGGGCGGCACGTCCTACCTCGTCACCGACACGGGCCTGCGCTACGCCGTCCCCCGCACCAGCGACAGCGCCGCCGCCGGCCGGGCCGCCGACGCGCGGCAGCCGACCGGCGAGGCCGCGACCCGACTCGGCTACGCCGGCGTCAACCCGCTGCCCGTCCCGATCGGGTGGTCCGAACTCCTCCCGAGAGGCCCGGTACTGGACACCTCGAGCGCCGCACGGCCGCAAGGATCATGAGATCTGCGCCGGTGAACGTGCGGCTAAGGTGCCCCCGACGGCCACTGTGGCCGTCGGTGCCCGTGGGGGAGAAGTGACCATCCGGTGAGCGCATCACGTGACAGCGGCGGCCTGTACGTCGCGCTGGAAGACCTGCGAGGCGTCAGGACCCGCGTCGACGGACTTCTCGCCGATCTGCAGGCTTCCGCGGCCGCCCCGCACCGCATCGGCGGCCAGCGCATCGCACCTGTCCGGTTCGGTACCGGATTCGGCGAGGCCGACGACCTGGCGACGGCGTACGCGTACGTCCACGACCGCCTCGAACAGCTCTCCCGGACCCTGTCCGACCAGGTCGAGGCGATGGGCCTCTCGCTGGGCATCGGGCACGCCGCGTTCACGGACGTCGACCTCGCCACGCAGGGCAGGCTCCTGGACCTGAGCGACCGGATCCACCGGGCGTGCGACCCGGGGCCGGACCCCTCGGGCCGAAAAGACGCGGCTGCGGCGGCCCCCGGGAGCCCGGGGTGACCGGAGGCGGCGCCCACCCCGCAGGCTCCTCCGCCCCGGACGCCCACGTCGAGGGCCGGAGCCGGACGGACTTCGAGTCCTTCTCGCACGATCAACTGCAGGCCATGCTCCGGCACGCCGATCCCGAGGCGATCGGATCCGTCGGCGACCACCTCGCCCTGGCCGTCGAGAAGATCGCCCGGATCGGGGCGGAACTCCACCGGCACGTCGACCGCATCGACTGGGAAGGCGCATCCGGAGCCGCATTCCGGGAATGGGGCAGGGGCGTCGCCACGTCCACCCTGAAGCTGGGCGACTACGCCCGGTCCACCGCCACGGCCCTCACACACGCGGCGGACACCCTACGCGAGGTCACACGCGACATGCCGCCCCTCCCGACGGCGGCGCAGAGCACCTGGGCGGCCCTGCTGGCCGACCCCGCCGCCCGCCACGACCCGGACGCCCTGGCCCGCATCGGCCGGGCGCACGCGGAGGCGGAAGCCGCCCGGCTCGGCGCGGCGGACCAGATGCGCAAGCTGGCGCAGTCCTACTCCCTTGCCACAACGGTCATCGGGAACGCCGTGCCACCGGAGTATCCGCCGGTGCCGTCGCTGTTCGTACCCCCGCCGCAGGCACGCCGAGCCGGTGCCGGAAGCGGCGCGAGCCCGATCCTTCCACCGTCCGCACGCGATCGGACGGCACGTCCCGCTGCGCACGGCTCACTGGGCAGGGCAGCCGGTGGTGACTTCGTGCGGGACACCGTCTCACCTCACGCCCCACCGCCGGCGGCGTCGGGAAGCGCGGAGACACCGCTCACCCGAACGCAGTCGACGGCCGCGACGGCACCTGCTGTGCCGGTTCCGACGGCGTCCGGTCCGTGGCCGAACGGCGACGGCCACGGCACGGGCCTGCTCGCACCCCGTTCCCAGGTCGTCGCTCCTCCGTTCACGGGCGGCTCTCTCCCGTACGGGCGGTCACCCGAAGCGGGAACGGCGGCGCAATTGCCACGGGATTCTCCTCGGCAGATGGTGCCGAAGGCCTCCGGCGAGCCGGTCTCGCAGGCATTTGCCGCCCGCGGCAGCCAGGACCACGGCATCGTCGGCGGCAGCCCTGCCGGCCAGCCCTTGGCGGCCAGTGGCGCGGCGCAGGGCCCGGCCGGCGGCGTCATCGGCGGACAAGGTCCCGCCGTCCCGCCGCCCCTCGGCGGCGCGGTGGGCGGGCGCACGGCAAGCAGGGGCGCAGGCGCGACCGGCCGCAGCGGCGCACGCCGTCTCCCCGGCGAACCCGGCGGGGTGGTGGGCCCAGTTCCCCCCGCCGACTTCGCGCCACACCCCCCAGGAGCCACGCGGGACGAGCCCCGCGCTGCCCGGCGTCCTGACGGCCGTCCCGTCGAGGAGGACCGGGGCGCTTCCCGCGACGGCATCGTGCCACCGGTCATCCGGTGAGGTTCCGGCCCCGGAATCGCCTCTGCGACAACTGCGCTCACCGGGTGTCGTGTTGAGGGCGCCCGGCGGCGCGTCGGTAAGCTGAGCACGCGGAGTCACTCTCCGCGACCGTATGTGCACAACGTGTACGCAGGGGAGGGCCTGGGTCATGACAACCGGTATGAAAGTCACCACCGCCTCACTGGGCAAGCTCGAGAGCGACCTCGACGTCATGGTCGGCTCGATGGACCGCCAGGTCAGAGCGCTCCGAGCGGTGATCGACAATCTCGAAGGCCACTGGCGCGGTATCGGCGCCAACGCCTTCACGGCCCAGCAGACCCTCATCAACGAGGACCACCGCGTCCTGGCGCTCCTGCTCGGCAGGATCGGACAGGCGGTGCACGACACGAACCTCACCGCCGGCGCCACCGACGAGGGCGTCCTCCAGGACATGAAAAGCCTCGACGTCAACGGTGCCGCCTCGGGCAGCGGCATCGCCGGCCTCTGACGCCCGCCCGCCGAACCCACAAGCCATGAGGTCCTCCATGCTCGATCCCGGTCAGCTCAAGGTCACCTACGCCTCCCTCGACGAGGCCGCCGGTGTGATCAGGCACCAGGCAACGCAACTGCACAGCGATCTGGACAACCTGCTGACACGCGTACGTGCCGTCGCCGAGTACTGGGAGGGCGACGCGCAGAACGCCTTCCACGCCGTCGCCCGCGAATGGGCGCACCGCACGCACCACATGCACGGCGTGCTGGAGTCGATCGCGAGCAAGGTGCAGATGGCCGGCGGCCACTACAGCGCCGCGGACAGGAAGGCCGCGTCCTACTTCGGCTGACCACCATGTACGGACGCGATACGCGGAGGCGCCGTCCGGCACGGCGGTTGGCGGCCGTGGCTGCCCTGGCGACCGTGGTGCCGGTCGGTCTCGGGACGGCGACGCCCACCGGCGCGATGGCGGCGCAGACCGCGCCGGCGCTCGACGGCGAGGGCGCATGCACGTTCCCCGCTCCTGACGTCGCGCAGACGCCGTGGTTCCTGCAGCGGGTGCTGCTCAGCCGGCTGTGGCAGAGCACTCAGGGCAAGGGCGTCACCGTCGCGGTGATCGACTCAGGGATCGACACCCGGAACCCCCAGCTGGCGAACGCCGTCGACGCCTCGCGCAGCGCCGACCTGACCGGCGCCGGGGGCCGCGGCACCACCGACCCGGTCGGGCACGGCACGGAAGTAGCCGGCATCATCGCGGCCCGCCCCTCCACGGTCACCGGCTTCGTCGGACTCGCCCCGCAGGCGACCCTGATCTCCGTCCGGCAAGCGGGCAGGGACGGCACGGGCACCGTTGAGGGCCTGGCCAGAGCCCTGCGGCAGGCCGTCGCGGAAGGCGCCGACGTCATCAACGTCTCGCAGGACACCCCGCGCGGCACACCAGGCCTGGAAGCCGCCGTCGCGGCCGCTGTACGGGCCGACGCCGTGATCGTCGCCTCCGCAGGGAACGGCGGATCCGACGGTGCCTTCCGCACCACCTACCCCGGCGGTTATCCGGGCGTCCTGGCGGTGGGGGCGTCGGACCGCAACGACGAGCGGGCGCCGTTCTCCCAGGCGGGGGAATTCGTCGCAGTCGCCGCTCCAGGCGTGGACATGCTGTCCACCGTGCCCGGGGGTGGTCAGTGCATCGACAACGGGACCAGCTTCGCCGCCCCCTACGCGGCGGGGGTCGCCGCGCTGATCCGGGCCGAGCACCCCACCTGGACGGCGGCCGAGGTGATCGCCCAGATCGAGCAGACGGCCCGGCGCACCTCGCCCGGGCACAACGCCCTCGTCGGCTGGGGTGTGGTGGACCCCGTCCGTGCCCTGACCGACGACGCCGAGCGAATCGAGACGCCGACCCCCGACCCGGACCCCGGCGAACGCCACGGCCGCGCCCACGCGATCCCGGCTGCTCTCACGCCGCCCGACCCCGCCCGCCAACGGGAAGAGCGCACCGCCACCTACCTGGTGACCGGTTCCGCCGCCGCCGTGCTTCTGCTCACCGGCACGACGATCACCCTCCGCGACCGCAGGCGCCGCGCCTGACGTGAGCGGCCGCCGCCTACTCCCACCCCGCGCCGGAGGCCCCGGAGCCCCCCGCCTTACGGAAGCCCCAGCGACGGCGCGCACCGCTCCGGGGGAGCGGGTTCGGGGGAGGCGGCGGAGGCGGCTGTGCGCGCAGCCGCCGGTAGGCCTCGGCGGTTCCTTCTTCGCCGTAGTACGGCAGCACGGTCATTTCGCCGGTCTGCTTGTCCACGATAATGGCGGATGTGCCCGGTGAGGTCGTCCGTGGTGGATCTCCTAACCGAGGTGGAGGCGGTGGCGTCACCGGTGGAAACGAGGGCATAACAATGAAGCCTTCTTCGAATTCGCTTGCGACTATCGGAGCCATGCTGCCGTCTGGTAGTTGGCATCCGTAGCGACTCGAGGCGATGAGCTGCGCATCTTCGGCGTTGACGGAGATCACGGATCCTTCCCCTGTAATGGCATTTTCACGGGTGCGGAGTGACTGCCGCAGTCAGCACAGGTGGGGTTACAGGCTGTCTTTTGGGGTCGAGGGTGTAGTGATAAACGTGCGCTGCTTGGAGATGAATTGGGCTGAGGCTCGCCTCGCCCGACTGCGGGTCGAACCAGAAAAGTCGGCCCTCGTGGTTTAGCGCTGTGAAGACGTGTGAGGTGAGCTCGCCGTCCGTCTTCAACGGCCATTCGATATGCACAAGAGCACTCGAGCCATGCCCTGACGCACGTACTGCGTCCGCCACTTTCTCGTATGCACCGGGACCTGGGCCTGTGTAGCGAATACTTGTACCGCCCCAGGAATTGCCGTTCTCCACTCCGTGATGTTCGGCAGTTCGGACATCCAGCGTGCCATCCGGCATTCGAGGCACCGTCCGCGCCGCAGCGACCTGCGGATTGCCGTACCACGTCTCCAGTGCGGAACGCACCGCATCCGCACAGTTGTTGGAGCGCCCCGGCACGCTCATCCCGCCTGCGTTCACTCGTGACGTCCATGGGCCCCGCGGGTCGGGATAGCGCTGGAAGCTGCCGTTGCGGTTGCGTGGTACTGCGGCTTCCAGTGCGCGCTGGTCGGCGGGGTCGACGGGTTGGAGTCCGTCGTGGCCGCCGCGCAGCGTTGCACGGATGTCCTTCAGCGTGGTGCCGTGTGTCGGCACGGCCCTGCGCCAGCCCGGGGCGCGGGCACGCGCTGCCGCAGCCCCGTCCGTGCCCACGGCGTAGAGCAGGTTGGCGAGCAGTCGCCCCGCGGCCTCTTCGCCGTCGCGGCCCCACCCCGTGCCGAGGACCGCGGGTGGCAGCCGTTCGGGGTGTACGGCGAGGTCCAGCAGGCCGGCGGCGGTGGCGTTGAGGTGTGTCAGGTACTGGGCCGGGTGGGTCAGGTTGTACGGGTCGTACGGGTCCAGGCCGCGGGCGAAGCGGAGGGCGTCGCACGCGGCACGCACCATGCCGCCGGCGACGTGTTCCAGACGGATGGGTGCCGTGCTCAGCAGGTCCTCCGTGCGGGCGGCCAGCCGTTCGGTGAAGCTCGGCATCTTCGGCGCGAGTCCGGCGGCGGAGTGCAGGGCCGCCGCCGTGCTGCGGGCCACCGAGTCGCGCTGCTGGCGGGCGGCAGCGAGCATGTCGCGGGCGGCTTCCCGTGCGTCTTCCCCGGGGTCCGTGAACGGGGCGGGTGCGGCGGGGGTGCCTCCGGCCGCGCGAGCCGTCTCGTACTGTGCGACCTGCTCGTCGTAGGCCTCAGCAGCTTTGTTGCGGGCGACGACGCCGCTCTCCCACAGCCGTAGTGCCTCCGATGCGCGCCGCTTCGCCCACTCCACCGTGCACGCGTAGCGTTCCAGGGCGTCAGCGGCGTCCTGGCATGCGTCGGCGGCGCGGCCCCAGGCCGCGGGTTGCGGTGTGAAGGCCGTGCGGAAGGCGTCCCCGCCCGCGCCCCGCCAGTCGTCGGCGCCGAGGCGTGACATGCCGCCGTGGCCGGTGTCGAAGGCGGTGTGCAGCTGTCGCAGATGCCCGGCGGTGGCACGGATGCGTGCGGGATCGCCGTGCAGCAGGTGCCCGGCGTCGTCGCTGTCGCCCAGGTCGTACTCCGGGACGTGTGCGCCGAGTTCGTCGGCCACGTGGTCGCCGGTGGTGGCGGCCCAGTCCGCGGCGTGGTGCAGGCCGATCGCGTCGAGCCCCCCGGCCACCAGACGGGCGTCGTCGTCGATGAGCGCGCCGGTCTTGTGCTCGACGCGGTGCAGCAGCCGCCCGCCCGCGTTTCCGGCCTGGTCGATGAGCGATCCGAGGTCCATCAGGTGCCGCCCTCCGGTGGGGGCTGCCCGGGGTCGGCCGGGGTGCCGCTCCCCGCGAGCCACCGGTTGTACTGCTCGGCCGTCCCCGTCAGGGTGGCAGCGGTCTCCGAGACGAGATTGCGGCCCATGTCGCGGCCGGTTTCCTGCCAGGTCTGCCCCATGTCGGACAGGGCGTGCCGGGTGGACGCGGCGCTGAGATCCGGGTGGAGGAGGTCCTCGACCGGATTGTCCGAGCCGATCCGCCCCCACAGCGCGGCCTCTTCCTGTTCCCCCGTCAGACCGGGGTTCCCGACGGCGGAGGCCACGACGACTTTGAGCGTCTTCTCCGCGTAGTGGTCCATCTCGTAGTACGTACCGGCCGCCAGGCCGAGCCGCTCCGCGATCTGGTCCGCGTCCTGGACCAGGGCGCGCACTCCCCATTCCCAGCGGTCGCAGAATCCGTCGAGGGCGGCGGTGAGCCCGTCGTGGCCGGTCTGCATCCCGGTCAGCTTCAGGTGCGAGAACCCGCGGCCGACGTCCGCGGCGGCCTCCTGGCCCATCGACTGGAGTTCGTGGATCACGCCGCCCAGTCCCGCCGCTGTCCGCGTCAGCGCCGTCTCGCCGACGTCGTAGCCGCCGCTCCCGGTCATCGGTCCTCCCTGCGCGGGGCTGCGACGTCCACCGCGGCGGTGTCGGGAACCACCCCTGTGACGGGCGGGAAGAGCATCGGCAGACGTCCCGCGACGTCCAGCGCCACTCCGGCCGGTGTGCCCACTGCGGGTACGACCTCGTCGAGCAGCCGCCACCCGTGCACGGTCACGTAGTCCACGTCCTCGCGTGGGGTTGGCGCCACGTCACCGCCCACTGCGCTGCCCGGACCTCCGGCGGCGGCGAATCGTGCCAGTTCTCCTTCGTCGGAGAACGCGAACACCCACCGCACACCCCCCGAGGTGGCCGCACGGAGACCGCCTTCGAGGGTCGGCACCAGCAGCACGCTCTCCCGGAGGGCGTCGAGGAGCTCGTCCGGATCGCCGTATCCGGCGTGGAGCCGCGCGAGTTCGGCCGCCAGTGCGCCGCTCGCGCCCTCCTCCGCCCGACCGGGCAGCGGCCCGCAGGGCGCTGCCGCCGGCGCCTCCGCGTCGGCCACCAGATCCGCCAGTCGCGGCTGCGGCAACCGCGGGGCGCCCGGCTCCGCCCCCGGGTGCGGCACGTCCCGCGCACCGGAACTCCCGCCGGATCCTCTACCGGACCACGTGCCCGTGCCGCTGCTCGAAGCGCACTCCCGGTCCACTTCCGCCCACATGACCGACCCCCGTCGACGCCGCCGCCCAGGGCCGGAAATCCCACCCCGAACCGCTCAAACACTCTCAGTGATCAAACGGTAGCAGTAAGTCGCGACCGCTGAATCCGGTTGTCCACAGGCCCGCACGCTCACTCCGGTTCCCACGCGAGCTGCACCAGCCGGGCGGGGCCCCGGCGTGCGGCGAAGACCGCCCGCCCGGGCGGCATCGGGCGTGGCCTCACGCCTCCCGCCAGTTCACCCTCGCCCGGGTCACCCGACAGGACGAGGGACTGCGCCCCCAGCTCCCTGGCCCGCTGGAGGAACGGCTCGTACACCGCGCGTCCGGCGCCGCCACCTGCGCGGGCCAGCACGAAGCGCAGGCCTGTGTCCCGGGAGAAGGGCAGCGATTCCACCAGCCCCGCCAGCGGGTTTCCGCCCGCGGCGACCAGCTCGTAGTCGTCGATCAGCACGAACAGCTGTGGGCCGGTCCACCAGTTGTGGTCCCTCAGCTGCCGAGGTGTCACGTCCGGCCCCGGCATGCGGCGCTGGACGAGCGTGGCGACCCCGGCCATGTGTGTCTCCAGGGCGGCGGGCCCGGTCACGTACTCCACCAGGTGGCTCTCGGGCAGCGACCCGAGCAGGCTGCGGCGGTAGTCGACGACGACCAGCCGGGCTTCCTCAGGGGTGTAACGGCGGCTCAGCTGCTGCGCGACGAGGCGCAGCAGCGCCGTCTTGCCGGACTCGCCGTCGCCGAAGACCAGCAGGAGAGGGTCGGTCTCGAAGTCGACGACGACGGGGGCGAGCGCGGCCTCGTCGACGCCGATCGCCACCCCGCGCCCGGGGGCGCCGCTCGGCATTTGCGCGGCGGGAAGCAGGCGCGGCAGCATCCGGACCTCCGGCGCGGGCTCGCCCTTCCATGCGCCGTTCACCGTCGCGACGAGGTCCGCGGTGCCCTCGGCGAGGTCCGTCCCGCTCCGGTCCCCGTCGATGCGCGGCAGCGCCGCCAGGAAGTGCAGCCCCCCCGGGGCGACACCGCGGCCGGGCACGCCGGCGGGGACGTTCGCCGCCGCCCTGCGGTCCAGTTCGGAGTCCATGGCGTCGCCGAGCCGGAGTTCCAGGCGGTTGAGCAGCTGGTCCTTCAGCGCGGCGCGCACGTCGAGGTGCCGGGACGCGGTGAGCACCACGTGCACGCCGAAGCCGAGGCCTCGGGCCGCGACGTCGGTGACGACCGGCTCCAACTGCTCGTGTTCCTGCCGGAAGGCGCCCCAGCCGTCGACCACCAGGAAGACGTCACCCCAGCGCTCGCCGGGCAGTTCACCGGCCGCCCGCGCGGCGCGGTACGACGCCATGCTGTCGATGCCGCGGCTGCGGAAGAACTCCTCGCGGCGGGCCAGCAGGCCCGCGACCTCGGCGACCGTCCTGCGCACCCGGTCCGCCTCCAGGCGTCCCGCGACACCGCCGACGTGCGGCAGGCCGGCCAATCCGCGCAGCGTGCCTCCGCCGAAGTCGAGGCAGTAGAACTGCACCTCCCGCGGTGTGTGCGTCAGCGCGAAGGACGCCAGGAGGGTCCGCAGCAGCGTCGACTTGCCGCTGCGCGGGCCGCCGACGACCAGTGCGTGTCCGGCCGCGCCGCCGAAGTCCAGCACCAGCGGGTCCCGCCGTTGCTCGAACGGCCTGTCCACGACGCCCACCGGCACCCGCAGGGGCTCCGTCGGCACCCCGGCGGCCACCCGGGGCCCGCTCCCGGGGGTTTCGAGCGGCATCAGCTCGTCCAGGCCCGGGGAGGCGTCCAGCGGTGGCAGCCACACCCGGTGTGCCTCGGGGCCGCGGCCGGCCAGGCGGCGGACGAGGACGTCCAGCACGGTGTCGGCCACGGGCCCGGCCCGGCGCCCGCACGGCCGCGGTTCGGGCCCGCCCGCCGGCACCGGCACCGGCGCGGCGGTGAACGGCACGGCCCGCCGCCCCTCGGCCGCGCCCGCGCCTCCCGGGGCGGCCGCCTGCTTTCCCGGGTGCGGGCCGGACACGTAGGCGGCCTTGAAACGGACCACCTCCCCCGTCGCGGTCTTCAGGCAGGCCGATCCCGGCACCGGCGGCAGGTGGTAGGCGTCCGGCACCCCCAGTGCCGCGCGCGACTCCGACGCCGAGAAGGTCCGCAGGCCGATGCGATAGGACAGGTACGTCTCCAGGCCGCGGAGCCGGCCCTCCTCCAGCCGCTGCGAGGCGAGCAGCAGGTGTACCCCCAGCGAGCGGCCGATGCGGCCGATCTGGAGGAACATGTCGATGAATTCCGGCTTCGCCGTCAGCAGCTCGCTGAACTCGTCGATGACCAGCACCAGCGTCGCGAGCGGCGGCAGGGCGGCGCCCGCTGCCCTCGCACGCTCGTAGTCGTGGAGGCCGGCGTAACGGCCCGCGGATTTCAGCAGTTCCTGGCGCCGCTGCAACTCACCGGTGATCGCGTCCCGCATGCGGTCGACCATGGCCAGGTCGTCCGCCAGGTTGGTGATGACGGCCGACACGTGCGGCAGCGTGCTCATCCCGGCGAAGGTCGCGCCGCCCTTGAAGTCTGCGAGGACGAAGTTCAGCGTCTCGGGGGAGTGCGTGACTGCCAGGCCCAGCACCAGGGTGCGGAGCAACTCGGACTTGCCCGAGCCGGTGGCTCCCACGCACAGGCCGTGGGGGCCCATGCCCTCCTGTGCGGCCTCCTTGAGGTCCAGGTGCACGGGTTCGCCGTCCTCGCCCACCCCGAGGGGCACCCGCAGCCGTTCGTGCCGGCCGCGCGGCGCCCATCCGAGGGCGGCGTCGAAGGTGCCCGCGTCGCCGATGCCCATCAGGTCGGTGAAGTCCAGGTCGGACACCAGCGGTTCGCCTCCGCCGCCACCCTCCGCGGGGCGCAGCGGGGCCAGTCGGCGGGCCAGGGCCTCGGCCTCCAGCGCGCTGAGCGTGTCCGGCACCCCCGCGTACGTCTGGCCCGCGGACGAGCGCAGCAGCATCTCACCGGCCGTGCATCGCGCCCACAGGTCGCCGCGGGGCTCGGCGCCCCCACCGGGAATCAGCTCCACCAGCGTCAGCCCCAGCAACCCGTCGGCGGCCACGGCGGGGACCGTGCCGCCGTCGAGGAGGAGAACCACGTGCGGCCGGTCGAGTGTCGGCGCCGCGTCGCGCCGGAAGCGCGGGCGGTCCTCCAGCGCGGGGCGCAGCAGCTCCTCCAGCTCTGCCGTGCCGGTCGTCACCAGGCGCCGGGTGCCGGCCCCGTCCGCCACGGCGGACGACTGCACGTGCGGCAGCCACTTGACCCACTCCCATTCCGGCAGCGCTCCGGGGGACGCGGCGACGCCCAGCACCACATCGGCGGGCGAGTGCAGGGCGGCAAGCTGCGCCAGCGCCGCCCGCGCCTGGCCGCGGACGGCGTCGGGGTCGCCGGTCAGCACCACGTGCGAGAAGGCCCGCAGCGACACCGCGAGCGGCAGTCCCTCGACGGCCCCGTACGCCGCGACGAAGCGCCGCAGGGCGTGCGCCGTCAGCGGCTCCAGCCGGTCCACCGGGGCCGTTTCGGGCGTGATCAGCGGGGTGGCGAGCCGCTGAGCCGCGAGCCCGATCCGCAGCTGCCCGAAGTCGTCGTCGCCGGGGCGCCGCTCCCACACCCGCCGGCCCTCGGCCACCAGCGCCCACAGCTGGTCGGGCGCGGGATGGGTGTGGAGCGTGCCGTTGCGTTGCAGGTCCGCGGTGCGGCGGACGGCCCGGCGCTGCCGTGCCAGGTATGCGAGGTAGTCGCGGCGGCTGTCGGCCATGTGCCAGCTCGTGCCCTGCCGGGCCCGCACGAGCTGGCCGGCTCCCAGAGCGACGGCCGACACGAGCATCAGCCCGCCCATCACCTTCATGACCGGCTGCGATCCCGGCATGAAGAAATACGCCGCCGAGCCGCCCATGGCCAGCAACGGCAGGAGCAGGACCGCCAGACCCTGCTCCTGGCCGCGCCGGAGTTCCGGGGGCGGCGCCAGACGGACCTCCTCGGAGGGCACGGCGGGCGGCCGGACGCGTAGCGGGCGTTTGACGATGACCGAACTCACAGATGTGCCCGCCCCGGGGAGTCGTCGTCGGCGGCTGATACGGTGCCGCCGTTACTTTTACGGAGAGCAATCATATGGACACGTTTCGTCACTCACGTGCGGTGCGGCGGGCGCCGGACGTGCCCGCGCCGAGGCCGGGCCACGAGAGCGCGGAGCCGCGTGACGTCCGGGGGACGGGATCCGCGGGATTCTGCCGCGTCACGGTCGTGGCGCCGGACCGCCGGACCGACCTGGCGCTTCCCGACGACCTGCCGGTCGCCGACCTGCGGGCGGACATCCTGCGGCTGTCCGGTCAGGCGCAGGATGCCGCGGAACCGGTCGGCTACCACCTCGTACGCCGCGACGGCACCGCGCTCGACCCCGCTCTGTCTCTGTCCGCCCAGCACGTCCTGGACGGTGAGTTCATCCTTCTGCGCACCCTTGCGGCGTCGTTGCCGCCCCCCGTCCACGACGACGTGGCCGACGCGGTCTCCACCGCCGTGTCGAGCGACCGCCGCCGCTGGACGGACGGCATGACGCGCTCCGCCGGGCTGACCGGCGGTGCCGTGCTCATGGCGGCGTTCTGCTGGGCGCTGTGGCAGACCGACCCGGTACGGCACGACATGCACGGCCTGCCAGGAGTCGTGGCCGCGGTGACGGGCACCGCGCTGGCCGCCCTCGCCGCCGTCCGCGCCAGGGTCTACGGCGACCGCAGCGCCGCGGTCGCGCTGGGACTCGCCGCGCTGCCGCACCTGCTGCTCGCCGGGTCGGGCGTCCTCGCGCCGGCCGCCGGGCAGGGGGCGGGGAGGCTGCAGTTCCTCGCCGGCTGCGCGACCGTGCTGCCGGCGTCGGCGGCCCTGGCCGCGGTGCTGCCGGCCGGTGACGCGCCCTTCGTGGCCTCCGCCGTGCTGGCCGCCGCCGGGACCCTGGCCGCCTACGGGACGGTCACCGCCGACGCACCGCTGCGGGACGCCGCCGCGGTCGTGGCCGTCGCGGCGGTCGGGCTGATCGGCTTCCTGCCCGGCTGGTCCGCGCGTGCGGCCCGGCTGCCGATCGGCTTCGGATGTCCCGCTTACCCTGCCGCCCTCGGCACCGGCGCCGAGTTCCACGGCGACCAGGCCGGCGACACCGAACCGGCTCTCGACTACGCGGTGGTCGCCGCCCGGGCCCGCCGCGGACACGAGCTGCTGCTCGGCCTGGTCGGCGGATGTGCGGCCTCGCTCGTGGGTGCCGCTGCCGTCCTCGGCTGCTCCCACTCCGTTTCCGCCCAGGTGCTCGCCCTGGCGTCCGGGCTCGCGGCGCTGCTGCGCGCGCGGCTCTTCCGCCGCACGGCCCAGGTCGGCGCCCTGCTGGCGGCCGGCGTCCTGGCGCTGGCACTGCCCGTCGTCGGGCCCGCACCGCCCGTCGGCGTACCCGGCCTGCGCGGCTGGTGGCCGACCGGCGCCGTGGCGGCCGCCGCGGGGGTGCTGGTCGCGATCGGCCTGACGGTGCCGGGCCGGGGCGTCTCCCCGTTCCGGGGCCGGTGCCTGGAGATCGCCGAGGGCGCTGTGCTGCTGTCGCTGGTCCCGCTCTGCCTGGCGGTGCTCGGAACGTACGGCGCGGTCCGCGGGCTGGGCGGCGGCTGAGCGCGGCCCCCTGGCCCGGCGCGCTCCACCGTCGTACGGTCAGGTGGACCGCTGTACGACCGGGCACCCTGCGCCACCGTTCGGCCGGGTGACCCGCGGTAAAACGCCCGGCAACCGGCTGGTACCCTGGGTGACGGTCACCTGTGTGCTCACACCGGGTGACCGAGAGCCGAGCGAGTCACGTGAGAATTCCCCGCGATGAAGACCGGGGGCGCTCGCCGGCAGACGATCCCTGGAGGAGTCCGTATGGCGCTCGACGTCGAAACGAAGAAGCAGATCATCGCCGAGTTCGGCACCAAGGAAGGCGACACCGGCTCCCCCGAGGTCCAGGTCGCGCTGCTCTCGCGGCGCATCTCGGACCTGACCGAGCACCTCAAGACCCACAAGCACGACCACCACTCGCGCCGTGGTCTGCTCATCCTGGTCGGCCAGCGTCGCCGCCTGCTGCAGTACCTGGCCAAGAAGGACATCACGCGCTTCCGTGAGCTCCGTGAGCGCCTCGGCATCCGTGCCGGTGCGGCGGGCGTTCGCTAGGACGCGTGCAGGGGAGCGGTCCCGTCGGACGGGACCGCTCCCTTTGCCATATGCACCGGCACGGTGCACCGGTCACGCAACCGTCTTGTACGAGGTCGGCCACGTATCGCGCACAGGACGTGCGCGATCCGTGCGTCGTCTGATGCAATGGTGCTGTTGACTGCTGTTGACAACGTATGAGGAGGAGCGTCCTCCTATCTGCCGCAGCTGCCGGTCCTCGGTAGTGGCCCCCGGGCGGTAACGCCCCCGGTGGCTTCGATCGAAGACCGGCCCCGGCAGGACGCCCCTCCAACCGATGGCCCGCAGGGAGACGCCCTGCGGGCGAGGACGAGGAGAAGCCCCATAGTGGAGAACGAGACCCACTACGCCGAAGCCGTGATCGACAACGGGTCCTTCGGCACCCGCACCATCCGCTTCGAGACGGGCCGGCTGGCCCGTCAGGCCGCCGGCTCGGCCGTGGCCTACCTGGACGACGACACCATGGTGCTGTCGGCGACCAGCGCTTCCAAGCAGCCCAAGGAGCACTTCGACTTCTTCCCCCTCACGGTGGACGTCGAGGAGCGCATGTACGCGGCCGGCCGCATCCCCGGCTCGTTCTTCCGCCGCGAGGGCCGTCCCTCCGAGGACGCCATCCTGACCTGCCGCCTGATCGACCGCCCGCTGCGCCCGTCCTTCGTCAAGGGCCTGCGCAACGAGATCCAGATCGTCGCCACCGTCATGGCCCTCAACCCCGACCACCTCTACGACGTGGTCGCGATCAACGCCGCCTCCTGCTCCACGCAGCTGGCTGGCCTGCCCTTCTCCGGCCCGATCGGCGGCGTCCGCGTCGCGCTGATCCGCGGCCAGTGGGTGGCCTTCCCGACGCACAGCGAGCTGGAGGAGGCCGTCTTCGACATGGTCGTCGCCGGCCGCGCGCTCGACGACGGCGACGTCGCGATCATGATGGTCGAGGCCGAGGCCACCGAGCGCACCATCAAGCTCGTCGAGGGCGGTGCCGAGGCGCCGACCGAGGAGGTCGTCGCGGCCGGCCTGGAGGCCTCCAAGCCGTTCATCAAGGTGCTGTGCAAGGCACAGTCCGAGCTGGCCGCCAAGGCCGCGAAGCCGACCGGCGAGTTCCCGGTCTTCCTCGACTACGAGGAGGACGTCTTCAGCGCCCTCGAGGCCGCTGTCACCGACGAGCTGGCGCAGGCGCTGACCATCGCCGGCAAGCAGGCCCGCGAGGCCGAGCTGGACCGCGTCAAGGGTCTGGCCGCCGAGAAGCTGCTGCCGCAGTTCGAGGGGCGCGAGAAGGAGATCTCCGCGGCCTACCGCTCGCTGACGAAGAAGCTGGTCCGCCAGCGCGTCATCCGGGACAAGGTCCGCATCGACGGCCGCGGTGTCACCGACATCCGCACACTGGCCGCAGAGGTCGAGGCGATCCCGCGGGTGCACGGCTCGGCGCTGTTCGAGCGCGGCGAGACCCAGATCCTGGGCGTCACCACGCTGAACATGCTGCGCATGGAACAGCAGCTCGACACGCTGGCGCCCGAGACGCGCAAGCGCTACATGCACAACTACAACTTCCCGCCGTACTCCGTCGGTGAGACCGGCCGTGTCGGCTCCCCGAAGCGCCGCGAGATCGGCCACGGCGCCCTCGCCGAGCGCGCCCTGATCCCGGTCCTGCCGACCCGCGAGGAGTTCCCCTACGCGATCCGGCAGGTCTCCGAGGCGCTGGGCTCCAACGGCTCGACGTCGATGGGCTCGGTCTGCGCCTCCACCATGTCGCTGCTGAACGCCGGTGTGCCGCTCAAGGCACCGGTCGCCGGTATCGCCATGGGCCTGATCTCGCAGGAGATCGAGGGCAAGACGCACTACGTGGCGCTGACCGACATCCTCGGCGCCGAGGACGCCTTCGGCGACATGGACTTCAAGGTCGCCGGCACCAAGGACTTCGTGACCGCCCTCCAGCTGGACACCAAGCTCGACGGCATCCCGGCGTCGGTCCTGGCCGCGGCCCTCAAGCAGGCCCGCGACGCCCGGCTGCACATCCTCGACGTGATGATGGAGGCCATCGACTCCCCGGACGAGATGTCGCCGAACGCGCCGCGGATCATCAGCATCAAGATCCCGGTGGACAAGATCGGCGAGGTCATCGGCCCCAAGGGCAAGATGATCAACCAGATCCAGGAGGACACCGGCGCCGACATCTCCATCGAGGACGACGGCACGGTCCTGATCGGTGCGACGGAGGGCTCGCAGGCCGAGGCCGCCCGCACGATGATCAACCAGATCGCCAACCCGACCATGCCCGAGGTCGGCGAGCGCTACCTGGGCACGGTCGTGAAGACCACCACCTTCGGCGCCTTCGTGTCGCTGATGCCCGGCAAGGACGGTCTGCTGCACATCTCGCAGATCCGCAAGCTCGCCGGCGGCAAGCGCGTGGAGAACGTCGAGGACGTCCTCGGCGTCGGCGCCAAGGTGCAGGTCGAGATCGCCGAGATCGACCAGCGCGGCAAGCTCTCGCTCGTCCCCGTGATCGAGGGCGAGGACGGCGACGGCCAGGACGCGAAGGACGAGTCGGCCCAGTGACGACCCGCTCCACCGCCGTGACGGCCCGCCCCTCCACCAAGGGGCGGGCCGTCCGCACACGGACCCTGCTGCCCGGCGCCGACGGCGTCGGCACCGTGCGCCGCAGTGTGCTGCCGGGCGGCCTGCGGGTCGTCACCGAGACGCTGCCGACCGTCCGCTCGGCCACCTTCGGCATCTGGGCGGCCGTCGGCTCCCGCGACGAGACCCCGGCGCTGAGCGGCGCCACGCACTACCTGGAGCACCTGCTCTTCAAGGGCACGGAGCGGCGCAGCGCGCTGGAGATCTCCGCCGCCGTCGACGCGGTCGGCGGCGAGATGAACGCGTTCACCGCCAAGGAGTACACCTGCTACTACGCAAGGGTGCTCGACACGGACCTGCCGCTGGCCGTCGACGTCGTGTGCGACATGCTGACCGGCTCGCTGATCCGCCAGGAGGACATCGACGCCGAGCGCGGGGTCGTCCTGGAGGAGATCGCGATGACCGAGGACGACCCCGGGGACCAGGTGCACGACCTGTTCTGCGGCGCGATGCTCGGCGACACCCCGCTGGGCCGCCCCGTGCTGGGCACCGTCGAGACGATCAACGCCCTCACCCGTGATCAGGTCGCCCGCTTCTACCGCCGGCACTACGACCCCACGCGCCTGGTGGTGGCCGCCGCAGGCAACATCGACCACGCGAGCGTCGTACGCCAGGTCCGCCGTGCCTTCGAGCGGGCCGGTGCGCTCCGCGACCCGGACGCGGTACCGCAGGCACCGCGCGGCGGCCGCCGCGCGCTGACCACCGCGGGCGCCGTGGAAGTCCTCGACCGGCGCACCGAGCAGGCCCACGTGGTGCTCGGCATGCCCGGCCTGTCCCGCACCGACGACCGGCGCTGGGCCCTCAGCGTGCTGAACACCGCCCTCGGCGGCGGCATGAGCTCGCGGCTCTTCCAGGAGGTCAGGGAGAAGCGCGGGCTCGCCTACTCGGTCTACTCCTACACCTCCTCCTTCGCCGACTGCGGCCTCTTCGGGGTGTACGCGGGCTGTCAGCCGTCCCGCGTGCCCGAGGTCCTCAAGATCTGCCGGGACGAGCTCCACCACGTCGCCGAGCACGGGCTGACCGACGAGGAGCTGCGCCGAGCCATCGGGCAGCTGGCGGGCTCCACGGTGCTGGGCCTGGAGGACACCGGGGCGCTCATGAACCGGATCGGCAAGAGCGAGCTGTGCTGGGGCGACCAGCTCTCGGTCGACGACCTGCTCGCCCGCATCGCCGCGGTCACCCCCGACGAGGTGCGCGCGGTGGCCCGCGACGTCCTCGGACAGCGCCCGTCGCTGGCGGCCATCGGCCCGCTCAAGCAGAAGCAGGCCGCCCGCCTGCACGAAGCCGTCGCCTAGCCGCCGGGGCGCGGCCGCCCCCAGCCCGGCCGCGCCCCGGCGCACCCGATCCCGCTCGCCCGTACGCGCTGCCGTACGAAAAGACCCGGAGGACCCCAGAACGATGAGCAAGCTCCGTGTGGCCGTCATCGGCGCGAAGGGCCGTATCGGCTCGGCCGCGGCCGCCGCCGTCGAGGCGGCCGACGACCTCGACCTGGTCGCCGCGATCGACCGCGACGACCCGCTGGAGGCCCTGACCGAGGCCGGCGCGCAGGTCGCCGTGGAACTGACGCACCCCGACTCGGTCATGGGGAATCTGGAATTCTGCGTCGGTCACGGCATCCATGCCGTCGTCGGCACCACCGGCTGGACCGAGGAGCGCCTGGACCGGCTGCGGGACTGGCTCGCCGCTGTGCCCGGCACCGGGGTGCTGGTCGCCCCGAACTTCTCCATCGGCGCCGTTCTGACCATGCAGTTCGCCCGGCAGGCCGCCCGCTGGTTCGATTCCGCCGAGGTCATCGAGCTGCACCACGACAACAAGGCCGACGCCCCCAGCGGTACCGCCACCCGCACCGCCCAGCTGATCGGCGCCGCCCGTACCGAGGCCGGTCTCGGCCCGCAGCACGACCCGACGACCCACGGCCTGGAAGGCGCCCGCGGCGCGGCGGTCGACGGCGTGCCCGTGCACTCGGTACGGCTGCGCGGGCTGCTCGCCCACCAAGAGGTGCTGTTCGGCGGCACGGGCGAGACCCTGACCATCCGGCACGACTCGCTGCACCACAGCAGCTTCATGCCGGGCATCCTGCTCGCTGCCCGCACCGTGCCCGGCGTGCCCGGCCTGACCTACGGCCTGGAGCACTTCCTCGACGGCACCGAGCCGGACCGCCGGGGAGCCTGAGGCATGCGTGCCCGACTCAGCTACACCGTCTCGGCCCTCGCGCTGATCTTCTACTTCGTGCTGGTCGGCGACCGCGGAGTGCTGCTCGTCGCGGACGGCCGCCCGGTGACGGTCGCCTTCGGCCTCGCGGTGCTGGTGCTGCCGCTGATCGGCGCCTGGTTCCTGTGGAAGACCACGCAGTTCGCCCGCAACGCCGGGCGGCTCGGCCGTGAGCTGGAGGCCGAGGGCGGCCTGCCGGTCGACGACCTGGCCCGTACACCCAGCGGCCGGATCGACCGGGACGCCGCCGACGCGGTCTTCGCACGCCGGCAGGCCGAGACGGAGGCGGCGCCGGACGACTGGCGCACATGGTTCCGGCTGGCCGTCGCCTACTTCGACGCCCGCGACACGCCGAGGGCACGCAAGGCCATGCAGCGCGCCATCGCCCTGCACGACGGCAAGGCCCCGCGCTGACCCCGGGCGGGGCCGCTCGCCCCGCCCACAGGGGCGTTCAGGCCAGTTCGGTGGCCCAGCCCTCGATGGCGTCGGCGGCGATGTCGAAGGCCTCGACGCGGCCGAGGAAGTCCGCGTTGTGGTCGGTGAACTGCGGGCGCAGCGGCTCACCGCCCTTGCGGGTGATGATCAGCGCCTGACCCTGGACCGTACGCGGCAGCCCCAGCACCTTCACCGGCTGCTGCGCCGTCCGCACCGCGGCGACCTTGCGCCAGGGCACGGTCACGGTGCTGAAGAAGCTCGTCTGGCGCAGTCCCCGGCCGCTCACCCACACACCGACCCGCAGCAGCCGCAGTGCGGCCGCGATCACCACCAGGGCCACCGCCAGGCACAGCGCACCGCCCCGGGTGTTCTGGGCGGCCGCCATGATCAGCGTGGCGAACAGCAGGTAGGACGCCAGCATCAGGGCCAGCGCGGCCGTCCCGACCCGCCACGGACCGACGCCGTAGGGGCGCATCCAGCGGTCCTGGTCGAGATGCGGCAGCGGGCGGCCCGCCCCGAGGTCGTCGGCTTCGGCGGTCGCGGAGATGTAGGGCAGGGTCACGCGGAGGATCCTCTTCGGGTTTCCGGTGGGAAGGGCGGGTGCACTCTGACGGGTGAGGCTAGCCGCCGAAAGCTGACTCGGCCACTTCAGGTGGACCGATCGACTGCGGCCGGCTGTCGTACCCACCGCCTAGGCTGGTCGCCGCAATGCCGCCCACAGGAAGGACACCACCGGTGCCGACCGACCTCCCCGCAGGGGCCCCCACCAGCGCTTCGGCAGCCCCCGTCGAGTTCCGGGACGACGTGACCGTCGAACTGGTCAAGCACAGCGCGTCGGACACCGACGTCCTGTGGGCGGCCCGGGTGTCCACCGCGGGCGAGCACTCCCTCGACGAGCTCAGCAAGGACCCGGAGCGCTCCAAGGGACTGATCAATTACCTGATGCGGGACCGCCACGGCAGCCCCTTCGAGCACAACTCGATGACGTTCTTCATCAGCGCCCCGATCTTCGTCTTCCGCGAGTTCATGCGGCACCGCGTCGGCTGGTCCTACAACGAGGAGTCCGGCCGCTACCGCGAGCTGCAGCCCGTCTTCTACGTGCCGGGGCCCGACCGCAAGCTGGTGCAGCAGGGGCGACCGGGCAAGTACGAGTTCGTCCACGGCACCCCTGAGCAGCACAAGCAGGCGGTGGCGGCCATGGAGGAGTCCTACGCGCAGTCCTACGCGGCCTACCAGGCGATGCTCGCCGACGGGATCGCCCGCGAGGTGGCCCGGGCCACCCTGCCGGTCGGCCTGTTCTCGTCGATGTACGCCACGTGCAACGCGCGGTCGCTCATGCACTTCCTGGGCCTGCGTACGCAGCACGAGATGGCGAAGGTGCCGTCCTTCCCACAGCGCGAGATCGAGATGGTCGGTGAGCGGATGGAGGAGGCGTGGGCCGGGCTGATGCCGCTCACCCATGCGGCGTTCAACGCCAACGGGCGTGTCGCCCCCTAGACACGGGCCCCACGGGCCGCTGTAGCCAAATGTCCGAAGTGTTCGGATTGCAGGCATTCATGAGGTTCATCTAGGCTGCAGAAACGGACCCCGGCGGTGCCTGAACCCCCGAGCAGACACCGCCGGAGTCCTTTGCGCAGGTCCCGTGGCTGCGTGCTCCCGTACACACCGAGTAGCGTGGGACCCATGGCTCCGACCTCCACCCCCAAGGCCCCCTTCGGGCGGGTACTGACCGCAATGGTCACGCCGTTCACCACGGACGGCGACCTCGACCTCGCCGGCGCCCAGCAGCTCGCCACCCACCTGGTGGAAGCGGGCAACGACGGAATCGTCGTCAACGGCACCACCGGGGAGTCGCCCACCACGAGCGACGCGGAGAAAGCCGAGCTCGTACGGGCCGTCCTGGAGGCCGTGGGCGACCGCGCCTTCGTCGTCGCCGGCGTCGGCACCAACGACACCCGGCACAGCACGGAACTGGCCCGCCAGGCCGAGCAGGCCGGAGCGCACGGCCTGCTCACCGTCACGCCGTACTACAGCAAGCCGCCGCAGGAGGGCCTGCGCCGCCACTTCACCGCCATCGCCGACGCCACCGGCCTGCCCGTGATGCTCTACGACATCCCCGGCCGCAGCGGCGTCCCGCTGGACACCGAGACCATCGTCCGGCTGGCGGAGCACCCCAGAATCGTCGCCAACAAGGACGCCAAGGGCGACCTCGGCGCCGCAGGCTGGGCCCTCAGCCGCAGCGGGCTCGCCTGGTACTCCGGCGACGACATGCTCAACCTGCCGCTGCTGTCCATCGGGGCCGTCGGCTTCGTCTCCGTGGTCGGGCACCTCGTCACGCCCGAGCTGCGTGCGATGCTGGACGCGTACACCAACGGTGACGTGGTCAAGGCCGCGGAGATCCACCAGCAGCTGCTGCCGGTCTTCACCGGCATGTTCCGCGCCCAGGGCGTCATGACCACCAAGGCCGCCCTCGCGCTGCGCGGACTGCCCGCAGGCCCCCTCCGGCTCCCGCTCACGGAACTGGACCCGGACGCCACGGAACGCCTCAGGAAGGATCTCGCCGCCGGCGGGGTACACCTCTGAACACAGACTTCACAACTGAATAGGCAGGACCCGACCGCAGCCGCCCCGCCCCGGAGAGAACCCGGACAGCGGTGCGCCGCGTGCCGGTGCATGACGATCACACACAGTGCCGCACGCCACGGCCCAGGAAGGCCCTTTCGGCGTGCGCGACAGGGAGAAAACCTTTGAGCCATCCGCACCCAGAACTCGGCCCGCCGCGGCCGCTGGCCGAGGGCGGCCTGCGCATCACGCCGCTCGGCGGCCTCGGCGAGATCGGTCGCAACATGACCGTCCTCGAATTCGGCGGCAAGCTGCTGATCGTCGACTGCGGCGTCCTCTTCCCCGAAGAGGAGCAGCCGGGCGTCGACCTCATCCTTCCGGACTTCAGCTCCATCAGGGACCGCCTCGACGACGTCGTCGGCGTGATCCTCACCCACGGTCACGAGGACCACATCGGCGCCGTCCCCTTCCTGCTCAGGGAAAAGGACGACATCCCGCTCATCGGCTCCAAGCTCACCCTCGCCCTCATCGAGGCCAAGCTCCAGGAGCACCGCATCCGCCCCTACGCCCTCGAGGTCAGGGAAGGCGACCGCGAGCGCATCGGGCCCTTCGACTGCGAATTCGTCGCCGTCAACCACTCCATCCCGGACGCCCTCGCCGTGGCCATCCGCACGCCCGCGGGCATGGTCGTCGTCACCGGCGACTTCAAGATGGACCAGCTGCCTCTGGACGGCCGACTCACCGACCTGCCCACCTTCGCGCGGCTCGGCGAGGAGGGCATCGACCTGCTGCTCGCCGACTCCACCAACGCGGAGGTCCCCGGCTTCGTCCCGCCCGAGCGCGACATCTCGCAGGTGCTGCGCCAGACCTTCGCCAGGGCCGAGAAGCGCATCATCGTCGCGAGCTTCGCGAGCCACGTGCACCGCATCCAGCAGGTGCTCGACGCGGCGCACGAGCGCGGTCGCAAGGTCGCCTTCGTCGGCCGCTCCATGGTCAGGAACATGGGCATCGCCCGCGACCTCGGCTACCTCAAGGTGCCCGGCGGTCTCGTCGTGGACGTCAAGGTGCTCGACGACCTGCCGGACGAGCAGGTGGTCCTCGTGTGCACCGGCTCCCAGGGCGAGCCGATGGCCGCGCTCTCCCGGATGGCCAACCGGGACCACCAGATCCGCATCGTCGAGGGCGACACCGTTGTCCTCGCCTCCTCCCTCATCCCGGGCAACGAGAACGCGGTCTACCGCGTCATCAACGGCCTGACCCGGTGGGGGGCGAACGTCGTCCACAAGGGCAACGCCAAGGTGCACGTGTCGGGCCATGCCTCGGCCGGCGAGCTGCTGTACTTCTACAACATCTGCAAGCCGCGGAATCTGATGCCGATCCACGGCGAATGGCGCCACCTGCGCGCCAACGCCGAGCTGGGCCAACTGACCGGCATTCCCAAGAACCGCACCGTCATCGCCGAGGACGGCGTCGTCGTCGACCTGGTCGGCGGCGAGGCGAAGATCGCAGGCAAGGTGCAGGCCGGCTACGTGTACGTCGACGGGCTGTCGGTCGGCGACATCACCGAGTCCTCGCTCAAGGACCGCCGGATCCTCGGCGAGGAGGGCATCGTCTCGGTCTTCGTCGTGGTCGACAGCACCACGGGCAAGATCGTCGGCGGCCCGAACATCCATGCCCGCGGCTCCGGCATCGAGGACGACGCCTTCGCTGCCGTCATTCCGAAGATCGAGGAGGGCCTGTCGCGTTCCGCCTCGGACGGCGTGATGGAGACCCGCCAGATCCAGCAGCTCATCAGACGGTCCGTCGGGAAGTGGGTGTCCGACACCTACCGCCGTCGCCCGATGATCCTCCCGGTGGTCGTGGAGGTCTGACCGACCGTCAACCACCTGACCACGAGCGGGCCGCCGGATTTGCATCCGGCGGCCCGCTCCAGTACGTTGGCACAACCGCTCCGAACGAGGCCCGCGAAATCGCGTGCTCTCGAATCGGGGGTGGGAATTCCGACGAAAATCTTCTGATAGAGTCGGAACACAACGAAGGGAAAGCCCGGAGGGGCCGGTGAAACGGTCTCGAAGGAAGCTTCCGTTCCTTGAGAACTCAACAGC
>NZ_JBIRRA010000005.1:269998-614399 GCF_044333485.1 Streptomyces sp. NPDC020983 | reverse complement strand
GGCCTCGACGGAGTCCGCACCACCATCGCGATGATGCGCACCCCCGACGGCAACGGAAAGCTCGAACTGACGGCCTTCCACTCCCCCGCGGCGATGCCCCCCCCCCCCCCCCCCCCCCCCCCCCCCCCCCCGCGCCCGTACCGCCGTCAGGTCTGCGGCTGTGTCTCGGCGACCTGCGCGCGCAGCTCCTCGGGCGACAGGTACGCGTCGGTGTACTCGAAGTCCCGCAGCGTGGCGGGCTTGCGCGACTGGAAGCCGGTGCGGACGAAGTCGTCCCCGGCCACGGCGTTCAGCAGCCAGTTCGTCATCACCCGGGTCTTGGCGACGTTGGTGCGCAGCGCCGACCAGTGGTAGCCGCGGGCGACGGCCTGCGCGGCCATGCCGCGCAGCTCGATGCCCATCGGCTTGGACACCGCGTCGCGGCCGCCGAGGTCGACGACCAGGCCCAGGTCCTTGTGCCGGTAGGGCTTCAGCGGCCGGTGCCGGATGGCGGCGATGACGTTGTCGGCGGCGCGCACGCCCTGGCGCATCGCGTGCTGCGCGGTGGGCGGGCAGACCGCGTCCTCCGCGTCCTTGGTGAGGTCGGGGACGGCCGCGGCGTCGCCGAGCGCGAAGACCCCGTCCCGGCCCGGCACCGTCATCTCGGGGGTGACGACGAGCCGGCCGCGCGCGGTCGGCGCGTCCAGCGTGCCCATCAGCGGACTCGCCACGACGCCCGCGGTCCAGATGAGGGTGCGGCAGGGCACCACCCGGCCGTCGGTGAAGGTCACCTCGTTCGGCGACGCCTTGGCGACGGACACCCCGAGGGAGATCTCGATGCCGCGGTCCCGCAGGATCTGCTGGGCGCTGTCACCGAGCTTCTCGCCCAGCTCCGGCATGAGCTTGGGGGCGATGTCGATCAGGTGCCACTTGATGAGCTTCGGGTCCAGCCGCGGGTAGCGGCACAGCGCGGCGGTCGTCAGCCGCTGGAGGCACGCCGCGGTCTCGGTGCCCGCGTAGCCGCCGCCGACGACCACGAACTGCAGCCGCGACTCGCGCTCCACGGGGTCGTGCGAGGCGTCGGCGAGGTCCAGCTGCGCGATGACGTGGTCGCGTACGTACGCGGCCTCGGCCAGCGTCTTCATCCCGCGGGCGTTGTCGACGAGGCCGGGGATGTCGAAGGTGCGGGTGATGCTGCCGGGGGCGAGGACGATGTAGTCGTAGGGCTCGTTGAAGATCTCGTCCGTTATCGTCCGCACCACGCAGACCTTGGCCTTGGTGTCCACGCCGATCGCGCCGCCGGGGATGATCCGGGTGCGGTAGCGCCGGCTGCGGCGCAGCGACACGGCGATCGACTGCGGGGTGAGGATGCCGGAGGCGACCTGCGGCAGCAGCGGCAGGTAGAGCTGGTAGGAGAACGGCGTCACGAGGGCGATGTCCGCCTCGTCCCGGCCGAGGTTGCGTTCCAGCCTGCGGACGCAGCCCACTCCGGCGAAGCCGGCTCCCACCACGAGGATCCTGGGTCGTGCCACGATGTCCGTCCCTTCTGGGGCTGCGTACGGGTCCGGCCGTTCGCCTTCCCGCCGCCGGCGGCTTCGCACCTCCTCCTGTCCTACCCCGGTGCCCGGGCCGCCGCCAGCCGGGCGGCCCCGACCGGAGGGCGCGGCCGCCGGGCGGTGCGGGCGCTTCCGGGCGGGGTCGGTTCGGGGCGGGCGCCACTACGATGCAGGTGCTCTCGCACGGTTCGCCCTCGACGTTCTCCCGGGGCCGCGGACAGGCCCCGGGACCCCCCACTTCCGGAGGTAGACAATGCGCAGCACGCACCATCGGTTACGGAGCCTCGGCATCACCGCTGCCGTCGTCCTGCTGGGCGGCGCGGCCGGGATGTCGTCGGCGGCGGCGGCCCAGGTCGACCCGCTGCCGGTCCAGCCGCACCAGACCTTCGTCGGCCAGGTCAACGGCGTCACGATCGGCGCGGTGATCCAGGTCGGCTGCTTCGGCCCGGTGAGCGGTACCTCGACCGGCCACCCGCTGGCCGGCCAGACGGTGTCGGTCCAGCTGGTCTCCGGTGCGACCCCGGTCTCGGCCCGGGTCGGCTACACCGGTGAATCCGCCGACCGCGTCCGGGTCGGCTTCGGGAACGCGACGTCGGCGGTGCCGACCACCGAGATCAAGGCGTACGGCGTGAAGGTGCCGATCCCGCAGGACATCAGCCTGCCCTGCTTCGGCACCGGCACCGTGGGCTTCCTGCCCGCGCCGACGAGCACGACCGCGCAGCCCGCGACCGTCGACGTGACGTACGTCAGCGTGGGCGCGACACCGGCGGGCTGAGTTCGGCGGCCGCCGCCGCGGACGGGTCCGCGGCGGCGGGTCCGGCCGCGGAGCGGGCGACGACCCGGCCCGGACGGCGGGCGCCGCGGCGCTCCAGCACCATCGACGTCACGGCCAGCAGCACCGCGCCGCCGGCCAGGCCGACGCCGACCCAGTTGGCCGCGGTGTAGCCGTGGCCGGCCGAGATGACCAGGCCGCCGAGCCAGGCGGCGAGCGCGTTGCCGAGGTTGAAGGCGCCGATGTTGGCGGCCGAGGCGAGCGTCGGGGCGCCCGCGGCCTGGTCCAGCACCCGCTTCTGCAGCGGCGGGGTGGTGGCGAAGCCGAACGCGCCGACGGCGAAGACCGTGACCGCGGCGGCGGCCTGGTGGTGCGCGGTCACGGTGAAGGCGGCGAGCACGGCGGCGAGCCCGCCGAGCGCGGTGAGCAGCGCGGGCATCAGCCGCCGGTCGGCGAGCCGGCCGCCGGCCAGGTTGCCGACGACCATGCCGAGGCCGAGCAGCACCAGCAGCCAGGTCACGCCGCCGTCGGAGAAGCCGGCCACGTCGGTCATCATCGGCGCGAGGTAGGTGATGGCGGCGAAGACCCCGCCGAAGCCGAGGACGGTCGTGCCGAGCGCGAGCAGCACCTGCGCGTTGCGCAGGACGGCGATCTCGTGCCGCAGGCGCACCCCCTCCGGCCGCGGCAGGTCGGGGACCAGGCGGGCGACGCCGAGCAGGCCCGCGACGCCGAGGACGGCGACCACGAGGAAGGTGACCCGCCAGCCCGCGCCCTGGCCGACGAGCGTGCCGAGCGGCACCCCGACGACGTTGGCGACCGTCAGCCCGGTGAACATCGTCGCGATCGCGCCGGCCCGCCGGGCGGGCGCGACGAGCTCGGCCGCGACGACCGAGCCGATGCCGAAGAAGGCGCCGTGCGCGAGCGAGGTGAGCACCCGTCCGGCCAGCAGCACCGCGAAGTCCGGGGCGGCGGCCGAGAGGAGGTTGCCGGCCGTGAACAGCCCCATGAGCAGCATCAGCATCCGCTTGCGGGCGATCCGGGTGCCCAGCGCCGTCATCAGCGGCGCTCCGGCGACGACGCCGAGCGCGTACCCGGTGACGACCAGCCCGGCGGTCGGGACCGAGACGCCGAAGGAGTCGGAGATCTGCGGCAGCAGCCCGATCGGGACGAATTCGGTGGTGCCGATCCCGAAGGCCCCTATGGCCAGGGCCAGCAGAGCGAGAGGCATGAGGCGCAACCCTTCCGGTGGTCCGTGGGTCCGCGGGACCCCTCCCCCGCGGCTCCGCCACCGCACAGCGCGGCAGCACGTTGCCCGCGAGAGCACGTAACAAGCGTTGACAATAATTGCAGACGCGGATTAATTGCAAGCGCGTTAGGCTGGGGGCCGACGCGCACGGCGGCGGAGCCGGGCGCCGGACCGCCCGTACCGGGCCAGGAGGAGCGATGACCGCCACGGATCCGGCCATGACCGCACTCGCCGGCGGGTGGTGCGCACTGTCCCTGCTGCACGGCCGGATCGAGGCGCACGTCGAGCGCGCCCTGCAGCACGACCACGAGCTGAGCGTGCGGGAGTTCTCGCTGCTGGACGTGCTCAGCCGGCAGCACGACGGCGAGGGCGGCCACCTCCAGATGAAGCAGGTCGCCGACGCGGTGGTGCTCAGCCAGTCCGCGACGACCCGGCTGGTCACCCGGCTGGAGGAGCGCGGGCTGCTGTCGCGCTACCTGTGCCCGACCGACCGGCGGGGCATCTACACCGACGTCACCCCGGCCGGCGCGGAGCTGCTGGCCGCCGCCCGCCCCACCAACAACGCGGCGCTGCGCGAGGCCCTCGACCAGGCCGCCCTGGACCCGCGGCTCGCCCCGCTCGTCAGTGCCGTCGAACACCTCGCCGAGCCCGTCCGCGCCTGACCGCCACGCCCCGCACGCGGCGCACGCGGGTACGGTACGAGCAGGGCCGCGGCCCGGCGCCCGCCGGTGGCGCGCCCCGCGGGACACGTCACCAGCAGGAGGAGGACGCCGTGCGCGTCGCGGTCTTCGGCAGCACCGGCGCGACCGGGCGCCAGGTGGTCGCCCAGGCGCTGGCCGCCGGCCACGAGGTGACCGCCTTCGTGCGCGACCCGGCCAAGGCGCCCCCCGCACGGCAGGGGCTCACGATCGCCACCGGGCAGGTGACGTCCGACCAGGAGGCGGTGACCGCCGCCGTCACCGGCACCGACGCCGTGATCGTCACGCTGGGCACCGAGCGCAGCCTGCGGGGGCTGCGCGCGCCCGCGGTGATGGCCGGGGCGGCGCCGCGGATCGTCGCGGCGATGCGCGCCGCGGAGGTCTCCCGGGTGGTGTGGCTGTCCGGCCTCGGCGTCGGCGACACGCTCGCGGAGGTCCCGCCGCTGCCGCGGCTCGGCTACCGGCTGCTCCTCGGCCGCGTCTACGCCGACAAGGCCGCGGGCGAGCGGGTGCTCCGGGACAGCGGTCTGGACTGGACGCTGGTCTACCCGGTGATGCTCACCAACGGCGCCCGTACCGGCCGCTACCGGCACGGCGAGCAGCTCGACCTGCGCGGGGTGCCGACCGTCTCCCGCGCCGACGTCGCCGACTTCCTGCTGGGCCGGGCCGTCGCCGGCGACTACCTCCACAAGATCGCGGTCGTCGCCGACTGAGCCGTGAACCGGCCCGCCCGCCGGGGGGGTTACCATCGTCCCCCCGCGGGTGCCGCCGGCGCCCGGACAGCGGCGGCGGATCCGGGAAGGCGGCGGCGGCCCGCGATGAAGGTGGTTGTCTTCGGTGCCTCGGGCACGGCCGGGCACGGGGCGCTGCGCGCCGCGCTGCAGGACGGCGGGGTGACCGAGGTGGTCTCGGTGGGGCGCGGCCCGCTGGGCACCGGTCACCCCAAGCTGCGCGAGGTCGCGCACTCCGACTTCACCGACCTGGCCCCGGTCGCCGCCGAGCTGGACGGCGCCGACGCCTGCTTCTACTGCCTGGGGGTCTCCACCACCGGGCACAGCGCCGAGGTCTACCGCCGGGTCAGCTTCGACTTCCCGCTCGCCGCCGCCCGGCTGCTGTCCGCCGGCAACCCGGCCCTGACGTTCACCTACGTCTCGGGCGCCGGCGCGGACAGGACCGAGCAGGGCCGGGTGGCGTGGGCTCGCGTCAAGGGCCGCACCGAGAACGCGCTGCTGGCGATGGACATGCGGGCGTACATGTTCCGCCCCGGCCGGATCCGCCCGGGGGACGGCACCGTCTCCGGCACCCCGCTCCACCGCGCGGTCCACCGGCTGACCTCCCGGCTGCACCCGCCGGCGCACCGGCTGGTGCCGGACCGGGTGACCACCGCCGGGCTGCTGGGCCGTTCGATGCTGGCCGTCGTGCGGCTGGAGGGCGCGGGCCCCCACATCCTCTCCACCCGGGACATCAACCGGCTCGGCGCCTGAGCACCGCGCCCGCACCGGCGGCGGGCGGCCGTTCGGCGAGTCGGGCGGTCTTCGCAGGCGGCGGACATACCCCGCCCGGTCAGCGGGCACAAGCAGCGTCATGACCGAGATCGGCCTTCCCGACGGCATCCGTGCCTGCCTCTTCGACCTCGACGGTGTCCTCACCCCGACGGCGCTGGTGCACGCCGCCGCCTGGAAGGACACCTTCGACGCGGTGCTGCGCACCATCGAGGGCCCGGACTTCCAGCCCTTCGACGCCACCGCCGACTACGACACCTACGTCGACGGCCGGCCGCGCGCGGACGGCGTGCGCAGCTTCCTGTCCTCGCGCGGCATCGAACTGCCCGAGGGCGAGGAGGACGACCCGCCCGAGCTGAACACCGTGCACGGCGTCGGCAACCGCAAGAACGTCCTGGTGCTGGAGAAGATCCGGGAGGAGGGCGTCGCGCCCTACCCCGGTTCGGTGCGCTACCTGGAGGCGGTGCGCGCCGCCGGCCTGCGCACCGCGGTGGTCTCCTCCTCCGCCAACTGCCGGGACGTGCTGGTGGCCGCCGGGATCGAGCAGCTGCTCGACGTGCGGATCGACGGCAACGTCGCCCGCGAGCGGGGCCTGCGCGGCAAGCCCAAGCCCGACACGTACCTGGAGGCGGCGAGCGACCTGGGCTTCGGCCCCGGCGAGTCGGCGGTGTTCGAGGACGCGCTGGTCGGCATGGACGCCGGGCGCGCCGGGCGGTTCGGCCGCGTGGTGGGCGTGGACCGCACCGGGCAGGCCGAGGAGCTGCGCCGGCACGGCGCCGACACGGTCGTCACCGATCTCGCCGAGCTGCTGGGGCACGGCAGGTGATCACCGACCCGGCCTACGAGGTCTCGCCGTGGAGCCTGCGCGAGCTGGAGCTCAACCTCGACCTGCTGCCGCAGAGCGAGTCGGTGTTCGCGCTGTCCAACGGGCACATCGGATGGCGCGGCAACCTCGACGAGGGCGAGCCCAACGGCCTGCCCGGCTCGTACCTCAACGGGCTGCACGAGCTGCACCCGCTGCCGTACGCGGAGGCCGGCTACGGCTACCCCGAGTCGGGGCAGACGGTCATCAACGTCACCAACGGCAAGCTGATCCGGCTGCTGGTCGACGACGAGCCGTTCGACCTGCGCTACGGCACGGTCCGCTCGCACGTGCGGGAACTGGACCTGCGGGCCGGGGTGCTGCGCCGCGAGTGCGAGTGGGTCTCGCCCGCCGGGCGCGCGGTGCGGGTGCGCTCGACGCGGATGGTGTCCTTCCAGCAGCGCGCGGTCGCCGCCATCGCCTACGAGGTCGAGCCGCTGGACGGCGAGGTGCGGCTGGTGGTGCAGTCGGAGCTGGCGGCCAACGAGGAGGTGCCGCACTCCTCCGGCGACCCGCGGGTGTCGGCCGCGCTGTCCTCGCCGCTGCGCAGCGAGGAGCACGGCGCGTCGGGCACCCGGCTGCGGCTGGTGCACTCCACCACCCGCAGCGGCCTGCGGCTCGCGGTGGCCGCCGACCACCGGGTGGAGGGCCCGGCGGGCACCACGCAGGTGTCGGCGGACTCCGCCGAGGACGTGAGCCGGCTGACCGTCACCTCGGTGGTGGGCACGGGCCAGACCCTGCGGCTGGAGAAGTTCGTCGCCTACGGGTGGTCGGCCACGCGCTCGCTGCCGGCGCTGCGCGACCAGGCGGACGCGGCGCTGGTGGGCGCCCGGGACACCGGCTGGAAGGGCCTGCTCGACCAGCAGCGGGCGTATCTGGACGACTTCTGGGAGCGCGCCGACGTCGAGGTGGACGGCGACACCGAGATCCAGCAGGCGGTGCGGTTCGCGCTCTTCCACGTCCTCCAGGTCGGCGCGCGGGCCGAGGAGCGGGCGCTGCCGGCCAAGGGCCTGACCGGCTCGGGCTACGACGGCCACACCTTCTGGGACGCCGAGACGTTCGTGCTGCACCTGCTGTGCCTCACCTCGCCGCGGGCCGCGGCCGAGGTGCTGCGCTGGCGGTACAACACGCTGCCGGCCGCGAAGGAACGGGCCCGGCAGCTCGGCTTCGAGGGGGCCGCTTTCCCATGGCGGACCATCAACGGCGAGGAGGCGTCGGGCTACTGGCCGGCCGGAACGGCGGCCTTCCACGTCAACGCCGACATCGCCGACGCCGTCGTCCGCTACGTCGCCGCCACCGGCGACGAGGCGTTCGAGCGGGACACCGGCCTGGAACTCCTCGTGGAGACGGCCCGGTTGTGGCGCTCGCTCGGCCACCACGACCACGCCGGGGCCTTCCACATCGACGGCGTGACGGGGCCGGACGAGTACAGCGCGATCAGCGACGACAACGTCTACACCAACCTCATGGCGCAGGCGAACCTGGACGCCGCCGCCGACGCCGCCGAACGCCACCCGCGGCACGCCGCGGCGCTGGGCGTGACCGACGAGGAGACGGCGGCCTGGCGGGACGCCGCGGCGGCGATGGCGCTGCCCTACAACGACGACCTCGGCGTGCACGAGCAGTCGATGGGCTACACCCGGCACCAGGTGTGGGACTTCGGCGCCACCGACCCCGAGAACTACCCGCTGATGCTGCACTACCCGTACTTCGACCTGTACCGCAAGCAGGTCGTCAAGCAGGCGGATCTGGTCCTGGGGATGTACCTGCGCGGTGACGCCTTCACCCCGGAGCAGAAGGCGCGCAACTTCGCCTACTACGAGCCGCTGACCGTACGCGACTCGTCGCTGTCGGCCTTCGGGCAGGCGGTGATCGCCGCCGAGGTGGGGCACCTGCAGCTGGCGTACGACTACATCGGCGAGTCGGCGCTGATCGACCTGGAGGACCTGGAGAACAACGCCCGCGACGGCCTGCACATCGCCGCGCTGGCCGGGACCTGGACGGCGCTGGTGGCCGGGTTCGGCGGGATGCGCATGGTGGACGGCGGGCGGTGCATCGGCTTCGCGCCCAAACTCCCCGAGGCGCTCAGCCGGATGGCCTTCCGGCTGCTCTACCGCGGCCGGCGGCTGCGCGTGGAGGTGGGCAGGACGAAGGCGACGTACACGATGTCGTGCGGGGAGCCGCTGGAGGTCCGGCACTACGACACGCGCTTCACGCTCACCGCGGGCGAGCCCGTCGAGCACGGGCTGCCGGAGGTCAACCACCGCCCGCCGCCCCAGCAGCCCCCCGGCCGGGCGCCGTTGCGGCGCCACCACGCGACGTAGGACGCCGGCCCGGGGCGATGCCCTGACGCGCGCGCGGCCCGGCTGACAGACTGGCCGGGTGCGCGACTACGACATACTGGTGATCGGTTCGGGCCCTGGCGGGCAGAAGGCGGCCATCGCGGCCGCGAAACTCGGCAGGCGGGCGGCCCTGGTGGACCGCTCCGACCGGCTGGGCGGGGTGTCCCTGCACACCGGCACGATCCCGTCCAAGACGCTGCGCGAGGCGGTGCTCTACCTCACCGGCCTCAACCAGCGGGATCTGTACGGGCAGAGCTACCGGCTCAAGGAGGACATCACCGTCGCCGACCTGACGGCCAGGACGCAGCACGTCGTCGGCCGGGAGGTGGACGTGGTGCGCAGCCAGCTGTCCCGCAACCGCGTCACGGTGCTGGACGGCACCGGGCACTTCCTGGACGAGCACACCGTGGCCGTGACCGGCCGGGGCGGCCAGGAGCAGGTGGTGACCGCCGACCGGATCGTCATCGCCACGGGGACCCGGCCCGCCCGCCCGGCGAGCGTGGAGTTCGACGACCGCACGGTGATGGACTCCGACAGCGTGCTGCGCATGGAGCGGGTGCCGAGCTCGATGGTGATCGTCGGCGCCGGTGTGATCGGCATGGAGTACGCGTCGATGTTCGCCGCGCTCGGCAGCCGGATCACGGTGGTCGAGCAGCGCGAGGGCATGCTGGAGTTCTGCGACGCGGAGATCGTCGAGGCGCTCCGCTACCACCTGCGCGACCTCGGGGTGACCTTCCGCTTCGGGGAGACCGTCGCGGCCGTGGAGCGGCACGAGAACGGCACGCTCACGGTGCTGGAGAGCGGCAAGAAGATCGCGGCCGACGCCGTCATGTACTCCGCGGGCCGGCAGGGCCTCACCGACGGGCTCGGGCTGGAGCGGGCGGGCCTGGCGGCGGACGGGCGGGGCCGGCTCGCCGTGGACGAGCACTACCGCACGGCGGTGCCGCACATCTACGCCGTCGGCGACGTCATAGGCTTCCCGGCGCTCGCCGCCACCTCGATGGAGCAGGGCCGCTGCGCCGCCTACCACGCCTTCGGCGAGCCGGCGCACGCGCTCGCGGACCTCCAGCCGATCGGCATCTACACGATCCCGGAGATCAGCTTCGTCGGGCGCACCGAGGACGAGCTCACCGACGCCTCGGTGCCCTTCGAGGTCGGCGTCTCGCGCTACCGCGAGCTGGCCCGAGGCCAGATCATCGGCGACGCCCACGGCATGCTGAAGCTGCTGGTGTCACCGCAGGACCGGCGGCTGCTGGGCGTGCACTGCTTCGGCACCGGCGCGACGGAGCTGATCCACATCGGGCACGCCGTGATGGGCTGCGGCGGCACGGTGGACTACCTGGTCGACGCGGTGTTCAACTACCCGACCCTCGCGGAGTCGTACAAGGTCGCGGCGCTCGACGTCACCAACCGCATGCGGCAGGTCGACCGGCTCGGCGACTGACGCCGGGGGCCGCCCCCACGGGCGCCCACCGGGACAACTCCCGGTGGGCGCCCGGGCATTGACAACGACGGTCGCCGTGTCAACTATGGGAGCGCTCCCACGCACTGCGCACACCCCCCACGTCACACCTCGCGAAGGTGAGAGACCGTTGCGTCCAGGCATTGCGAAAAGCTCGGCACATCCCCGCAGACGGCTCGCCGCCTGCGCCTCCGCGCTGGCGCTCGGCGCCGCGCTGCTGGCCGGCGGCGGTACGGCGCTGGCCGACGACCCGGGCGCCCCGGCCCCCCAGCCCGTCGGCGTCACCGTGAACGCGGCCGAGGGCCAGGGGACCATCCCCGACACCGCCTACGGGCTCAACAGCGCGGTGTGGGACGCCCAGATGAACGTCCCCCAGGTGCAGAACCTGCTGTCGGCCGCGAACATCGGCATGATGCGCTACCCCGGCGGCTCCTACGGCGACATCTACCACTGGGTCGACAACACCGCCCCCGGCGGCTACGTCGCGCCCGGCACCGACTTCGACGCCTTCATGGGCACCGTCAAGAAGATCGGCGCCCAGCCCATCCTCATCGCCAACTACGGCTCCGGCACCCCGCAGGAGGCCGCGGACTGGGTGCGCTACGCCAACGTCACCAAGGGCTACGGCGCGAAGTTCTGGGAGGTCGGCAACGAGCTGTACGGCAACGGCCACTACGGCAGCGGCTGGGAGACCGACAACCACGCCGACACCTCGCCGGCGGCCTACGCGCACAACGTGGTGGACTACGTCACCGCGATGAAGGCCGTCGACCCGACGGTCAAGGTCGGCGCGGTGCTGACGCTGCCCGGCAACTGGCCGGACGGCGTGATGGCGTCCGGCGAGACATCGGACTGGAACCACACGGTGATCCCGCTCGTCGCCGGCAAGGCCGATTTCGTCATCGTGCACTGGTACCCGGGCGGTTCGGACGCGGCGGGGATGCTGAACACCCCCTCCCAGCTGTCGGGGGAGCTGGCCCAGCTGCACGACCAGCTCGCCGAGGCCGGCGCGCCCGACATGCCGGTCGCGCTGACCGAGCTGAACTCCAACGTCTTCGAGGACACCCAGCCCAACGCGCTGTTCGGCGCCGACGCGTACCTGACGGCGCTGCAGAACGGCGTCTTCACCGTCGACTGGTGGGACACCCACAACGGGCCCGGCGCGATCAGCACCGCCCCGGACGGCGCGACGGACTTCAACGACTACGGCATCCTGTCCAGCGGCACCTGCGTCGGCGACGTGTGCGAGCCGCCGCTCAACACGCCCTTCGCGCCCTACCACGCCATCTCGATGCTCAGCCACCTCGGCAGGCCCGGCGACCAGCTGATCGGCGCGGCCAGCGGCAGCCCGCTGGTGGCGGCGCACGCCGTGCACCGCAAGAACGGCGACCTGAGCGTCATGCTCATCAACAAGGACCCGGCCAAGGCGCAGACGGTCGCGCTGAACTACGCGAACTTCCTCCCGGACGGCTCGGCGGCCACCGTCGACACCTTCCGCGACCAGGCCTCGTCCATCGACAGCGCCACCGCGCCGAACACCGGCACCTGGACGCTGCCGCCGTACTCGATCACCACCGTGACCGTGCACCCCAGGGCCGGCAGCGGCTCGGCCCTCAGCGCGCCGGGCGCGCCGAAGGTCACCGCCGCGGGCGCCACCACCGCCACCGTCAGCTGGACGCCCTCGACCGGCGGCAAGGTCGACCGCTACGAGGTCTACCGGCAGATCGGCGCCAACAGCGAGCTCGTGGCGACCTCCACCGGCACCTCCGCGACCGTCCACAACCTGGTGCCCGGCAGCACCGGCACCTGGAACATCCTGGCCAGGGACTCCAACGGCCACCTGTCGCGGCCCTCGGACCCGCTCACCGTCCGCACCGGCACCCCGCAGGACTCCACCTGCAAGGTGTCGTACGACCTGACGGCGGGCTGGGGCAACGGCTTCAACGCCAACGTGACGGTCACCAACACCGGGCCGGCGACCATCACCGGCTGGACGCTCGCCTTCACCTTCCCCAGCAGCGGCGAGTCGGTCAGCGGCTTCTGGAACGCCAACCTGAAGTCCGACGGCGGCACCGTGACGGCGACCCCGGTGGACTGGAACGCCACGCTCGCCCCGAACGGCGGCAACTCGGCGACCTTCGGCTTCACCGGTGCCAACAACGGCGCCTACCAGCCGCCGACGGTCTTCACCCTCAACGGGACGGTCTGCACCACCGTGTGACGTCCTCCCCCTCCGGACCGCCCTGCCGCGTCCGGCGCCCGCCGAGGGCGCCGGACGCGGCAGGCGCTCCTCCCGGCGCCCGCCGCGCTCCTACGGCTGCCCGCCCGCCGGCGGGCGCCGGGTCGCGGTCCAGGCCAGCAGGTCGTCCGCCGTCCAGGTCGTCACCACGCGGCGGGCGGGAACGCCGGCCTCGGCCGCGCGGGCGCAGCCGTGCACCTGCCAGCCGAGCTGGCCGGGCGCGTGGGCGTCGCTGTCGATCGCGAAGAGCACCCCGGCGTCCCTGGCCAGGGCCAGCAGCCGGCGCGGCGGGTCGAGCCGCTGCGGGCTGCTGTTGATCTCCACCGCCGTGCCGGCCGCGGCGCACGCGGCGAACACCGCTTCGGCGTCGAAGGAGGACTCCGGGCGGGTGCGGCGCCCGCCGACGAGCCGTCCGGTGCAGTGGCCGAGCACGTCCACCAGCGGGTTGCCGACCGCGGCGAGCAGCCGGCGGGTGAAGGCGGGCGCGGCCATCCGCAGCTCGGAGTGCACCGAGGCGACCACGACGTCCAGCCGGGCGAGCAGCTCGTCCTCCTGGTCGAGCGAGCCGTCCGGGAGGATGTCGCACTCGATACCGGTCAGCAGCCGGAAGGGCACGGGGTCCCGTGCGAACTGCTCGTTCAGCTCGGCGACGGTGTCGAGCTGGCGGCGCAGCCGGTCCGCGGTCAGCCCGCGGGCGATGCGCAGCCGCGGCGAGTGGTCGGTGAGCACCGCCCACTCGTGCCCGGCGGTGCGGGCGGCGCGCGCCATCACGGAGATCGGGCTGTTGCCGTCGGACCAGTCGGAGTGCAGGTGGCAGTCGCCGCGCAGCGCGGCGAGCAGGGCCGCGCCGCCGGAGACGGGCGCACCGCCGTGCTCGCGTTCGAGGTCGGCGAGGTAGGCGGGGGTGCGCCCGGCGGCGGCCTCGGCGAGCACCGTGCCGGTGGTGCTGCCGATGCCCTTGAGATCGGTGAAGCGGCGGGCCGCCGTGCGCCGCTCCAGCTCGCCGGGCGGCAGTCCGGCGAGCACGGCGGCGGCGTTGCGGAACGCGCGGATGCGGTAGACGGGCGCGTCGGCGCGTTCCAGCAGGAAGGCGATCCGCTCCAGTGCCTCGATCGGCTCCATGGACACCCGCCTTCCCGGCCCGGCCCCGCGGCTAACGGCGGGGCGCACCAGGTCACACGTTCGCGGCCCGCGGCCGGTGTGCCGGGTGGTCAGACGAGGGGCACGCCGAGGGCGTCCCAGCTCTCGCGGCCGGGCGGCCATTTCAGCGCGTCGCCGGTCCAGCCCTTGTGGTGCTCGGCGCTGTACTTGCGCTGCCACGCCTCGTAGGAGGCGATGTCGCCGGAGCCGATGACGTCCTTGTTCGCGGTGCTGCGGTAGTGGTCGCAGCCGACGGCGACCAGCCGGTCGTGCATGGCCGCCACGACCGGCGAGCGGCGGCCGGTGGTGAACCACTCGGCGCCCGGGAAGGGCTCCTGGCGCGGCGCGGCGGCACTCCTGCCCGCCCAGGCGTGCAGGGCGGCGCGGTCCTTGAAGTTGCCGACGTTGCGGTCGAGGCCGCCGGCCTCGCTGTACTGGTGGAAGAGCCAGGGGTGCTCGACCCGCGGGTGGCCCCTGGGCGCCGAGGGGTCGGCGATCCACAGGCCGTCCGCGCAGTAGGAGGTGTGGTCGCGGTGCAGCCAGAAGTCGCGGTTGCAGTACAGGACCACGCGGTGCTCGGGCGCCTTGGCCCTGACGTGCCGCAGCCAGGCGTCCTTGTGGGCGCCGGACACGCCGGAGTCCTCCCAGTCGAAGGCCAGGAAGTCCCCGGCCTTCGCCCCGGCGTGCGCCAGGAAGTAGTCCGCCTGGCCGCTCGCGGATCCGGGCCGGGCGAAGTGGTAGTGGCCGACCACCAGTCCGTGCGCGCGGGCGTGCGCGACCTGCCCGGCGTGCCGGGGATTGGTGTAGCTCGACCCCTCGGTGGCCTTGACGACGACGAAGTCCAGGCCGCTGGTGCTGTAGTCGCTGCTCTGGTACGAGGCGACATCGATGCCGTTGACCGTCACGGCGGTCCCTTTCGGTGCTCGTGCGCCGGTGGCGCGGTGGTGCGGTGGTGCGGTGGTGCTGGGCTCGAAGAGGTTGCCGGGCTGGGGGGTTCGCGGTGCGGGCGCGGTCAGTGCACGGGGCCGACGTCGAAGGTGTCGCCGCAGACCACCGGGTTCGCCGTGGCCAGCGTCATGGACTGGGTCGATCCGGGCGGGTAGACCATGATCAGCGTCGGCGTGCGCCAGCAGCCGCCGTCCCTGACGCCCTGGTTGAGGGTGTGCAGGTCCGCCTCGACCGTCTGCCCCGGCGCGATCCGCACCGCGGCCGCCTTGACCGCCTGGCGGGTGGCGGGCTTGCCGATGACGCTGCCGTCGCCGCGCAGCAGGGACACACCCGGGAAGCCGTCGAGGGTGCAGCTGTGCCGGGTGGTGTTGGTGAAGACCAGCGGGTAGTAGACGTTGCCCGCTCCCGGGTCGCCGCGCCCCAGGGTCATCGTGAGGTCGGTGACGGTGCAGCGGGCGGTGGCCTGCTGCGACGTACCGCCCGAGGAGCCGGACGATCCGGAGGACGCCGGGGGCGCGGTGGTGCCGGACGGCGGCGCCGGGGTGCCGGTGGCCGGGCCGGTGGGCGCCGCGGTGCCGGACGTGGTGGCCGGGGCGGAGGCCGGGGTGTCGTTGCCGTCGGTGGCCGGCGACGCGGACGAGCCGTCGCCGCTGTTGCACCCGGCGGCCGCGGCGGACAGCAGCGCCACCGCCGCGGCGGTGAGAACGGCCGGACGGCGCCGCGACCGCGACCGGTCCGCCGCCCCGGGGTGAGAGGACGAAGTAGCCATACTGGTCGGTTTCTCACGCCGGGCCCGCTTCGAACCCCGCCGGGGCCGATTGTTGCCGTTTCCGCACATTGTCACCGCCCGGAACACCGGAAACGGCACACGCGTACGACGCGGGCGCGTACGTACGAACCGTCGCCCCGCCGGCCCCGCCGGCGTCAGTCGCGCTCGCGGCGGCGCTTGCGGATCTGCCACACCACCAGCGCCACCACCACGACCACCGCGACCACGACCGCCACGGCGGTGCCCGCCGTCTTCTCCACGCGCTTGTAGGCGCTGCCGGCGAAGTAGCCCAGCAGGGTGAAGCCGACGCCCCACACCAGCCCGCCCAGCGCGTTGAAGAGCAGGAACGTCGGGTACCGCATCCGCGAGATACCGGCGAGGGCGGGCATCATGGCGCGGAAGAAGGCGATGAAGCGCCCGAGGAAGACCGCGGCGGGGCCGCGCCTGCGGATGAAGTCCCGCGCCTGGTCGATCCGCTCGCGGTGCCCCCGCAGCGTCCTGACCTCCAGGATGCGCGGCCCGTAGCGGCGGCCGACCTCGTAGCCGACCGAGTCCCCGGCCACCGCCGCCAGGACGACCACGGCGGCCAGCCAGTACACCGAGACCCGCCCCTCGTTGGCGATCACCCCGCCCAGCACCACGGCGGTCTCGCCGGGCAGCACGAAGCCGAAGAAGAGCGCGTCCTCGCAGAAGACGAGGGCCCCCACGACGGCGTAGACGGCGGGGCCTGACAAGCGCGAGAGCCAGTCGGTGATGGAGTGCATGGAGGAAGCCTTCCCCCGCACGGCCGCATCCCCGCACGCGCCGCGCGTCCGACCGGGATACCGGGCCGCCGCGCGGCGGGCGGCGTGTTCCGGCCCCGCGCGGGCAGGCGGTCCACGGGCGGGTGTTCGGGGGTGACATTCGGGGGGTGAAAGAGGCGTTGGGCGCGCATTCACACACTCCTCACCGGAAATTACCTTCCTCGGCCGCAACGGGACGGGCCGCCGGCTCGTCCCATGAGTACGGGCACACGGCAGGAGGCGGGACCATGGCGGGGGTGGGGACGGCGGCGGTACGGCGGACCGGGGCGGCGGTGGCGGCGGGGGCGGCCCTGCTGGTGTGGCTGCCGGGGACGGCGCAGGCGGCGCCGGGCGACCCGGGCGGCGGCTGGACGCTGTCCGGCTTCACCGCGCAGCCCGCCACGACGGACTACGCCGACCGCACGGTGACGCTGGAGGGGCGGCTGGAGCGGAGCGGCCGGGAGGACGCCGGCCCGCGGGAGCCCGCGGCGGGCGCGACGGTGGACCTCGTCGCCGGCGACCCGTCCGGCGCCGGGCAGCTGCTCGGCACCGTCCTGACCGGTCCGGGCGGCGCCTTCCGGCTGCCCGGCGCGCGGATCGGGCTGCGCCCGGCGGGCGCGGGCGCCGGGCCCTGGACCGTGCCGGTGCACGCGCTGCACCGCGCGCCCGGCCCCGGAGGCGGCACGTACGGCGACTGGGACGCCGACGCCGAGGCCGACGTCACGGCGGTGCCCAGCGCCGTACGGCTGACGGCCGCCTACGCGCTGGGCGCCCCGGGCCCCGCGGGCCGCCCCGTCACCGCCGCGGGCCTCGTCGAGCGGGCGGCGGACGGCGGCTGGCTGCCGGTCGCCGGCGTGCCGGTGCGGATCGGCTACCGGCCCGGCGACGGTTCCGCGCCGGTGACCCGTACGGTGCGGACCGGGGCCGACGGACGCTTCCGCGCGGACGTCACCGCGGCAGTGGACGGGACGGCGACCACCGCGCTGGACGCCGCGGACGACCCTTACCTCGACACGAGCGGCGCCGCGCCGCACACCCTCCGGGTCGTCGTCGCGCCCCCGGCCCCGGCGCCCGCCACGACCGCGGCCACCACCGCGCCGCAGCGCGCCGCCCCGGCGGTCCGGCACCGCAGCGCCGCGCCCGCCACGACGGCCGCCCGCAGGCCCGGCGCCACGCCGTCCCCCACGCCGACCGCCGCGGGCGCCGTCCCGCAGTCCGGCAGCCTCGCGCTGACCGGCTCCGGCGGCTTCACCCGCGCGGCCTTCCTGACCGGCGGCAGCACCCTGATCGCGGCGGGCCTGCTGCTCGCGGTGGCCCGCCGCCGCATGACCCGGGCGGCGGGCTGAGGCGTACAGGACCCGGCGGACAGCGGGCGGCCCGCGGGCTCAGCCGCCGTAGAGCTGCCGGTAGGAGGGGAAGTCGCCGCCCGGGCCCGTGACGGGCTCGGCCGCCAGCACGGCGTTGCGCACCGCGCGGGCCAGGGTGTCGGCACCCGCGGCGAGGACGGCGTTGAGGGCGCCCGCCGCGAGGTGGACGCCGAACGCGGGGTCTGCGGGGGCGCCGTCCGCGGCCGGGACCAGCGGGCGGCGGCCGGTGGCCATGGCGAAGACGGTGTCGCCGTCGGAGAGCAGGTGCACGGGCCGGACGGCGCGGGCCAGCCCGTCGTGGGCGGTGCCCGCGAGCTTGTGGGCCTGGGAACGGGAGAGGTCCGCGTCGGTGGCGACGACCGCGAGGGTGGTGTTCAGCGGCCGCGCCGCCTGCTCTGCGCCCCGCGCGGCCGCGGCGGCCAGGCGCTCGCGGGCCCGCTCCCGTACGTCCTGCGGTACGGGCGTGCAGCCGGGGGGCGCGGCCCAGAGCAGGCCGGTGGCGGGGTCGACGGGCGAGCCCGCCGCGTTGACGACCGCGAGGGCGGCCACGGTGACGCCCGAGGGCAGTACGGTGCTCGCGGTGCCGGTGCCGCCCTTGAGGCCGCCGGCGACCGCGCCCGTCCCGGCCCCGGTACCGCCCTGCGGCACGGGCGCGCCCTCCGGGGAGGCGGCCGCCGCCTCGGCCGCCGCACGGCCCATCGCGGCGTCCGGGCGGGCGTGCCAGTCACCGCCGCGCCCGAGGTCGAAGAGGGCGGCGGCGGGCACCACCGGCACGACGCGCCCGGGGCCGCCGACCGGGAAGCCGCGGCCCTGCTCCTCCAGCCAGGCCGCGACGCCCGAGGCCGCGTCCAGGCCGAAGGCACTGCCGCCGGCCAGCACGACGGCCTCGATCCGGGGGACGAGGTTGCGCGGGTCGAGCGCGTCGGTCTCCCGGGTGCCGGGGCCGCCCCCGCGGACGTCGACGGCGGTCACCGCGCCGCCGGGCGGGGCGAGGACGACGGTGACGCCGGTGAGCCAGCCGTCACCGGTGCGCTGGGCGTGCCCGACCCGCAGTCCGGCCACGTCGGTCAGCGCGTCGGCCGCGCCGGGAACCGTACCGTGCTCCATGAGGCCTCCTCCTGGCGTCCGGGCGGGTGTCAGGCCGCGCCGTGCCGGCCTGTGCCGCCGGCGGGGCGGGCGCCGGGGACGCCGTGCGCGTCCAGGACCGCGAGGAAGGCGGCGACGTCCGCGGGCGTGACGAGCGCGCGCACCCGCCGGCCGACGTCCAGCAGCACGCCCTCGCTCTTGCGCATCCGGCCCGGGTCGAGGCTCGCCCACACCGTCCAGTTGGCGGTGCCCCACACCCGGAACTGCCCGGTCATCGGGCCGAGCCGGACGCGCTTGGCGGCCGCGAGCGAACCGTAGGGGATCTTCCTGGTGCCCCAGGGGAAGTAGTAGCCGCGGATGCGTACCGCGTCGTCGGTGCAGCGGATCCAGGTGTCCCGGTAGGTCGCGGTCATGCGTCCAGTGTCCTCCGGCGCGCGGGCCCGCAGGGGCCCGGCTCACGGAAGGCCCCTCCCCCGGCGCCGGTCAGTGGCCCGCGGTGGCCTTGAGGCCGACGACGGCGACGATCAGCAGGGCCACGAAGAAGATCCGCGCGGCGGTCGCGGGCTCGCCCAGGAGCACCATTCCGGCGACGGCCGCACCGGCCGCGCCGATCCCGACCCACACGCCGTACGCCGTGCCGATGGGCAGCGTGCGGGCGGCCCGGGAAAGCAGCACCATGCTGGCGGCGATGCCCGCGCCGGTGGCCACGCTGGGCCACAGCCGGGTGAAGCCGTCGGTGTACTTCATACCGACCGACCAGACGACCTCGAGCAGACCTGCGACGACAAGAAGGACCCATGCCATGACGGCACCTCCGTGATCGGGATGTACGGGGGTGCGCCGTCTTTGCAGGGTCCCGGTACGACGCGCTCGTCGGGTCCGCCCCAGGCTAGCAAATACCCCCATTGCGGTCATACGCGCGGGGCCGCGCCCGCGCTCCGCGACCGGCGGCGGCGCCCGGGCCTCGCCCCCGACCGTTTTCCGCCGCCCGCCGTGTCTGCACGGGCAGGACAGCTCCGCACGCCGCGGCGGGCGGAGGGAGCGGGAAGCAGAGGGAGAACGGTGGCTACCGAGAAAGTACGGATGACGTCGGCGCAGGTCTGGATCCTGGGCCTGGCCTCGGCGGCGTCGTTCATGATGTCGCTGGACAGCGTGGTCGTCACGACGATCCTGGGCACGATCCGGGAGGACCTGACGGCGTCGACCGCCGCGCTGGAGTGGGTCGTCAACGCCTACAACCTGACCTTCGCGGCGCTGCTGCTGACCGGATCGGCGCTCGGCGACCGGTTCGGGCGGCGGCGCGTCTTCACCGCCGGGCTCGCGCTCTTCACCGTCGCGTCGGTGGCGTGCGCGCTGTCGCCGGACGTGGGCGCGCTGATCGCCTTCCGGGCGCTGCAGGGCGCGGGCGCCGCCATGGTGCTGCCGCTGTCGCTCACCATGGTCGGCGCGGCCTTCCCGCCGCAGCAGCGCGGCAAGGCGATGGGCCTGTACCTGGGGGTCACGGGCCTGGCGACCTTCAGCGGGCCCTTCGTCGGCGGGGTCATCGCCGAGGGGCTGGCCTGGCAGTGGGTGTTCTGGCTGAACCTGCCGGTGGGCCTGGTGACCATGGCGCTCACCGCGCGCCGCATCGCCGAGAGCTCGGGCCCCGGTGCCCGGTTCGACCTGCCGGGCGTGCTGCTGGTCACGGGCGGCGCCTTCGGCCTGGTCTGGGGCCTGGTGCGGGGCAACACCGCGGGCTGGGGCAGCGCGGAGGTGCTGGCCGCCTGGGCGGCCGGGGCGGTGCTGCTGGTGGCGTTCGTCCGCTGGGAGCAGCGCACGCCCGCACCGATGCTGCCGATGCGCTTCTTCCGGCTGCGCGCCTTCGCAACCGCCAACCCGGCGAACTTCCTGGTCTTCGCCTCGCTGTACGGCACGCTCTTCTTCCTGGCGCAGTACTTCCAGACGGTGCGCGGCCAGGGGCCGCTGGGCGCGGGCCTGCGGCTCATGCCGTGGACGGCGACGCTGATGGTGTGCGCGCCGATCGCGGGGCGGCTCACCGACCGCTTCGGGGAGCGGGCGTTCGTCGCGGGCGGGCTGCTGCTCCAGGCCGCGGGCATGACGTGGATCGCGGCGGTCGCGGACACCGGCACCGCGTACCCGCGGCTGCTGCCGGGACTGATCGTCAGCGGCGTCGGGCTGACGATGGCGATGCCGGCGGCCCAGCGCGCCGTGGTCGGCGCGGTGCGGCCGCAGGAGATCGGCCAGGCGTCGGGCGCGTTCATGATGCTGCGGATCTTCGGCGGGGTCTTCGGCACCGCGGTGACCGTGGCCGTCTTCGCCGGGCGCGGCGGCTACGCCTCCGGCGCCGACTTCGGCCGCGGCTTCACCGCGGCGATGGCGGCGGTCGCGGGCTACGCGTTCCTGGGCATGCTCGTCGCCCTGGGCATTCCGGCCCGCCGCCCCGCCCCCGCACCGGCCGCCCCCGCGCAGCCGCGCGACGCGGACCCCGCGCCGGCCGCCCGGCCCTGAGCAGCCGCCCGCGCGGGGGGCCGCTCCCCCGCGCGGGCGGGTAGCGCGGAAGCGGGCACCTGCGGGCGCCGGGAAGGCTAGCCTGTCCCCGAACGCCTGATCTGCGACGGCCGGTGACGGGTGGGGAGCGGTTCATGAGGAGATACGGCGCGGTCCTGGCGGCGCTGGGACTGGCGGCGGCGTCCCTGACCGGCCTCGCCGCGGGGGGCCCGGCGAGCGCGCTGACACCGCCCGTGGCGATGACCGCGGACGACCTGCCGACCTGGCAGACCAACGGCGTGGTCTGGGCGCTGGCCCAGGCGAACGGCGTGGTCTTCGCCGGGGGCACCTTCTCCTCGGTGCGTCCGCCCGGCGCGGCGGCCGGCACCGGCGAGCAGCAGGCGCTCAACTTCCAGGCGTTCGACGCCGCGACCGGCGCCCCGACCTCCTGCCGGCTCTCCTTCACCGTCGGCAGCGGCACCGCCACCGTGCGGGCGCTCGCGGTGTCGCCGGACGGGAGGACGCTGTACGTCGGCGGCACCTTCGGCACCGCGGGCGGCGTCGCGGCCAGCAACCTGGCGGCGGTCGACATCGCGAGCTGCACCGTGCGCACCGACTTCAAGGTCGCGGTCTCCTCGCAGGTGCGCACCCTCCTGGCGACGGACGACACCGTCTACCTCGGCGGCGGCTTCACCTCGGTCGGCGGCCAGGCGCGGCAGCACTTCGCGGCGGTGAGCACCGCCGGCGCGCTGCGCCCCTTCGCGCCCGCGGCCGACAAGACGGGCAAGGCGCTGCTGCTCACCCCGGACGGCTCCCGGGTGGTCCTCGGCGGCGACTTCGACACCGTCAACGGGGCCGCCTCGCACGCGCTGGCGGTGGTGGACGCCACCACCGGTGCGAACGTCCGGACGTACCCGGGCTTCATCGGCGCGACCTCGACCGTGCAGGACCTCGCGTCCGACGCCACCGGCTTCTACACCGCCAACGAGGGCACGGGCGGCTTCGACGGCCGTATCGCCGTCAACTGGGCGACGCTGAACGAGCGGTGGCGCGACACGTGCCTCGGCGCGACCCAGGCGGTGCAGGTCTACCACGGCGTGCTCTACAGCGCCTCGCACGCCCACGACTGCTCCAGCATGGGCCAGTTCCCGCAGATGGACGACCGGCAGCACCTGCTGGCCGAGTCGGTCGGCAACCCCCGCCCGCTGCTGGGCTGGTTCCCGGACACCGACGACGGCCCGGCCGGCACCGAGCAGATCGGCCCGCGGGCCATGACGACCGCGAGCGCGAACGGCACCGACTACCTGTGGGTGGGCGGGGAGTTCACCCGCATCGCCAGCAACGGCAACCGGCTCCAGCAGGGCCTGGTCCGCTTCCCCAGCACCCCCGACACCCGCACCCCCAGCGTGCCGCAGCAGCCGACCGCCGTCACCGCCCCCAACGGGGTGCGCCTGACCTGGCAGGCCTCGCTCGACCTCGACGACACCGCGCTGACCTACACCGTCTACCGCAACGGGACCCGGATCGCCGTCCTCGGCGCCTCCTCCACCTTCTGGAACCCGGGGCGGGCGGCCTTCGCCGACACCACCGCGCAGCCGGGCACCACGTACAGCTACCAGGTCACGGCGGCGGACGCGGCGGGCAACACCAGCGCGAAGTCGCCGGCGGCGACCGTGACCACCTCCGGCACCCCGGCCACCACCACCGTGACCGTCCCGGCGGACGCCGACAGCTACACCAACGCCGCCGCGGCGAGCGCGAACTACGGCGGCGACCAGCAACTGGCGGTGCGCGGCAGCTCCGCCTACCGCACGTACCTGCACTTCACGCTGCCCGCGGCGCCCGCCGGCATGACGCTCAAGAGCGCGTCGCTCTCGGTGCGCACCAGCTCCGACGCCCTCGCCGCCTCCGCCGACACGCTCAGCGTGCAGCATGTCGCGGGCAGCTGGACGGAGACGGGCGTGACCTGGGCGAACCAGCCCGCCCCGGACGCCGGCGCGCTCGGCACCCTGCCCGCGCCGACCGCGCTGCAGACCGACTACACCGCCCCCCTCACCGCCTCGGCGCTGAGTCCCGCGCTCGGCGGCGGCTACGGCCTGGCGCTGACGTCCACGGGTACGGACTCGGCGTGGTTCTGGTCCCGCGAGGCGGCCGGGACGGCGGGCCACCCGCAGCTGACGCTGACCTTCGCCGCGTCCTGAGCCGCCCGCGGGGCGGTGCGGCCGTGGAACACGATGTAACGCGGACGCGCCCCCGCCGGGCCGCCCTTCCGTACACCGTCGTGCTCGCACCCCTGTCAGCGGGCCCACGGGCGCCGCTAGTCTGCTGCGCATGGAACAGTGCGGTGTAACGCGTGGCTAGGCAGCCGGGCCCCCGGGCGACGGTCCGGGCCATCGCGGCCGAGGCGGGCGTGTCGATCGCGACCGTCTCGCGGGTGATGAACGGCCACGCCTCCGTCACGCCCGGGACCCGCGAGGCGGTGCGCCGCGCGGCGGCCCGGCTGGGCGCCCGGTCCCCCGCCCGGCACGGCGCCGCGGACGGCGCGATCTACGTACGCTGCCCGTACGTCCTCAGCGACTACTTCGGGGTGATCGTCTCCTCGATCGCCGAGACGCTGGACCTGCACGGGCGGCGCCTGGTGCTCAGCGCGGGCGACGCGGCCCGCGACCGCGAGGTGCTGGGCGGCCTGCCCGGGGACCCGGCCCTCGCCGGCGCCGTGCTCGTCGTGCCGCCCGAGCCGGAACGGGACCTCGCGGCGCTGCGCGCGGCCGACTTCCCCTTCGTCGTCGTCGACCCGCGCACCCCGCTGCCGCAGGACATCGCCTCCGTCTCGGCCGCCAACCTCACCGCGGCGCGCGACGTCACCGCCCACCTGGTGCAGCTGGGCCACCGGCGGATCGGGGTGATCGGCGGCCCCGGCGACTGGCTCGCGAGCCGCTCCCGGCTCGCCGGGCACACCTCCGCGCTCGCCGACGCGGGAGTGCTGCCCTCCCCCGAACTGCTGCGCAGCATCGAGCCGACGGCGGACCGGGGGTACACCGCGGCCTGCGAGCTGCTCGACCTGCCCGAGCGGCCCACCGCCCTGGTCGCCTTCAACGACAAGGCCGCGGTCGGCGCGCTGCGCGCCGCGTACGAGCGGAGCCTGCGGGTGCCCGGGGACCTGTCGATCACCGGCTTCGACGACATCGACCTGAGCCGCAGCACCGTGCCGCGGCTGACGACCGTCCGCCAGCCGCTGGAGGAGATGGGCCGGATGGCCGTCTCCCTGCTCGTGCGGCTGCTGGACCGGCACACCGTGGACGCGCTGCACGTCGAACTGGCCACCCAGCTGGTCCTGCGCGGCTCCACCGGCCCGGCGCCGGCCGGCCCGCGATGACTTTCCCGCACGGGCCGGGTCTGTATTCCTGAGGGCCGCGTCCGCCCCCCTTCCCCTTCCCACCGTGCCGCTCGCGACGGCACGCGTTCCGGGACGGCGGGGGCCGGCGCCGCCCGCGGGTGCCCGCGGCGCTCTGCCCGGGCCGGACTGGAGGTCTTCCCCTTCCCATGACGACGACACCGTCGACACCGTCGACACCCTCGACTCCCCCTACGCCCCCGGCTCCTTCGGCACTCCCGGCTGCGGGCGGACGGGCATCCGGCCATCCGGACCCGCCGGGCCGTCCGGCGGCAGCGGCGGGCGGCGGGAGCGCGGCGCCCGGCCGGACGGCCTGGACACTGATCCTCGCCTCGCTGGGCGCCTTCCTGACCTCGCTCGACGTGGTGGTGGTCGCCACCGCGCTGCCCACGCTGCGCGACAGCCTGCACGCGAGCCTGGCCGACCTGGAGTGGACGCTCAACGGCTACAACCTCGCCTTCGCCTGCCTGATGCTCACCGGCGCGGCGCTCGGCGACCGCTTCGGACGGCGCCGGACGTACGCCCTCGGCGTCGCCCTCTTCACCCTGGCGTCGATCGCCTGCGCCAGCGCGGGCTCGGCGTCGGCGCTCATCGCCGCCCGGGTGGTGCAGGGCGCGGGTGCCGCGGTGGTGCTGCCGCTGACGCTCACCCTGATCAGCCACGCCTTCCCGGCGGAGAAGCGGGGCGCGGCGATCGGCGTGTGGGGCGCCGTCACCGGGCTCGGGGTCGCCCTGGGACCGGTGCTCGGCGGTGTGATCATCCAGGACATCGCCTGGCAGTGGATCTTCTGGATCAACGTGCCGGTCGGCGTCACCGTCGCCGTGCTGGCGTTCCTGGTGCTGGAGGAGAGCCGCGGCAGCCGCCCGCAGCTGGACCTGCCGGGCGTGGCCCTGGTCAGCGCCGGGCTGCTGGCCCTGGTGTGGGCGCCGGTGCGGGCGCCCTCGGTGGGCTGGGGTTCGGCGGAGGTCGCGCTCGCGCTCGCGGCGGGCGTGGTGCTCCTGGCCGGTTTCGTCGCCCGGCAGCGCAGGGCGCGCTTCCCGATGCTGCCGCTCGGCTACTTCCGGGTGCGCGGCTTCTCGGTGGCGAACGGGACCGTCTTCTTCATGATGTTCTCGCTCATCGGGTCGCTGTTCATGATCAGCCAGATGTTCCAGCTGGCCCTGGGCTACGACCCCTTGCAGACGGGCCTGCGCATCCTGGTGTGGACGGCGATGCCGATGCTCGTGGCACCGGTCGCCGGCACGCTGTCCGAACGGTTCGGCAACCGGCCCTTCATGGTGGTCGGCATGATCCTCCAGGCAGCCGGCCTGCTGTGGCTCGCCCTGGCCACGGACGCGGGCACCGGGTACGGCACCGTGGTCGGCCCGCTGATCGTGGCCGGCGTCGGGATCTCGCTGGTCTTCCCCACGGTGGCCAACGCGGTGGTCGGCGCGGTGCCGATCGAGGACGCGGCCGTCGCCGCGGGCACCAACAACACCGTGCGCGAGGCGGGCGGCGTCTTCGGCGTCGCCGTCGTGGTGGCCGTCTTCGCCGCCAACGGGGGCTACGGGTCGGCGAGTTCGTTCATGTCCGGCTTCCGGGCCGCCGAGGTCGTCGCCGCCGGGGCGGCCGTCGCCGGAGCGGCCGTCGCGCTGCTGGCACCGGGCAAGCGGCAGGAGGACGCCGCGCGCACGCCGCGCCCGGAAGCCGCCGTCGGCGCCTGACGTCACGGCCGCGGGCGAAGGAGACCGCCGCGGCACCCCGGGAGGGTGCCGCGGCGGTCTCCTTCGCCGCGTGTCAGGCGCGGGCGTTTGGCGGGACGCGGTCCGGGGGGCGGCCGAGGTAGGCGACGAGGCGGTCGCCCGGGCACGCCTGCGGCGCCGCGGGCACGGGCGCCGCGAAGAGCGCGGGGCGGGTGCCGGCGTCCGCCACCTGCGGGGCGCGGCGCAGGATGGCCACCGCGAGCGGCGCCGGGATGGGCCGGGCGCACCCGCACGCCTGGGCGACGTCCCAGCCGTGCACGGCCACCTCGAGCGCCCCGACCAGCGCCACCGTCTCCCCGGGTACGGGCATCCCGCCGACGGCCACGGGCGCGCCCGCAGGGCCCGGCCGGGACGCCCAGCACCGCCAGCTGTCCAGCAGCTCGCGCGCGCCCTCGCGGACGGCGGCGACCAGGTCGCCGGGCGGCGGGTCACCGGAACCTGCGGGCAGCAGCGCGACTCCCCCGCGGTCGGGGGCCTCCCGCAGCGCCGCCATCGACTCGTGCAGGTGCCGCAGCAGCCGCTCCAGGTCCCAGCCCGCGCAGGGGGTCGGCCGCCGCAGCCGGGCGGGCGTGACGGAGTCGACGCAGCCCAGCCCGTAGGCGACGGCCTCCTCCAGCAGCAGCGCCGCCCGGCCGCGTCCGGTCAGCGCAGCCATGACACCTCCGGTGAGCTGCCGGGGGCGAGGGCTCCGGGCAGGCCGAGGAGGGGGAAGAGCGCGGGGTCGCGGAAGACGGTCGCCCGCGCGACCTGCCGCCGGCGCAGCGTCAGGACGCTGACGGCGTGCGGGTGGAAGAACCCGTCCGCGCCGCGCCAGTAGAGCGCGAGGGCGGGCTGGCCGTCGTTGACGGTCAGCCCGCGCATCCGCTGGTCGGGGAGGACGGGGAAGACCTGCTGCCGGAGGAATTCGAGGGCGACCGAACGGTCGGCGAACCACACGGGCTCGGGCGGCATCTCCAGCCGCACGTCCTCGCGCAGCAGCCGGGCGAGGGCGGCGACGTCGGCCTCCCGGAAGGCCCGGGCGAAGCTCTCGACGAGTGCGCGGCCCTCCGCGTCGAGCGCGTCGTGGACGTCGTCCTCGCGGGGCGCCGCCCGCTCCAGCCGCTCCCGGGCGCGCTGGAGGGCGCTGTTGACGGCCGCGGTGCTGGTGCCGAGCAGCTCGGCGACCTCGGCGGCGCGCCAGGACAGCACGTCCCGCAGGATGAGCACCGCACGCTGCCGGGGCGGCAGTTCCTGCAGCGCGACGATCAGCGCGAGCCGTACGCTGCCGCGCAGGGAGACGACTGCGGCGGGGTCCGGCGGCGGGTCGGCCATCGGCTGCACCCACTCCACGCCGTCGGGAGCCGGCTCCGTGGGCGCGTGGGGGTCGTCGCTCGGCGCGCCGAGCCCGGCCGGCACGACCCGGCGGCTGCGGTGCTGCAGCGCGGTCAGGCAGGCGCTGGTGGCGATGCGGTAGAGCCAGAAGCGCAGCGAGGAGCGGCCCTCGAAGCCGCGGTGGCCGCGCCAGGCGCGCAGCAGCGTCTCCTGGACCAGGTCCTCCGCGTCGTGCACCGAGCCCAGCATCCGGTAGCAGTGCGCGAGCAGTTCGGGGCGGTAGGCGGCGGCCCGCTGCAGGAAGTCGTCGCCGTCGTCGGGTTCTGCGTGCGCGGTGGTGGTCTGACCGCTCAGGGTGTTCACGTGACCTCTCGGGTGCTCGGGGACCGGCGTCCACCAGTACAGACACCGCCCGGCCCGCAAAGTCATCGCGGCGCGGGCGCCCCGCGTGCCTCGGGGCGCCCGCGCGCGGCCGTCAGCCGGCGAGAGGGGAAAGGCCCTCCGCGGACAGCGCGTAGGCGACCGCGTCCGTCCGCTGCCCGGTGGCCAGTTCGAGCACCGCGGCGCCCACCGAGGCGGGTGTCAGCAGCGGGCCCATACGGTGGACGAAGGCGTCGGTGGTGATGCCCTCGTACGCCGCGTAGGCGGCCGCCGCCTCGGCACCGTGGCCGGTGGTCGGCGTCAGGGACGGCAGGACGGCGGCGAAGCGGATCCCCAGCTCGTGGCGGCACGACTCGCCGTCCGCGTAGCCGGTGACGAAGCGGACGGCGGCCTTGGCGCCCGCGTAGCCGCCGCTGAGCGGCGACCCGCGCAGGGCGGCGCCGCTGGAGAAGGCCACCACGGTGCTGCCGGGCGCAAGCGGCCGGCGCAGCGCGGCGCGCGCCCAGCCGAAGGCCTGCCGCACGTCGGTGTCCCAGGCGGTGGAGAAGGTCTCCCAGGTGTGGTCCTGGAGCGGCAGCATGACGGGAACGGCGCCCGCGGCGAGCACCACCGTCCGCGGGGCGTACCGTTCGAGCAGTTCGGCGGCCAGGTCGGGGTCGGTGGCGTCGCCGGGGACGGGCACGAAGGAGTCGCCGAGGTCGGCGCCTGCCTTCTCCAGCGCCTCCGGGTCGCGGGCCACGCCCAGGACCCGGGCGCCGGCCCCGATGAGTGCTGCGGCGACGCCGCGGCCGAAGTCACCGCTCGCGCCGGTGACGACGGCGGTACTTCCGTTGAGTGCGCTGACGGGCATGAGTCTCCCTGGGTGCGTTGTCCTGACCCGTGCGTGGCGTGCGCACGGTCTTCACGGATAAGGACAACGGCCCCGGGGAAAACTCGTCGGCCCCGCGCGCCGGGCTCAGCCCTCCGTCAGCTCGACGTGCTGCGGGTAGAAGGCGACGTGCCCGGCGATCGGGCCGACGGCCGGGTACGGCTCGGTGTACGTCCACACCGCGTCGGGCACCGTGCCGTCCGCGGTGACGAGCGCGTAGTACGAGGCGTCGCCCTTGTACGGGCAGTACGTGCTCTTGTCCGTGGGCACCAGCGCGCCGGGCTCGACGTCCTCCAGCGGGATGTACTGGACCGGCGGGTACGTCCCCTCCCGCAGGGTCAGCGCCCGCGTGGTGTCGGCGACGACCTTCCCGGCGGCCCGGACAACGATCCGGGCCGGGTGGGGCTCGACGGTGATGGGGTGGTCGGGGCCCGGGGTCTTCACGGTGCGCTCCACGAGGTCCTCCCTGAGGTAGGAGAGCGGCACCTGCGACCGTAGGCAGATCGTCCGGGCAGGGTCAAGCACCTCCCGCGCGGGTGCGGTGCGGCACGGTGCCGGGCCGCCGCCGCACCGCGAGCAGGTACGCCCGGCGGTCCCGCGGGTCGGGGCCGGTGCGGCGGCGCACCGGGATCTCGCCGGTGACGGGGGCGTAGTGGCCGAAGGCCGTCTCCAGCACCCCCTCGCCGCGGCTCAGGGTGGGCAGCTGCCGCTCCAGGACGTGCACGGCGGCGGCCAGGATGTCGCCCTCCAGCACGTGGCGGCCGGGGCCGGCCGCCACCGGGCCGCGGGGCAGCGCCCGCAGCCTGCCGAGCACGGGCAGCACCGCGCCCAGCGCGTCGGCGGGCAGGTCGAGCCGGAAGCGGTGCACGGGCTCAAGCGCCTGCGTGCCGGCCTGCCGCAGTGCCGCCATGAGCACCAGCGGGGTGAGGCTGCGGAAGTCGCCGGAGGTGCTGGACATGCTCTTGTCGAAGACCGCGTGGGCGTGGCTCTGCCGGGCGCTGTATCCCGAGTGGGTCATCGTCACCGTGCAGTCGGCGACCTGCCACCCGTACAGCCCCTGGGTGAGCGTGGCGTGCACGGTCTCCTCCACCGCGGCGAAGAACGCGTAGGGCAGCGAGCCGAGTTCGACCTCGCGGCGGAAGGCGGTCCCGCTGCCGGGCGGCGCCGGGTCGACGCGCAGCCCGACCGTGGCGAGGAAGGGGTTGCCGTCCTTCCTGTCGAACTCCACGGCCGCCCCGCTGCCGGTGACCCGCTCGACGTGCAGCGTGGTCGTCGGCCGGAAGACCACGTCGACGCCGTAGTCGCCGGCCAGGGTGGCCTGGAGCACCTCCTTCTGCACCTCGCCGTAGAGGGACACCGCGATCTCCCCGCGGTCCTCGTCGCGCCGCAGGCCGATGAGCGGGTCCTGCTCGGCGAGCTGCACGAGCGCGGTGTGCAGGGCCGCGCGGTCGGTGTCGCGGCGGGCCGCGACGACCGTCTCCAGGGTGGGCGGCGCGAAGTGCCGGGCGGGCGCGGCCGCCGGGCCGGGGGTTCCCACGGTGTCGCCGATGCGCACCTCGCCCAGGCCCCACACCTTGGCGATGCGGCCGGCCGGCACGCACGCCGCCGCCGTGTCGGTGCCGTCGGCGAACACCCGGACGGCGGTGACCCGCCCCTCCCCCGCCACCGCTCCGTCGCGGTGCAGCGGCGGGCGGTCGCGCACGCTCAGCGTGCCCGCGCCCATCCGCACGTACGCCACACGCTCGCCCGCGGCACCGCGCTGCACGGCGAAGACCGTGCCGGACAGCGGCGCCCGCGGGTCGCCGCCCGCCCCCGGCAGCAGCCGCGCGATGCCGTCGGCCAGCGCGGCCACCCCGGCGCCCGTCACGGCGGAGCCGGCGTACACCGGGTGCACGGCGGCCCGCGCGGTCTGCTCCGCGAGCGCGGCGCGCAGCCGGCCGTACGGCAGGGCGGCGCCGCCGCCCTCGGCCCAGGCGGCGAGCAGCTCGTCGTCGTGGCCCGCGAGCAGCTCGGTGAGCCGCCCGGTGAAGGCGGCGTCGTCCGGGGTGTACGGGACCGCGGCGGCCCGCGCCGTGCCCTGCCGCCTGGCGGCGGTCATCGGCACGGTGTCCGGGGTGAGGCGGTCGCTGACGGCGGCCAGTGTGCGGTCGAGGTCGGCGCCGGAGCGGTCGAGCTTGTTGACGAAGACCAGCGTCGGGATGCGCAGCCGGCGCAGGGTGCGCATCAGCACCGTGGTCTGCGGCTGGACGCCCTCCACGGCGGAGACCACGAGGACGGCGCCGTCCAGGACGCCGAGCACCCGCTCGACCTCGGCGACGAAGTCGGGATGGCCGGGGGTGTCGATGAGGTTGACGGTGGTGCCGCCGAGCGTGAAGGAGACGACGGCGGACCTGATGGTGATGCCGCGCTGCCGTTCCAGCGCGAGGGTGTCGGTACGGGTGGTGCCGCGGTCGACGCTGCCGACGGTGTCGATGACGCCGGCCTCGTACAGCAGCCGTTCGGTGAGGCTGGTCTTACCTGCGTCGACGTGCGCGAGAATGCCGAGGTTGAGTGATGCCACGGGCTGTCATGTCCTCAGGAGGTGAAGGGATTCCTGTCGGGGCGGGCATGACGGGACCGCGCACGGGTCACTGCTCCTTCGTCGGCGTCGGGACCCGCCGACTACACCAGGGCGCCCCCGCGGGCGGCAACCGGTTATCCGGCGGCCGCGGCACGGGGGCGCGGGGGGAAGGGGCCCTCGGTTCCGGGAGACCTCAGCTGCGGGAGACCCTGCGGTTGGCGCGCAGCCACTCGCGGTTCATCGACGTGATGGAGGTCAGCGGGATGCCCTTGGGGCAGGCGGTCGCGCACTCGCCGGCCAGGGTGCAGCCGCCGAAGCCCTCGGCGTCCATCCGGGCGACCATGTCCAGCACCCGGGTCTCGCGTTCCGGGGCGCCCTGCGGCAGGACGTTGAGGTGGTTGACCTTCGCCGAGGTGAAGAGCATCGCCGAGCCGTTGGGGCAGGCGGCGACGCACGCGCCGCAGCCGATGCACTCGGCGTGCTCGAAGGCGGTGTCCGCGGCGGCCTTGGGCACCGGCGTGGCGTGCGCCTCGGGGGCGGAGCCGGTGGGGGCGGTCACGTAGCCGCCGGACTGGATGATCCGGTCGAAGGACGAGCGGTCCACGACCAGGTCGCGCACCACCGGGAAGGCGGCCGCGCGCCACGGCTCGACGTCGATGGTGTCGCCGTCCCGGAAGGCGCGCATGTGCAGCTGGCAGGTGGTGGTGCGCTCGGGGCCGTGCGCGTCGCCGTTGATGACCAGGCTGCACGCGCCGCAGATGCCCTCGCGGCAGTCGTGGTCGAAGGCGACCGGCTCCTCGCCCTCGACGGTGAGCCGCTCGTTGAGGGTGTCGAGCATCTCCAGGAAGGACATGTCGGGCGAGATGCCGTCCACCTCGTAGGTGGTCATGCCGCCGGGCGCGGCGGCGTCGTGCTGGCGCCAGATGCGCAGGGTGAGCTTCATGCGTAGCTCCGCTGGGTGGGGTGGACGTACTCGAAGACGAGGTCTTCGCGGTGCAGGACGGGGGCCTCGCCGGTGCCGGTGAACTCCCACGCGGCGGCGTAGGAGAACTCGTCGTCGCGGCGGGCGGCCTCGCCGTCCGGGGTCTGCGACTCCTCGCGGAAGTGGCCGCCGCAGGACTCGGCGCGGTGCAGCGCGTCCAGGCACATCAGCTCGGCCAGCTCCAGGTAGTCCACGACGCGGTTGGCGCGCTCCAGGGACTGGTTGAACTCGGCCTCGGTGCCGGGGACCTTGATGCGGCGCCAGAACTCCTCGCGGATCTGCGGGATGCGGTCGAGCGCCTTGCGCAGCCCCGACTCGGTGCGGGCCATGCCGCAGAACTCCCACATCAGCTCGCCGAGTTCGCGGTGGAAGGAGTCGGCGGTGCGGTCCCCGTCCGCGCTCACCAGGCGGTGCAGCCGGCCGGTGGTCTCGGCGAGCACCGCGGCGACCTCGGGGTGGTCGGCACCGGGCGTGTCGTGGCCGGGGTGCCGGGCGAGGTAGTCGTTGAGGGTGGCGGGCAGCACGAAGTAGCCGTCGGCCAGGCCCTGCATGAGCGCGGAGGCGCCGAGCCGGTTGGCGCCGTGGTCGGAGAAGTTGGCCTCCCCGATCGCGAACAGGCCGGGGACGGTGGTCTGCAGGTCGTAGTCGACCCACAGCCCGCCCATCGTGTAGTGGACGGCCGGGTAGATCCGCATGGGGACCTCGTACGGGTTCTCCGCGGTGATCCGCTCGTACATCTCGAAGAGGTTGCCGTACCTGGCCTCGACGGACTTGCGGCCCAGCCGGGCGATGGCGTCGGCGAAGTCGAGGTAGACGCCCTGGCCGCCGGGGCCGACACCGCGGCCCTCGTCGCAGACGTTCTTGGCGGCGCGCGAGGCGATGTCGCGCGGCACCAGGTTGCCGAAGGACGGGTAGATGCGCTCCAGGTAGTAGTCGCGCTCGTCCTCGGGGATCTCGGCGGGCGGGCGGGTGTCGCCCTTGGCCCTGGGCACCCAGATGCGGCCGTCGTTGCGCAGCGACTCGCTCATCAGGGTGAGCTTGGACTGGTGGTCGCCGGTGCGCGGGATGCAGGTGGGGTGGATCTGGGTGAAGCAGGGGTTGGCGAAGTACGCACCGCGGCGGTGGGCCCGCCAGATCGCGGTGGCGTTGGAGTTCATGGCGTTGGTCGACAGGTAGAAGACGTTGCCGTAGCCGCCGGAGGCGAGCACGACGGCGTCCGCGAAGTAGGGCGTGATCTCGCCGGTGACCAGGTCGCGGGCGACGATGCCGCGGGCCCGGCCGTCGACGACGAGCAGGTCCAGCATCTCGGTGCGCGGGTGCAGTTCGACGTTGCCGGCCGCGATCTGCCGGGAGAGCGCCTGGTAGGCGCCGAGCAGCAGCTGCTGGCCCGTCTGGCCGCGGGCGTAGAAGGTGCGGGAGACCTGGACGCCGCCGAAGGAACGGGTGTCGAGCAGGCCGCCGTACTCGCGGGCGAAGGGGACGCCCTGGGCGACGCACTGGTCGATGATCTCCACCGAGATCTGCGCCAGCCGGCGGACGTTGGACTCGCGGGAGCGGAAGTCGCCGCCCTTGACGGTGTCGTAGAAGAGCCGGTGGATGGAGTCGCCGTCGTTGCGGTAGTTCTTGGCCGCGTTGATACCGCCCTGCGCGGCGATGGAGTGGGCGCGGCGCGGTGAGTCCTGGTAGCAGAACTGCACGACGTGGTAGCCCTGCTCGGCGAGCGTGGCGCCGGCCGAGCCGCCGGCCAGGCCGGTGCCGACGACGATGACGGTGTGCTTGCGGCGGTTGGCCGGGTTGACCAGCTTGGCGGTGAAGCGGCGGGTGTCCCAGCGGTCCTCGATCGGGCCGTCCGGCGCCTTGGTGTCGGCGATCGGCTCGCCGACGCGGTAGTCGGCGTATGCGGTGGGGTGGGTCATGTCGGTTCCCTCAGCTCACGAGGCCGGTCATGACGCCGACCGGCACGGCGATGAAGCCTGCCGTCAGCAGCAGGGCGAGGACGTTCGCGGTGCCCTTGAGCACCCGGTCGCGGGTGGCGCTGCCCGCGCCGAGGGTCTGCGCGGCGCTCCAGAAGCCGTGCTGGATGTGCAGGCCGAGCGCGAGCATCGCCACGATGTAGATGACGTTGTTCCACCAGTCGTGGAAGGCGGCCACGACGTTGTGGTACGGGTGGCCGGGCACGAAACCGCGCTGCACGGTGCCGGTGGTGAGGTCCAGGATGTGCCAGACGATGAAGAGGGCGAGGATCACCCCGCCCCAGCGCATCGTGCGGGTCGCGTAGCTGGAGCGCGCCCTGCGGTGGACGTAGCCGACCGGGCGCGAGCGGATGTCGCGCCGGCTGAGCTGGTAGGCGCACACGCCGTGCGCGACCACGGCGGCGACGAGGCCGGCCCGGACGATCCACAGCATCCACTCGTAGTGGAGGAAGGGCTCGCCCAGGGTGCGCAGCCAGTGCGCGTAGCCGTCGAAGGTTCCGGTACCGAAGAAGATCTTGAGATTGCCGTACATGTGGACGACCAGGTAGAGCAGCATCACCAGGCCGCTCACCGCCATGACCGCCTTCTTGCCGACGGAGGAGTCCCAGACCGTGCGGACCGCCGAGGGGCGCCGGTCCGGCCGCGTTGCCAGTGCCATGCACACGACGCTACGGCCGCCGGGGACCAGTGGTCCAAGACATGATCGGGCTGGAGTCGATAGGCACCGGCTATGGAGAGCTACGCTGGCGGGGTGCAGTTCCAGCAGCTGGCGTATTTCGTGGCCGTCGCGGACACCCGGCACTTCACCCGGGCCGCGCAGGTGATGCACGTCTCCCAGCCGTCGCTGTCGCAGCAGATCAGGGCGCTGGAGAAGGAGCTGGGCGCGGCGCTCTTCAGCCGGGCCCGCGGCAACATCGCGCTCACGGACGCCGGCGAGACGCTGCTGCCGCTGGCCCGCAGGATCCTCGCCGACGCCGACACCGCGCGGCACGAGGTGCTGGAGCTCGCGCAGCTGCGCCGCGGCCGGGTGCGGCTCGGCGCGACCCCGAGCCTGGCCACCGGGCTGCTGCCCGACGTGCTGCGGGCCTTCCACGACCGGCACCCCGGTATCCGGCTGCTGGTCGAGGAGGGCGGTTCGCACGACCTGGTGCGGCACCTGGCCCGGGGGGCGCTGGACCTGGCGCTCGTGGTGCTGCCGCTGCCGAGCCCCTCGCCCGCGCTGACCACCGTCGAGCTGTTCCATGAGGACCTGGTGGTCGTCTCCTCCGCCGCGGACGCCCCGCCCGCCGCTCCGCCCGGCGCGGCGCTGCGCATCGCCGACCTGGAGGGCCGCCCGCTGGTGATGTTCCGGCACGGCTACGACCTGCGGGACCTCACCCTCGCGGCCTGCCGGGCGGCGGGCTTCGAGCCGTACCTCACCGTCGAGGGCGGCGAGATGGACGCGGTGCTGGGCTTCGTGCGGGCGGGGCTCGGCATCGGCGTCGTCCCCGCGACCGTCGCGGCCCGGGCCGGGCTGGACCTGCGCGTCACCCCGCTGGCCCCGCCGGGCCTGCGCCGGACCGTCGCCCTGGCCCACCGCAGCGACGTCGCCCCGCCGCGTGCGGCCCGGGTGCTGCAGGACGTGCTGCTGACGGCCGCCCGCCGGGCGGTGGCGTCACCGGGCCTGCACCGGGCCGCGGCCGGGCGGGCTGCGCCCTAGCCTTCGGTCCGCATCCGCGGCAGCAGGAGCAGCGCCACCAGCAGCGCGGCGAGGGCGAAGCCCGCGCCGGCGAGGAAGGCCTCGTGGAAGCCGCTCGCCCGCGCCGCCCGCAGGGCGCTCGCGGACCGGCCGGACGCCGCGTGGCCGGCACGGGTGAAGGCCAGCGAGGACACGACCGCCACGCCGACGGCGCCGCCCGCCTCCTGGCTGGTGTTGATCAGCCCGGCGGCGACGCCCGACTCGCGCTCGGCCACCCCGAAGGCCGCCGCGATCTGCAGCGGCACGAACGACATCCCCAGCCCGGCGCCGACCAGCAGGAAGGGCGGCAGCACCCGCCCGGCGTAACCGGCGTCGACGGGCAGCCGGGCGAGCAGCAGCAGGCCCGCCGTGGCGAGGGTGAGGCCGGTGGCGAGCACCGCCCTGGCCGGGATCCTGGCGGACGCCCCGGAGGCGGCGCCCGCGCCCGCCACCACGGCGACGGCCAGCGGGACGTAGGCCAGGCCAGTCCTGAGCGCGTCGTAGCCCAGCACCTGCTGCATGAACAGGCTCGCGAAGAAGAACAGCGTGCCCATCGCGCCGAGCATCAGCACGGCGCCGAGGTTGGCGGCGCGCAGGGCGCGCAGCCGCAGGATCCGCACCGGCAGCAGCGGCGCGGCCGCCCGCAGTTCGACGGCGGCGAAGCCCGCGAGCAGCAGCGCGGCGGCGGCCAGGCCGCCGACCGTGCGCGCGGCCGTCCAGCCCGCCGTGACCGCCTGGTCGAGGCTGAAGATGAGCAGCAGCAGCCCGGCCGTCAGGGTCGCGGCGCCCGCGGCGTCGAAGCGGCGCGGCCCGTCGTGCACCGCCCGGCTCTCGGGCAGCACCCGCGGCGCGAGGACGAGGGCGGCGAGGGCGACGGGCACGTTGACGAAGAAGATCCAGCGCCAGCCCGGGCCCTGGGTGAGCAGTCCGCCGAGCAGCACCCCGAGGACGGAGGCGACGCCGGCGAGCGCGCCCCAGATGCCGAGCGCCTTGTTGCGCCCGGCGCCCTCGGGGAAGGTCGTGGTGAGCGCGGACAGCGCGGCGGGCGCCGTGAGCGCGGCGCCGAGGCCCTGCACGGCACGGGCCGCGACCAGCACGCCGGGGCCGTGCGCGAGCCCGGCGGCGAGCGAGGCGGCGCCGAAGAGGGCCATGCCCGTCCGCAGCAGGCGGCGCCGCCCGAACATGTCGGCGAGCCGCCCGCCGAGCAGCAGGAAGCCGCCGAGGACGGTGCCGTAGGCGGTCACGACGAGCTGCAGGTCGCCGTCGGCCATGCCGAGGCCGCGCTGGAGGGAGGGCAGGGCGACGTTCACGATCGTGACGTCGAGGTAGACCATCGACTGCACCACGCAGAGGAAGGCCAGGACCAGGCCGGGCCGTACGGCGGCCGGGGCGTGCGGCGCGGAGCCGCGCCGGGCGGTGGTGAGAGACATGGCCGGGACGCTAGCAACGCGGATATAGTAGGTACCTAGAGGATAGTGACCACCTCCCACCGGACCGGCCGAGGCCCGGCGGGTCCACCGAGTCCCCGGAAGGTGCAGCAGCGTGCCCGAGATGATGTCCCCGCCCGCCGGAACGCGCCCCGCACGGGGGGCCGCAGCGGCGGTGCAGGCGGAGCCGTGCCCCATCGCCCCGGTCGTGGACCTGGTGTTCAGCCGCTGGACGACGCCCATCCTGTGGGCGCTCAACGAGTTCGGGCGGCAGCGCTTCGTGGAACTGGAGCGCCGGATCGGCACGATCACCCCGAAGGTGCTCACCCAGCGGCTGCGCCAGATGGAGCGGGACGGCCTGGTGGTGCGCACCTACCACCCGGAGGTGCCGCCCCGGGTGGAGTACGAGATCAGCGAGCTGGGCCTGAGCCTCGCGCCGCTCTTCCACCACCTCACCGAATGGTGGCGGGAGCACGCCGGCGACGTGGCGGCGTCCCGCACCGGCTACGACGACCGCGGCGGGCCGATGCCCTGACCTGCCCCGGCCCGTGCCCCCTCCGGCCGGTCAGTCCCGGTGGCCGCCCTCGGCGAGAGCCGCGTCGACCCGGGCGCGGTGCTGGGCCTCCCAGCCGTCGAGGTCCTGGGCGGCCTCCCCGGCGAGCTTCCTGCGGGCCGCCGCGAGCACCTCGTCCGCCCGGCCGGCCGGGACGACGGCGACACCCTCCTCGTCGGCCACCACGATGTCGCCCGCGTGCACCCGCACTCCCCCGCAGTCGACCGGCTCCCCCAGCGGCAGCACCGCGGACTTCCCTCCCGGACAGGGCACGACACCGCGGGCGAGCACCGGGAAGCCCATCTCCCGGATCTCGGCCAGGTCCCGGATGACCCCGTCGATGACGAAGCCGGCGATGCCGCGGCGCTGCGCGACGGCGCAGACGTTCCCGCCCGCGACCGCGTAGTCCGTGTCCCCGGCGGCCATCACGACCACCGAGCCGGCCGGGGCCCGGTGGATCGCGGCGTGCAGCATGAGGTTGTCGCCGGGCGGGCAGCGCACGGTGAAGGCCGGGCCCGCGATGCGCGGCGCCGGTCCCCACAGCGGGCGCAGCCCGTGGTCCATGACCTGGCCCCGCCCGAGGACGTCGGCGAGGGTCGTCGGGGAGATCTCCCGGAAGTCGTGCGTGTCGCCCATGTCCGGCCTTTCCGTGCGGGGGCGCTCCCGGCCGGGAGCGCCCCCGGCACGTTACCCGGCGGTCACGCGGTCGCGAGGGCGGGGTCGCTGACGCCCGGCCGGCCGTTCTCGACGTGGCCGGCGAGCCGGCGCAGGAAGGCCGGGTCGTGGTCGGCGGTCACCGTCAGGTCGTACCAGCGCCTGCTGCGGGCCAGGTCGACCGCGTGCGTCTCGCGGTGGCCGGGGCGCAGGGTGTACACGGCGTGCTGCCCGTCGTAGGAGTTGCGGACGGTCAGCCGGACGTCGCTGCGCCCGTTGTTGACGAGGGTCAGCTCGACCCGCCCCGTCGCGGCCTGGTGGCGGGCGGTCACCTCGGGCCCGGCCTGGGCGGCCGAGCCGCGGAAGGCGCGCAGGAAGCCCGCCGGGCCGTAGGCCGCGAGGTCGTAGGAGCCGTCCCCTTCCGCGGTGTCCCAGGTGCCGGAGACGGTCCGGCCCGCCGACGCGGTGTACGTCCGCGGGGCGTCACCGGTGCCGGCGTCGGTGACGTGGAAGCACGCGCCCGCGCCCGCACCCGCGAAGAAGGTGAGGCTCACGGTGCCCTTGCCGGGCGACACGGCGGCGTCCACCAGCGGCGCGTACGGCAGCGGGCGGGTGGGACGGCTGCCGCGCTCCTGCACGGGCAGCCGCTGGTCGGCGGGCGGCACGGGCACGTAGCCGTCGTGCCGGTCGCCGTCCTTCGGGCGGTAGCCGTCGGTGGCGGGCAGCGGTACGGGCCGCTCGCGGGCCAGGGAGAAGTCGAAGGCCGAGGTCAGGTCGCCGCACACGGCGCGCCGCCAGGGCGAGATCTGCGGCTCGTGGACCCCGAAGCGGCGCTCCATGAAGCGGATCAGCGAGGTGTGGTCGAAGACCTCGGAGCACACGTAGCCGCCGGTGCTCCACGGGGAGACGACCGTCATCGGCACCCGCTGCCCGAGCCCGTAGGGGCCCGCGGCGTAGGTGCCGTTGCCCGGGAAGAGTTCCAGCTCCGTGCTCACGGTGGAGGCGCCGCGGCCGGGCCCGGGCGGGGCGAACGGCGGCACCACGTGGTCGAAGTAGCCGTCGTTCTCGTCGTAGGTGAGGAAGAGCGCGGTCCTGCTCCACACGTCGGGGTCGGAGGTGAGCGCGTCCAGGACCTGGGAGACGTACCAGGCACCGTAGTTGGCGGGCCAGTTGGGGTGCTCCGAGAACGCCTCGGGGGCGGCGATCCAGGAGACCTGCGGCAGCCGGCCGGCGGTGACGTCGGCGCGCAGGACGTCGAAGAGGCCGTCGCCCGCGGCGGCGTTCGTGCCCGTGCGGGCCTTCTCGTAGAGCGGGTCGCCGGGCCGGGCGTTGCGGTAGTTGTCGAAGTACAGCAACGAGTTGTCGCCGTAGTTGCCGCGGTAGGCGTCCTGGATCCAGCCCCAGGAGTGCGCCGCGTCCAGGCCGTCGCCGACGTCCTGGTAGACCTTCCAGGAGATCCCGGCCCGCTCCAGCCGCTCCGGGTAGGTCGTCCACGAGTAGCCGAGCTCGGAGTTGTCGACGACCGGGCCGGCGCCCCTGCCGTCGTTGCCGGTCCAGCCGGACCACATGTAGTAGCGGTTGGGGTCGGTGCCGCCGATGAATGAGCAGTGGTAGGCGTCGCAGACGGTGAAGGCGTCGGCGAGCGCGTAGTGGAAGGGGATGTCCTCGCGCGTCAGGTAGGCCATCGTGGCCGGGGACTTGGCCGGGACCCAGCGGTCGTAGCGGCCGTCGTGGACGGCGGCGTGGCTGCCCGTCCACTCGTGGTTGAGGCCCTCGATGAACTGCATCCCCAGGTCTCCGGCGTCCGGGTGGTAGGGCAGCACCTCGCCGCCGGCGCCGTCCGGCTGATGGAAGACGGACGCGCCGCCCGGCAGCAGCACCGGACGCGGGTCGCCGAAGCCGCGCACCCCGCGCATCGTGCCGAAGTAGTGGTCGAAGGAGCGGTTCTCCTGCATCAGGACCACGATGTGCTCGACGTCCTTGATGGTGCCGGTGCGGCGGCGGGCCGGGATCGCGGCGGCGCGGGCGATGCTGCCGGACAGGGCGCTGAAGCCGGCGGTGGCGCCGGCGATCTGGAGGAAGCGCCGCCGGGTGGGTTCGGCCATGGGTGGGAACACCTCTTCGTGTCGGGAGGGTGCGGGCGTTCGGGCACGCGGGGAAGGCGGTCCCCACAGCAGCGACCCCGCGCGAACCGCCCGTGACGCCCGTGTGACGTGCCGCGGTACGCGTCGCGAACAGCCGCCGTGCGCACGGGGGGGCAGCGCGGGGCAGGCAGCGGCGCGCGGTCACGGGGCCGCCGCGCGGCCGGGGTCCGCGACCGGGCGCGGCACGACGGGCAGGCCCGCGATGCGGGGCGGACAGCCGGAGTTCACCCGGGCGTCGCCCGGGGGCGCGAGTCTGCACGCGTTCCCAGCCCATGCACCAAGGAGCAACGATGGTCGCACAGATGGACACCCCCGAGCCGTCCGCGTCCGGTGACCGCCTCAGCCGGCGGACCGCGGTCGGCCTGCTGGGCGGCGCGGGGGCGGGCGCGGTCGCCGTACCGCTGCTGAGCGCGGGCACCGCGGCGGCCGCCCCGGCCGGCGCGCCCGCCTTCCACCCCACCCCCGACGCGGGCGGCGCCTGCCCGGTGCAGGGCCTGCACCTGACGTTCGGCAGGGACCCGTCCACCCAGATGGTGGTGTCCTGGATCACCGACGGGCCGGTCGGGCGCCCGCGGGTGCTCTACGGCACGCTGGAGCACGGCCTCGGCTCCGGCGCCGCGGCGCAGACGCGTACGTACACCGACGGCAAGTCCGGGCGCACGGTGTACGTCCACCACGTGCTGCTCGGCGGGCTGCGCCCCGGCACCGACTACTACTACCTGGCCTCGCACGACGGCGGCACCCCGGACAGCGGCACCTTCCGCACCGCGCCGCGCGGCCGCCGGCCGCTCACCTTCACCAGCTTCGGCGACCAGTCCGCCCCGCAGGTGACCTGGTCGGCGGACGGCGCGGTGGCGCTGGACGCCAACTCCACGCCCGCCACGATGGACATCGTCACCGGTGTCGAGCAGGTCGCGCCGCTCTTCCACCTGCTCAACGGCGACCTGTGCTACGCGAACCTGGACGTCGACCGGGTGCGCACGTGGAACAACTTCTTCGCCAACAACTCGCGTTCGGCCCGCTTCCGGCCGTGGATGCCCGCCGCGGGCAACCACGAGATCGAGTCCGGCAACGGCCCGCTGGGCCTGGGCGCCTACCAGGCGTACTTCCAGCTGCCCTCGACCGAGACGGACGACGAGCTCGCGGGCCTGTGGTACGCCTTCACGGCCGGCTCGGTGCGGGTGATCGTGCTGCAGAACGACGACGTGGCCCTCCAGGACGGCGGCGACACCTATGTGCACGGCTACTCCGGCGGGCGCCAGCTGGCCTTCCTGGAGCGGGAGCTGAAGGCGGCCCGGCAGGACAGGGACATCGACTGGGTCGTCGTGGCCATGCACCAGGTGATGATCAGCTCCTCCGACGCCAACGGCGCGGACCTCGGGCTGCGGGCGGCGTACGGGCCGCTGTTCGACCGCTACCAGGTCGATCTGGTCGTGTGCGGCCACGAGCACAACTACGAGCGCTCCCTCGCGGTGCGCGGCGTGGTGAGCGGCAGCGAAACGCTGACCCCGAACCCCGCCTCGGCCCGCACGGACGACATCGACACGAGCCTCGGCACGGTCCACATGGTGCTGGGCGGCGGCGGTGTCTCGGGCACCACCAACCAGGCCTTCTTCAAGGACGGCACGGCCAAGGTGATCACCGCCGTGGCCTCCTCCCGCCCCTCGGGCGGCGGCAAGCGCGCCGCGACGTACGTGCGGGAGCAGGCCGTCTGGACGGGCGTGCGCGACACGGAGCACCCCTACGGCTTCGCGGCCTTCACCGTCGACCCGGGCCGCTTCCCGGGCGACACGACCCGGATGCACGTCACGTACTACAACGTGAACAAGCCGCACGGCGAGCTGTCGGTCTTCGAGCGGTTCACCCTCCACCGCAAGCGCTCGGACGGCCGCGGCTGACACCCGGCGGGCGCCCGCCGTGGGGCGGCGCGCGGGGCCGGTTCCCGCGCGCCGCCCCCGCGCCGCCCCGCGCGCCGCGCGCTCCCGCGTGGCGCAACAGGCGAAGGTGCGCGACGCTGGATGTACGGGTGTGGCGCCTTGCCCGAGGTTCGGGCGGAGGGAGGGTCCGACATGGCCGGCCAAACGCGCACCGGCGGGAACCGGACCGTACGGGATCCGATCGTGCGGCGCATCGCGGAGCGCCGTGCGCAGCTGGGGCTGAGCGAGAGCGCGCTGTCGACCCGGGCGGCGATGTCGCCCCGGTACCTGCAGCACCTGCTGGACGCAGGCCCGGACTTCGACCCGGGGGGCATGGTCCGGGTGGCCGCGGCCCTGGACCTCACCTACCGGGAGCTCACCGAGGGCCGCCGCGACCCGCCCCCCGGGCAGCCGGACGCGGCCGCGCGGCCCGTGCTCGCCCATCTCACCACCGAGGAGTGCTGGGACCGGCTGGGCACGCACGGCGTCGGCCGCATCGCGGTGCCGGTGCAGCCGGGACCCGCCGTGCTCCCGGTGAACTACCTCGTGGACGGGGGCACTGTGGTCTACCGCACGGAGCCCGGCGGACCCGCGGCGCCCGCGCCCGGCGAGGGCGTGTCCTTCCAGGTCGACCAGATCGACGACCACCTCAGCCGCGGCTGGAGCGTGCTGCTCACCGGCACCGCCGAGCACGTCGACGACGCCGCGCAGACGGAGGTGCTGGCCTCCCGGGCGCAGGATCCCTGGGCGGGCGGCGACCGCCCGCTGTGGATACGGGTGAGGCCCAAGTCGGTCACCGGCCGCCGTATCGACACGAAGTGAGCCCGCCCCGCGCCGGCCCCCGCGGCCCGCGTGGAAGACCGGGCCCCCCGAGAGCCGGCGGTTCCTGCGCCGGGTGAGCCGAAAGGACCCGCGGCATGGAGGACGGCTGGGCCTGGCGCTACGCGGGCTACGACCCGGCCCGCGAGCAGCTGCGCGAAGCGCTGTGCACGCTGGGCAACGGCTACTTCGCCACCCGCGGCGCGGCCGCCGAGTCCCCCGCGGGCGGTCCGCACTACCCGGGCACCTACGCGGCCGGCTGCTACAACCGGCTGACCTCGCAGGTGGCGGGACGCGAGGTGGACAACGAGGACATGGTCAACCTGCCGAACTGGCTGCCGCTGCGGGTGCGCCCGGCGGGCGGCTCCTGGTTCGGCCCGGACGACTGCGACGTGCTGGACTACGAGGTCGTCCTCGACCTGCGGCGCGGCACCATGGAGCGGCGCATGCGGCTGCGGGACGGCGCCGGCCGGATCGTCGCCACGACCGAGACCCGGCTGGTGCACATGGGCGACCCGCACCTGGCCGCGCAGCGGCTGGTGGTCACGGCGGAGGGCTGGAGCGGCGACCTGGAGATCGAGGCGGGCCTCGACGGGGACGTCTCCAACAGCGGCGTCGCCCGCTACCGCGAACTGGACGGCCACCACCTGACCGGGCACCGCGCCGGCACGCGGGACCAGGAGACCGGCTGGCTGCGCTGCCGCACCTCCAGCTCCGGCGTCGAGGTGGCGCTCGCGGCCCGGATCCGGGCGGCCGGCACGGACCTGCGCGCCCAGCCGCCCGTCCCGGGTGCGCGCGGGGTGCTGCGGCGGCTGACCGCGGCGGCGGACGGCGGACGGCCGGTCACGGTGGAGAAGGTCGTCGCGCTGCACACCTCCCGGGACCCGGCGATCCACGACCCGCTGAACGCGGCGCTGGAACGGGTGGCGCGCGCCGGGGACGTCGCGGAGCTGCTCGGCGAGCACGCCACCGCGTGGGACCGGCTGTGGGAGCGGTCCGGGATCCGGGTCCCGCACTCGGTCGGCGCCGTGCTCCGGCTGCACCTCTTCCACGTCCTCCAGACGCTGTCCCCGCACACCGCCGGACTCGACGTGGGGGTGCCGGCCCGCGGACTGCACGGCGAGGCCTACCGCGGCCACGTGTTCTGGGACGAGCTGTTCGTGCTGCCCTTCCTGAACCTGCACCTGCCCGAGGTGTCCCGGGCGCTGCTGATGTACCGGCACCGGCGGCTGGACGCGGCCTGCCGGGCGGCGCGGGCCGAGGGCCGGCAGGGCGCGATGTACCCGTGGCAGAGCGGCAGCGACGGCCACGAGGAGACCCAGCGGCTGCACCTCAACCCCCGCTCGGGCCGGTGGCTGCCGGACCACACGCACCTGCAGCACCACGTCGGCTCGGCGGTCGCGTACAACGTCTGGCAGTACTGCATGGCCAGCGGCGACACCGCCTTCCTGCACGGCGAGGGCGCCGAGATGCTGCTCCAGGTCGCCCGCTTCTGGGCGGGCAGCGCGGTGTGGGACCCGGGCCACGAACGCTACCGCATCCGCGGGGTGATGGGCCCCGACGAGTACCACACCGCCTATCCCGGGGCGGAGCGGCCGGGGCTGGACGACAACGCGTACACCAACGTCACGGCCGCCTGGGTGCTGGCCCGCGCGCTGGAGCTGACGGAGTCGATGCCCGCGCCGCGCCGGGCGGAGCTGTTCGGGCGGCTGGGGATCGGCCCGGACGAGCCGGAGCGCTGGCAGGAGGTCTCCCGCCGGCTGCGGGTGCCCTTCCACGCGGGCGTGGTCAGCCAGTTCGACGGCTACGGCGAGCTGGACGAGCTGGACTGGGACGGCTACCGCGGGCGCTACGGCGACATCCGCCGGCTCGACCGGATCCTGGAGGCGGAGGGCGACAGCGTCAACCGCTACCAGGCGTCCAAGCAGGCGGACGTGCTGATGCTCGGCTACCTCTTCCCGCCCGCGGAGCTGTCCGCGCTCTTCGCCCGCCTCGGGCACGCCCTGGACGACGAGCTGTGGGCCCGGACGGTGACCCACTACCTGGCGCGCACCAGCCACGGCTCGACGCTCAGCGGCCTGGTCCACGGCTGGGTGCTGGCACGCTCCCGGCGCGAGGGCGCCTGGACGCACGTGCGCGAGGCGCTGCTCGGCGACGTCGCCGACCTCCAGGGCGGCACCACCGGTGAGGGCATCCACCTGGGCGCCATGGCCGGGACGCTGGACCTGGTGCAGCGCGGGCTGACCGGCCTCCAGCCGCAGGGCGACTGCCTGCGGCTGGACCCGGTGCCGCTGCCGCAGCTGTCCCGTTTCTGCCTGTCGCTGCGCTACCGGACGCACTGGGGCGTCGACCTGGCGCTGCACGGCGGCCGGCTGCGCGTCGGGGTGCCCGACTCCGGCCAGGAGCCGATCGCCGTCGCGGTCGGCGGGCGCGCCTACGAGGTGGCGCCCGGCCGCGAGGTCACGGTGGAGCTGCCGCGCTGAGCGCGCCGCCGGTCATGCGCGCAGCGTCAGCTCCTCGTGGCGGGGCTCGCCGAGCACGACCTTGAGGGCGCCGGTGTCCGCGGCGCCGGCGAAGACCTCGTAGGCCTGCTCCATCTGCCCGAGCGGGAAGGTGTGGCTGACCAGGACGGACGCCGGGAGCCTGCCGTCGACGAGCATGCGCAGCAGGTCGGGGGTGGAGTAGGTGTCGACCAGGCCGGTGGTCAGGGTGAGGTTCCTGATCCACAGGTCCTCCAGGTGCAGGGTCACCGGCGTGCCGTGCACCCCGACGTTCGCCAGGTGGCCGCCGGGGCGGACCATGCGGGCGCACAGCTCGAAGCTGTCCGGGCGGCCGACCGCCTCGACGACGACGTCCGCGCCGAGCCCGCCGGTCAGGTCGGCGACCAGCTGCTCGCTCTCGGCGACACCGGCGATCGCGTCGGCGCCGACCCGCTTGGCGGCGTCGAGCCGGCCCGGTGCCAGGTCGACGGCGATGGTGCGGGCGGGCGAGAAGAGCTGCGCGGTGGCGACGGCCGCGAGGCCCACCGGCCCGGCGCCGACGACCACGACCGTGTCGCCGGGCCGCACCCGGCCGTTGAGCACGCCCACCTCGTAGCCGGTGGGGAAGATGTCGGCGAGCAGCACGGCCTGCGCGGCGTCCACCGCGGCGGGCAGCGGGTGCAGCCCGAAGTCCGCGAAAGGCACCCGCACGTACTCGGCCTGCGTGCCGTCGACGAGGTGGCCGAGGATCCAGCCGCCCCCGCCGAGGCACTGTCCGTACGCGCCCTGCCGGCAGTACCGGCAGCGCCCGCAGCCGGTGACGCACGACACCAGCACCCGGTCGCCGGGGCGGACCCCGCGGACCGCGGCGCCGGTCTCGACGACCTCGCCGACCGCCTCGTGGCCCAGCACCGTGCCCGGCCGCACGTCCGGCACGTCACCGCCCAGGATGTGCAGGTCGGTGCCGCAGATCGTGGTGGCCTCGACACGGACGATGGCGTCGCCCGCGTCCTGGAGCGTGGGGTCCGGCACGTCCTGCCAGGCGGACTGGCCGGGACCGTGGAAGACCATGGCCTTCATGGGGATCATCTCCTCGCAACCGCGACTGTGGCTCGGCCGGCGGGCCGCCCGCGCCACCGGCGGCGCGCGGACGCCCCCTCGCTCCATGGTGGCCGCAGCCGCCCGGTCCCGCACGCGGCGGCGCCGCCCGCCGCCGGGTCAGCGCCGCCGGGCCAGCACCAGGCGCGCCCGGGGGCTGCCGTCGGGGCGGCGGCCGAACGCGGCCAGGGGGGAGAGGGCGACGTCGAAGCCGGCCGCAGCGAGGTCGGCGCGGACGGCGGACAGCGGGAAGGTGCGGTAGTACATGACGAACGGCGGCCGGCGCAGGGCGTTGCGCACGCGCATGGCCGCGTCGAAGCCCGCGAAGGCCCAGTACCAGGGCGACCGCACCGGCGGCGGGGCGCCCACGGGGAAGGCGAACAGGCCGCCGGGCCGCAGCGCCCGGTGGACCTGCGCGAAGAGGCCGGGCCGCTCGGCGGGCAGGAAGTGGCCGAAGGCGCCGAAGCTCACGGCCAGGTCGAAGGCCCCGGCGAAGGGCAGGGCCCGCGCGTCGGCCCGTACCCACGCCGGCCGCGGCCCCCGCGCGGGCACCGCGGCGGCGCGGGCCCGGGCGAGCATCCCGGCGCTGAAGTCGGCGCCCGTGACCTGCGTGCGGCACAGCGGCGCGAGCACCCGCACTCCCGCGCCCGTACCGCAGCACAGGTCGAGCCCGGCGTCGAAGGGGCCGAGCGGGGCGAGCGCGGCGGCGGTCGCGTCCAGGATGCGGTCGGGGGTGCGGAAGGGGGTGGCGTCGAAGGCCGGGGCGAGCAGGTCGTAGCCGTGCTCGACGGACGACAGCGCCTGGACCGCGAGCTCGCGCAGGGTGGGCCCCTGGGGTGAGAACACCCGTCCAAGGATAGGCGGGCGGCGGCCGCCGCCCGTGCCCCGCGCGGGGCGCTCACCTGCCCCGGCGGCGCTCCCGGGCGGCGTGACTGCGCAGCGCCCGCAGGAAGTCGACCTCGCGGAAGGCCGGCCGGTGCGCCTCGCAGAAGTACAGCTCGGCGTGAGCGGCCTGCCACAGCGGGAAGTCGGACGTCCGCTGCTCGCCGCTGGTGCTGGTCACCAGGCCGGGATCGGGGTGCCCGGCGGTCCCCAGGTGCCGGGCGATGTCGCCGGGCCCGACGGCCGCCGCGGCCTCGGCGAGCGAGCGGCCCGACTCGGCGTGCTCGCTGAGCAGCCCGCGCAGCGCGCCGACGATCTCCTGGCGGCCCCCGTGGCCGATCGCGAGGGTCACATGGTGTTCGGCGCGGGCCCGGCCCGCGCCGACGGCCTCCCGGAGCGCGTGCGCGGTGCGGTCGGGCAGCACGGACAGGTCACCGGCGACATGCAGCCGCCAGCGGCCGCCGGGGCGGGCGGGCCGCCCGGTGACGACCTGGGCGACCAGGTCCGTGAGGAAGGCGGCCTCGGCCTCACTGCGGCGGGCCGGGTTCTCGGTGGAGCAGACGAAGACGGTGACGTGGCGGATACCGAGTGACGCGCACCAGCCCAGGACGTCGTCCACGTGCCCGGCGCCGGCCCGGTGGCCGGGGCCGGGGGCGGCCGGTCCCGCCCTGCGGGCCCGGCGGCGGTCGCCGTCCATGACCAGTCCGACGTGCCGCGGCAGCACGCCGCCGCGGAGCCCGCGGCGCAGCCTGCGGGCGTAGAGGGCGTACACCGGTGTCGTGAGCCGCACGGCGGTCTCCCCTTCCCTGGCCCCGCGGTCTCCCGCGGCGCTTCCTGGGTGCTCCCCTTGCTTCCTGCCGGACCGAAGACAAGAACGAGCGGACCGTGCGCAGGATGTGCCCGCCGCGGGCGGCACCGCGGCACGGACGGGTGCCGGGCGCCTGGGAACGCGGCCAGGGGGTAGACGGCCCGTGAGGGCGGGGTCCGCCCCGCCACCTGCCGCGGGCGCGTGCCCGCTCCCCGAAGACGTGATGAGGCCCGAGGTGAACTACCCAATGGAGATGGCCGCCCAGGGGCCGGCCACCGGAAGTCCGCTGTGGGATTTCGCGACCGTTCTGGTGATCGCTTTCTCGCTCGCCACCATCGTCAGGCTGCTGCGCAACAAGCAGTGAGCGACGGCGCCGTCACGGACACGGCCGCCGCGGGAACCGGAGTGGCGGATCCGGGGCCCGACCTGGCACGCTCTGCTGAACGACCGCGGCGAGACAGGCCGCGGCCGGGACGGAGAGGAGGTGGCGTCCGTGGCGATGGAGGACGAAGGCGTGGAGGCGGGCGTCTACTACTCCGAGCAGTTCGGCCGGGTGTGGATGATCGCCCTGCAGGGTGACTTCGACCTGGACCGGCTGGGCATCGTGCAGAAGGTCACCGAGCAGGCGCTCGCCGCCTTCGACGGCCCGATCGTGTTCGACCTGGCACTGGTGTCCTTCTGCGACTCGGCGCTCCTCAACCACCTGGTGCGCACCGCGGCCAGGCGGCCGACGGCCCTGGTCCACCTCAGCACCGCGGTGGCGCGCCTGCTCGAACTCACCGGGGCCGGAGCCGTGTTCGCCGCCTACGAGGACGTGATCGCCCGGGCTTCCGACCCCGACCCGGACCCCGACCCCGACGCCGGCTCCGGGGCGTAACCGGCCGTCCGCCTCCCCGGGGTGCCGGTGTGACGCCGACCGCGCGGGGTGACAGACTGGTCGCGAGGGATCACCGGAGGACCGCGCCAGGAGGGCTGTAGTGAGGATCGCTCGCAGTGTGGCGAGCCTCGGCCCGGTCGACGTCGGCGACCACGTCTGCTGGGTGGTGCCGCAGCCCGGTGACTTCCAGCGCGCCGCCAGCGGCTACCTGTCCGACGGCACGGACCTGGGCGACAAGATCATGGTCGTGGGGGCGTCGGCGCCGGCGTGGCTGGAGTTCCGTCCCCCTTACGGACTCCTGGTGGACCCCGCCGCGGTGCACGGCGGCGTACGCTGGGACACCGACGCACTGGTGGCGCTGGTGCGGCAAGAAGCCGAAACGGCGGATCGGCAGGGTTTCAGGGCCCTGCGGGTGCTGGCGCAGATGGACCGCATATGGCCTGCCGGCATCACCGCCGAGCAGGTGGCCGACCAGGAGCTGCGGCTGGACGCACTCACCGGCGGGGCCGCGGCCATCGTGGTCTGCGCCTACGCGGGTCCGCGTTTCGCACCGGAGGTCCTGGAACAGGCGGCGAGCGTGCATCCTCATTTCGCGGGAATCCCCGCGCAGGCGCCCTCGTTCCACATGTTCAACGAGGCGGCGGACTGCTGGAGCCTGAGCGGTGTGGTCGACGCCGACGGCGCGGGGGCCTTCCGCGTCGCCGTGACCGGTCTGCTGCGGACTCTCGCGACACTGCGGCTGCGCTGCGACCGCCTGCAGCTCATGGACGCCGTGGGCATGCAGACCCTCGCCGAGGCGGCGGCCGCGCTGCCCGGCCGCAAGATCGTGCTCGAACGCGCCAATCCCACCGTGCGAAGGTGCTGGGAATTGCTCGGCTACGACGATCCCGCCGTCCCCGCGGAGCTGGTGCCGTGAACGCACCCCGTGCAGCCGGGCCGGGCGGCGCCGCGACGCCCGCTTTCCGCCACGAGCTCTACGCGTACAAGGGCGACTCCGCCTTCCTGCAGGGGGCGGTGTCCTTCATCGAGGACGCCCTGGCCGCCGACGAGACGGTGCTCGTCGCGGTGGGCGACGACAAGCGGCGCATGCTGCGCGAGGCGCTCGACGGGGACCGCGCGGGGAGGCAGGTGTCCTTCGTGGACACCGGCGCTCTGGGCCGCAATCCCGGACGGCTCATCCCCGCCTGGCACGACTGGATCGCCAAGAGCGTCAGCGACGGCCTGCCCGTACGGGGGATCAGCGAATCGCCCTGGGGGACGGCCACCCCCGCCGAGCGGGGCGAGCTGCGCTACCACGAGTGGCTGCTGAACCTGACCTTCGCGGCCTCACCGGCGTGGTGGCTGCTGTGCCCCTACGACGTGACCACCGTCGAGGCGGCCGTCCTGGACTCCGCGCGCCAGTGCCACCCCTTCCAGCTCGCGGACGGCGCGCACGGGCACAACCCCGCCTTCTCCGACGAGCCATTCCGCTTCGACGACCTCGCCCCGGCCTGCGGCCCGGCCCGGAGCGTGCGCTACGCCGCCGGGGAGCTCGCGAAGGTCCGCGAGGCGGTGGCGGAGTGCGCCGCCCGCTGCGGGCTGCGGGGCACCCGGCTCCAGGAGCTGCTGGTGGCGGCCACGGAGGTGGCCGCGAACAGCATCCGGCACGGCGGCGGGTCCGGCACCCTGCGCACGTGGGGCGACGGCGACCTGCTCGTGTGCGAGTTCCGGGACGCCGGGCACATCACCGACCCGCTCGTGGGCCGCCTGCGCCCGGCCCCCGGCCAGGGCGGCGGCCGGGGCCTGTGGCTGGTCCACCAGCTCTGCGACCTGGTGCAGATCCGGTCGACCCCGCAGGACGGCACCACCGTACGGCTGACGACGGCACTGCGCTGAGCCGCGGAGCCCTCACGGCCGGGCGCCGTCCAGACCGTCCCGCGGCGGTTCCAGGCCGTGGACCGTGGTCAGCTCGGTGAGTCCGCAGATGGTCAGTACGGGGCCGAGCAGGGCGGGGGCGACGATCTCGATGCGGTTGGCCCGGACGAGCAGCTCGTTGAGCCCCGCGCTGTCGAGGTACTCCACGGCGCTCAGGTCGACGACCAGCGGACCGGGTCCCAGGCCGAGGGCCCGGTCCGCGGCGGCGGCGAGTTCGGCGCAGTTGCTCATGTCGACCTCGCCGGCGGCGGACAGCACCACGGCGCCGTCCGGGCGGGTTCTGAAGCTGAGGCTGATGGGCGTGGTCATCGGCTGATCCTCGTGTGCATCGCGACGGTGGTGCCGCCGGCGTCCGACGTGACGGTGACTTCCTGCATCAGCGCCCGCATGAGGAGGAAGCCGCGGCCGCGCTGCGGGTTGGCCTCCGGGCTGGGGGTCCGCCAGCCCCCGGTGTCGGACACCGTCAGGTGCATGGCGTCGAACCCCGCCTCCGCCCGCAGGCGGACGGTGTCGCCCGGTGTGTCGCGGTGGCCGTGCTCCACGGCGTTGGCACACGCCTCGCCGACGGCCACCAGAACGTTCTGCACCGTCTGCGGCGGGAGCGCGCACTGGTGCAGCCAGTTGCGCAGCGCCCGCCGCACCGGGGCGAGCTGCGCCGCGTCGGCGGGAAAGGCCACGTTCAGCGGTGCCGGGTGCCGGTAGAGCAGCAGCGCGACGTCGTCGTCGTAGCCGCCCGGCGGGGCCATGCGGTCCATGATGCGCGCCGCCAAGTCCTCGACGCCGATGTGCCGCCCCTCGCGCACCGCGGAGCCCGCCCGGTCGATGCCCTCGGTCAGCGGCCTGCGGCGGCGCTCGACGAGGCCGTCGGTGTACAGCAGCAGCGTCGCGTGCGGCGGCACCTGGGCCTCCGCGCACGGGCGGGAGGCGGCGGGGTGAACCGCCAGGGGGGTGGAGCGCCCCTCGTCCAGCAGCCGGACGCCCCCGTCGGGGTCGACCAGCACCCCCGGCGGGTGGCCCGCGCTGGAGTACGCCAGCCGGCCGCTGGCGGGGTCCAGGACCCCGCAGAAGACGGTGGTGCACATCGCCCCCGGCAGGCCGGCGGCGAAGCGGTCGAGCGCGAGGAGCACCCGGTCGGGGCGCGGGTCCTGGAGCAGCAGCGCGCGGCAGGCGCTGCGCAGCTGGCCCATGACCGCCGCGGCCTGCAGGCCGCGGCCGACGCAGTCGCCGACCACGATGCCGATGCACCCGTCGGCGAGCACCACCGTGTCGTACCAGTCGCCGCCGACCTCCAGCGGGCGGGCCGCGGGCTCGTAGCGCACGGCGAAGCCCTCCGGCAGCTCGGAGGGGCCGAGGATCGCGCGCTGGAGCGCGAGGGCCGTCTCCCGCTGCTGGTCGATCTGGTGGGCACGGGACAGGCCCTGCGCCACGTGCCCGGCCAGCAGGGACAGCAGGTGGTGGTCCTGGTCGGTGAACGGCCGGTGCCGGCCGAGGTCGAGCCACAGCACCAGCGGCCCCCTCGGGTGCTCCAGGCGGACCGCCACACCGCCGCCGTCGTGCGCCCGGAGCACCCGGGGGCTCAGCGAGGGGCCGTCGCGCAGCGCCGCCAGGGCGTCGCGGTGCCCGGGCTCCAGGGCGTCCCAGTCCGCAGTCGTGCCGAGCGCGGTCGGCTCGGGCCGGCCGCCGGCGGGGAAGAGCACCGCCAGGCCGCGGCGGGCCCGCCACAGGCCGGCCAGCTCCCCGAGTGCGGCGTCGACCGACTCGGCGGTGCTGTCGGCGCGGGCCAGCCGTACGGTCAGTGCCGCCACCGCGGTCTCGCGCTGGATGGCGTAGCGCTCGGCGGTGACGTCGCGGAAGGTGCCGACCGTCATCCGGCCGCCGCTGACCGGGTCCTGGACGCGGGCGAGGCTGGCCGACACCCACAGCCGCCGCCCGTCGCGGTGGTACAGGGGCAGCACGTGGCTGCTGCCGCCGGCCCGGGCGGCCGCGCCGGTGAAGGCCTCGGCCACCAGCCGGTGGCCGTCCGGGTCCGCGGTCGCGTCCGGCCACCAGGGCTGGTCCGGGGCGTACGGCAGTTCCTCGGGCCCGAAGCCGAGCAGGTCGGCGAAGGCGGCGTTGACCTCGACCACGGCGCCGTCCTCGTCGCACACGAAGAACGCGTCCTGCATCGAGTCCGTCAGCGCGGTGCGCCACCGGGCGTGCTGGGTGCGCAGCCGCGCGAGGTCGACGTTCGCCCGGACCCGGGCCAGGAACTCGGCAGCGGAGAAGGGCTTGACGAGGTAGTCGTCCGCACCGGCCTCCAGGCCCTCGACGGACGCCTCCTGCCCGGCGCGCGCGGAGAGCAGCAGGACCGGAACGCTGGAGGTGCGCGGCGACGAGCGCAGCGTCGCCACCATCCGCAGCCCGTCCATCACCGGCATCATCACGTCGGCGACGAGCAGGTCGGGGGCGCGCGAGTGCACCTCCTCCAGCGCCGCCCGGCCGTCCCCGACCGTGCGGACCCGGTGGCCGGCGCCCCGCAGCAGCCGGGAGAGGTACTCGCGCATGTCGGCGTTGTCGTCGGCCACCACGACGTCGACGGGGTCGCCGCGCCCGGTGCCGCCGGCCGGGCCGGGCGGGTCGACGGGCGCCTCCGGCCCGCCCGGCGCCTGCGGGTCCGGCAGCCAGCGCAGGGCCTCCTGCACGTAGGGCTCGGCCACGGAGGGCACCGCGTGGCCGCCGTCGCCCTCGGCCACCGCGTCCTCGGGCAGGTGCGCGTGCCCGTAGGGCAGCCGGACGGTGAAGGAGGTGCCCTCGCCCTCCCGGCTGGTGGCGCCGATCGTGCCGCCGTGCAGGGCGACGAGCTCGCGCACCAGCGCCAGTCCGATGCCGCTGCCCTCGTGGGAGCGCGCGCGGGCCTTCTCCATCCGGTGGAAGCGCTCGAACAGCCGGGGGATCTCGTGCTCGGGCAGCCCGATGCCCGTGTCGGCGACGGTCACGACCGCCTCGCCGTCCCCGTCCCGGACGGTGAGCCGGATGCCGCCGTCGAACGTGAACTTCAGCGCGTTGCTGAGCAGGTTGAGGACCACCTTCTCCCACATGGTGCGGTCGAGGAAGACCGGTTCCGGCAGCGGGTGGCAGTCCACCTCGAAGGACAGCCCCGCCCGCTCGACGGCCGAGCGGAAGACACTGGCCAGCTCCGCGGTGAGCGCCGCCAGGTCGGCGCCCTCGTAACGGGCCTGGAGCCGTCCGGCCTCGATGCGGGAGAAGTCCAGCAGGGTGTTGACGAGCTTGCCCAGGCGCATCCCGTTGCGGCGGATCACCTCGACCTCCTCGCGCACCCGGGGGTCGGCGCCGGCCAGCCGGGCCTGGAGTTCCTCGGCCGGCCCCATGATGAGTGCCAGCGGGGTGCGGAACTCGTGGCTGACGTTGGAGAAGAAGGTGGTCTTGGCGCGGTCCAGCTCGGCCAGCTCCTCGGCCCGCCGCGCCTGCGCCCGGTAGCTGCGGGCGCTTCCGATGCCGGCCGCCAGGTGGGAGGCGACCAGCTCGACGAAGCCGCGGGTGGCCTCGTCCGGCCGCCGGTAGCGGTTCAGCCCGGCGACCAGGAAGCCATAGGGCGTGCCGCCCTGCTGGAGCAGCGGGACGACCAGTGCCTGGGCGGGCGGGCGCGGCCAGGGGCCGGCCGGCAGGTCCGCGAAGGCCGGCCCGTCCAGGGCCACCACCGCGGTACGGGAGGCCGCCGCCTCGCCGACCGGCCACACCGCCTCGGGGTCCGCGGCGGCCCCGGCCGGCAGCCGGGCGGGCGCCGCCGGGTGTCCCGCGGCCAGGCCCGTCGCGCCCGCCAGTTCGGCGCCGCCGTCCTCGCCGAAGAGGTAGGTCAGGGTGAAGGGCAGGTCGCGGTCGTTGCGCGCCAGCTGCCGGGTGGTGAAGGCGAGGGTCTGCTCCTCGGTGCGCGCCACGCTGGGGTCGGACCCGAGGTCCCGCAGCGTGGCCATCCGGCGCTCGCCGATGACGCGGTCGGTGTCCTCCCGCACCACGCACAGCATGCCGACGACGGCGTCCGCGTCGTCCCGCAGCGGGCTGTAGGAGAAGGTGTGGTAGGTCTCCTCGGGGTATCCGGAGCGCTCCAGCACCAGCAGCAGCGCCTCGTCCCAGGTCGCCTTCCCGGTGCTGAGGACGCCGGAGATGCGGTGACCGATGTCGTCCCAGATCTCCGCCCACACCTCGTTCGCCGGACGGCCCAGGGCCCAGGGGTACTTGCGGCCCAGGGTGTCGCGGCGGTAGGCGGCGTTGCAGAAGAAGGTGAGGTCCGGGCCCCAGGCCATCCACATCGGGAAGCGCGAGGACAGCAGGATGCCGACGGCGGTGCGCAGGCTCTGCGCCCAGGTCCGCGGCGGTCCCAGCGGTGTCGACGCCCAGTCGACGGCCGCGAGGTCCCGGTGGATCTCGTCGTCCCCGGCGAACACCCCGTCGCCGTCCTCCGGCAGGCCCTCCCCGAACCGCTGATCCGCCACGCCCGCCCCTTTCCGTCCTGCCGTCGCCTACGATGACTGTCTGCCCGCTGATCGCGACCCAAACTGACCGGCCCCCGAAGGCGTGAACGGCGCGACGCGGGACAGCAGTGACCAGGAGGAGGAACCGTGAGCGATCCCGATCCTGATCCCGTGCTGACCGTCACCTCAGGTCCCCATCCGGCAGGCCCGACCCTCATCACGGTCGCCGGTGAACTGGACTTCTCCACCGCGGCCGACCTGCGCGACGTCATCCACGAGACGCACTTCACCCCGGTGGGCGTGGTGATCGACCTCACCGGCGTCGAGTACTGCGACTCCACGGGCATCACGGTCCTCGTCACGGCCTCCCAGCAGGCCGCGAAGGCGGGCTCGCCGCTCGCTCTCGCGGGGCTCAGCGACAGCCTCCAGCGGGTCTTCGGCATCGCCGGGCTCTACGAGGTCTTCTCCTCCTACCCCACCGTCGACCAGGCCGTCGGAGCCCTCTGACCCGCGCACCGCTCCCCCGCGGGCCGCAGGGGCCTCAGACCACCGGCAGCACCACCTCGATCCGCTTGCCGCCGGGCACCTCCTCCACCAGGACCGAGGTGGCCAGGCGCAGCACGATGGGCCAGCCGAACCCGCCCGCCCGGGAGGTGTCCTCGCCCAGCTCCCTGCGGGCCTCCGGCAGGTCGCTGCTGGTGTCCTCGACCTCCAGCCACAGGCCGGACCCGTCCCGTGTGACACCGACCCGCAGCGCGACCAGGCCGCCGCCGTGCCGCAGCGCGTTGCTCACCAGCTCGGAGACGACCAGCTGGGCGTCGGTCCTGGCGCGCTCCGTGTGGCCGGCGACACCCTCCAGCACCCGGTCCACGGTCCGGCGCGCGACCGCGGCGGGGTGCTCGTCGGCGCTGACCCGGGTCTCGGTCAGGAGGAACGGATGGGCGGTCATACACGGGCCCCGATCAGGTCGGTACGGCAACTGGTGGACGGATCGGCTCGGATCGTACGGCCCCCTGCCGTGAAGGGCCACGACTGGTCGACTTCCCTGTACTGCGGCTCATTACGCGTGGCCGGCCCCAAGGCACCGCCGGACGGCGGCAGGTCATGCCGTAGTCTCCTTCGGACCGGGCGAATCGAAAGGGGTGCGCCATGGCGCAGGACACGTCGGACCGGCTGCTGAACCTCCTGACGGGTGGGCAGGCCGACTTCGTGGAGCAGTGGATACGCACTGTCACGTCGTCGCTCGCAGGCCGGCTCACGCCGGCCGAGGTCCAGCAGGACCTCACCGAGCTGTACCAGGCGCTGCTGGTCGCCGTACGGCGCGGCGGCACGGCGACCAGGGGCGAGGAGTACGGGGAGGTCCGGAGCCTGCTGAGCGAGCTGTCGCGCAACCGCGCCCGCCAGGGCTTCACCCCGACCGAGACGGCGATCAGCCTCTTCGCCCTCAAGGAGGTGCTGGAGCCGGCTCTGGCCGAGAAGGCCGACCTCGCGGCGTTCCTGGAGTTCTCGCGGGTGCTCGACGACCTCGGCCTCTACACCGTCGAGGTGCACGCCAAGGCCCGCGAGGAGATCATCGCCGCCCAGGCCGAGCAGCTGCTGGAGCTCTCCACGCCGGTGGTCAAGCTGTGGGACGGCATCGTGGGCGTCCCGCTGGTCGGGACGCTGGACTCGGCGCGGACGCAGGTGGTGATGGAGAAGCTGCTCCAGTCGCTGCTCGACCAGAACGCCACCCACGCGATCGTCGACATCACCGGTGTCCCCTCGGTGGACACCCAGGTGGCGCAGCACCTGCTCAAGACCGTCGTCGCCGCCCGCATGATGGGCGCGGAGTGCATCGTCTCGGGCATCAGGCCGCAGATCGCCCAGACCATCGTCGCGCTGGGCATCGAGTTCGGCGACATCACCACCAAGGCGACGCTCGCCGACGCGCTGCGGCACGCGCTGCAGCGCATCGACACGGCCCCGGCCGCGGCCCTGACCGGCGGCCGGGCATGACCGACCGGGTACCCATACTCAAGATCGGCGACGTCCTGCTGGTCTCCATCCAGGTCGACCTGGAGGACCAGATGGTCCTGGACCTCCAGGAGGACCTGTCGCAGCGCATCGTCGACACGGGTGCGCACGGCGTCGTGATCGACATCTCGGCGCTGGAGATCGTGGACTCCTTCGTCGGCCGGATGCTGGCCACCGTCGCGGCCATCTCCCGGGTCCTGGGGGCCGAGACGGTCGTCGTGGGCATGCGGCCCGCCGTTGCCATGACGCTGGTGGAGCTCGGGCTGTCCCTGGGCGGGGTGCGCACCGCGCTGAACCTCGAGCAGGGGATCGGTGCGCTGCGCCGGGCCCGGGAGCAGGGCTCGGTAGGCCGGTGACGTCCGGCGTCGAGCCGGTCGAGGAATCGGCGGCAGAAGAGTCCCCCATCGTCGCCAACGCCGACGTGGTCAGGGCGCGGCAGACGGTCCGCGCCCTCGCGCAGCAGGCCCGGCTCTCGCTGGTCGACCAGACGAAGCTGGTCACCGCGGCGAGCGAGCTGGCGCGCAACACCCTGACCTACGGCGGCGGCGGGAGCATGCGGGTGAGCATCGTCACCAGGGGCTTCAGGAGCGGGGTGAAGGTGACCTTCCGCGACGAGGGACCGGGCATCGCGGACCTGGAACTGGCCCTGACCGACGGCTGGTCGTCGGGCAAGGGCATGGGGCTGGGCCTGAGCGGGGCGCGGCGGCTGGCGGACGAGTTCGAGCTGGTGTCGGAACCGGGCCGGGGAACGTGCGTGGTGGTCGTCAAGTGGGCGCGGTGAACGCCGCCTCGCCGGCGGAGGCGGGCGAAGTGCTGTGGCTGCGGGTCGACGAGGGGCTGGCCTCCGCCGGACGGCGCGAGGCCGCCGGCCTCGCCCGCCGGGTGGGGCTCACCGAGGGCCGCGCGGCCGATCTCGCGCTCGCGGTCACCGAAGCGGCCACCAACCTGCAAAAGCACGCCGACGACGGCGCGCTGGCGCTGCGGATCACCACCTTCGGCGGCCGCGCGGCCGTCGAACTGCTGGCGCTGGACAGCGGGCCCGGCATCGCCGACATCAGCGCGGCGCTGCGCGACGGCTCGTCGACCACCGGGACGCTCGGCGTCGGGCTCGGCGCCATCCGCCGGCTCGCGGACCGATTCGCCCTCCACACCCTGCAGGGACGCGGGACCTGCCTGTACGCCCGCTTCACCGCGCCGGATGCCGGCGGGGCGCAGCCGCGCCCGTCCGCGCGCTTCAGCGGGCTCACCCGCCCCATCAGCGGCGAGACGCAGTGCGGCGACACCTGGGCCGTACGGGAGGAGCGGGACGCCGAGGGCGTGCCGCACCTGCTCGTCATGATGTGCGACGGACTGGGGCACGGCCCGCTCGCGGCACGCGCGGCAGGGGAGGCGCGGACGGCGTTCCGGAACAGCCGGGCGGCGGATCCGGCCGAGGTCCTCGCCGACGTCCACGCCGGTCTGCGCGGCACACGCGGTGCCGCGGTCGCGGTGGCGCGGGTGGACCCGGAGGTCCGCAGGGTGTCGCTGTGCGGGGTCGGGAACATCGCCGCCTGCGTGCTGGGAGCCGAGACCCGGCAGCCGCTGACGTCGCTTCCGGGTATCGTCGGGCACAACTTCCCCCGGCTGCAGACCTTCGGCGCCGCCCTGCCCCCCGGCCACGTCCTGGTACTGCACTCCGACGGGCTGAACAGCCGCTGGCAGCCGGCGCAGTTCCCGGGGCTGACGGCGCAGTCGCCGGCCGTCGTCGCGGCCCAGTTGCTGTGGCAGGCGGGCACCCGGCGCGACGACGCGGGCGTCGTCGTCGTCGAGGTGCCCACATGACCCCGGCGGCGGACGGCGAGGACCCCCTCGTCGTGCTCTCGGCGGCCGTGACCAGCGACCGGAAGATGCTGGCCATGCGCAGGGACGTCCACGAGGCCTGCCGCCTGCTGGGCCTGTCGGAGGCCGAGACCGTCCGGCTGGCCACCGTGGTGGGCGAGGTGGGCCGCAGCCTGCTGGGGGCCCGGGGGCTGACGGGCCGGCTCGCCCTGGTCGAGGCCGAGCAGCCGCTGGTCACCGCCGTGTTCGGCTGGTCGGACGCCGTACGGCCCCCGCACGGCGCGCTCGACGCCGCGCGACGGCTGCTGCACAGCTGCGAATGGCGCGAGACCCCGTTTCCCCGGCTGATTCTCGGGCAGCCGCTGGAGGTGACGACTCAGCCGCTCGCCGAGCGAGCTGCCGAACTGCGCAGGGAGCTGATGGGGCTGGGCGGTGTCGACGTGGCGGAGGAACTGCGGAGCCAGAACCACGACCTGCTCGCGGCGCTGCAGCAGGCCCGGGCCCACCAGGAGGAGCTCCAGCGGCTCAACCAGGAGCTGGAGGAGACCAACAGCGGCGTCATGGCGCTGTACGCGGAGCTGTCCAGCGAACTGGAGGCCACCAACAGCGGCGTGGTGGCCCTGTACGCCGAACTGGAGGAGAAGACCCGGGAGCTGAGCCTGCTCAACGAGGCGAAGACCCGTTTCTGGGCGAACGTCAGCCACGAGCTGCGCTCCCCGGTCAACGGCGTCCTCGGCCTCACCCGCCTGCTGCTCGCGACGGGCGCCGACCCGCTCACCGACGAGCAGGTCCAGCAGGTCCAGATGATCGCCTCGGCGGGCAGCACGATGCTGGCCCTGGTCGAGGAGCTGCTCGACGTCGCCAAGGCGGAGTCGGGACGGCTGGAGCCCGAACTGGTGCCCGTGGACCTGCGGATGCTGCTCCACCAGATGCGCGGCACGCTGCGCGGGACCGCCGCCCCGGGGGTGTCCCTGGTCTTCCCCGAGGACACGCCGCAGGAGCCGGTCCTCACCGACGAGGTGATGGTCACCCGGATCCTGCGCAACGTGCTGTCCAACAGCCTGAAGTTCACCGTGCGCGGCGAGGTCGCCCTCGGGGTCGAACGGGTGGAGCGGGAGGGCCGCCCGTGGTGCGTGCTGACCGTCACCGACACCGGTATCGGCATTCCGGCGGAGGAGCAGGTGCGGGTGTTCGAGGACTTCTACCAGGTCCGCGGCCCGCACCAGCGCGCCCACTCCGGCACCGGGCTCGGCCTGCCGTACGCCCGCCGGCTCAGCGAACTCCTCGGCGGCCGGATGATGCTCGACAGCACCCCCGGCGAGGGGACCCGGGTGGTGGTCGAGATCCCCGCGGGTCCGGGCTCGGCGGCCTCGTCCGGTGCTCCCGTGGCGGCTCCCTTCCGGCTGGACCTCCTCGTCGTCGTCGACGACGACCCCGCCTTCCGCGCGAGCGTCCGGCCGGTCCTGTCCGAGCTGTCCCGCGAGGTCGTCGAGGTCGGCGACAGCTCCCAGGCCGTCGCGGTGATACGGCGCCGGCGGCCCGACGCGGTCCTGCTCGACCTGGTCATGCCGCCGCCCGACGGCTACCAGCTGCTGGAGCGGCTGGCCGCCGACCCCGGGCTGAACGGCGTGCCGGTGATCGTCCTCACCGCCAACGACCCCTCGGGCCTGGAGAACTCCCGGCTCGTGCACGCGCAGGCCGTGCTGGGCAAGACCCACCTGTCCGCCAGGCGGCTCGCGGACGTGCTCGCGCCCGTGCTCGCGCGCCGTCCCGCGGACGACGGGATGGTGGAGCGATGACGGGGGCCCCGCCGGAGGACGGCGCGGGGGCGACGGTGCTGCTGGTCGACGACAACCCGACCAACCGCTACGTGCTGGGCACCTACCTGCGCCGGGCCGGTCACGAGGTGGTGGAGGCCGAGGACGGCGGCAGCGCGCTGGAGCTGCTGCGGCGCTCGCCGGCCCTGCCGGAGCTGGCCGTGATCGACGTGCGGCTGCCGGACATGACGGGCTTCGAGGTCTGCGAGTCCGTCAAGGCCGATCCCCGCACGGCGCGGCTGCCGGTCATCCACGTGTCGGCGTCCGCCATCAGCGTCACCGACCGGGCGCAGGGGCTCAACCGCGGCGCCGACGCGTACCTGACCGAGCCCGTCGCCTCCAACGAGCTGCTGGCCACCGTCGCGGCCGTGCTGCGCTACGCGCGGGCCCGGCAGCGGGCCGAGACCCTCGCCGACCGCCTCAGCCAGCTCAACAGCGTGACGCTCGACTTCTACCACGCCGACGACGTCGCGGACCTGGCCGCGCGGGCCGCCTCGGGTGCGCGGCGGATGTTCTCCACCGACGCGCTCGTGGTGATCCGCACCGCCGAGGACGGCCTGGTGCAGATGATCGGCACGCAGGACGGCACGGCGCCGGCCGTGGCCGCCGAGCGGTTCGCCCGCGAGGTCATGCGGCTGCAGTCGCGGGGCGACGCGGGCCTGCGGCTGGAGATGGTGCCGGCGGGCCGGCTGGCCGGCACCGACCCGCTGACCGGCGGCGCCCGGGCGCTCGCCGTGGCCTCCGCGCGGGTCAAGGGCACGGGGTCGACGGCGGGCGTCGTCCTGCCGCAGGACGCACTGGGCGACGACGACCACGAGGTGCTGACCCAGCTGGCGCACGCCTGCGCGCTGTCCCTGGAGGCGCTGCGCTCCTACCGGGAGGAGCACGCCCTGGCCCTGACCCTGCAGCGCACCTTCCTGCCGGCCTCGCTGCCGGCCACCCCGCTCGCCGAACTGGCCGTGCGCTACCTGCCGGCCAGCCAGACCGCGGAGATCGGCGGCGACTTCTACGAGGCGCTGCCGGTGGACGGCGGCCTGCTGCTCGCGGTGGGCGACGTGGCCGGGCACTCGCTGGACGCCGCCGTGGTCATGGGGGAGATCCGGCACGCCCTGCGCGCCTACGCGCTGGAGGGCCACGACCCCGCCACGGTCCTCTCCCATCTGGACCGGCTGCTGCGGCAGGTCGACTCGCCGGCGGGCGCGACGCTGTGCGTGGCGCTGGTGGAGGAGTCCGGGCGGGCGGTCCAGGTGGCGAACGCCGGGCACCTGCCGCTGGCCGTCCGGCACCCCGGCGAGAAGGCGTATTTCGTGACGGACCACGGACCCATGCTGGGGCTGGGACTCTCCCACCCGCCGGCGGTCCGCGTCCCCGTCCGGCCGGGCACCCAGCTGGTCATGGTCACCGACGGCCTGCTGGAGCGGCGCGGCGGCGACCTGGACGAGGCGATGCAGCGGATGCTGCGGGTGCTGAGCGAGGCCCCGCAGGACGCGGAAGAGGTCTGCGCGTCGCTGCTCGCCTGCTTCCCGCCCGACGGCCAGGACGACGTCGCGCTGATGGCCGCACGCCTGCTCTGACGCGGCGCGGCGCGCAGGGGGGAGCGCGCCGCCGGGAAAGCGCTCTCCGTGCCCCCGGTGCCCGGGACCGCCACGGGCGGCCGGAAGCCGCAGGACGGCGGCGGCGTGCGCGGGCGGGCGGCCTATTCCCGGGATCGGTGTGCACTTTCCCTCACCGCGATCAAACGGAACCGTCATTCCTGATGGCTTATCCTTGTTCCGGAATGATCGTTCCGCTTCACCTCTGAAGGAGTTCCATGGCGTCCGAGACCCGGCGCACGCACCACCAGGTCACGTTCGCGGTCCTTGCGGCGGGTGTGACCGCGTACTCCCTGCTCCAGTCGCTGGTCACGCCGGTGCTGCCGACGATCCAGGAAGACCTGCACACCAACCAGAACACCGTGACGTGGGTGCTGACGGCGTATCTGCTGTCGGCCTCGATATTCACGCCGATCATGGGCCGCATCGGCGACATGATCGGCAAGGAGCGCGTCTTCGTGGCGACGCTCGGCGCGCTGGCCGCCGGCTCGCTGCTCGCCGCGCTCGCGACCAACGTCCAGACGATGATCGTCGCCCGGGCGATCCAGGGCATCGGCGGCGGCGTGCTACCGCTCGCCTTCGGCATCATCAGGGACGAGTTCCCGCGCGAGAAGCTCAACGGCGCCGTCGGCATGATCGCCTCGCTGCTGGCGGTCGGCGGCGGTCTCGGCATCGTGCTGGCCGGCCCGATCGTCAACGCGCTCGACTACCACTGGCTGTTCTGGCTGCCGATGATCCTCACGCTGGCCTCGGCGGTGGCGGCCTTCTTCTTCGTCCCCGAGTCGCCGGTGCGCACACCCGGCCGGATCAGCTGGGCGCCCGCGGTGCTGCTGTCGGCATGGCTGGTGGCGCTGCTGGTCGCCCTGAGCGAGGCCCCGACGTGGGGCTGGGCCTCGGGCAAGGTCATCGGCCTGATCGTCGCGGCCGTGGTGCTCGCGGCCGGCTGGGTGCTCGTCGAGAACCGCGCGGCCACCCCGCTGATCGACATGAAGATGATGGCCCGCCCGGCGGTGTGGACCAACAACCTGGTGGCGCTGCTGGTCGGCGTCGGCATGTACGCGGTCTTCGCCTTCCTGCCGGAGTTCGTGCAGACCCCGAAGTCCACCGGCTACGGCTTCGGCGCGAGCATCACGCAGTCCGGCCTGATCCTGGTGCCGATGTCGGTGATGATGTTCGTGGTCGGCCTGGGCAGTAACACCCTGTCCAACCGGATCGGCGGCAAGAAGGTCGTCTTCATCGGCTCGCTCGTCGGCACCGTCTCGATGGCGCTGCTGGCCTTCGCGCACACCAGCACCTGGGAGCTGTACGTGGCCACCGGCGTCATGGGCGCGGGTTTCGGCCTCACCTTCGCGGCGATGTCCAGCCTGATCGTCAGCGCGGTCCCGCCGGCCCAGACCGGTGTCGCCAGCGGCATGAACGCCAACATCCGCACCATCGGCGGCTCCATCGGCGCCGCCCTGATGGCCAGTGTCGTCACCGCGAGCCCGGCCGCCGACGGACTGCCGCGGGAGGCCGGCTACACGCACGGCTTCGCGATGCTCGGCGGGGCACTGCTGATCGCGGCGGTCGCCGCGCTGCTCATCCCGGTGGGCCGGCGCACCACCCGGATCGACTTCGCCGACGAACCGCAGCACCCGGAGCTGGCGATGGTCCCGGGAGGTACGGTCGTGGGTGACAAACCGGAATGAGCTCGGGCGGCGGGGCCCGCGGGAGTGAGTGAGCGACGATGACTGGTCATGCGCGCACCAGGGACCGGGGACCCGGGCAGGCGGCACCGCACCCGGAAACGCCGCACGCACCCGCCGCGGTGTCCGGGCCCGGCCCGGACACCGCGGACGCCCGGGAGGACCTCCGGGAGCCCGGCCCGCAGGAGGTCCGGCCGGCCCGGCCGATACGGCGCGACGCCGCACGCAACCACCAGCTGGTGGTCGAGGCGGCGCGCGAGGTCTTCTCGGAGTTCGGCACCGACGCCAGCATGGAGCTCATCGCCTCGCGCGCGGGTGTCGGCGTCGGCACCGTCTACCGGCGCTTCCCGAACAAGGAGGCGCTGGTCGACGAGATCGCCGGGCTGATGCTCAAGGAACTGGCCGAGGTCGCGCGCCGCTCCCTCGCGCTGCCCGGCGGGGCGGGGCTGGAGGCCTTCCTGCGGGTCATCGGCCGCTCGCTGAGCGAGCACCGGGGCTACGCCGACAAGCTCGTCGGTCACAAGGCCTCCTGCGTGGAGGTGCTGCGCGACCGGATCACCGAACTGCTCGTCCAGGCGCGGGAGGCCGGCCAGGTCGCCCCGGGTGTCGAGCTGGGCGACGTGATGGCGCTGATCTGGGGCCTGCGCGGCATCGTCGAGACCAGCGGGGCGGTCGTACCGGACGCCTGGCGGCGGCACCTGGACATCCAGCTCGCGGGCCTGCGCTCGGTGACCGTCCCGGCGGACAGCCCGCCCGCGGTCACCCGCGAGCAACTGCGCCGGATCGGCACCGCGACGGCGGCCGCCCGGCACGCGCCGGCGCACCCGCGCGGCTGAGGCCGCGCGCGGGCCCGGCCGCTCCGTGAGCCGGGCCGGAACGCGGGAGCGGCACGCCGGGGACGGCGTGCCGCGCGATCGGGGGGCGGTCAGCCCTGGCGGGCCTTCGCCCGCGGGTCCTTGCGGTTGATCACGTAGACCTTGCCGCGGCGGCGGACGATCTGGGCGCCCGGCCGGTTCTTCAGCGACCGCAGGGAATTGCGTACCTTCATTTTCCGGCCTTTCTCCTCGTATGCCGGCCAGCCGGTCATACTTTGTCGTGCACGCACCACAACGGCGGCAGCCCCGCGTTCATTCCGCACGGCGCCGCGCGTACGGAGGGCACGTATGAGCCAGGACTCCACCGCCGGGGACGACGACTTCTCCCCCGGTTACTCCAGCCCCGACTTCTCCAGTCCGGACTTCTCCGGCCCGGACGACACGATCGGCGACTTCAAGGTGCCGGACTTCACCGTCCCGCCCTTCGAGGGCCCGGACTACGAAGCCGAGGACGCCGACGACCTCGTTCCCGACGAGGCCGGGTTCTCCCGGCCCGGCTACTCCAGTCCCGACTTCGGCTCGCCGGACGACACCGGCGGCGGACGGACGGACTGATCCTCAGCCGCGCCGCGGCGGGCCCTGCTCCAGCGCGGCGGCCGCGGCGCGGACGACCGCCGCGGTGAGTGCGGCCAGCGGCGGCGAGTCGAGCTTCCACTGCTGCCAGTAGAGCGGGACGTCCACCGGCCGCTCCGGGGCGAGACCGGTCAGCGACCCCGCGGCCACGTACGGAGCGGCCTGCCCGTCGGGGATCGCGCCCCACCCGAGGCCGGCGGCGACCGCGGCGGCGAAGGACTCCGACGCGGGCACGTACGTCCGCGGCTGGCCGGTGGTACGGCGGCCGGGCACCAGACCGCGCAGGAAGGCGTCCTGGATGTCGTCCTTGCGGTCGAAGACGACCACGGGCGCGGCGGGCAGCGTCTCGGCCAGCGGTCCGTGCGCGAGGTGGCGCGCGGCGAAGGCCGGGGCCGCGTACGCGCGGTAGGTCATCCGGCCGAGCGGGCGCACGGAGCAGCCCTGCACGGGCTCCGGCGACGACGTGACGGCGGCCATCACGCGCCCCTGGCGCAGCAGCAGCGCGGTGTGGTCCTGGTCGTCGCGGTGCAGGTCGAAGCAGACGTCCGCGGTGGCGGCGGCCTCGGCGAGCGCGGGCAGGAACCAGGTGGCGAGCGAGTCGGAGTTGACGGCGACCGGCAGCGTCGCGGGCCCGGTGGCGCCGGCCAGCCCCAGTTCCGCGCCCGCGTCCTGCTCCAGCCGGGCGAGCTGCCGCCCGAAGCGCACGACGACCTCGCCCGAGGGTGTCGGGCGCACCGGCTTGGAGCGCAGCAGCAGCACGCGCCCGGTGCGCTGCTCCAGCGCCTTGACGCGCTGGCTGACCGCGGAGGGCGTGACGTGCAGCCGCTCGGCCGCCGCCTCGAAGGTGCCTTCGTCGACGGCTGCGAGCAGGGTCCGCACCTGGTCCAGCGGGAGTCCATCAGTCATCACATTCGCTAATCTTACCTAAGAAAGCTGAGCTGGACTGATGTCGGTCCCGTTTCCTACGCTCGGGCCATGACCACCGCACTGCTCGCCGCCCTGGCCGGGCTCGGCACCGGCCTGTCGCTCATCGTGGCGATCGGCGCACAGAACGCGTTCGTGCTCCGGCAGGGGATACGCCGCCAGCACGTCGCCGCGGTGGTGGCGATCTGCGCGCTGTCCGACGCCGTCCTGATCTCGGCGGGCATCGGCGGCGTCGGATCGGTGCTGCGCGCCTGGCCGTCGGCCGTCACCGTGATCGGCTGGCTCGGCGGCGCCTTCCTCGTCTCCTACGGGGTGCTCGCCGCCCGCCGTGCGATGCGCCCGCAGGCGGCACTGACGGCGGCGGACGGCAGCGGCGGCTCACTGCGCACCGCGGTCCTCACGTGCCTGGCCATGACCTGGCTGAACCCGCACGTCTACCTCGACACGCTGCTGCTGCTCGGCTCGGTCGCCAACGGCTACGGCCACTCGCGCTGGGGCTTCGGGGCGGGCGCGGTGACCGGCAGCGTGGTGTGGTTCACCGGGCTCGGCTTCGGCGCGCGGCTGCTGGAGCGGCCGTTCTCCCGGCCCGGCTCCTGGCGGGCGCTGGACGCGGCCATAGCGTGCACGATGGTGACCCTCGGCGTGCTGATGGCGGCGCGGGCCTGACCCGTGCCCCCCGGCGCCGGGGTCAGGAGCACTCCGGACGCCGCTCGCCGGTCCGCGCGATCGGCCGGAAGCCGATGACGGCGGCGTCGTCGCGCCGGTCGGCGGCGGAGGCCAGCAGCCGGGCGCACAGCGCGGTCAGCGACAGCCCCTCGGCGCGCGACCGGACCGCGTCCTCGGCCAGCGCCGCCATCCCCTCGCTGATGTCGGTGCCCGGCACCTCGATCAGGCCGTCGGTGTAGAGCAGCAGCGTGTCCCCCTCGGCCAGCTCCTGGTGCCATGTCCTGCGCGCCATCGACGGCGCCACGCACAGCGGCAGGTCGGGTCCCTCCCCCTCCAGGAAGCGCGGCGGGCCGTCGGCCGGGAGGAGCAGCGGCGGCGGGTGCCCGGCGTTGGACCAGGCCGCGCGCCAGCCGCCGGCCGCGCACGGCACGAGGTGCGTGTGCACTGCGGTGACCAGCGGCGCGATGCCCAGGCCCTCCACGACCCGGTCGAGCCGGGCCAGGCTCCCGGCGGGGGTGCCGGGGTGCGCCTGGTCGTAGGCGATGACCCGCAGCATGCTGCGCAGCTGGCTCATCGAGGTGGCGGCGTCCAGGTCGTGCCCGGCGATGTCGCCGATGGTGAGGGTGACCGAGCCGTCCGGCAGCAGCAGGGAGTCGTACCAGTCGCCGCCGATCTCCGCGGTGGTGCTCGCGGGCTGGTAGTGCGCGGCCAGTTCGGCGCCCGGCACGCGCGGTGTGGGCGTCAGCAGCGAGCGCTGGAGGGTCAGCGCGGTGTGCCGGGTGCGCTGGAGCTCCATGGCCTGCCGCAGCGGGTCGCGCACCTCGTGCAGCACCTCGCCGAGCAGCTGGAGGTCGGCGGGGCCGGGCGGCGGGCTGTCGGCGCAGCCGACCGCCGCGGCGAAGGCGGCGACGGCCGCCTCGATCACGATCGGCACGAGGGCGACGCTGGTGGCCCGCGCCTCGCGCAGCCACTGCGCCGACATCTCCGCCAGCGCCCCGGCCGGCGGTTCGCCCGCGGGGAAGGTCAGCAGCCGCGGGCGGCGGCTCTCCACGACCTGCCGGGCGACCGGCCCGAGCGGCCGCGGCTCGCCGCCCAGCGGCGGCATCGCGGGCAGCCCGTCCCGCGCGGTGGCCGCCACCCGCGAGGCGGACGGTCCGCCGCCCGGCGCGTCCTGGCCCATGCCGTGACCGGGCAGCAGGAAGACGGTGCAGGCGTCGGCCAGCTCCGGCACCACCGCGGCCGTGACGGCGGCGAAGGCCTGCGGCACGTCGGCGGCGGCGGTCACCGTCGCCACCCGGGCCAGCAGCCGCTCGCGCAGCCGGTTGCGCCACTGGTCCTCCACGTCCGCGGTGGTGCCGATCCACTCGACGGCCACGTTGCCGCGCACGATCGGCACCGCGCGCGACTGGACGTGCCGGTAGGCGCCGGAGGCGGTGCGCATCCGGAAGGTGCACACGAACATCGACGGCGGGTCGGCGGCGGCCTGCCGCCAGGTGTGCACCAGCCGGTTGCGGTCGTGCGGGTGCACGGTGGCAAGCCACTCCTGGTCGATCACCGGGCGCCACGGCACACCGGTGAACTCCTCGAAGCCGCCGACCAGCTCGCTGATCTCGCCGGTGGGCTGCATCAGCCAGACGATCTGGCTGACCGCGGACATCAGTGCCTCGTAGCGCTGGAGCGCCTGGTGGCGCTGCTCGGAGAGCTTCTCGGCGCGCTCGGCCGCCGCGACCTGGGCGCTGGTGTCGATCGCCACCGCGAGGACGCCCCGGCCGTGCCGGGAGACCACCGGCGAGCAGCTGTAGACGAAGTGCTGGACACCGGGTGAGCCGGGGGCGCTGCCGTCCGTGGTGCGCGGTGAGGTGACCTGGCGGGCGGCGCGGTCGCGGTAGACCTCGTCGAGGATGTCCACGAAGCGCGCTGCCGCGGGTTCGCCGAAGGCCTCGCGGGCGGGGGCGCCGAGCGGGCGCGGGCCGAAGAGGGCACGGAAGGCGGCGTTGCAGTAGACGAGCCGGTGGTCGGGGCCCGCCGTGATGGCGACGGGCACGATGGCGCTGTCGAACACCTCCGGTTCGAGTTCGGGCGCGCCCGTGTCCCCGCTGCGGCTCATCCCCCGATCATCCCCCGGAGCGGGCCGCGCGGCGCGTCGAAGCACGCGGGGGCGCGGGGGCGCGCCCCCGCCCGGGGGGCGGCCGGCGAAGGCCGCGGGCGGAGCGCGCGCGGGCGGCCCGGGGGGAGCACTCCCCCGCCCGGCGGCGCCGGCGGGCGGGCACGTGCGCTCACGCCGAGGCGCGGACGACCAGCCGGGTCGGGGTGATGATCGGCGAGGCGGCGGCGCCGTCCGGGCTGTCCTGGAGCTCCAGGGCGCGCAGCAGCAGCTGGGCCATCAGGCGGCCCATCTCCTCGATGTCCTGCCGGACGGTGGTCAGCGGCGGGTCGGTCCACTCGGCGACCGAGACCATGTCGTCGAAGCCGACGACCGCGACGTCCTGCGGCACCCGCAGCCCGCGCGCCCGCAGCACCCGCAGCGCACCCGAGGCCATGACGTCGGAGGCGGCGAAGACGCCGTCGAGGTCCGGCGAGCGCTCCAGCAGCTGCTCCATCGCGCGGGCACCGCCCTCGGGCGTGAAGTCGCCCTCGGCGACCGGCGCGGCCGCGCCCTCGGGGGCGACGTCGCGGAAGCCGTCGAGGCGGTCGACGGAGGCGGGCTGGTCGAGCGGCCCGGCTATGTGCCCGACACGCCGCCGGCCGATCGCCAGCAGCCGCCGTACCGCTTCCCGCGCGCCGCCGCGGTTGTCGCAGTCGACGAAGAGGGTGCGGCGCCGCGCGTCGGGGTCGGGCCAGGTGGGGCGGCCGCCGATCACGGTGGGCACGCCCGCCTTGCGGGCCAGCGCGGGCAGCGAGTCGTCGGCGTGCAGCGAGAAGATCAGCGCGCCGTCCACGTGCCCGCCGGTCAGGTACCGGCCGACGCGCTCGCGGTCGGCGGCGCCGCCGGTGAGCAGCAGCAGCAACTGGTTGTCGTGGGCGGACAGCTCGCGGCTGATGCCGCGCACCTGCTGGGCGAAGAACGGGTCGGTGAAGAACCGCGACTCCGGCTCGGCGACCACCACCGCGATGGCGCCGTTGCGCCGGGTCACCAGGGTGCGGGCGGCCTGGTTGGGCACGTAGCCGAGTTCCTCGACCGCGGCGCGGACGCGCTCCGCGAGCGGGCTGCGCACCCCCGCTCCCCCGTTGACCACCCGGGAGACCGTGGCCCGCGACACCCCGGCGACGGCCGCGACGGCTTCCAGCGTGGGTCGGGCGGCGGGGGGCTCGGACAACGGGAGGTCTCCTTCGCGCGGAGGGCGGGACTGCGGGGAAAGCTGCGGGCGGTGGCGGTGGCGGTGGGAGGGGGACGTGCGCAGGCCCGGCACGCGCGAGCGCTGGGGCCGGCGGCCGGGCAGGGCCACAGCGTATCGGGTCGTGACCCCCCGTGAGAGCGCTCTCCCCGGAGTCGCCCCGGGGGCGGCGCATGACCTCCCCCGGACCGGGCAGCCGCCCGGAGAGGAACACCGCCCGGGCGCGAGCGCTCCCGGCCGGTCACCACCGGGCCCGGACCGGTCCCGGTGGGCGCACGCACAGCCAGGACAGCGGGGGAGCAAGGGACCTATCCATGACGCACATCCCCAGCCTCGAGCTCAACAACGGCACCTCGATCCCGCAGCTCGGCTTCGGGGTCTTCCAGATACCGCCCGACGACACCCGGCAGGCGGTGCTCACCGCCCTGGAGAGCGGGTACCGGCACATCGACACCGCGCAGATGTACGGCAACGAGAAGGAGGTGGGCGACGCCGTCCGGGAGTCCGGACTGGCACGCGGCGACGTCTTCGTCACCAGCAAGCTCAACAACGGCCACCACGCCCGCGACGCCGCCCTGACCGCCTTCGACCGCTCCCTGGACGACCTGGGCCTCGACTACCTCGACCTCTTCCTGATCCACTGGCCGCTGCCGGGCGTCGGCGACTTCACCGAGACCTGGCACGCGCTGGAGGAGATCTACGCCTCGGGCCGCGCCAAGGCCGTCGGGGTGTCCAACTTCCAGCCGCACCACCTGGAGCGGCTGGCCCAGAGCTCCTCCACCGTCCCGGCGGTCAACCAGATCGAGGTCCACCCCTACCTGGCCCAGGACGACGTCCGCCGCTACAACGCCGCCCACGGCATCGCGACCGAGGCCTGGTCGCCCATCGCCCAGGGCAAGGTGCTCGGCGACCCGGTGATCACGGCCGTGGCCGAGCGGCTGGACCGCACCCCCGCCCAGGTGACCCTGCGCTGGCACATCCAGCGCGGCGACATCGTCTTCCCCAAGTCGGTGACGCCGGCCCGGGTGGCGGAGAACGCCCAGGTCTTCGACTTCGAGCTGACCCCGGACGACATGGCGGCGATCACCGCGCTGGACCGCGGCGAGCGCACCGGGCCGGACCCGGACCACTTCAACTGGGTGCCGGAGGACTGACGGTCCGCACCGGCGGGCGCGCTCAGGCTCCGGCGGGCGCCGGCCCGCCGGAGCCGCGCACCACGAAGCGGGTCAGCAGCACGACCGAGCGCGGCGCGGAGCGGTCCCCGGCGATACGCGAGAAGAGCAGGTTGGCCGCGGTGCCGCCGAGGGCCACCGGGTCCTGGCTGACGACGGTCAGCGGCGGGGTCAGCCGCTCGGCGAGCGGCAGGTCGTCGAAGCCGACCAGGGCGAGCGGCGCCGGGTGGCCGAGGGCGTCGAGGACCCCGAGGGTGATCACGTCGTTGCTGGTGAAGACGGCGGTGGGCGGGTCGGGCAGGGTGCGCAGCGCGGCGAGCGCGGCGCGGGCCTGCGGCTGCGAGCGCAGCTCGTGCCGGACGAGGGCCGGGTCCTCGGGTATGCCGTGGGCGGCGAGCGCGTCGCGGTAGCCGGCGTGCCGCTCGGCCTGGGTCCAGATGTCGTAGCGGTCGCCGAGGTAGGCGACACGGGTGTGGCCGTGGCCGAGCAGGTGGGTGACGGCCCGCCCGGCTGCGGCCCGGTTGTCGACGGTGACGGTGTCGACGGCGAGCCCCCTGGCGGGCCGGTCGACGCACACCACCTGGGTCCCGCTGTCCATCGGGCGCTTGAGGAAGGCGTGGCTGCCGCTCGTGGGGACGAGTATCAGGCCGTCCACCCGGCGGGCGGTGAAGGCGGCGATCACCTCGCGCTCGCGCTGCGGCTCATCGTTCGTGCTGCCCACCAGGACGACGTGGCCGCGGCGGTGCGCCTCGTCCTCGACCGAACGCGCCATCAGGGCGTAGAAGGGGTTGGCGAGGTCGTCGACGACCAGGCCGATGGTGGAGGTGCCGAGGTTCTTCTGGCGCAGGCTGCGCGCGTTGTCGTCGCGCTGGTAGCCGAGCCTGCGCACCGCCTGGCCGACGCGGGCGGCGGTCTCGGGGGCGACACCGGGCGCGCCGGACACCACCCGGGAGACCGTCATGGGGCTCACCCCGGCCGCGCGGGCGACGTCCTTCATCGTCGGGCGGTTCACGGGCCTCCTCGTCGCTGTGCCGGCCGGCTGGTGCGTCGATGATGGCAGGGCGCCCGCCGTCCGCCGTGACCGGTCCCGTCCGGCGGCCCGCACTGCCGCGGCCGGGCCCCGGGGCCGGGGGCGGGCGCGAGGCCCTGGAAGACGGTCTCGGCGCCGTGCCGGCGGGCGTCCAGCGGGCTCCCCCGCCGCACGGGGCGGCCCTCGACGAGGATCTCGCCGCTGTCCGTGACGGGAGCACCGGACAGCACCTTGACCAGGCTGCTCCTGCCGGCGCCGCTGTCGCCGATCAGGCGACGGCCGCCGGGGCAGGCGGTGAAGTCGGCGTCGCCGAGCGCGGTGACGTGACCGAACCTCGTGGTCGGCAGGCGTGCTTCCAGGAGCGGTTCCGCCATCGGCGGTTTCCCCGGCGCCGTGTCGCACGGTGCTTGGTAACGTTCTCAGGCGTGCCGGGGATTCTGCGATCGTGATCACGGCATGTCAAGGGACCGCGTGCGCACCGGGATTCGGCCGCCACCGCGGTGCGGCCGATACCGATCCCCCCGTCCCCGCCAGGTATTGACATGAACTCAGCAAAATCGGAAGATGCACTCCGCCTTGGTAACGTTCACATCCGCGGTGTCCCCGCCGCCCCGCCCGCCGCGGCCGCGGGCCGCACCGCGGCCGGACGTCCCGCTCGTCCTGAGCCCCCCAGTGCCCGAGAGGCGACCGGACCGTGCGTCATCCACGGCCGGCCGCCGCCACGAGAAGGTGGTCCCCCGTGCTCCCTCCCGTGTTCCGCAGCAGAACAGCGGGCGCCGCCGGCGCCCTGTTACTCGCCGTCCTCGGCATCGGCGGCCTCGCCGCCGCACCGGCCGCCCGGGCGGCGACCGACTACACCGGCTACGTCGACCCGTTCGTGGGCACCGACGACAGCAACGCCCCCAACCCGGTCGGCGGCGGCGCCGGCGGCAGCACCTATCCCGGCGCGGTCGCGCCCTTCGGCGGCGTGCAGTTCAGCCCCGACACCCCCACCGCCTCACCCTCCGGCTACCGCTGGTCCGACACCTCCGTGGAGGACTTCAGCCTCACCCACTTCGACGGAGCGGGCTGCCCCAACAACGAGGACCTGCCGCTGATGCCGTTCACCGGCTCGGTCGGCACCTCCCCCGGCAGCAACTGGACCGGCTACGCGTCGGCGTACACCAAGTCCGACGAGTCGGCCTCGCCCGGCTACTACAGGAACCGCCTCGCCAGGTACGCCACCGGTGTCGAGCTGACCGCCACCACCCGCACCGGCATGGCCCGGCTGACGTATCCCCCGACGACCAGCGCCGGCCTGCTGGTCAACACCAGCCGCAGCGCCACCGGCAACCGCAGCGGCTCGGTGCGGATCAGCGGCTCCGAGCTGACCGGCAGCGTCACCGCGGGCGGCTTCTGCGGCTCGTCGAAGACCTACCAGATCTACTTCGACATCCGCTTCGACCGTGCCCCCAGCGGCTACGGCACCTGGAACGGCGGCACGGTCTCGGCCGGTTCGGCGTCCACGTCCGGAACCGGCACCGGCGCGTACGTCACCTTCGACACCACCGGCAGCCAGACCGTGCAGGCCAAGATCGGCCTGAGCTACGTCAGCGTGGCGGGCGCCCAGGCGAACCTCACGGCCGAGAACAGCGGCTGGAACTTCGACGCCACGCGCAGCGCCACCTCGGCGGCGTGGAACGCGATGCTCGGCCGCGCGCAGGTCGGCGGCGGCTCCGCGGAGAACCTCAGGAAGTTCTACACGGCGCTCTACCACGTCTTCCAGAGCCCCAACATCTCCAGCGACGTGAACGGCGACTACCGCGGCTTCGACGGCGCGGTGCACAACTCCTCCCGTCCCGTCTACCAGAACTACTCCGGCTGGGACATCTACCGCTCGTGGGCCGCGCTGGTCGCGCTGATCGCCCCGTCCGAGGCCTCCGACATCGCCAACTCGATGGTGCTGGACGGCCAGCAGGGCGGCCTGCTGCCCAAGTGGTCGCAGGCGACCAACGAGGACTTCGTGATGACCGGCGACCCCGGCCCGATCGTGGTCAGCAGCCTGTACGCGTTCGGCGCCCGCGTCTTCGACACCTCGGCCGCGCTGTCGCTGATGGAGAAGGCGTCCAGCGGCGGCACCACGCAGGGCTCGCCGATCCGCGGCAACCAGGGCCCGTACACCAGCCAGCACTACCTGACCGCACCGTCGGACTCACTGGAGTACAGCGCCTCGGACTTCGCGGTCGCGCAGTTCGCCAGGGCGATGGGCGACACCTCCGGCTACTCCACCCACATGGCGCGCGCCCAGTGGTGGCGCAACACCTTCGGCCCGGACTCCGGCTACGTCCAGCCGCGCAACTCCGACGGCAGCTGGCCCTGGCCGCTGCAGCCGGCCGCCCAGTCGAACTTCACCGAGGGCAACGCGGCGCAGTACACCTGGATGGTGCCGTACGACTACGCCGACCTGATCAACACGATGGGCGGCCCGGCGACCGCCGTGCAGCGCCTGGACCACCACTTCACGCAGGTCAACGCGGGCCAGAGCCTGCCGTACTACTACATCGGCAACGAGCCCGAGCACGGCGTGCCCTGGGCGTACGACTTCGCGCGCGACCCGGCGGGCGCGGCGGACGCGGTGCGCAAGGTCATGACCGAGTCCTTCACGACCGGGGCGGGCGGCCTGCCCGGCAACGACGACCTGGGCGCCACCTCGGCGTGGTACGTCTGGGCGGCGCTCGGGATGTACCCGGTGACGCCGGGCGCGGACACCCTGGCCGTCAACGGCCCGCAGTTCCCCTCCGTGGTCCTCAAGCGGGCCGCGGGCGACATCACCGTCACCTCCTCGGGCAGCGGCGGCTACGTCCAGGGCCTGAAGGTCGACGGCACGGCCACCACGCACAGCTGGCTGCGCTACCCGGACGTCTCCGGCGGTGCGACGCTCGACTACACGATGGGCGGCTCCCCCAGCGCGACCTGGGGAACCGGCGCCGGTGACGTACCGCCCTCCTTCCAGGACGGCGCGACCCCGGTCCCGGCGGCCCCGGACACCGGCCCCGACCTGGCCCTGGGCAGGACGGCCACCGGCTCGGCCCCGTGCACGAGCGCGGAGTCGGCGGACAAGGCGGTCGACGGCTCGCTCGGGACCAACAGCAAGTGGTGCTCCAAGGACGCCGCCCCGACGCTGACCGTGGACCTCGGCTCAACCCGGACCGTCGCCTCCTTCGCCGTCGAGCACGCCGGCCTCGGCGGTGAGAACACCGCGTGGAACACCTCCGCCTTCCAGATCCTCACCAGCACCGACAACAGCACCTGGTCGCTCGCGGCGAACGTCACCGGCTCGCGCGCGAGCCGCACCTTCCACGCGATCGCCCCGCGGCAGGCCCGCTACGTCCGGCTGGCGGTCTCGGCGCCCACCAACACCGGCGGCGACACGGCGGCCCGCATCGACGAGTTCCAGGTCTTCGGGACGTCCGGCGGCACCGCGGTCCCGCACGCCGTCACCGGCCTGGGCGGCAAGTGCGTGGACGTCGCGAACTCCGGCACGGCCAACGGCACCCGCGTCCAGCTCTACGACTGCAACGGCACCGACGCGCAGTCCTGGACGGTGGGCACCGACGGCACGGTCCGGGCGCTCGGCAAGTGCCTGGACGACGCGGGCAGCGGCACCGCGGACGGCACCCTGGTGCAGCTGTGGGAGTGCAACGGCAGCAACGCCCAGAAATGGACGGCCGACGGCACGCAGCTGGTGAACGCCGCCGCGGGCAAGTGCCTCGACGTCCCCGGCTCCAGCACCGCCAACGGCACGCAGCTGGACGTGTGGACGTGCAACGGCGGCGCCAACCAGCAGTGGTCGCTGGGCTGACCGCCCGCCGAGGGGTGGGGGCGCGGCGGCGCCCTCACCCCACCCGCTGCCCCTTGCCGAGTGCGATGACCCCGCCCGCGGACACCGTGTACAGCTCGCGGTCGCGGTCGGGGTTCACTCCGATCACCGCGCCCGGCGGCACGTCGACGTTCTTGTCCAGCACCGCCCCGCGCACGATCGCGCCGCGGCCGACCCGGACGGCGTCGTGCAGCACCGACCCCTGCACCACCGCGCCCGCGTCCACCACGACGCCGGGCGACAGCACCGACCGGGTGACCTGCCCGCGGATGACGCAGCCGGGGCTGATCACCGACTCCCCCACGATGCCGCCGGCCGCGATCTTCGCCGGGGCCAGCTGGCCGGGGTGGGTGTAGATCGGCCACTTGCGGTTGTCCAGGTTGAAGGCGGGCTGGTCGGAGATGAGGTCCATGTGGGCGTCGTAGTAGGCGTCCAGGGTGCCGACGTCGCGCCAGTAGCCGTGGTCGCGGGCGGTCTCGCCCGGCACGTGGTTGGTGTCGAAGTCGTAGACCTGCGCCACCCCCTCCGCGGTCAGCCGGGGCAGGATGCTGCCGCCCATGTCGTGCACGGACTGGGGGTCCTCGGCGTCGGCGTGCAGCGCGTCGACGAGCGTCTTGGTGGTGAAGAGGTAGTTGCCCATCGAGGCGAAGACCCGGTCCGGGTCGCCGGGCAGGCCGGGCGGGTCGGCGGGCTTCTCCAGGAAGCGCTCCACCGTGATCCCGTCCGCGGCCGGCGTGATGACCCCGAAGGACGGGGCGTCGGCGCGCGGCACCCGGATGCCGGCGACGGTGACGCCGGCGCCGTGCTCCAGGTGCTGGGCGAGCATCTGCCGCGGGTCCATCCGGTACACGTGGTCGGCGCCGAAGACGGCGATGTGGTCGGGCTGCTCGTCGTGCACCAGGTTGAGCGACTGCAGGATGGCGTCGGCACTGCCCAGGTACCAGCGCGGGCCGAGCCGCTGCTGCGCGGGCACCGGGGTGACGTAGTTGCCCAGCAGGCTGGACATCCGCCAGGTGGTGGTCACGTGGCGGTCCAGCGAGTGCGACTTGTACTGCGTCAGCACGCAGATCCGCATGACCTCGCCGTTGACGAGGTTGGACAGCACGAAGTCCACCAGCCGGTACGTGCCGCCGAAGGTCACCGCCGGCTTGGCGCGGTCGGCGGTCAGCGGCATCAGCCGCTTCCCGGCGCCGCCCGCCAGCACTATGCCGAGCACCGAAGGTCCACCGCGCATCGCGTCCCCCTTGTGGGTCGTCTTCCGCCCTGTCGCGTCGCCGGCGGCTACGCGGCGGCCAGCACTTGCTCGTACAGCTCCGCGGTACGGCGGGCGACGGTGTCCCAGCCGAACTCCCCGGCGGCGCGCTCACGTCCGGCCGCGCCGAGCGCGGCGGCCCGCGCCGGGTCGGCGGTCAGCTCGCCGAGCGCTGCCGCGAGGCCTGCCTCGAACTCCTCCGGCCGCTGCTCGTCGTAGGGCACCAGCAGCCCGGTGACGCCGTGCGTGACGACCTCGGGGATACCGCCGACCGCCGAGGCGACCACCGCGGTGCCGCACGCCATCGCCTCCAGGTTGACGATGCCGAGCGGCTCGTACACCGACGGGCACGCGAAGACCGTGGCATGGCTGAGCAGCTGCACGACCGCGGGGCGCGGCAGCATCGCCGGGATCCAGTGCACCCCGTCGCGCACCGCGTTCAGCTCGTCGAACAGCGCGCGGAACTCCCGGTCCAGCGCGGGCGTGTCCGGCGAGCCGGCGCACAGCACGAGCTGCACCGCCGGGTCCAGCGCCCGTGCGGCGCGCAGCAGGTGGGGTACGCCCTTCTGCCGGGTGATGCGGCCGACGAAGAGCACGTACGGCCGCGCCGGGTCGATGCCGATGCGGCGCAGGACGTCGGTGCGCTCGTCGGGGCGGTAGGCACCGGTGTCGATGCCGTTGCGGATGACGTGGACGCGGTCCGGGTCGAGCGCGGGGTAGCAGGACAGGATGTCGCGGCGCATCCCGTCGGACACGGCGACCACCGCGTCCGCGGACTCCATCGCGGTCCGCTCCGCCCAGCTGGACAGGGCGTAGCCGCCCCCGAGCTGCTCGGCCTTCCAGGGCCGCAGCGGTTCCAGCGAGTGGGCGGTGAGGACGTGCGGCACCCCGTGCAGCAGCTTGCCGAGGTGCCCGGCGAGCCCCGCGTACCAGGTGTGCGAGTGCAGCAGGTCGCGGCCCTGGAGTCCGGCGGCCATGGCGAGGTCGACCCCGAAGGTGCGCAGCGCGTCGTTGGCGCCGTCCAGGGACGCCGGGGCGCGGTGCCTGACCACGCCGGCGTCCCGGTCGCCTTCCACCGCATCGCCCCAGCAGTGCACCTCGACGTCGGCCAGCGCGCGCAACTGCCTGGCCAGGAACTCCACGTGCACCCCGGCACCGCCGTAGACGTCCGGCGGATACTCCCGGGTCAGCAGCCCGATCTTCACCGGTGTCCTCCCGCTCCCGCACTCCTCGGCCGCGGGCCGCGCTGCGCGACCCCTTCCGTCCCCTGTCCCTTCCCCGTTCCGCGCCCGGTTACCGCGCCGGGGCGCCGCGGTGTGCACGGCGGCGGCGGGTGCGGGTTTCGGCCACGCCTTCACGGCCCGTCCGCGGCCCCGCATGTGAACCGGTTCGCAAAGTGTGCCGCCGCGGGGCGCCAGATGATGGGGTGTCAGGTCATGGCAGCGACCTGTGAGCCGTACGGTTCGACCGTCCGTGCGCGCCGGTCGCTGTGCGCGACCGGCGCGGCGCCGGGCCCAAGCACACAACGCCCGCACGCACGCGCAGTTCGGCGGATCAGGTCCGCACCGGGGCCCGCCGGATTGACGCTTTATGGACGGCTGCAATCCCCGGAGCACGGGCACACGTAGGAGAGACAGGACGTGACGACCGACACCACACCGACCGCACCACTACCGCTGCGCGCCGGCAGCCGGTTGGCACTCGCTCTGGCGAGGGAAGAGATGATGCAGGAATACCACCGGTGGGAGACCGACCCGGCGACCGTCGTCGGTTTCGGTGCCCGCTGGCCGGTCTCCTGGGAGGTCTTCCAGGCGCGCTTCCACTCCGCCCACACGTCGGCTCATTACCAGCTCTTCGAGGTCCTCCACACGCGGAGCGCGACACCGGTCGGCACGGCCGCGCTCAGCGTCGACCAGTCCGTCAACAACGCAGAATTCATCCTGGTGATCGCCCCGGAGCAGCGCGGCCGGGGATATGCGGCCGAGGCCACCTCCCTGACCCTGGAGTGGGCGTTCGCCATCGCGTCGCTGAACTCGGTGTGGCTCCAGGTGCCCGCACCCCACACCCCCGCGGTGAACGCCTACGTGAAGGCGGGATTCCGGGCCGCCGGGCGGCTGCGCAACGCCGCCCTGTGGCACGGCAGGCGGGTCGACAAGCTGCTGTACGACTGTGTGCCCGACGACCTCGCAGAGAAGAGGTGACCACCTTGTCCTGCCCCGACGTGAACTGCCGCAAGGGCGGCTGCACGACCGACCCGGGCCGCGGCCGGCCCGCCGGCACCGGCGGCGCCGAGCGCTGACCCGCGGGCCGCCCCGCGGCTGCGGCCGCACGGATCCGACGTCCATGACTTTTCCGGCATTTCCGACAAGCTCGACAAGAAGTACTGTTCGGACTGTTCCGAACTTCCTTCCATGTCGGCACAATCGGGGCGTCCGGGCCCTCCGGCGGCTTCCCGCCCCCGGACGCGTCCGGCCGCCCCGTCCCGGCCATCCCGGCCTCAACCGGTTAAGCAGGGACTTCTGTACCGGCCGATCAGGACGTACGGTGTGGGGGATCGACCCGCCGCCCAGCCAGAAGGACGTCCCATGGCCCTGTTCGACCTGCCGCTCGACCAGCTCCGCGAACGGCGCAGCAGCTCCGTGGAGCCCGCGGACTTCGACCAGTTCTGGGCCGACACCCTCGGCCAGGCGCGGCAGCACGACCTGGCCGCCGTCTTCGAGCCGGTGCAGACGGGACTGACCACCGTCGACACCTACGACGTGACCTTCGCGGGCTTCGGCGGCCACCCGGTCAAGGGCTGGTTCACGCTGCCCGCGGGCACCACTGGGCCGCTGCCGGTGATCGTGGAGTTCATCGGCTACGGCGGCGGGCGCGGCCTCGCGCACAGCCACCTGCTGTGGGCCTCCGCCGGCTACGCGCACTTCGTGATGGACACCCGCGGCCAGGGCGGCACATGGTCGGCCGGCGACACCGACGACCCGGTCGGCAGCGCCCCCGCCACGCCCGGCTTCCTGACCCGCGGCATCGAGGACCCCTACGACTTCTACTACCGCCGGGTCTTCACCGACGCGGTGCGCGCCGTCGAGGCCGCCCGCTCGCACCCGCTGGCCGACGCCTCCCGTACCGTCGCGGCCGGGGGCAGCCAGGGCGGCGGCATCACCGCGGCGGTCGGCGGCCTGGTGCCGGACCTCGCGGCGATCATGCCCGACGTGCCCTTCCTGTGCGACTTCCCGCGCGCGATCACCGTCACCGACGAACTGCCCTACCGCGAGGTCGGCCGCTACCTGTCCGTGCACCGCGGCCGCCGCGCCAAGGTGCTGGAGACGCTGGCGTACTTCGACGGCGTGCACTTCGCCGCCCGCGGCCGCGCGCCCGCCCTCTTCTCCACCGCGCTGGAGGACGAGGTCTGCCCGCCCTCCACCGTCTTCGCGGCCTTCAACGCCTATGCGGGCGAGGACAAGCAGATCGAGATCTACGACTTCAACGGCCACGAGGGCGGCGGCGCCGTCCAGCAGGCCGTGCAACTGCGCTGGCTCCCGGAACGCTTGGCCGGCCCCGAGCCGAAGTAGCGGCCGAAAAAAGATGCATGGTCCTCCGTTTCCGGGGCAGGCGCCACGCATCAGTCGTACGAATGGGGCGATGACGTGACCGCACAGCTCGAGCAGACCGCAATCACCGACGGGACGGCAGCGGCGAACATGCCGCAGCAGGACGCACGGTGGCCGCAGGGATCCCAGGCGGCCACCGGCGGACTGCCGTTCGTGGACGATCCTTCGTCGATGGCCCCGCAGGACGCGCGGGCCCTGTCGAAGCTGTTCTTCGACCGCCTGCAGGAGATGGAGGAGGGCACGCCGGAGTACGCGTACGCGCGCAACACCCTGATCGAGATGAACCTCTCGCTGGTGTACTTCGCCGCCGCGCGCTACCGGAACCGCCCGGCCACCGACCACGAGGAGATCGTCCAGGTCGGCACGATCGGCCTGATCAAGGCCATCGACCGCTTCGACCTCTCCCGGGAGACGGAGTTCACCACTTTCGCGGTGCCCTACATCGTCGGGGAGATGAAGCGCTTCTTCCGCGACACCAGCTGGGCGGTGCACGTACCGCGCCGGCTCCAGGAGCTGCGGGTGGAGCTGAGCAAGGCCAAGGAGACGCTGGCGCTGCGGCTGGACCGCGACCCGACCGTCGGCGAGCTGGCCGAGCACCTGAACCTGTCGGAACAGGAGGTCATCGAGGGCCTGGTCGCCGCCAACGGCTACACCGCCGGCTCCATCGACACCCCTTACACCGACGGCGACAACTCGTCCGACGGCGAGGGCCGCACCCTCGGTGAGACGTTCGGCGAGTGCGATCCGGCGCTCGACCTCTTCGAGGACTTCCACGCGCTCGCCCCGCTCATCGAGCAGCTGCCGGAACGCAGCAGGCTGCTGCTGCAGCTGCGCTTCGGCGAGGAGCTGACCCAGGCGGAGATCGGCGAGCGGCTGGGATGCTCGCAGATGCACGTCTCACGCCTGCTGAGCCGCACCATCGCCCGGCTGCGGGCCGGGCTGCTCGTCCAGGACTGACCCCGCTCCCCCGGTTCGGCCGCCGGCCGCCGGTCCGCGTCTCCCACGCGGCCGGCGGCCGGAGCCGTTCCGGGCGCGTCACGCGCCCCCGGCGGCCGGAGCCGTACCGGACGGCGAGGTCTGCGACAGCGGGGTGGCGATGTCCTCCAGCGACCGGCGCTCGGCCTTGACCGCGAGGAAGGCCGCGACCAGACCGGCGGCGCACATCAGCGAGGCGCCGATGACGAAGGCGGTGACGGTGTCGGAGACCACACCCGACTTCGTCAGGTCGGCGAAGACCAGCGGGCCGCTGATGCCGCCCGCCGCGGTGCCGATCGCGTAGAAGAAGGCGATGGCCATCGCCCGGGTCTCCATCGGGAAGATCTCGGAGACCGTCAGGTAGGCGCTGCTCGCGCCCGCCGAGGCGAAGAACAGCACCGCGCACCAGCACGCCGTCATCGACGTGGCGTCCAGGGAACCGCGGTGGAAGAGCCACGCGGTGCCGAACAGCAGCAGGCCGGACAGCAGGTACGTCGACGAGATCATGACGCGCCGCCCGACGGTGTCGAAGAGGTGGCCGAGCAGCAGCGGGCCGAGGAAGTTGCCCGCCGCGATCACCGCGAAGTAGTAGCCGGTGCTGCCGGTCGACACACCGAAGAAGGTGGTCAGGATGTTGCCGAAGCCGAAGGTGATGGCGTTGTACAGGAACGCCTGGCCGACGAAGAGCGACAGGCTCAGCACCGCGCGCCGCGGATAGCGGGTGAAGACGGTTCTGGCGATGATGCCGAAGCCGATGCTCGCCCGCTGGTGGATGGTGATGCGGCCGGCCGGCTCCGGCAGCTTCTCGTGCTTCTCCTCCTCGACCTGCTGCTCGACGCCGCTGACCAGTTCCTTGGCCTCGTCGCCGTGGCCGTGGATGAACTGCCAGCGCGGGCTCTCCGGCACGTGGCGGCGCACCAGCATGATCACCAGGCCGAGGACGACGCCGAGCGCGAAGGTGAGCCGCCAGCCGACGTTCTCGGGGAAGATGCTCGTGTTGAGCATGACGATGGACAGCAGCGAGCCGCCGATCGCGCCCAGCCAGTAGCTTCCGTTGATGATCAGGTCGACCCGGCCGCGGAAGCGGGACGGGATCAGCTCGTCGATCGCCGAGTTGATCGCGGCGTACTCACCGCCGATACCGAAGCCGGTCAGGAAGCGGAAGGTGAAGAACCACCAGGGCTGGAAGGACAGCGCGGTCATCGCGGTGGCGCCCAGGTACACCGCGAGCGTCACCATGAAGAGCTTCTTGCGGCCGTAGCGGTCGGTCAGCCAGCCGAAGAACAGCGCGCCCGCACACGCCCCGGCGACGTACAGCGCAGCCGCCACACCCGTGATCTGGGACGCCGTCACCGACAGGCCGCTGCCGGGCTCGGCGATGCGGCCCGCGATGTTGCCGACGGTCGTGACCTCCAGACCGTCCAGGATCCAGACCGTGCCGAGCCCGATCACGATCATCCAGTGCCAGCGCGACCACGGCAGCCGGTCGAGCCGCGCGGGCACGTCCGTGGTGACCGTGTCGCCGGAACCCCCTCTCCCGCCGTCGTCCGCCTTCCCCGGCGCCGGTCCGCGCGCCTCGCCGGGCGCCGCTCCGTCCGCAGGTCCGGCCGCTGATCCGGGCATGAAGATCACCTCCGCCTCGCAGTTTCACACCGGGCGGCGGTCCCCGCGCAGCCGCCACGCCCGGCGGGGCCGCCCCGTGGGGGTGACCCTCCGCCGGTCGGCGTGGTGGTTGCACCGGCGCCGCCCTGGTGGGTACGTCTGTCCCGTACACCGCCCGCCACGCCAGGAGGCCCGCCCGCCGTGCACCCGCTGCTCCGCGAAGCCCGCGACACGCTCCTCCCGCGGTCCGCAGGCCCGCACGGCCCGCTGCCGCCGCTGCTGCTCGCGCTCACCGTGGTGACGGGACTGGTGGACGCCTTCAGCTACCTCGTCCTCGGCCACGTCTTCGTGGCGAACATGACCGGCAACGTCGTCTTCCTGGGCTTCGCGCTCGCCGGTGCGAGCGGCTTCTCTCTCACCGCCTCGCTGCAGGCGCTCGCGGCCTTCGCCGCCGGGGCGGTGCTCGGCGGCCGGCTCGCCCGCGCGCTGCCCGCCCACCGCGGGCGGCTGCTGCTGGCCGTCTGCGCCGCCCAGACCGCCCTGGTGCTGGCCGCCTGGGCGGTCGCGGCCGCCGCCGGCCTGCCCGCGCGCGGCGGTGGCCGGGCGGCGCTGATCGTGCTGCTGGGCCTGGCGATGGGCGGCCAGAACGCGGTGGTACGGCGGCTGGCCGTACCGGACCTGACGACCACCGTCCTGACGATGACGATCACCGGCATGGCCGCGGACGGCCGCCTCGCGGGCGGCCCGGACGCGAAGGCGGGCAGCCGGCTGCTGTCGGCGGCGGCGATGTTCGCCGGCGCCCTGGCCGGCGCCGCCCTCGTCGGGCACGCGGGCCCGTCTCTGCCCCTCCCGGTGGCCGCCGCCGTCCTGGCCGCGGTCGGCGCCGCCCTCCTCCCCTCCCGGCACAGCGCCGCCGGCTGGACGGGCGCCTGACCGGCCGCCGGGCACGCGCCCGCGCCGGGCCGGCCGCCGTGGCCGCCGGCGAAAAAAATCCGGCCGGATCCGGCGCGGGATGTACATCCGCGGGTGTGCCGATCGTCGTGAGGGTGACCGGGCAGTATGGGCCCGGGAGCGGACCGGGACACCGGAGACGAGGAGACGTGCTGTGAAGTACCTGCTGCTGATCTGCCAGGAGACCGACGAGGGCTTCCCGGGGGCCACCCCCGAGGAGCTGGACGCCGAACCGTGGGTCGCGGAGATGACCCGGCGCGGGGTGCGCCTGGACGGGAGCCGGACCCGGCCCTCGCAGGACGCCACGACCGTGCGGGTCAGGAACGGCTCCCGGCTCGTGACCGACGGGCCCTACGCCGAGACCAAGGAGCAGATGGCGGGCTTCGACGTCATCGAGTGCGCCGATCTCGACGAGGCCATCGAGGTCGCGGCCGCGCACCCGGTGGCGAAGTTCGGCATGGTCGAGGTCCGGCCGTTCTGGACGGACTGAGGACCCCGTGCGGGACGCCGTGAAGGAGGCCGTCGCCGGCGCCTGGTCCCTGGAGTGGGGCCGGGTCGTGGCGGCGGTGATCCGGCAGACAGGCGACTGGGATCTCGCGGAGGAGTGCGCACAGGACGCGTTCGAGCGCGCGCTCGAACGCTGGCCGCGCGACGGGGTGCCGCGCAGCCCCGGGGCCTGGCTCACCACCACCGCCCGCAACCGGGCGCTCGACCGGCTGCGCCGGGCCGCCAACGAGAGCGTCAAGCTGCGCGAGGCGGCCCGGCTGGAACCCGCGCCGCCGGAGGGCGGGTTCGCCGCGCCGGACGACCCGCTCGCCGACGACGGACTGCCGGACGACCGGCTGCGGCTCGTCTTCACCTGCTGCCACCCCGCGCTGCCGCTGCCCGCGCAGGTCGCGCTCACCCTGCGCACCCTGACCGGGCTCGGCACCGCGGAGATCGCCCGCGCGTTCCTCGTGCCGGAGGGCACGATGGCGCAGCGGCTGACCCGCGCCAAGAACAAGATCAGGAACGCCGGGATCCCCTTCCGAGTGCCCCCGCCGGAGCTGCTGCCGGAGCGCACCGAGGCCGTGCTCGCCATCCTCTACCTGCTCTTCAACGCCGGTTACGCGCCCGGGGCCGCGGGCCCCGACCAGCAGCGGGTCACCGCGGAGGCGATCCGCCTGGCCCGGCTGCTGCACGGGCTGCTGCCCGGCGAGCCGGAGGCCGCGGGGCTGCTGGCACTGATGCTGCTGCACGACGCGCGGGCCGCCGCCCGGATCGACGCCGCCGGGGACCTGGTGCCGCTGGAGGAGCAGGACCGCTCGCGCTGGGACCGGCGGCGCGCCGCCGAGGGCACGGCGGTGCTGGAGGCCGCGCTCGCCCGGCGGCGGCCCGGCCCGTACCAGGTGCAGGCGGCGATCGCCGCGTGCCACGCGGAGGCGGCCAGGCCGCAGGACACCGACTGGGCGCAGATCGCCGGGCTGTACGGGGAGCTGGCCCGGATGGCGCCGGGGCCCGTGGTCGAGCTGAACCGTGCGGTGGCCGTCGCCATGGCCGAGGGCCCGGCCGCGGGGCTCGCCCTCGCGGACGCCCTCGACGCGTCCGGCACGCTCGCCGGCTACCACCTGCTGCCCGCGACGCGCGCGGACCTGCTGCGCCGCCTGGACCGCCTCCCCGAGGCGGCCGCGGCCTACCGCACGGCGCTGGACCTCGCCCCGACGGAGGCCGAACGCCGCTTCCTGGCGCGCCGCCTGGCGGGCCTCGTGACGCCGGGTGGGCAGGCGTAGGAGCGCGGGGAGGCCCATGAGCGGCCCGGCCCGCGGCGGGGGCCGGGCGGACCCGGCACGGGGCGGCCGGTGCCGCTCCCCCGGCGGACCCCCTTCCCCGCGGCGGGCGGCCCGCCGCGGGGAAGGGGGTCAGGTCGTACGGGGAGGTCAGGTGCAGGCCACCCCGTTGAGCGCGAAGCCGGTGGGCGCCGCGTTGCTCGCCGAGTAGGTGGCGGTGAAGCCCGGGTCGACCGTGCCGCCCGCGGGCAGCGCGGCCGCCCAGGACGGGTTGGTCACCGTGACCTTCTTGCCGGACTGCGCGAAGGTGCCGCTCCAGCCGCTGCCGACCTGCTGGTCGCCGCCGAAGGTGAAGGTCAGCGTCCAGCCGTTGAGAGCGGCCGAGCCGGTGTTGGTGACCAGGACGTCCGCCTGGAAGCCGCCGGACCAGGAGTTGGTCACCTTGTAGACGGCCTTGCAGGCAGCGCCCGTGCCGCCCGGCGGGGTGCCGGTCGTGGTGGTGGTGACCGTCACCGCCGGCGAGGCGGCGGAGGTGTTCCCGCCGGTGTCGACCGCCTTGACCGTGAAGGTGTACGGCGTGCCCGGCGTCAGGCCGGTGGCGGTCCAGCTGGTCGCCGTGGTGGTGGTGAGCAGCGTGGACCCCGCGTAGACCTGGTAGCCGGCCAGCGGCAGGCTGCCGGGGGTGGCCGCGGCCCAGGTCAGGGTCACCGAGGAGTCGGCGACCGCGGAGGCGGTGGGCTTGCCGGGCGTGCCCGGCGGGGTGGTGGCCGGCGGGGTGCCGCCGTCACTGCTGGGGGCGCTCCCCCACACGGCGGTGGAGCCGTCGTAGAGCACCATGTCGTTCACGGTGACCGGCGTGGAGCCGGGCGTGGTGGAGACACCCTGGTAGGACCAGTCCTTCGTGGGGTCGTGGGCCCCGGGGAAGCTCAGCCGGAACTGCACCTCGCGGTGGAAGGCGGACTGCCCGGCGGGGGCGATGTCCTGGCCCTCGCAGCTGACGGTCACGTAGTAGACGCTGCCGGAGAACTGCGTGGGCCCGGTCGGCGCCGAGCACTGGTTGTAGGCCGAGGTCAGGGTGACCTGCGAGGGGCTGGTGCCGGCGTCGAGGGTGAAGTAGTAGCGGAAGCTGCCGTGCGTGAGGTGCCGGGCGGGCCAGCCGGACTTGTTGACCACCTGCACCTTCAGCTCGTAGAAGTTCGAGCCCGAGGCGTTGACCGCGGCCTGGAGGAACTCCTCGGGCCCGTCCGGGGTCTCCTTCGGCGGGAAGTTCGCCAGCGGGGTGCCGCCGTACTCGTCGGAGAGGGCGGCCAGCGCGCCGGAGAAGCCCGCGTTGTAGTCGAGCGCGCCTTCCGTCTCACCGTAGTTGGAGCGCTCGTCGGAGAAGCCGTCGTCCGCGGAGCCGGGGCCGCCGACCAGCAGGCCGTAGTCGAGGTGCCGGGTGTTCGCCGGTTCGGTCATGGACTGCGACCAGGAGCCGTGCGCGGCCCTGCTGTGCGGGTTCTGCGGCCACTTGGTGTTCTTGCCGGAGTTGGTGAAGCCGATCTCGTAGCTCTCCTTCAGCGGGTTGTCGCCGAGGACGTAGTCGATCTGCCGCACCCCGAAGTCGTGGTACGTCTGCGCCTTGGCCGCGTCCCGGCCCTGCGAGGTGAGCCAGTCGGAGAACTGGAGCGCGGTGAAGGCGGTGTTGGACGAGTAGCGCAGCGAGCCCCAGGTGTCGAGGAAGGCCTCGCCGCCCGGCGAGTAGCTGACCTTCTGGCCGTTGACACCGGTGGTCCACCAGTCGAGCCAGCGCTCGGCGTCGTCGATGTAGACCTGCTTGCCCGTGAGTTCGGCGAGCAGCACGTAGTCGCCGTAGGACTTGTCGTCCCAGGCGATCGTCCAGTTGTACTCCGGCGTGGTGGTCTGCTGCATCTTGGGCAGCTGCGCGTAGTACGTCTCCGCCTTCGTCAGGTACGTGCTGTCGCCGGTGGCCCGGTAGAGCCACAGCGCGCCCCAGACCAGCTCGTCCCAGTAGCCGCTCCAGGAGTTGTAGTAGCCCTGGGCGGCGGTGATGCACTTGTCGTACGCGCCGCGGTAGGTGTCGGCGAAGGTGTAGAGCTGCTTGGCGTTGGTCAGCAGCGTGGACGCGTAGGCGGCGTCGCTCTGCTTGAAGAGCATGGACGAGGACGCGAGCGCGGCCGCCGCCTCGCCGGCGAGGTCGGAGCCGGGGCAGGAGGCGTCGATCTTGTACGAGGGGCGGGGCGAGGGGTTGACCTCGGGCGGGCCCCAGAAGGAGTGGTCGCTGCTGCCGTCGCCCACCTGGCCGTAGAGGACGTTGGCCGAGGGGTGCGCCTTGAGCAGCCAGTCGTCGCCCCAGCGCAGGTTGCGCAGCAGGTAGGTGCCCTGGCCGCTCTTGGTGTAGCCGGAGGCCTCGTCGATGCCGCCCCAGCCGAGCATCGTCATCGAGAAGGCCATCGGGAAGCCGAACTTCACCTCGTCGCCGGCGTCGTGGTAGCCGCCGGTCAGGTCGAGGCCGGCGTCGGCGCCGTCGGTGAGGTCGGAGTCTCCGCGCCAGGTGACGCGGTTGTCCGCGGGCAGCTTGCCGGAGCGCTGCGACTCGTAGAAGAGCATCGAGTCCTGGAGCGCCTCGGCGTAGTTGTAGCTCCCGGCCGCGGCGGGCACGGCGGCCGGGGCGGCGGCGTGGGCCGCGGGGGCGCCTGCGGTGGCCGCCATGGTGAGCGGCAGCAGGGCCGCCGCGGCCGTGACCGCCGCAGTCCGGACGCGGCGGGCGGCGCTTCGTACGGAGAGGGGTTTGCCGGTTCTGCGGGGCACGCGGGTTCTGGGCACGCGTCCTCCTGGGAGGGCCATGGTCGTGGTGGGGGGAAACGCACCCGGGGGCGGGCGGCCGGCCGACCGGGAGTCGTCAGCCGCCCGCCCACCCATGGGAGCGCTCCCACATGCTGGCCCGGCCGCTCGCGCAGCGTCAAGGAGTGTGCGTACGGCGGCGCAGGGGATGCGGGAAGCGGAAGAGCGGGGCAGGATGATCAACTCACGAGGGTTTTCCTCCGCGCCGCCCGGGACGCCGGCCGTCCCGGGCGGCGCGGAGGAGCGGAAGAAGCAGCAGCCGCAGCCGTGTCCGGCCCCCGCCGGACGACGACCGATGAGGTGTGAGGTCCCGCCGTGCGCCAGCCGATGCCCAGCCCCGCCGCCCCGCGCGCCCGCCGCGCGCCCGTCACCCGCGGCGGGCACCGACCGCCGCGCCGTCCCGGGCTGCGCGGCACCGGGCTCGTCCTGAGCCTGATCGCCACCGCCACCACCGGGCTGACCGCGTGCGGTGACGGCTCCGGCTCGTCCGGAAGCGGTTCGACCACGACGGCGACCGGCTCCCCCACCACGTCGGTCACCGCGACGGGCACCCCGACCCCCACCACCACGCCGCCCACGGCCCCGACGACCACCGCGCCCCCGCCCGCCACCGCCACCGGCAAACCGGCGAGCTGCGTCGACAAGGCGGTCGCCGGAATGAGCCGCACCCAGCAGGTCGGCCAGCTCTTCATGACCGCCGTCACCAGCACCGGCATGACCTCCGCACAGTCCAGCGCGATCACCTCCGGCCGGGTCGGCTCGGTCTTCCTGATGGGGCACACCAACTCCGGCACGGCGGCGGTCAAACGCGTCACCGACCGGGTCCGCACACTCGCGCCCGCGGTCAAGGGCGCCAAGGTCGGCATGCTGATCTCCACCGACCAGGAGGGCGGCAGGGTCCAGGTCCTGAACGGCCCCGGCTTCAGCACCATCCCGTCGGCCGTCGAGCAGGGAAAGCTCCCGGCCGGCACCCTCCAGAAGGACGCCGAGAAGTGGGCGAAGGAGCTGAAGTCGGCCGGTGTCTCCATGAACCTCGCGCCCGTCGCCGACACGGTGCCGCCCGGCCTGACGACCGTCAACGCGCCCATCGGCAAACTCCAGCGCGAGTACGGCACCAACCCCTCGGCGGTCGCCACCCACAGCACCGCGTTCCTGCGCGGCACCCTGGACGCGGGCGTGCTTGCCAGCCCCAAGCACTTCCCCGGGCTGGGGCGGGTCACCGGCAACACCGACTTCACGCTCGGCGTCACCGACGACGTCACCACCCGCAACGACGCCTTCCTCCAGCCCTTCCGCAGCGCCGTCGCCGCGGGCGCGCCCTTCGTGATGGTGTCCTCGGCGATCTACTCCAGGATCGACCCCAGGAACCAGGCCGCCTTCTCCTCGGCGGTGATCCGCGGCGTGCTGCGCAACTCGCTGGGGTTCAAGGGCGCGGTCATCTCCGACGACCTCGGCCAGGCCACCGCCGTCAGCGACCGCACCCCGGCCGAGCGCGCGGTGGACTTCCTCAAGGCCGGCGGCAACCTGCTGCTGACCGTCCGCGCCTCCGACATCGCGCCGATGACCTCCGCGGTGCTCGCGCAGATGCCGAAGGACAAGGCGCTGAGCAACGCCGTCTCGGACAGCGTGCGGCGGGTGCTGGCGGCCAAGCAGAAGGCCGGCCTGCTCAGCTGCGGCTGAGCGGCGCGTCCCGGCCCGGGTGCTCCTCGGCGGCCGCGCGCAGCGCCGCCGCCGTGAAGGCCGCGGCCAGCCGGCCCGCCTCCCCCGCGGGACGGGCCAGCGCCACCTCGTCCGGGGGCAGGTCGGTGACCGGGCGGTAGACGACGTCGGGGCGGCGGTGGAGCAGCGCCGTGGAGCGCGGCAGGTACGTCAGCCCGCGGCCCGCCGCCACGTACTCCAGCTTCTCCTCGACCGTGCGCACCGCCGGGGGCTGCCGCGGGCCGGACGCCCCGGTGTTCGTGCACAGGTGCAGGATCTCGGTCTGCGCCGCGCACTGGGCGGCCGTCAGCTCCGTGCGGGCGGCCAGCGGGTGCCCGGCCGGGAGCGCCGCCATCCGCGGCTCGCCGTAGAGCGGGGTCAGGTCGAGACCGGGCTCGACGACCGGGAGGCGTACGTACGCCACGTCGACCCGTCCGTCGAGCACGGCGGCGGCCTGGTCGTCCCAGTCCACCCGGCGCACCTCCACCGCGACGTCCGGGTGCGCGGCGCCGAAGCCGCGTATCGCCCCGGTCACCCGGATGCCGCTGCGGAAGCCCACCACCAGCCGCCCGGCGGCGTGCGCGGCGCGGCCGGCGCGGCGGCGTGCGGCGGCGGCGGCGGCCAGCAGCGGCCGCGCGTCGCCGAGCAGCCGCTCGCCCGCTGCGGTGAGATGCACCCGGTGGCTGTCGCGGACGAACAGCTCGGCGCCCAGCTCCCGCTCCAGCGCCCGGATCTGCCGGCTGAGCGCCGGCTGCGCGATGAGCAGGTCCTCGGCGGCGCGCCCGAAGTGCAGCCGCTCGGCCACGGCCACGAAGTAGCGCACCTTGCGCAGGTCGAGATCCACGTCCCCCGCCTCTCCCCCGTCCGCGCTCCGGCCGCGGCGATGCCCCGAGGGTATCGCCGCGGCCGGAACGGGTCTTGGACCCGGCACGTCGGCCGCCCGCAGACTCGGACGCGTCCCGCAGAACGTCACGAGGAGAGCCCCCGTCATGCAGCAGCACGCAGCGCCCGCCGCCGTCACCACCGGGACCGTGCGGATCCCCGTCCCCGGGGCCGCGCGGCCGATGGCCGGGTACGCCGCCCGGCCCGCCGGGGAGGGGCCGTGGCCCGCGGTGGTCGTGGGCTTCGAGATGTTCGGGATCACGCCGTACGTGCGCCGCGTGGCCGACCGGCTCGCCGGCCTCGGCCTGCTCGCGGTCGTGCCCGACTTCTACCACCGCACCGCCCCGGGCCACAGCGGCACCGCGGACGCCGCGGGGCGGGCCCGCGGCCTGGAGCTCATCGCCCGCCTCACCCGGGAGGAGGTGGCCGACGACCTCACCGCGGTGCTCGCCCACCTGGAGCAGCGTGCGGACACCGCCGGGCGCCCGTCGATGGCCGGCTTCAGCCTCGGCGGCCACCTGGCGTGGTTCGCCGCGACACAGGTCCCCCTCACCGCCGTCGCCGCGGTCTACCCCGGGTGGCTCGGCACCCCCGGCACCGCGCTGAGCCGCCCGGAGGCGCTGCTCGACCTGACCCCGCGGATCGCCGCCGTGGGCGGCTGCCGCCTGCTCTACCTGGCCGGCGACGAGGACCACGTGGCCACGCCGGAGCAGACCGGACAGGTCCGCGAGCGCCTCGCCGCGGCGGGCGTGCCGCACGAGGTCGTGGTCTACCCCGGCGCCCCGCACGGCTTCCTCGCCGACGAGCGCGACACCTACCGCCCCGCGGCGGCCGAGGACGCCTGGCGCCGGCTGGCGGCCTTCCTGGCCCCGCGGTCCTGACGGCGGCCCGGCCGCGGGCTCAGCGGGCGTAGACGGCGACGAAGTCGCGGGTGGCCTGGGTGTAGTAGCGGTCCGGGGGGTCCTCGAAGTCGAGGATGTTGGTGGGCTTCGGGTTCGCCGGGGTGCGGGTGCCGTCGTAGGACATGAAGGAGGGCCAGGCGCGGTTCATGTCGAGGGGCATCGCGCGGACGGCGCCGGCGCGCTGCATCAGGTCGGCCAGGGTCCGGGCGGAGAGTGCCTGGCCGACGACCATGACGATGTCGCCCGCGGCGGTGACACCGACGCCGGAGCGGGGGACGAACATCCGGCTCTGGTCGCTCACGCCCCACTTGGAGTCGTCGCCGATGTCCGGCACGACACGGCCGTCGTCGACCATGAGTTCCAGGCACTGGCGCACGCCCACGACCTCGGGGGTCATCCGGACGTCGCGGCCCCAGACACCGATGCGCAGGCTGCCGTCGCGGTAGAAGACCTCGGAGGCGGCGCCGTCGCGCAGCTCGCCCGCGGTACGGCCGTCGAGGTAGAAGCCGCCGCGGGAGCCGCCGTCGGTGATCCGGAAGCCGCCGTTCCAGGTGGCGACCAGTCCGGTGCGCAGCCCCTCGGGGATGGTGGGCGGCACGTCGAAGGTGCCGCCGGGCTCGCGGAAGCCGGGGTGCAGCTGGAAACGGCTGTGCCTGCCGCTGATCCAGGCCACCGCCGCCTCGTACGAGGTGTGCGCGGCGTCCGGGCGGACGTAGGTGCCCTGCACGAGGGGCTCGCCGTGGGCGGTGGCCAGGGTGCGGTAGACGCCCTCGCCGGGCAGGGCGGGGCTCACCGGCGGGCGCAGCGGGACGTGCAGCGGGACGAGGGGCTGGGCGGGCAGGTGCGCGGGCGTGGGCACGGCGGGCTGGGTGGCCCGCATCCGGGCCAGCGCGTCGGCGGGCAGGTCGCCGCCGACCCGGGGCGGGTGCATCCGGTACTGCACGTCCTCCAGCTCGTCGACGACGAAGCCGAGTTCGTGGTCGCGGGCCCATTCGGCGAGCCGGGCGGCGGTGCTGTCCTTGCCGGGGTACGTGAGGGCGTGGCCGACGGACCAGCCGAGCCAGCCGGCGCAGACCAGGCAGGTGCCGGTCAGGCCGCGGGTGACGAGCCGCCGCCGGCGCAGCTGGCCGGGCGTGAGGTCGCGCCGGTGCCGCCACGGCAGGAGCCGCCGCCGGCGCGGCGGCCGCGCGGGCCCGGGAGACGGCCCGCGGCGGCCGCCGGGCTCCTCGGGGCCCTCGGGGTCCTCGCGGTCCTCGGGCCGCCGCCCGGTGGTCTGCCGGCTCATCCGCTCGGGTCCTTCCGTGCGCATCGCCCCCGCGTCCGAGACCCCTGCGCCCCAGAACATCCGCTCATCTGACTTTCCTGCCGCCCTCGCGGCCAATCACCCACGGCTCCACAAGCACCCGGGCGGCGGTACGCGCCCGCCGCGGGGCGGGCGCCCGCGGACCGGCGGGGGCGGCACCGTAGGGTGCCCTGGGCAACGGAGGAGGGGGTCACATGGCGGCCGCGCACACGGTGGCGGACGAAGTGGTGGACGGGCTGCTGGCCCGTGCCGGGATCGGGCCCGGGCAGATCGCGTCGCACAGCCGGCTGACGGGCGGTTCGTACAACGCGCTCTTCACGGTGGGCCTGAACGGCGGCGGGCGGCTGGTGCTGAAGGTGCCGCCGCCGGGCGGCACCCCGCGGCTGCGCTACGAGGCGGAACTGCTGCGCGGCGAGGAGCTGTTCTACGGGCACGCGGCGGCGGCCGGCGTCCCCGCCCCGCGCGTGGTGCACAGCGAGTGGCGCGAGGACGCGGACTGCCGGCCCTTCCTGGTGATGACGCACTCCCCCGGCGTGCCGTGGTCCGACCTCGCCGACGCGATCGCTGACGACGAGCGCGACCGGCTCGTGACGGAACTGGGCCGCCTCGTGGGCCGGCTGCACTCGGTGCACGGCGGCGACGGCTTCGGCTACCCGGCGCAGGCCGTCGCGCCGCTCGCCGCCCGCTGGCCGGACGCCTTCGCGGCGATGACGGACGCGCTGCTGGCCGACGCGCAGGCGTACGGCGCGTGGCTGCCGCGGCCGGTGGCCCAGGTCGGGGCGGTGCTCGCCGGCGGCGCCGCGGCGCTGGCCGAGGTGACGCGCCCGGTGCTGGTGCACTTCGACCTGTGGCCGGGCAACGTGCTGCTGGACGGCGAGCCGGGTGCGCGCAGGATCGGCGCGCTGATCGACGGCGAGCGGATGTTCTGGGGCGACCCCCTCGCGGACTTCGCGTCGCTGTCGCTGCTCTCCGGCCCACGGGAGGACGACCCGGCCTTCCTCGCCGGCTACGGCGCGGCGGGCGGGCGTACCTCCTTCGACGCGGCCGCGCGCGTGCGGCTGGCGCTCTACCGCTGCTACCTCTACCTGATCATGCTCGTCGAGGTGGTGCCCCGCGGCACCTCCGGCGAGCACCTCGCGTGGGTGCGGGACTTCGCCGGCTCCCGGCTGTCGGCGGCGCTCGACGCGGTCGCGGCGGGAAGCTGAGCCGCCGGGAGTACGGGACGCCTGCCCCGTACCCCCGCGGCGCTCCGGCCCGGTGTCAGGGCAGCTCGGCGACCAGCGCGGCGTACGACAGCCCCGAGCCGTAGCCCAGCAGCAGCGCGGTGCCGCCGGAGACGGCCCGGCCCGAGGCCAGCAGGGCGTCCATCGCCAGCGGGATGGACGCGCCCGAGGTGTTGCCGGTGGTGACGATGTCCTTGGCGACGGCGACCCGGTCGGGCAGGCCCATGGAACGGGTCATGGCGTCGATGATGCGCTCGTTGGCCTGGTGCGGGATGAAGGCGTCGAGGTCGCCCGCGGTCAGCCCGGCCGCCTCCAGCCCGCGCACGGCGACCTTGGAGACCTCGTACACGGCCCAGCGGAACACCCGCTGTCCCTCCTGGCGCAGCGCGGGGAAAGGCTGCTGCGGGTCGGCGCGCAGCGCGTCCCACGGCACGCTCTGGGTGATGGCGTCGGCCTGCGAGCCGTCCGCCCCCCACACCACCGGGCCGATCCCGGGGGTGTCGGACGGCCCGACGACACATGCCCCGGCGCCGTCGCCGAAGATGAACGCGGTGGAGCGGTCGGTCAGGTCGAGGATGTCGGTCATCCGCTCGACGCCGACGACCAGCACGTGGCCGCCGCGGGAGCGCACCGCGTCGGACGCGAGCGCGAGGCCGTGCACGAATCCGGCGCAGCCCGCCGAGATGTCGAAGCCGGCCGCGCCGGTGGCGCCGATCCGGTGGCCGATCTCGGTGGCGATCGCCGGGGTCTGCTTCAGGTGCGTGAAGGTCGCCGCGATCACCAGGCCGATGTCGGCGGGGCTGATCCCGGCCGCGGCGACGGCCTTGCTGGCGGCCTGTTCGGCCATGACGCCCAGGGTCTCGTCCGGTGCGGCCCAGCGGCGGGTGACGATACCGGTCCGGGAGCGGATCCACTCGTCGGTCGAGTCGATGTGCGTGCACACCTCGTCGTTGTCGACGATCCGGCGCGGGCGGTATGCGCCGACTCCGAGGATCCGGGCGTGCCGCGCCCCGGCGGGCACCGCGATCTCAGCTTTCATGTGAGCCTTTCAGGCCGGTCGGCCGGTACGGATCGGATCACGGTACCGGGGTGTGGTCTCCGCGGTCACAGCGCCCGCCGCCGGCCGCCACGCCTTATTCTATGGGGCCCGTATCTCCCGCGGAGGAAGGTCGGCCGGCCGCCATGTGCCCTGTCCCGGCGGCCGGTTCGCCCTCGCCCCCGCGGCCCGTCCGACCCCGCTGCGCCCGCCGCCGCGGACCACTCCCGCCGCCGTCCGGCCCCGGCGGCGGCAATGCCAACCGAAGCGAACATGTTTCAACACCCTGGGGACATCACGGTCCGGCAACGCATCAGGAATTAGGCGTTGACGGCCTTCTGCATGTGGCGTAGAACTACCCTGCAGTTGCGATGGCGTTTCATCTTGGTGACTTCTGTTGGAAACGGCTCGGGCCTCAGGACCCGCGAGAGCCTCCGCTCCGTCAGCATTTCGCCTTCAGCTCTCCCACAAGTCCCCTATACGCGCCCACACACACATGGAGGCACCATGTCGGACGTCGAGACGTCGGGTACCGATGCGGGCAGCAGCCCGTCCCCGACGCGGAGGAACCTGCTCAGGGGCGTGGCCGGCGCCGCGGGGCTCGCGGCAGTGTCCGGCGGCCTGCTGACGGCCTGCAGCAGCTCCGACTCCTCTGACGACAGCAGCAAGAGCGGCGACTCCGGCAAGCCGGTCGCGGGCAGCACCGTCACCTTCGGGTCGAACTACTCCGACCCGGCCGCCAAGGCCGCGTTCGCCGCCCTCACGGCCGGGGCCACGGCGTCCTCCCAGGTGAAGGTGAAGATCAACACGGTCGACCACAACACCTTCCAGCAGAACATCACCAGCTACCTGCAGGGCACCCCGGACGACCTCTTCACCTGGTTCGCCGGCTACCGCATGCAGTACTTCGCCGCCCAGGGCCTCGCGCAGCCGATCGACGACGTCTGGGAGAAGATCGGCGGCAACTTCGGCGACTCCGCCAAGCAGCTGTCCACCGGCCTGGACGGCAAGAAGTACCTGGTGCCGCTCTACAACTACCCCTGGGTGGTCTTCTACAACAAGAGCGAGTTCAGCAAGCGCGGCTACAGCGTCCCGACCACCTGGGACGAGTACGTCACGCTCGCCAAGAAGATGAAGACGGACGGCCTGGTGCCGATCGCCTTCGGCGACAAGGACGGCTGGCCCGCGCTGGGGACCTTCGACATCCTCAACATGCGCATCAACGGCTACGACTACCACATCAAGCTGATGAAGCACGAGATCCCGTGGACCGACGCGGGCGTCACCACGGTCTTCCAGCACTGGGCCGAGCTGATGCCCTACGTCCAGTCCGGCGCCAACGGCCGTATCTGGCAGGACGCGGTCAAGACGCTGGAGACCAAGCAGGCCGGCATGGCCTTCCAGGGCACCAACCAGGTCGCCGCCCAGTACGTCACGGACAAGGCGGACCTGGCCGACCTGGACTTCTTCACCTTCCCGACGGTGAACCCCAAGTGGGGCCAGGACTACATGGACGCCCCCACCGACGGCTTCATGCTCAGCAAGAAGGCCAAGAACCCGGAGGCGGCCAAGGCGATCCTGGAGTACATCGGCACCGGCCCGGCGGAGGCCGCGTACCTCAAGACCGACCAGTGGGACGTCGGCCTGGCCAACGGCCTCCAGGTGCCGACGTACAACGCGATCCAGAAGAAGTCGGTCGAGGTCATCGGCAAGTGCAAGTCGGTCGCCCAGTTCATGGACCGCGACTCCGACCCGGCCATGGCGAACGCGATGATCTCCATCATCCAGAAGTTCATCGACGACCCGAGCACCGGCAACATCGCGAGCCTGCAGAAGAGCGCCGAGGCCCAGGCGAAGTCGATCTACACGTCATGACCGAGACGTCCGCTGCGGACACCGCGGCAGCGGTGCGGGACGGGGCCACCGCCGCCCCGTCCCCGCGCCGCCGCCGCGGCGGCGTCCGCAAGCTCACCCGGCGCGACCGCGTGGTGGTCGCGCTGCTGCTGGGGATACCGCTGCTGCTGGACCTGGCCTTCGTGTGGTTCCCGGCGATCGGCACCGTGCTGCTGTCGTTCACCAAGTGGAACGGCGTGGGCAGCCTGCACAGCCAGACGTGCAAGCCCAACGTCCCCTCGATCCTCAACAACGGATGCTGGTACGGCATCCAGAACTACCACCAGGCCACCACGATCTACCCGGAGTTCTGGCCCGCGGTCCGCCACAACCTCATCTGGCTGGCCGTGTTCGTCCTGATCGCGACCCCGCTGGGCATGCTCTTCGCGGTGATCATCGACCGCGGCATCAAGGGCAGCCGGATGTACCAGAGCATCCTGTTCCTGCCGGTGATGCTGTCGCTCGCCCTGGTCGGCATCATCTGGGAGTTCATGTACTCGCAGAACTTCGGGCTGATCAACACCGTCATCGGGCGCAACGGCAACGACAACGCCATCGACTGGCTCGGCAACTCGCACCTGAACCTGTGGGCGGTGCTGGTCGAGGCGACCTGGCGGCAGGCCGGCTACGTGATGGTGCTCTACCTCGCCGGCCTCAAGGCCGTCGACCCGACGCTGCGCGAGGCCGCGCGGATGGACGGCGCCAACGCCTGGCAGACCTTCTGGCGGGTCGTCTTCCCGGTGATGAAGCCGATCAACATCGTCGTCATGGTGGTCACCGTGATCGAGTCGCTGCGCGCCTTCGACCTGGTCTACATCACCAACAAGGGCATCAACGGCCTCGAACTGCTGTCGGTGCTGGTCACCTCGAACATCGTCGGCGAGACCCAGCGGGTCGGCTTCGGCTCCGCGCTGGGTGTCGTGCTGCTGGTCATCTCGCTGGTGCCGATCTCGGTGTTCCTTTACCAGACGTTCCGCCGGGAGGAAGCACCATGACGACCGAAGCCCTCACCCGGCCGGCCAGGGCGGTCCGCCCGTCCGCGCCCGGCCGCCGGAGGACCCGGCTGTGGGGCCAGGCGGCCTCGCAGGTCTTCCTCATCGCCTCCTGCGTGCTGTGGCTGCTGCCGATAGCCTTCGCGCTGTACGTGGCGGTCCGGCCGTACTCCGACACCCGCAAGTACGGCTACGTCTCCCTGCCGCACCACCTGACGTTCAAGAACTTCAGTGACGCGTGGACCCAGTCGGACATGCTGCACTTCTTCTGGAACTCGGTGCTGATCACCGTCCCCTCGGTGATCGTCGTGCTGGCCCTGGCGTCGGGCGTGGCCTTCGTGCTGAGCAAGATCAACGTCAAGGTCAACATCGCGCTGCTGATCCTGTTCACCGCGGGCAACCTGCTGCCCCAGCAGGTCATCATCACTCCGCTGTACCGCATGTACCTGAAGATCACGCTGCCGCACTTCCTGAGCGACAGCGGCCTGATGTACAACTCGATCTTCGGCCTGGTCGCCATCAACGTGGCCTTCCAGCTGGGCTTCTGCGTCTTCGTGCTGAGCAACTACATGCGCGCGGTGCCGGACGAGATGTACGAGGCCGCGCTGGTGGACGGCGCCTCGCTGTGGACGCGCTTCTGGCGGCTGACGCTGCCGCTGTGCCGCCCGGCGCTCGCCGCACTGGCGACACTGCTGACCACCTGGATCTACAACGACTTCTTCTGGGCGATCACCCTGATGTCGTCGGGCGACAAGCGGCCGGTGACCTCGGCGCTGGCCAACCTCCAGGGGCAGTTCGTCAGCAACCAGAACATGATCGCGGCGGCGGCGCTGATCGCGGCCGTGCCGACCCTGGTGGTCTACATCTGCCTGCAGAAGCAGTTCATCGCCGGCCTGTCGCTGGGGTCCAGCAAGGGCTGACGGGAGGCCGGTCCACGGGGCCGGCGGGTACGAGCAGGGCCGACCGCGTGCGCGGGCGCCCGTCCGGCGGGACGGGCGCCCGCGCACGCGGCATTGACACGGTGTTGGGCCCCTTCCATAGTGTGGGAGCGCTCCCATATGTCATGTGGACGTCATGTGGCGAGCGGCAACTCCCCCCACATGTCCCAGGAGGTCCCCCGTGCGTGCATCCTCGCGTCGGTTACTCGTCAGACCGTGGCTGTGGCCGGTGGCCGCGGTCGCGCTGCTGCTGCCCGCCCTGGTGGCGCTGCCCGCCGCCCACGGCGCGGCGTCCGGCTGCTCGATGACCTACACCGTCAACGAGTGGACCGGCGGCTTCACCGCGCAGATCTCGATCACCAACTTCGGCCCGGCCGTCAACGGCTGGACCGCGACCTGGAGCTACCAGGGCGACCAGCACATCACCTCGGGCTGGAACGCCACCGTCTCCCAGAGCGGCACCGCCGTCACCGCGAAGGACGCCGGCTACAACGCGTCCGTCCCGACCAACGGCCACGCCGACTTCGGGGTGCAGGGCACCTGGTCGGCCGCCGACCCCTCGCCGACCGTGATCACCTTCAACGGCACGGCGTGCACGGTCAACGGCACGCCCACGACGACCCCGCCCACCACTCCCCCGACCACGCCCCCCACCACCCCGCCCACGACTCCCCCGACGACCCCGCCGACCACGCCGCCCACCTCGACTCCGCCGGCCGGCTGCTCGGGCGCCGTGATCTGCTCGGACTTCGAGGACCAGACCGGCAGCACGCCGTCGGGCCAGTGGACGACCGCGGCGCCGGACTGCTCGGGCAGCGGCACCGCGAGCGTCGACACCTCCGTCGCGCACAGCGGCAGCCGCTCGATCCGGGTGGACGGCCACGCCGGCTACTGCAACCACATGTTCGTGGCCAGCACCAAGGACCTGTCCTCGGTGGGCCCGACGGTGTACGTGCGGATGTGGGTGCGGCACACCACCGCGCTGCCGTCCGCGCACGTGGCCTTCGTCTCGATGCCCGACTCGTCGCAGTCCGGCAAGGCGCTGCGGATCGGCGGCCAGAACGGCGCCCTCCAGTGGAACCGCGAATCGGACGACGCGACGCTGCCCGCGCAGAGCCCGGCGGGCGTGGCGCTCAGCGCGCCGCTGCCGACCGGCAGCTGGCAGTGCCTGCGGTTCGCCATCGGCACCACCTCGCCGAACCTGGAGACCTGGCTGAACGACCAGGACGTGGCGGGCCTGCGGGTGGACGGCGTGCCGACCGCGGACATCGACCAGCAGTGGCTGTCCCGCACCACGCCGCCGCGGCCGACCGCGCTGCGCTTCGGCTGGGAGAGCTACGGCACCGGTGACGACACGCTGTGGTTCGACGACGTGGCCGTGGGCACCTCGCCGATCGGCTGCTGACCGCGGCACGGCGAATGCGTGGACGGCCGACCCGCCCCGTATCGGGCCGGCCGTCCATGCGCATGCCCCGCGAGGGGGCATGTGATTCCCCGGGCGGACCCCTGCGGGTCCGCCCGGGCGCCACGGCTCCCGGATGGTGCGGGGAAGGGTCAGGAGCCGTCGGACGCGTCCGGCAGCCGCTCCCGGATGGCGTCCATCACCGAGGAGTCGGTCAGCGTCGTCACGTCTCCGAGTTCGCGGTTCTCCGCGATGTCCCGGAGCAGACGGCGCATGATCTTGCCGGAGCGGGTCTTGGGGAGTTCGGCGACGACCAGGATCTGCCGGGGGCGGGCGATCGGGCCGATCTCCCGGCCGACATGCGCCCGCAGCTCGGCCGCCGGGTCCTGCCCGGCGTCCCGTCCCGCGTCGCCGCGCAGGATCACGAAGGCGACGATGCCCTGCCCGGTCGTCGTGTCGGCGGCGCCGACGACGGCGGCCTCGGCCACCAGCGGGTGCGACACCAGGGCCGATTCGACCTCGGTGGTGGAGATGCGGTGCCCCGAGACGTTCATGACGTCGTCCACCCGGCCGAGCAGCCAGATGTCGCCGTCCTCGTCCTTCTTGGCACCGTCCCCGGCGAAGTAGCGGCCGGGGAAGCGCGACCAGTAGGTGTCGACGTAGCGCTGCTCGTCGCCCCAGATGGTGCGCAGCATGGACGGCCACGGGCGGGTGAGCACCAGGTAGCCGCCCGAGCCGTTCGGCACCGGCTCGCCCTGGTCGTCGACGACCTCGGCGGACACGCCCGGCAGCGCCCGCAGCGCCGAGCCGGGCTTGCAGGTGCTCGCACCGGGCAGCGGGCTGATCATGTGGGCGCCGGTCTCGGTCTGCCACCAGGTGTCGACGACCGGGGTGCGGTCCCCGCCGATGGCCCTGCGGTACCAGACCCACGCCTCGGGGTTGATGGGCTCGCCCACCGAGCCGAGCAGCCTGAGCGACGTCAGGTCGTAGCCGGCCGGGATCGCCTCGCCCCACTTCATGAAGGTGCGGATCGCGGTCGGCGCGCAGTAGAGGATCGTCACGCCGTACTTCTGCACGATCTCCCACCAGCGGCCCTGGTGCGGGGAGTCGGGGGTGCCCTCGTAGAGCACCGACGTCGTGGCGTTCGCGAGCGGGCCGTAGACGATGTACGAGTGCCCGGTGACCCAGCCGATGTCGGCGGCCGTCCAGTAGACGTCCGTCTCCGGCTTGATGTCGAAGACCGCCCAGTGCGACCACGCGACCTGGGTGAGGTAGCCGCCGGTGGTGTGCAGGATGCCCTTGGGACGGGCGGTGGTGCCCGAGGTGTACATGATGTACAGCGGGTGCTCGCTGTCGAACGCCTCGGGGGTGTGCTCGGCGCTCTGCGCGCCGACGAGGTCGTGCCACCACACGTCGCGGCCGCCGGTCCAGCCGACCTCCTGGCCGGTGCGCCTGACGACCAGCACGCTGTGCACGTCGGGGCACTGCTCCAGCGCCTCGTCCACGGCGGGCTTGAGCGCGGAGGCGGCGCCCTTGCGGTAGCCGCCGTCGGCGGTGATCACCACGTGGGCGTCGCAGTCCAGGATGCGGCTGCGCAGCGCCTCGGCCGAGAAGCCGCCGAATACCACCGTGTGCGGCGCGCCGATCCGGGCGCAGGCCAGCATCGCGACGACGGTCTCGGGGATCATCGGCATGTAGATCGCGACCCGCTCGCCCGCCTGCACGCCGAGCGAGAGCAGCGCGTTGGCGGCGCGGCAGACCTCGTCCTTCAGGCCGGCGTAGGTCAGGGTGCGGGTGTCGCCGGGCTCGCCCTCCCAGTGGAAGGCGACGCGGTCGCCGAGACCGGCCCGTACGTGCCGGTCCAGGCAGTTCTCGGCGACGTTGAGCCGGCCGCCGGTGAACCAGCGGGCGAAGGGCGCCCGGCTCCAGTCCAGCACCTGCGTCCACGGCTCGGCCCAGTCGAGCCGGGCCGCCTGCTCGGCCCAGAAGGCCTCGTCGTCCGCGGCGGCCGCGTCGTAGGCCGCGGCCGTGACGTTCGCGTGCCCGGCCAGGGCGGCCGGCGGCGGGAACCGCCGGTCCTCCCTGAGCAGGTTGGACAGTGTCTCGTCGGACATCAGTGGGCGCCCTCGACCGGGCCGCCCTGCGCGCTGTCCGCGGCCGCGAAGAGCGGCAGCACCCCGCGCTTCCAGGTGCTGTTGGTGACGACGGCGAAGGACGCGTACCAGGCGAGGACCGCGGTGACCAGGCCGAGCCAGCCGCCGATCTTGGTGGCGCCGGAGGACTCGCCGAACTCGGCGATGGTCAGCAGGAGGAAGGTGGCGGACAGCGCGACGAACACGGCCAGCAGGGCCCCGTTGGTGCGCAGCGCGGCCACGGTCATGTAGACGGTGAATATCGTCCAGATGAGCAGGAAGAGCCCCGTCGCCTGGTGCGCGGTGTCGGCGGGCAGCCCGCCCGCGACGAACTTCGCGTAGCCGGCGTAGGACAGCCAGAAGGCACCGTAGGAGCAGAAGGCGGTCGCCCCGAAGGTGTTGCCCTTGCGGAACTCCCACATGCCGGCCAGCAGCTGGACGAGACCGCCGTAGAAGAGCGCGAGCGGCAGTACGACGGCTTCCAGGCTCGCGTCGATCAGGTTGGCGTTGAAGGAGCTCAGGACGAACGTGGTGGCGGCGAAGCCGGCCAGGCCGAGCGGACCGGGGTCGGCGATCGTGGGCGCGGGGGCAGAGGTGCTCATCTGCGGTTCCCTCCTCATCGAGGAATGTCGGAGCGGTGGGGAAAGGACCGTTTCGGGTCGCGGCACACCGTAGGTCCGCGGGCATCGGGCGGGCAGGGCACGGCCGGTGACATTCGCCCAGCGGTGCGCCCGGCACGACGGGCGGTGTGTCCGGTGCGACCAGCGGTCGGCGGGCGGCCGGTGAACGGCCGTCCGGTGCGCCGGACGGGCGGCGGACGCGCCGCTACGGGCGGCGGACGCTACGGGCGGCGCCCAGGGTGGTGCAGGCGGCGGGGCGGACGGGCGGGCGCGTCGGACGCGTTCGGTGGCCGGCGGGCGCGGGCCCGGCAGCGGGCGGTAGGCGGCGGGCCCGGCGGCACGGGCGGCCGGCGGACGGCCGTCCGGTGCGCCGGACGGGCGGCCCGCGCGCGGGTACGGGCGGCGGACGCTACGGGCGGCGGCCAGGGTGGTGCAGGCGGCGGGGCGGACGGGCGGGCGTGTCAGACGCGTTCGGTGGCCGGCGGGCGCGGGCCCGGCAGCGGCGCGGGGCCCGAGCCGACCTCCTCCGGCAGGTGCATCCGCAGCATCACCCGGTCCACCGCGGCCGGAGACAGCCGGTGCCGGGTCAGCAGCGACACGGTGACCATCACGGCGAAGGCGACCGGCACCGTCCAGGCGGCGGGCTGCTCCAGCAGGGCCGCGCTCCAGCCGCCGCCCGCCCCGCGGACGCTGGTGAGCACCACCGCGACCGCGGCCAGGCCGCCCCCGGCGACGAGCCCGAGCAGCGCCCCGCGGTCGGTCAGGCCGCGCCACCAGATGCCCAGCACCAGCAGCGGGCAGAAGGAGGACGCGGCCACCGCGAAGGCCAGCCCGATGGCGTCGGCGACCGGCAGCCCGTCGGTCGCGGTGGCCATCACGAGCGGCGGCACCCCGGCCACCAGCGACGCCCAGCGGAAGCCCCGTTTCGAGCCGCGCAGCAGGTCCTGCGACACCACGCCGGCGACCGACACCGTCAGGCCGGAGGCGGTGGACACGAAGGCGGCGAAGGCGCCCGCGGTGGCGAGGGCGGCGAGCAGCCGCCCGCCCTCGCCCGCCTGCGTGAGCTGCGGCAGCACCAGCACCGCGGTGTCGGTCTGCCCGGTGAGCAGCAGTTGCGGCGCGAGCACCCGGCCGAGCGCCCCGTAGACCGTCGGCAGCAGGTAGAAGGCGCTGAGCAGGACGAGGACGAGCACGGTGGTGCGGCGCGCGGCCCGGCCGTCGGGATTGGTGTAGAAGCGCACCAGGACGTGCGGCAGCCCCATCGTGCCGAGCAGGGTGGCGAGCAGGATCGAGTAGAGCGCGTACAGCGGGTGGGAGCGGCCGCCCGCGCCGGACAGCGGGTTCGCCCAGCGCGCGCCGGTGGCGGGGGCCAGCCCGTGGCGGTGGGGGACGGCGGCGCCGTCGGGGAAGGTCAGCACGCTGCCGCCCGCGGCGGTGTGCTCGCCCTTGCCGAGCCGTACGGTGCCCGGGGCGGCCGTGCCGGCGGGCGGCGTCGCGTACGCCCTGCCGTCGAGGGTGCCGGAGACCCGTACCGTCACCGGGGCGGTGACGTCGAAGCGCGCCGCGTCCTGGAGCCGCACGACGGTGGCGCCGTGGAAGCGCGGGACGTCGGGGCCGGTGAGGGCGGGCGCCCCGGCCGAGCGCCAGGCGAGCACCAGGAAGACGGCGGGCACCGCGATGGCGGTGAGCTTCAGCCAGAACTGGAAACCCTGCACGAGCGTGACCGAGCGCATCCCGCCCGCCGCCGCGACCCCGACGACGACCACCGCGACCACGACCGCCCCGGCCCAGCGCGGCGCGCCCGTGACCGTCTCCAGCGTCAGGCCCGCGCCCTGCAGCTGCGGCACCAGGTACAGCCACGCGATGACCGCGACCAGCACCGCGGCCACCCGCCGCACCGCGACCGAGCCGAGCCGCTCCTCGGCGAAGTCCGGCAGGGTGTAGGCGCCCGAGCGCCGCAGCGGGGCGGCGACCAGCAGGAGCAGCACCAGGTACCCGGCGGTGTAGCCGACCGGGTAGGCCAGCATGTCCACGCCGTAGGCCATGATGAGCCCGGCGACGCCCAGGAAGGAGGCGGCCGAGAGGTACTCGCCGCCGATCGCCGCGGCGTTCCACAGCGGGGAGACCTCGCGGGAGGCGACGTAGAAGTCCGAGGTGGCGCGCGACAGCCGCAGGCCGTAGATGCCGAAGGCGGCGGTGGCGACGAGCACGACGGCGAGGGCGGCCAGGCCGAGGCCCGGGTTCACCGCGGGTCGCCCGGCGGCTCGTGCGGCGCACAGGCCGGGTCGCGCGGCGGCGGGCCTTCCGGCACGTCCCCGGGCGCCGCCGGCGGCTGCACGCGGGCGCCCTCCGCTGGGTCCGGGCCGCCCAGCAGGTCGGTGAAGTCCCGCTCCACGCGCTCGGCGTGCCGGACGTGGAAGGCGGCGGCGCCCACCAGCAGCGGGTAGGCCACCGCACCCAGCAGCAGCCAGGGCAGCCGGATCCCGAGCACGGCGGCGGTGCGCAGCCCGGGCAGCAGCGCGAAGGCGGCGGGCAGCCCGCCGAGCACCGCGCCCAGCACCGCCAGAACGCCGAGGGCCAGCCGCAGCTGGTTGCGCACCAGGGAGCGCACGTAGACCTGGCCGAGCTGGGGCTGGGCGTGCAGGTCGGCCGCGCGGGCGCGCGCGGAGTAGCCGCCCGCACGGTGCCGCCGCGGCGCGGACACGGCGACCCGCCGCGCCGCCTGGGGGGCCTCGCCCTGCCCGCCGGTCACGGGGTGTCCGGTCCGGGGGCGGGCGCCCAGCGCACCAGGACGTCCCGCAGCTGGCGGGTGTGGCGGCGGCTGACGGGCAGTTCGGTGCCGGCGACGCGCACGGTCCAGTGCCCGGCGTCCGAGCGCAGCTCCTCGACGTGCCGCAGCGAGACCAGGAAGCTGCGGTGGATGCGCAGGAAGCCGTGCGGCTCCCAGCGTTCGGCGAGCACCGCGAGCGGCACCCGTACCAGCGGTGCGCGGCCGGCGGTGTGCAGCCGGACGTAGTCGCCCTGGGCCTCGACGTAGGCGACGTCGTCGCGGGAGACGAAGCGTGTGACCCCGCCGAGGTCGACGGGTATGCGCTCGGGCCCGGGGTCGGGGGCGCGGCGCTCGGCGGGCCGCTCTCCGCGGGCGCCGCCGGAGGGCTCGGCGGACGCGTCGAGGAGCGCGGCGACGCGCCGCACCGCCTCGGCCAGGCGCTCGCCGCCGACGGGTTTGAGGAGGTAGTCGCAGGCCTTGAGCGCGAAGGCGTCGACGGCGAAGTCCTCGTAGGCGGTGACGAAGACGACCGCGGGCGGGCGGGCGAAGCGGCCCAGGACCCGGACGAGGTCCAGGCCGTCCAGGCCGGGCATGCGGATGTCGCAGAAGACCGCGTCGACGGGCTCGGCCTCCAGCAGCCGCAGGGCCGCGGCGCTGCTGTCGGCGGCCAGCACCCGGCCGACCCGGTGGTCGCCGCGCAGCAGGTAGCTGAGGTCGTCCAGGGCGGGCGGCTCGTCGTCCACGGCGAGGATCCGCAGGGGTCTCATGAGGCGTGCACTCCGTTCCGGTACTTCGGCACCCGGACGTTGACCTTGGTCCCGGCGCCCGGCGCGGTCTCCACCACGAGCCCGTAGTCGTCGCCGAAGACCGCGCGCAGCCGCTCGTCGACGTTGCCCAGGGCCAGCGAGTCGCCTTCCGCCTCGCCCGCGAGCTGGAGCCGCACCTCCTCCGGGTCCATGCCCACGCCGTCGTCCTCCACGCTGATCCGGCACTCGGCGCCGGCGTCCTCGGCCCTGATGGTGATGAGCCCCGGGGTCGCCTTGGGGCCCAGGCCGTGCCGTACCGCGTTCTCCACGATCGGCTGGAGGCAGAGGAAGGGCACCGCGACGGGCAGGACCTCGGGGGCGATCAGCAGGTCGACCCGCAGCCGGGCGCCGAAGCGGGCGCGTTCCAGCCGCAGATACCGGTCCACCGACCGCAGCTCCTCGGCGAGGGTACTGAACTCGCCGTGCTTGCGCAGGCTGTAGCGGGTCAACTCGGCGAATTCCAGGAGTAGTTCGCGGGCCTGCGCGGGGTCGGTGCGGACGAAGGACGCGATGGCGGTGAGCGAGTTGTAGACGAAGTGCGGGGAGATCTGGGCGCGCAGCGCGCGCAGCTCGGCCTCGACCATGCGGGTGCGGGAGCGGTCCAGTTCGGCCAGCTCCAGCTGCGCGATGACCCAGTGCGCGACCTCGCCCGCGGCCCGTACCAGCCCTGCCGAGACCTGCCGGGCGTAGACGGTGAGGGCGCCCACCACCAGCCCGTCGACGACGAGGGGCACCACGACCGCGGAACGTACCGGGCAGTCCAGGTCGGCGCACTCGATCGCGCCGACCGGCACCAGCCACGGGCGGCCGGCCTCCATCGCGTCCGCGGTGTGCGCGACGGCCTGCGCCGCGTGCCGGCGCCCCGCGCCGTCCCACGCCAGCAGCTCGCCGCCGGCGACCACGGCGAGCGCCGGGGTGGCCAGCAGCGCCCGCAGGTGGCGGGCGGCCTTGCGGGCCGATTCGGGGGTGAGCCCGTCACGCAGCAGCGGGGCGGCGAGCGAGGCCTCGTGCAGCGCGGCGAAGGCGGCGCGCTCGACCGGGGTGCCGAACGCGCGCCGCCCGCGGACCAGCCAGAACAGTGCGGCGGCCGCGCCGGTGATCACCAGCGTCACGGACACCCAGGTGATCGCGGAACTCATGGGCGGAAGTATCACCCGGAAGAGCGGTCCCGTCACGGGTGCGGCCGGGGCGGATTCGGGGCGCATCGCGCGCCCCCTCCCGCGCCCCCGCGACGGCACCGGCACCGGGCGCCGGGCCGCGCGCGCCCGGGCCGGGCCCCGCGTGCTGCGGGACCCGGCCCGGGCGCGGGACGCGCCGCCGGTCAGGGGAAGTTGACGACGTTGACCGGCGTGGTGTCGGACGGGGTGACGGCGCCGGTGTCGTTGATGACATGGCTGATGGTGCCCACGCCGCCGAGCGACACGGTGAGCGCCGAGTGGAAGCGCACGCCGGAGGTGCTGGGCACCTCGAAGGCGTGGTAGTTGTTCACGGCGGGGTTGACGTTGAAGTAGCAGTAGCTGCCCAGGCCCCACGCCTCGTGGCTGGTGACGCCGTCGGCGACCTTGTAGGCCGCGTAGCCGTTGCGTCCGGCGGGGTTGGTCCAGGCGGCCTGGCTGGGCGGGTCGTACGGGTTCTCGTTCTGGAAGAAGATCGTGCGGCCGCCGTTGCCGTTCCAGATCACCTCGTACTTCTGGTAGTGCTCCACGAACAGGCCGGTGGCGAGCACGTTGTCGCCGTTGACGACCAGGCCGGTGTCGGCGGTGTTGGTGCCCCAGCCGACCGTGCCGCTGTTGCCGTGGTCGGCGCGCCAGGCCCAGATGTGGTCGATGAGCGTGTTGTCGCTGTTGACCACGAGCGAGGTGGTGGCCCTGCCCGCGCGCTCGCCGCCGATCCGGAAGAAGACGTCCTGGATGCTGGACGGGTCACTCGCGTGGCTCGCGGCCGAGCCGGACGGACCGAGGGTCAGCAGCGCCTGGGAGTTGGTGGTGCCGGCGTCGAAGAGCAGGCCCTTGAGCCGGACGCCGTCGACGTCGGCGACCTGCATCGCGTTCACGCCGCCGTCCGGGACGAAGGTCGGGTAGCCGATGCCCAGCACGACGGTGCCGGCCCGGTTCACCTGGAGCGTCTGGCTGAGGTGGTAGACGCCGGGGGTGACGAACAGGTTGCAGCCCGCGGCCAGCGCGCTGTTGATGGTCGCGGCGGTGTCGCCCGCCTTGACCACGTAGAACCGGCTCATCGGCAGCGAGGTGCCGGGAGTGGAGCCGTTCGCCCAGCTCGCGCCGGACGCGTTCTGCCGCAGCGACGGCAGGAAGACGCGGTACGCGCCGCTCCCGTCGAGGTAGAGGTAGGGGACGTCGCGCGAGACGGGGGTGGTGCCGAGCGTGGTCTCCGGCGGGTTGGGGAAGGTGCCGGCGGGGGCGCCGGACACCCCGGAGAAGACCATGTTCCACACGCCGCCCGCCCAGCTGCCGAGGTTGCTGTCGCGGGTGTACCACTGCTGCTGGGAGACCGACGCGGCCTGCCCGGTGACCTTGGTGTCGGCGATGTAGCCGCCGCTGGCCCAGCCGTAGCCGGCCGGGTAGAGGGCGAGGTTGCCGTGCACGTCGATCCGGCGGAAGGGCGCGGCCTGGGCGACGGCCCAGCGGTCGGTGCCGCTGGAGGGGTCGATCGCCAGGTTCTCCGCGCTGCGCCAGAAGTTCTGGGTGGCGTTGCCGGCGTCGGAGGCGTTGAAGGCGTCGACGGTGACGTCGCCGTTGATGGTGACCTGGTCGGGGTTCTGGCCGAGGCCCGCGACGGAGGTGTAGAAGCCGACGTTGTCCTCGACGTTGTAGGTGCCCGGCTTGAACAGGTCGGCGACCCGGTTCTCGCTGAACTGCGCGGTGGCGGTGTCCTTCATCTGGCTGAACTGCGCGTCCAGCTGCGCCTGGATGGCGGCGTTGCCCATGGAGGGGTCGAAGACGTGCACGTTGGGCCCGAAGTCGGGGGTGTCGGACTGCCCGGTGCAGTTGCCGCCGGGCGGCGTCGTCGTCCCGCCGGTGCTGCCGCTGCTGGTGCCGGTGCTCGTGCCCGTGCTCGTACCGGACGTGGTCCCGGTGCTGGTGCCCGTGCCGGTGGTGCCACCGCTGCCCTGGGTGTACGTGAACTGCGGGGTGTCGTACTGCGGGCCGTTCCTGGTGTACGTGAAGGAGTACGTCAGGACGGTTCCGGCGGAGACCGGCGAGACGGTGTACGTCCAGCTGCTGCCGGAGGCGGCCATCTGCACGTTCTGCTGGGTGGCGGTACCGGCCTGGTAGTGGAGGATCACGTAGCCCGCGGGCGAGGTGGGGGTGAAGGTGAACTTCGCCTGTGTGGGGGTGGGTTCGGAGACGCTCTGGGTGTAGTCGGTGGCCGCCGAGGCGCTCCCGGCGGTGCCGATCAGGCCCAGCAGCCCGGCGAGGGCGAGGACCAGCGCGGCGAGCAGCGCGGCGGGGCGCCGGTAGGAGCGCGGCCGCGGTCCGCCCGGTGGGGGGTTTCTGCGCATGGTGGGGTCCTTTCCCTGGCTTCGCGAAGTGAACGCCAGGTCAGCGCGGGTTTGGGGGGTAAATCGCGCTCAGCACTGCGCATTTCAGGCCATGGCGAGGCCACGACCCTTGGATTCAGCCGGTTGAAAACGCTCTCAGTCTGTGGTTAGGAGAACCCCTGAATCCGTATGGCAGTGTCAAGGTGGCCGTGGCATGCCGTCAAGAAGAAGAGCGGGATTCACGCGCTGCGCGTGAATCCCGCTCGGGTGGTGCGGAGTCGGTGGTGCGGTGGTGCGTGCGGCCGGACCCCCGGGCCGCCGTGCTGCTACTTGATGCCGGCCGCGCCGCAGGCCGAGGCGGCGTCACCGGTGCAGATCTGCGCGGCGGTGTAAGTGCCGTCGGCGAGCACGGTGTCCTTGATGTTCGCCTTGGTCACCGAGACCGCGTCGAGCAGCTTGGCCGGCACCATCTCGCCGGAACCGCTCTTCTTGGTGGTGTCGGCCACGGACTTGAAGTCCTTGCCCTGGAGGAGGTCCACCGCGATCTCCGCGGTCGCGAAGGCCTCCGGCTTGGCGGCCTTGTAGACGGTGGAGGTCTGGGTGCCCACCAGGATCCGCTGGATGGCGGCGAGGTCGGCGTCCTGGCCGGTCAGCGGCACGCTGATGCCCGCGGCGTGCAGGGCGGTGGCGATACCGCCGGCCATCGTGTCGTTGGCGGAGTAGACGCCCTTGACGTTGGCCTTGCCCACCGACTGGATCGCCGCGGTGACCTTCTGGTTGGCGACGTCACCCTTCCACAGGCCGCTCTGCTCGTAGGCGACGGTCACCTTGCCGTCCAGGACCTTGTGCGCGCCCTGCTTGAACTCGGCCGCGTTGGGGTCGGCGGTGTCGCCGTTGATCATCACGATCTTGGACTGCGGGGTGGCGCTGGAGCCCATCGCGTCCAGCAGCGCCTGGCCCTGGAGCTCGCCGACCTTCTCGTTGTCGTAGGAGACGTAGGCCGAGACCGGGCCCTGCGCGAGGCGGTCGTAGGCCACGACCTTGATGCCCTTGGCCACCGCCGCCTGGACCGAGGACTTGATGCCGACGTAGTCCTGCGCGTCCAGGATCAGCACCTTGACGCCCTTCGCGACCATGGCGCTGACCTGCTGCGCCTGCTTGGCCGGGTCGCCGCCCGCGTTGGCGTACTCCACGCTGCAGTCGGAGCACAGCTCCTTGATCTTCTGCGTGATGAGCGGCCTGTCGAACTTCTCGTAGCGGGCCGTGACGGTGTCCGGCAGGAGCAGACCGATCGACTTGCTGCCGCCGTTGCTGCCGGCGCTGCTGCTGTCCTTGCTGTCGGACTTCTTGTCACCGGCCTTGCCGCACGCGCCCATGGTGAGCGCCAGCGCGGCCACTGCGGTTCCGACGACGATTCGGCGGGCTCTCGTGTTCATTGCGGCGGTGCCTCCCCTGATAAGGCCGCCACGACGCGGCCCACGTTCCGCGAAGTCAACTCGGCACCCCGGCCGCTCGTCAAGAAGTAAATCATCGGAGCGATGACGCACCGAGACGCCGTCACCCCGGCTCGGTGACGGACCGGCCGGGGTGACGGGGGTGTTGCGGACAGGTGTCCGAGAGGGCGGCGGATCAGCCCAGCGAGGCGATGGCCTGGTTGAACGTCGCCGACGGGCGCATCACCGCGGCCGCCTTCGCGGGGTCGGGCTGGTAGTAGCCGCCGATGTCCGCGGGCTTCCCCTGGACAGCGATCAATTCGGTAACGATGGTCTCCTCCTGCTCCGCGAGGGTCTTCGCGAGCCCCTCGAAGGCCGCCGCGAGGGCCGCGTCGTCGGTCTGCGCCGCCAGCTCCTGCGCCCAGTACAGCGCGAGGTAGAAGTGGCTGCCGCGGTTGTCGATACCGCCGAGGCGGCGGCTCGGCGACTTGTCCTCGTTGAGGAAGGTGCCGGTGGCGCGGTCCAGGGTGTCGGCGAGGATCTGCGCCCGGGCGTTGCCCGTGGCACCGGCCAGGTGCTCGAAGCTCGCGGCGAGCGCGAAGAACTCACCCAGACTGTCCCAGCGCAGGTAGTTCTCCTTGACCAGCTGCTGGACGTGCTTGGGCGCGGAGCCGCCGGCGCCGGTCTCGAACAGACCGCCGCCGTTGATCAGCGGGACGACCGAGAGCATCTTGGCGCTGGTGCCCAGCTCCAGGATCGGGAAGAGGTCGGTCAGGTAGTCGCGCAGCACGTTTCCGGTCACCGAGATGGTGTCCTCGCCGCGGCGGATGCGCTCCAGCGAGTACGCGGTGGCGTCCTCCGGCGTCATGATCTCGATCGTGAGGCCGTCGGTGTCGTGCTCGGGCAGGTACGCGCGGACCTTGGCGATCAGGTTGGCGTCGTGCGCGCGGGTCTCGTCGAGCCAGAAGACCGCCGGGACGCCCGTGGCGCGGGCCCGGGTGACGGCGAGCTTGACCCAGTCGCGGATCGGCACGTCCTTGGTCTGGCACATCCGGAAGATGTCGCCGGCGCTGACGACCTGCTCCAGGACGGCCTCGCCGTTGCCGTCCAGGACGCGGACGGTGCCGGTGACCGGGATCTCGAAGGTCTTGTCGTGGCTGCCGTACTCCTCGGCGGCCTTCGCCATCAGGCCGACGTTCGGCACCGAGCCCATGGTGGCCGGGTCGAAGGCGCCGTGCGCGCGGCAGTCGTCGATGACGGTCTGGTAGACGCCGGAGTAGCTGCTGTCCGGGATGACCGCGAGGGTGTCGGCCTCGTTGCCGTCCGGGCCCCACATGTGGCCGGAGGTGCGGATCATGGCCGGCATCGAGGCGTCGACGATGACGTCGCTGGGCACGTGCAGGTTGGTGATGCCGCGGTCGGAGTCGACCATGGCCAGCCGCGGGCCGTCGGCCAGCTCGGCCTCGAAGGACGCCTTGACCTGGTCCCCCTCGGGCAGCGACTCCAGGCCCTTGAGGATGCCGCCGAGGCCGTCGTTGGGGGTCAGGCCGGCGGCGGCGAGCGCGGCGCCGTACTGCGCGAAGGTCTTCGGGAAGAAGGCGCGCACCACGTGGCCGAAGATGATCGGGTCGGAGACCTTCATCATGGTGGCCTTCAGGTGCACGGAGAACAGCACGCCCTCGGCCTTGGCGCGGGCGACCTGGGCGGCCAGGAACTCGCGCAGCGCGGCGACCCGCATCACGGAGGCGTCGACGACCTCGCCGGCCAGTACCGGCACCGACTCGCGCAGCACGGTGGTGCTGCCGTCGTCGCCGGTCAGCTCGATCCGCAGGGCGCCGTCGGCGGCGATCACCGCGGACTTCTCGGTGCTGCGGAAGTCGTCGGCGTCCATCGTCGCCACGTTGGTCTTCGACTCCGGCGTCCAGGCGCCCATGCGGTGCGGGTGGGCCTTGGCGTAGTTCTTGACCGAGGCCGGGGCGCGGCGGTCGGAGTTGCCCTCGCGCAGCACCGGGTTGACGGCGCTGCCCTTGACCTTGTCGTAGCGGGCGCGGATGTCGCGCTCCTCGTCGGACCGGGGGTCGTCCGGGTAGTCGGGCAGCGCGTAGCCCTGCTGCTGGAGCTCGGCGACGGCCGCCTTCAGCTGCGGGATGGAGGCCGAGATGTTGGGCAGCTTGATGATGTTCGCGCCCGGCGTGCCGGCCAGCCGGCCCAGCTCCGCCAGCGCGTCGTCGATGCGCTGCCCCTCCTGCAGGTATTCCGGGAAGGCAGCGATGATCCGGCCCGCCAGCGAGATGTCACGGCTCTCGACCGTGACGCCGGCCGTCGAGGCGTAGGCCTCCACCACCGGCAGGAACGAATACGTCGCCAGGGCCGGCGCCTCGTCGGTGTGCGTATAGATGATGGTCGAGTCAGCCACCGGTTACTCCGCTCCAGTTTCCAGCACTACGTTGCCGGCATCGAGAACATTGCTTGATATCAAGATATCCCGTTGCCGTCGGGAGCACGACGAGGGGGCGCGCCTGCCGCGGCGCGCCCCCTCCTCCGCCATCGCGACCTCACCGCGCTCCGACCGGACGGGCTAATCCCGCGCGCCCCCGCGCCACGCCCGTGTTTCGGTGGATGCCCTACGCACCGCAGCGGTGCACACACTCGACAGCGACCACAGCCGGCCCGCGGGGCCGGCGGGAAGCGGTAGCCATGGCGTCACGTGCACGGGGCTGGGGACTGGTCGGCGAACTGGCGGCGGAGTTCGCCGGGACGATGATCCTACTGCTGATCGGCGCCGGGGTCGTCGCCCAGGTGGTGGCGGGCGGCGAGCTGACCCAGCCCAAGGGCGGGCTCGGCGGCCACGACGCGATCGCCTGGGCCTGGGGCCTGGGCGTCACGCTCGGCGTGTACGTGGCGGCCCGGCTCAGCGGCGCGCACCTCAACCCCGCCGTGACGGTGGCGCTGGCGGCCTTCAAGGGCTTCCCGTGGCGCAAGGTGCTGCCGTACGCGCTCGCGCAGACCGCGGGCGCCTTCGTCGCGGCGCTGATCGTGCGCTGGAACTACTGCGAGATCCTCGGCCACGCCGATCCCGGGCACACCTTCAAGACCCAGATCGTCTTCTCGACGCTGCCGGGCAACGGCTCCCTGACCGCCGGGGTGCACGAGTGGGGCGCCTTCCGCGACCAGGTGATCGGCACGGCGATCCTGCTGCTGCTGATCCTGGCCGTCACCGACGTGCTCAACACCCCGCCGGGCGCCAACCTGGCCCCCTTCATCATCGGCCTGATCGTCGTGGCGATCGGCATGGCCTACGGCGCCAACGCGGGTTACGCGATCAACCCGGCCCGTGACCTCGGCCCCCGGCTGGCCAGCTTCCTCACCGGCTACCACTCGGCCTGGCGGGACCAGTGGGGCAACTTCTACTGGTGGGTGCCGATCGCCGGCCCGCTGGTCGGCGGCCTGCTGGGCGGGGCCCTCTACAAGGTCTTCGTGGGGCGGTTCCTGCCCACGGCCGAGCCCGAGCCGCCCGGCCGGGTGCCGGCGCCGGAGTCCTGACGCGGGGCGGCGCAGCTGTCGCGGACCACCAGGGACGTCGACAGTTCCACCCGCAGCACGTCGGGGGTGCGCCCCTGGACGAGCTCGAGCAGCATGTCGGCGGCGGCCGCGCCCATCTCGGCGAGCGGCTGCCGCACCGTCGTCAGGGGCGGCGGCGACCAGCGGGCCTGCGGGAGGTCGTCGAAGCCGACGACGCTCAGGTCGTCGGGCACCCGCAGGCCGCGCTGCCGGGCGGCCTCGTAGACGCCCAGCGCCATCTGGTCGCTGGAGGCGAAGACGGCGGTGGGCGGGCACTCGGCGGCGAGCAGCTCGGCGCCGAGGCCGAAGCCGGACTCGTGCGAGAAGTCCCCCTCGCGCACCAGCGCGTCGTCCACCTCGACGCCCGCCGACTCCAGGGCGGCGCGGTAGCCGTCCAGGCGGGCGCGGCTGCACAGCAGGGCGGGCGGCCCGGTGATGATGCCGATCCGGCGGTGGCCGAGGCCCAGCAGGTGCAGCACCGCGCTGCGCCCGCCGGCCCAGTTGGTGGCGCCGATGGTCGGCACGTCGAAGGTCGGCACGCCCGCGGGGTCGATCACCACGAGCGGCATGCCCAGCCGCCGCAGCTCGTCGTTCAGCTGCGGGGCGGGCTGGGAGGTCACGAGGATGGCGCCGTCGGAGTTGCGCGAGCGCACCCCGACGAGCCACTGCTGCATGGACGCCGCGTGGTGGTGCACCGCCGAGACCACCGCCCCGACACCGGCGGCGTGGACGACCTTCTCCACGCCGCGCAGGATCTCCACCGCCCACGGGCTGTCGAGGTCGTTGAACACCAGGTCCACGAGGTTGGCGCGGCTCGCCCCGCTGCCGGCCCGCCGCCGGTAGCCGTGCTCGGCCAGCAGGTCCTCGATCCGGCGCCGGGTGGCCGCGGCCACGTCGCTGCGCCCGTTGAGCACCCGGGAGACCGTGGGCAGGGACACCCCGGCCTCGCGGGCGATGTCGGCGATCGTGACCCGGCCCGCGCTGTCTGCCGCCACCGGTGCCTCCTGTCGCAGGTGGGGTCCCAGCATAGGCAACGCCCCGGCCGCGGAGCACGGGTGCACGGGCGGCCGCGGCCGGGCGGGCGCCGCGGCGGCCCCCGGAAGCAGGCGAGTTACGGCGAGAGGGTTGACGGGAGCGGGCCCCGCTTCTAACGTCTCGCTGAAACTTCCGAAAGCATTTCGCAAGTTTCGACGCCGCAGGGCGTCCCAGCACGACCTCCGCGCGGGTGCCTTCCCGCCCGCCGCGGGGGGCACGGCGGCGTTCTCGTGGTCAGCGCCGATGACCACGAGGGCGTTGACCGGGTCTCCGGCGACCCGGCCGCGGACCCCGGCACGGTCCGCGGTGTGCGGGCGAAAGGTTTCGGCCAGCGAAGGACACGCATCACCCATGACGCTCACGGCGACCAACCCGGTCCTCCCCGGCTGCTTCCCCGATCCGTCGGTGGTGCGCGTCGGGCAGGACTACTTCCTCGCCAGCTCCTCCTTCGCCTACTACCCCGCCATCCCGCTCCACCACAGCCGGGACCTCGTCCACTGGCGGCCCATCGGCCACGCGATCGACCGCGCCGGCCAGATCGACCTCGGCGGCATCCGGGCCAGCGCGGGCATCTACGCCCCGACGCTGCGCCACGCGGGCGGCCGTTTCCACCTGGTCTGCACGCTCGTCGACGGCCCCGGCGCCTCGGGCAACTTCCTGCTCTCCGCCGACGACCCGGCCGGCGACTGGTCCGACCCGGTGTGGCTGCCCGAGGCGCCCGGCTTCGACCCCTCGCTGTTCTTCGACGACGACGGCTCCGTCCACCTGCTCGGCACCCGCGAGGTCCCGGGTACGGGCGGCCGCACCGAGATCTGGCTGCGCGGCCTGGACCTGGAGGCCGGCAAGCTCACCGGGCCCGAGCACGTCCTCTTCACCGGCGCGCTGGTCGACGCCCGCTGGGCCGAGGGCCCGCACCTGTACAAGGTGGGCGGCTGGTACGTGCTGCTGCTCGCCGAGGGCGGCACCGCGCACGAGCACGCCGTGACCGTGGCGCGCAGCCGGGAGATCGCCGGTCCGTACGAGAACCACCCCGGCAACCCGGTCCTCACCCACCGCCACCTGGGCCGGTCCTACCCGGTGTCCGGGGCCGGGCACGCCGATCTCGTCCAGACCCCGGCGGGCGACTGGTACGCCCTCGTGCTGGCCTCGCGGATCTACGGCGGCCCGCACTCCAACCTGGGCCGTGAGACGTTCCTGGCCCGCGTGGAGTGGGAGGACGGCTGGCCGGTCCTCAACCCCGGCGAGGGGCGGCTCACCGAGCACGTCGACGTCGCGCTGGACGCGCACCCCTGGCCCGAGCCGGACACCACCGACCACTTCGACACCGCCGAGCTCGACACCGCCGTGTGGAACCTGCTGCGCGGCCCCGCCGCCGGCGCCTACAGCCTCACCGAGCGCCCCGGCCACCTGCGGCTGCGCCTGCTCCCGCAGACCCTCGCCGAGCGCGGCACCCCCGCCTTCGCTGGGCGCCGCCAGCAGCACATCGACTGCGCGGCCGAGACCGAGCTGGACTTCACGCCGGGCGCGCCCGGCGAGGCCGCCGGGATCGCGGTGCTGCAGAACGACACGCACCACATCACGCTGCTCGTCACGGCCGCCGCGGACGGCGGCACCGTGGTGCGGCTGACCGAGTACAACGCCGGGACCGCCACCGTGCGCGGCGAGCTCCCCGTCGGCCCGGGCCCGCTGCGGCTGGGCCTGCGCACCCGGGGCCAGGACTACACCTTCTCCGTGACCCGGTCCCCCGACGGGCGCCGCGACGTCGGCACGGTCGACGGCCGCTTCCTCAGCAGCCAGGTCGCCGGCGGCTTCACCGGCGTCTACCTCGGCCCGTACGCGACCGGCCCGGCCGGCGGCACGGGCCACGCGGACTACGACTGGTTCCGCTACGGCCCAGCGGCCGACTAGACCCCGCCGCCGGTGCGGGAGGGAGAGCCGTACACCCGGCGCGTGGGCCGGGTGTACGGCGCCACCGCCGGGGACGCCTTGAGGGGGGCGTCCCCGGCACCCGGTCCGCAGCCGACGGTGCGCACGCGGTGTCAGGACAGGCGGTTGACCGCCGACGTGAACAGGGCCGGGCAGCGCGCGGCGGCCGGGACGATACGGCGGGCCGACCAGGGCCGGCCGCGCAGCCACAGCAGGGAGCCGGTCAGCAGCCGGTAGTCGCGGGAGACCCGGCGCCACGCCGCGTCGTAGTCCTGCGGGCGGTCCGCCAGCACGCAGCGGACCAGCTGCTCCGCTGCCGCCAGCGCCACCGCGATGCCCTCGCCGGTCAGCGCGTCGACGTAGCCCGCCGCGTCGCCCACCAGCAGCACCCGGCCCGCGGCTCTGGCGCGCACGCGCTGCCGCAGCGGCCCGGCGCCCCGGGCGGCCGTCGCCGCCCGCACGGGCAGCCGCTCCAGCAGCCGCGGGAAGGCGGCGAGCTGGGCGGCGAAGGGGCCGCGGTCGGCGGTCAGCACCGCCACGCCCACCAGATCCGGCCCGACCGGCGTCACGTACGCCTCGGCGCGCGCCGACCAGTGCACCTCGACGACATCGCTCCACGGCGGCACCGCGAAGTGCCGGCGCAGCCCGTAGCGGGCCGGCCGCTCCCCCGCCGCGGCCGGGGCGGCGTCCGTGCCGAGCCGCAGCGCGCGCCGCAGCGGCGAGTGCAGGCCGTCGGCCGCGGCCAGGTAGCGGGCGGTCACACCGGCCGCGGTGACGCTGCGCGCGTCCTGCCGCACGCCGTCGACCCGCACCGGCAGCGTCCGCACACCGAGCCCCGCGGCCGTCGCCGCCAGCGCGGCGTGCAGCGCGGTGCGCCGTACCCCGCGGCCGGGCACGCCGCGGAAGCGGGCCTCCGCGCGGTGCCGCCCGTCGAGGTAGGCGATGCCGTGCAGCGGGGCGCCCGGGACGTCGACGCCCAGCGCGGCCAGCCGCCGTACCGCCGAGGGCATCAGGCCCTCCCCGCACGCCTTGTCCACCGGGCCCGGCCGCGGCTCGGCGACCACCACCTCCAGGCCCGCACGGGCGGCGTGGATCGCGGTCGCCAGCCCCGCCGGGCCGCCGCCCGCCACCAGCAGGTCGATCATGCGGGCGCCGCCGCCGCCAGCGCCGCGTTCTCGCACCGCAGCCGCACCACGAGCAGCGCGGCGTTCGCCAGGCTGAAGCACAGCGCCGTCAGCCACGCCCCGTGCACGAGCGGCAGGGCCGCGCCCTCCACCACCACGGCCAGGTAGTTGGGGTGCCGCAGCACCCGGTACGGGCCGCGGTCCACCAGCGGCAGGCCGGGGACGACGATCACCCGGGTGTTCCAGCGCGGCCCCAGCGTCCCGACGCACCACCAGCGCAGCACCTGCGCGGCGAGCACCAGGCCCAGCATCGTCCCGCCCAGCGCGGGGGTGAACCCGCGCCCCGCGAGGTGGACCTCGGCCAGGCAGCCGGCCAGCAGCCCGGCGTGCAGCAGCACCATCACCGGGTAGTGCCCGGCGCCGTGTTCCGTGCCGCCGCGCGCGAAGCTCCAGCGCGCGCCGCGGCGGGCCGCGACCAGTTCGAGCAGCCGTTCGGCGGCCACCAGCAGCACCAGCAGGGTGTATGCGGACATCGGCGGCCTACCAGCGCAGCAGGACGGTCTCGGAGCAGAATCCCGGCCCCATCGCCAGCACCAGCCCCGGGCTGCCCGGCAGCGGCCGCTCCCCGTCGAGCACGTCCCGCAGGATGTGCAGCACCGACGCCGACGAGAGGTTGCCCACCTCGGCGAGCGAGCGCCAGGAGGCCTCCAGCGCGCGGGCCGGCAGGTCCAGCGCCTCGCGCACCGCGTCCAGCACCCGCGGACCGCCCGGATGGCACACCCAGCCGGTCACGTCCCGCGGCTTGAGCCCGTGACCGGCGAGGAAGTCCTCCACCTCCGGCCCGACGTGACGGCGCACCAGCTCCGGCAGCTCGCCGCCCAGCACGATACGGAAGCCGCCGGCGCCGATGTCCCAGCCGAGCAGGCCCTCGGTGTCCGGGTAGAGCCGGCTGCGGGCCGCCACCACCTCCGGCCCGGCCGCCTCGCGCTCGCGCCCCACGGCCACGACCGCCGCGGCGCCGTCCCCGAACAGCGAGCCGGCCACCGCGTTCGCCGCGGAGGTGTCGTCCCGCTGGAGCGTCAGCGAGCACAGCTCCACCGACAGCAGGACCGCCACCGCCCGCGGGCGCGCCCGGAGGTAGTCGTGCAGCCGCGCGAGGCCCGCGGCCCCGCCCGCGCACCCCAGCCCGAACAGCGGCAGCCGCTTGACGTCCGGCCGCAGCCCCAGCTTCCCCGCGAGCCGGGCCTCGACGGAGGGGGCGGCCACGCCCGTCACCGAGGTCGAGATCACCAGATCCACCTCGTCCGGCGCGATGCCCGCCGCGTCCAGGGCGCCCCGCACCGCCTCGCCGCCGAGCACCTGGGCCTGCTCGATGAAGCGGTCGTTGGCCTCACCGAAGCTCGTGAGCCGCGCGTAGCTCTCGAGGGGGAGGGCGAGGTGGCGGGTGCGCACGCCCGACGCGGCGTGCAGACGCGCCAGGACGTCGTGCCCCGGCACGCGGGAGGCGCGTTCCGGCTCCCGCCCCGCCGGGCCCGGCGCCATGCTCGCGAGGGCTTCCGTGATCTCGTACTGCTCGTACCGATACGGCGGAAGCACCGCATGGACGGCGCCGATTCGCGTCATTGGCTCAGCATACGTATGACTTCGCCTGATATGTCCCCTCGCTCGGCCGTGTCGTCCCCCGGCCCCCGCCGGGCGCGGTCCGCGGCCACCCGGCGGGCGGGGGGCTGTGCGCGCCGGAAGTGCGCGACCGCCCGCGGCGCCGCGGCGGCCCGCTCGCCGCCGCCGGCGGGGGAAGCGGGCGGCGTGGGAGCCGCCGGGCCACGGAGCGGCGGGGCATGGTGAAGGGATGGGTATCCGCGGTGTGGTGAGGGCGAGTCATCCGGAGGCGTGCGCCGTGGTCACCGCGCTGGCGACCGTGCTCGCGGCGGCCTCCGGCGGCAGCACCGCGCATTGCGTGCTCCTCGGGGCCGCCGTGCTGAGCGGCCAGCTCTCCGTCGGGTGGTGCAACGACGCCGTGGACGCCGCGCGCGACACCGCGGCCGCCCGCCACGACAAGCCCGTCGCCGCGGGTGCCGTGGACCGCGGGGCGATCGCCGCGGCGGCGGGGCTCGCGCTCGCGGCGTGCGTCCCGCTCTCCCTCGCCATGGGCGTCCTCGCCGGCTCCGCCCACCTGGCGGGCGTGGCGGCGGCGTGGGCGTACAACCTCGGCGTCAAGCGCACGGCCGCCTCGTGGCTGCCGTACGCGCTCGCGTTCGGGCTGCTGCCGGCGTTCGTGACGCTGGGCCTGCCGGGCCACCCGTGGCCGCCCGCGTGGGCGCTCGCGGCGGGCGCGCTGCTGGGCGTGGGCGCGCACGTCACGAATGTGCTGCCGGACATCGACGCGGATCTGGCCGCGGGCGTGCGGGGCCTGCCGCAGCGGCTGGGCCGGCGGCGCTGCCGGGTGCTGGGCCCGCTGCCGCTCTTCGCCGCCTCGGCGGTGCTGGTGTTCGGGCCGCCCGGCCCGGCCGGTCCGGCGGGCTGGGCGGCCCTCACGCTGACCGGCGTCCTGGCGGCGGCGACCACGGCGGTGGCCGTTCCCGTGGCGGTCCCTGCGCAGGGGGCGCCGACCGGGAGCCGGCTGCCCTTCCTGACGACGCTCGCCCTCGCCGTCACCGCCGTGGCGCTGCTGGTGCTGCACGGCGGCTCGCTGGCCGCCGGCACGCGCTGAGGCGCCCGCCGCGGTGTCACCGCACCGTTCTGCGGTGCCTGCGGGCGCGCATCGCCAGCAGGTCGAGGGGGATCAGGACGAGTCCCGCCGCCACCGTCACCAGCTGGGCCACGGCGGCGACCCACTTCTCCGTGAACCAGACCGGCTCGTACATGTCCGGCACCGGGCCGAGCTTGCCGACGTCGACGTAGCGGTAGATGACGATGAGCGCGAAACCGCCCGCGGCGAGGAGCCAGCCGAAGAGGTCGGCGGGCAGCCGGCGCCAGACCAGGACGAGGAGCGCGGCCAGTGCGGAGAGGGCCGCCTCGATGCGGAAGAGGTCGCCCTGGCTGACGGTGGCCTTCACCACGTCGTACTGCGGGGCGAGGTCGGCGTGGACGTACGCGTCCACGGCGAGGCCGGCGGCGGCCAGCACGCGGGCGGTCCACTCCAGTGCTCGGTTCGCCATCGCGGGCTCCTCCACCTCGTCCTCACTCGTCCCGTCGCCCGTCGCGCCGCCGGGCGACGGGACGGTGCCCTGCACGGAGGGGGGACCCGGGAGCGGTGCCGCCTCCCGGCCAGGTTGCGTCCCCCGCGGGCGCACCGCGCGCGGCGGTCGGCCGCCCGGGGGACGGCCCGGGGCGGATTCACGCCGACGGCCGCGCCCGCCGGGGGTTCCGGCGGGCGCGGCCGTCAGGCATGAGCTGTCAGGCGTCAGGCGTCAGAAGCTGCTGTACGACTGGAGGACGTACGCGCACTGGGTGTAGATGTAACCGCTCTGGAAGTTGCGGGTGTCGGCGACGGGCGTCGCGTCGTCGCTGGCGTCGAGCGGCTTCTGCATGATGTAGGAGGTGCCGGGAGGCACGTGCAGGGTGTGCTTGGCGTAGTGCGCCTTGCCGTCCTTGCAGGCAAGGCTCTGCGCGAGCGAGTCGCTCATGTAGGCGCTGCACCCGCTGCACCCCTTGAGGGTGAAGCTGCCGGTGGTCCTGCCCGTGTAGAGGATCTCGATCGCGTCGGGGCTGTCGTTGGTGAAGGTGACGCTGATGGAGCCGCCGTTGCCGTTGCCGGGCAGCTTCTTGCCCGCCGCAGGGATCTTGGTCGCTATCTCGGCGGCGATGGCGATCCTCTGCGCGGACGCGCGGTTCTTGTCCTTCGGGTACTTGCTCCGGAAGTCGTTCAGCGTCTCCAGCGCGTCGTCGAAGCTGCCGTCCTTGTACTGCGACACGCCGCAGTTGTACATGCCGGTCTCGGAGTAGCCGGCCGCCTTGCGGACGTCGGCGTCCAGGGCGGCGGTGATGCCCGCCTTGTCGCCGGGCAGGTCGGCGGCGTCGGAGCCGAGGGTGCCCAGCTTGTCGACGGCCGCGCAGGGGTCGCCGCCCGTGACGAGCTTGCCGCTGCTGTCGATCTCCGCACGCAGCGCCGGCTCGACCTTGGCGGCCTGCGGCGACCTGGGGAAGGTGGTCAGGAGCGTGCCGAGCTTGCCGCTCTCGCTCGCGGCACCCTCGGTGAAGGACGTCAGCTCCGTCCAGCCGCATTCGTACAGGGAGGTCGCGAGCCTGTCGTCCGGCCAGGTGGCGAGCCGGCCGACGGCCTTGGCGTCGATGTGCTGCGGCACCGTCCGCAGGTAGGTGAGCGGGTCTATCGCGTCGCAGTACTTCTTCTGCTCGTACGCCCCGCCGACGGCGGTGTAGAAGGTCTGCATCCGGTCCGGCACCTTCTTGCCCGCCTTGGAGTCCGCGTGCTTGGTGTGCAGGTCGTTGTACGTGGCGAGGGCGGACTCGAAGTCGCTCCTGGCGGACGCGAACGGCTTGGCGCCGGCCGCCTGGACGAGCTTGTCGGCCTTGTCGAGCCGGTCCAGCAGCTGCTGCTGGACGGCGTCGTCCTTGGCGCCCTTGTAGTAGACGACTGCGCCGGCGGGGACGGCGAGCAGGACCAGGCCCATCACCAGCGCCAGCGGCGCCTTCGGCGGGAAGGACAGCCGGGTGCGCAGCCCGCGCAGGGCGCCGTGCACGGCGGTGAGGACGAGGAAGACTAGGTACGTCACGAGCACGCCGCCGGACACGCCGTCCGGGTCGGCGGGCAGCGCGGTGACCAGGAAGACGGCGGTGCCCACGAGCGCCACGGCGAGGGCCACCCAGCGGCGGGTCACCAGGTAGCCGATCCCCAGGCCGCTGAGGTTGAGCAGGCCCACGGCCGCGGCGCGCAGCGGGTCGGCGGGCACGGGCGGGACCGGCGGCGCGGGGGGCATCGGTGGCGGGCCGAACGGCGGGGGCGGCGGGGGCGGCGGGGGTCCGAACCCACCGCCGCCGCCTGCCCCGTAACCGCCGCCGTTGTCACCCTGCTGGCCCCAGCTCATGGCAAACCCCCCGAGAAATCCGGACCCCACCCACGGTAAGTACGCGCATACCGGCGGTGCCGAGCGCGTGAGGGCCTATTTATATCTGATGCCCGGGACAGCCCGCCGGTTCCCCCGGACGGGTGAGGATGCGGTGGCGGCGGGACGGGCGCAGTCTGGACGGAGTGACAGCCGGGGGCGGCCGCGGTGTGCGCGCCGCGCCCTCCCGGACCTCCCGACGCCGGGGAGCGGACATGGGCGAGACCGAGGTGCTGGTGGTGGGCGCGGGCCCGGTCGGGCTGACCGCGGCGCTGGAGCTGCGCCGCCGGGGCGTCGGCTGCCGGATCGTCGACCGGCTCACCGCGCCGCAGCCCCACGCCAGAGCGGTCGGGGTGCTGCCGCGCACCTTCGAGGTGTGGGACGCGATGGGCCTGGTGCGCGACGCCCTCGACGCGGCCGTGCCGCTCTACGGCCAGCTGGTCTTCGTCGACGGCCGTCCGGGCCCGCGGATCGAGCTGCAGCTGCCGCCGGACGTCCCGTACGGCTTCGCGGCCCTGCCGCAGGACGTCACCGAGCAGCTGCTGACCCGGCACCTGGAGGCGTACGGCGGCCGCGTCGAGCGGGGCACCGAACTGCTCGGCCTGGACCAGGACGGCGACGGGGTGCGGGCCCGGATCGCGGCGCCCGGCGGCACCGAGACCGTACGGGCCCGCTACGTCGTCGGCTGCGACGGCGCGCACAGCCGGACCCGGCGGGAGCTGGGGATCGCCTTCGAGGGGGACGCCTTCCCCGAGGAGTACATGCTCGCCGACGTCGAGGTCGACTGGGACCTGCCGCCCGGCTACGCCGTCCGCTCGCTGCACCACGACGCCGCGGGCGAGGTCGACGACCTGCTGGTGTGCGTACCGCTGCCCGGGCGGGGCCGCTACCGGATGTCGATGCGGGTGCCCGGCGAGCTGGCGTCCGCGCCGCCGGAGGACGAGGAGGGCGCGCACGGCCTGGAGGCCGGGCGGGCGCCGGAGCCGGCGCACATCCAGGCGGTGCTCGACCGGCTCTCGCCGCGGGAGGTCACCGCACGGCGGCTGCGCTGGTCGTCGGTCTTCCGCATCAGCCACCGGCTGGCCGAACACTACGGCGCCGGACGCGTCTTCCTCGCCGGCGACGCCGCGCACATCCACCCGCCGACCGGCGCCCAGGGCATGAACACCGGCATCCAGGACGCGTACAACCTCGCCTGGAAGCTCGCCCTCGCCGTGCAGGGCGCCGCCGCGGACGGGCTGCTCGGCAGTTACGACGCGGAGCGGCGGCCGGTCGGGGCGGAGGTGGTGGACCGCACGGTGCTGCACGCCCGGCAGGGCGGTGCCCGGGCGGACGTGCTGCGCGAGGCGCAGCTCCTCGTCTCCTACGCCGGCAGCCCGGTCGTCGCACCCCCGTCCGGCGGCGGCCCCGGGCCCCTTCCCGGTGACCGCGCGCCCGACTGCCACGGACTCACCGGCGACATCGCGGCTTATCCCGTGCGGCTGTTCGACCTGCTGCGGAGTCCCCACCACACGCTGCTGCTCTACGCCGGGGAGGACGTGGCCGCCGAGGAGCTGCGGGCCTGCGCGACGGCCGCGCGGAGCGCCGCCCGCGGGCGCGTCAACGTCTTCGCCGTGCTCGCGCCGGGGGCCTTCGGCGAGGGGCTCGGCGTACCGCGCGTCCACGACCGCGACGCGGCCTTCCGCCGCGCGTACGGTGCGGTGGCCCCCGAGGCGTTCGTCATCCGCCCCGACGGCCACCTCTCGGCCCGCTTCCCCTCCCCCGCCCCGGCCGCCCTGGCGGCCCACCTCCACGCGTCCCTGCGGGCGGCGTAGCGGGGACCACCGGGCTGCCGCGTGCGGTGGACCGCGGCCGCCCCCTGCCGGGGCCGATCGCACGGGCCCCCGCGCCCCTGACGGGCTCGCCCCCACCCGCAAAAACCGCCGCCGGGGCCCGCCGTGGACCGGCGCAGTCGCCCCGTCGCCGGCGTGGCCGCCGGTCCCCCGCGCCCCGGTGGGACCCTCAGTGGGCATGCGTGGGGGCGCCGAAGCGGGCCAGGCAGTGCCAGACCTTTTTGACCGCCTGGGGGTCGTGGTCTTCGCAGGACGCGGCGGCTCCGAGCATCCGCGGGTCGAGGAGGCCGTCGACGGCGATCCGGGCGGCCAGGTCGACGTACTCCTGGCCGCGGTAACCGGGGTGGCGGCACAGCTCGGTGACGGTGAGCCGGAAGCCGCCGTGCCATTCGACGGGGCAGCCCAGGCGCAGCGCCGCCTCCTCGACCGGGGTGCCGCGGTGGCAGGGGTCGAGGACCAGCGCCTCCACGTGCCGGTCCGGGCGGACGGGGCCGTGGATCTGCGCCTCGACGTAGTCGTCGAGGTCGTCCTGGCGGTCGGCGGGGGCCTGCGCGACGAGGGGCATACGCGCGGCCACCCCGAAGTCGGCGGGCTCGTGGAAGCTGTCCGGGTGGCAGAAGGTGGTCCGCGCCAGGGTTTCGGCGGTCAGCCGGAAGTGGGCGGAGCCGAACCGCGGTGCGCCGCCGACGGGCTTGCGGCGGAAGTTCAGCGCGCCGTGGACGGGCCGTTCGCGGGCGGGCGCGTCGTCGTACGCCCCGGCGAAGATCCGGCTCTCCCAGCGCCACCGGTCGCCCCCCGGGTGGGCGGTCAGCCGGCCGTTGCCCGTGCCCGTCACGAACTGCGAGCGGTAGACGCCGTCCTCGGCCATGGCGTCCAGGACGAGCCTGCCGCGCACCGGGCGGTCCGGGTGGAAGTTGAGGGTCACCCGCAGCGCGGGGTCCACCGGCGGGCCCGAGGACAGCCCGGCGACATGGCCGAGCGCCCGTTCCTGCGGGGTGAGGGGTCCGCGGAGCTCATCCGCACAGTGTTCCGCCCGCCGCGCGGCGGGCGCACCCGGTTTCCCTAGCGCGCCCCGGCCCGTCAGGCGGCGCAGGAGGCGGGGGCGCCGCACGGGCGGGACGGCCTCCCCGGCGGGGTGGTGGGTACGGTGCCGCTTCGCGCGCAGGACGGCGGCCTGCACGCGGAGGCGTTCCGGGTCGAAGCCCGGCGGTGCCTGCCCGCCGCCCACGAGCGCGGCGAGCAGCGCCTCCTGGGCCGCGGCCAGGGCCGCCCGCTCGCGCGCGGTCATGCGCGGCGCCCGCGCGCGACGGCGGCGCGGATCGCGGCGAGCTCACCCGCGAGCTCCGCGTCGGTCGGGTAGGCGCCGTCGCGTTCGAGGAGGACGCCGGGCAGGCGGGCCCGGCCCGCGAGGCTGGCGAGCAGGTCGAGCACGGGGGCGGGGACGGGGTGGGTGTGGGTGTCGTGCCACACCCCGTCCCGCTCGACGCCCCCGGCGACATGGACGTAGCCGAGGCGCTCCAGCGGCAGCTCCCGCAGGACGTCGTACGGGTCGATGCCGAGGTTGACCCGCGCGGTGTGCAGGTTGGCGACGTCCACGAGCAGCAGTGCTCCCGTGCGCGCGGCGATCTCGGCGAGGAACTGCCCCTCCGTCAGCTCCTCGCCGGGCCACGCGAACAGCGGGGCGATGTTCTCCAGCGCCAGCGGCACGGGCAGGTGGTCCTGCGCGATCCTGACGTTCTCGGCGACGACGGCGACGGTGTCCCACGTCCGGGGCACCGGGATCAGGTGCCCGGCCTCCCACTGCCCGGCCCGGGTGAAGGCGATGTGCTCGCTGACCAGCGGCGCGTCCAGCGCCTTCGCGCAGGCGGCCAGGTGCGCCAGCCGGGCGGGGTCGGGGCGTCCGGCGCCCCCCAGCGACAGCGAGACGCCGTGCGGCACCACCGGTACGCCGCGCTCGCGCAGCACCGCCAGGGACGGGGGGATCCGCCGCGGGTCGAGGCCCTCGGCCACGGCCTCGACGAAGTCGACGCCGGTCAGGCGCTCGACGGTCAGGTCGATGGGGCGGCGCCAGCCGACACCGAAGCCCAGGCAGGGCGCGGGCGTCATCCGCCGCACCCGCCGCAGCCGCCCCCGCAACCGCCACCGCCACCGCCGCAGCCGCCGCCCGAGTCCGTGCCACAGCCACCGCCGCCGCCGGACGCGGAACCGGTGCCGGCGCCGCCGAAGAGCGCGTGGCGCAGGTCGCCGTCCGTGACCGCGCCGGCGCCGACGAGCGCGACACCCATCACCGCGGCCGGTACCGGCAGGCCGCCGCCGAGCAGCGCGGGCGCCGGGGCCGTGGCGGGCGCGGCCACGCCGCGGGCCTGCTCCAGCATCCGCTCGGCCGCCGCGGTGCGGCGCGGCGTGGAGTTGCCGACCATCAGCATGACCACCGCGCTGAACGCCAGCTCGGCCAGCAGCAGTCCCACCGGGTGGTGCCGGTGGATTCCGTAGCCGAGCCGGCCGAGACCTGCGCAGAAGACGGCGAGCATGGGCGCGAGCGCGGCGACGGCGGAGGCCGCGCGACGGCCGGGCGCCCGCAGCAGGCCGCGCGCGGTGGCGTGCGCCACGACCTGCTGCACGGCCGCGCCCCGGGCGACGCGCGCCCGGACCGTCGCGAGCGTGGCGCCGTGCGCGCCGCTCACCGCCGCGACGACGTCGGCGGCCACGGCGTCGGCGGGCACGGGCGAGCCGCACGGCGTGATCCGGTGGTCGCGGCCGACCCGCAGCCGGCCCTCCGCGACGAGGGCGTGGACGGCGGTGTCCACGACCCGTGTGGGACCGCCGCTCAGCACGGCGACGGTGTACGGGTCCGGCGGCAGCCAGCCGCCGCCGGGCGCGGCGGCGAGCCGTCGGCGCTGTGCCGAGCGCACGAGGGCCGTGGCGACACCGGCGAGGACGAACAGTGCCGCGTAGGCGGCGAGGAAAGCGGGTCCACTCACGCTTGTCACCTCCACCCGGGGTGACGTCCCCTCACCTCCGCCCGGTTCCCCGGGCAGGGGGTGCGCACCGCGTGCGGTGAGCCGGCGGTCCACGGGTCGCGGCCCTCCCCCCACGGGATGCCGCCCGGGTGCGTCACGCGGTGCGCGGCCGGTGCGGTCCTGCCGTGTGGCGGGGGCCGCGGGCCGGCACCGGATCCGCGGCGCCGGTGCAGGGTCAGTGCAGGGTCACGGTCAGCGACTCCCCGTACGTGTGGCGGGTCGTCGCCCGCAGGGTCGTACCGCCGGAGCCCTGGCGCGCGGTGAACGCGGGGGACGGGGCGGCGGGGCGCAGGGGGCGGCCCGCGAGGTGGAGGGTCACCGTGTCCCGCCCGGTGGTGGGGTCGGCGACGGCCACCTCGACCGTTCCGCCGCGCGACTCGCGCACCAGCACGCACGCCGCCCCGTCGACGGTCAGGCGCCCGACACGGTGCCTGCCCGGCGTGAAGGTGTTGACGGCGAGCAGGCCGAGCCCGGAGTGTCGTACGGCCTGGACGCCGGTGGTGTTGGCGAGCACCGAGACGGGGCCGCCCGCGGCGTACGCCCGCAGCCGCGGCTCGTCCGCGCCGGGGAGGACGGCGTACGCGAACGCCGCGTGCGGGGCGCCGGCGGCCTGGTGGAAGCTCAGGGTGAAGACCTGCTTGGTGACGGCCGTGTCCGGGTTGCCGAGCCGCACGGTGCGCCGGCTGCGGGTGACGGTGCCGAGCGAGACCGTGGCGTCCGGCCGGTGCGGGCCGAGGAGCACGTAGCCGACCGCCGTGCCCTGCGTGGTGTCGGCGTACCGCAGCCACGCCAGCGGCGCGGTACCGGGGCCGGTGACGGGGGCGCCGTGCCGGGTGCGCCCGGTGAGGGCGACGGCGGCCGGCGCCCCGGCGATGCGCGCGTCGGCGGTCGTCGTGACGGGCCGCCCGGCACGGTCGCCGACGCCTGCGGCGAGGACCACGACCTCGTCGTCCAGCATGAACCAGGACCGGGTGGCGTCGGCGGCGCGGTAGGCGGTGAAGTCGGCGGGGAGCAGGCCGGCCTGCGCGGCGGTCCAGGCCGCGTCGGGCGCGTAGACCATGGCCGCGCTGCCGTAGGGGCCCAGGGCGGCGCCGCCGGAGTGGGCGTTGGTGCCGCGCGGGAAGTAGACGTAGGCGTTCTGGGACTCCGAGGAGGAGGTGAAGCCGGCGGCGGGGTTGTCGTACCACTGCGTGCCGTACAGCTCGGGGACGCTGAGCCGGGTCTCGTCGGGGGCGGTGACGCCGGCGAGCCGGTCGGGCGGCACGGTGGTGAAGTAGTCGACGCCGAAGGCCTCCCTCTGGTCCTGGCCGGCGAGGTAGAGGTAGTGGGCGCCGGCGCCCTGGTGCCAGGGCAGCAGGTTCTCGCCGCTCATGTACTCGTAGCCGCTGACGCGCGCGGAGCTGCGGGCGAGTACGAAGGTCCAGCCGGGGCGGCGGTGGACGCTGCGGTCCATGGCGGGGTAGGCGCGGTGCAGGGCGGCCGGGTTGATGTCGCGCGCGGGGACGGCGGGATCGGCGAGGATCGCGGCGTAGGCAGCGACGCTGACGGGCGAGACGAAGCCGGCCGGGTCGGGCGCCGCCCGGGTGACCTGCCGCAGGTGCTTGACGTACGAGGCGAGCGCGGCGGCGCGCTCGCCGGTGGCGTGGCCGGACAGGTCGGTGACGGCCTCGACGACGGGGGCGGTGTCGGCGTAGCCGGTGCCGGTCCGGGAGACGGCCCGTCCCTTGACGGCCTCGGTCATCCAGCCCTCGACGATCAGCGGCGCGAAGCTGCCGGCGACCCAGTCGGCGGCGATGTCGGCGAGGTCTGCGCCGCCGGGCGCGTAGCCGGTGCCGTCGAGGAGTTTGACGGTCTGCACGACGCGGGTGAGCAGCCCGGTGCCGTAGGAGCCGGTGTAGGCGACGGAGGAGTGCTGGAGGAAGGAGCCGTCGGCGTAGAAGCCGTCGGTGACGCCGTGCCGGAGCGCGTACGGGTCGACGGTGGCGTAGACGGTGAGCTGGTCGGTGACGGCCTTGGTGATGCGGGCGGCGTCGCCGAGCGCGGCGCCCTGCAGGACGCGGTTGGTGGTGATGTCGGCGAGGTTGGCGCCGGTGTGGAAGCGCGAGTCGAGGTCGACGTCGCCGTTCTTGCCGTTGCGCAGGTACGCGTCCATCGTGGCGACGTAGGTGGCCGTCAGCGCGGGCGCGGTGGCCGCGAGGGTGTCGCCGAGCAGCACGAGGGTGCGGCTGGCGTAGGTGGAGATGCCGATCTCCCAGGTGAACCAGTTGCCGTAGTAACCGGCCGACTGGTCGCCGTAGTAGCGGTCGTGGAGCAGGCGCAGGCCGTCGACGACGCGCTGCTGCACGGCGGTGTCGGCGAGCAACGCGGAGCCGGGGGCGCGGGTGGCGACCGCGATCTCGTACAGGTACTGGAAGGTGGTGGACAGGTGCGGGTCGCTGGTGCCGAGCCCCAGGCCGTGGAAGAGCTCGCCGGCGCCCGCGGCGTCCATGGCGGCCAGGTGCGAGGTGGCGGCGGCCTCGATCGCGGCGAGCTTGCCCGCGACCTCGGGGCGGGCGTTGGACTCGGCGGTGCCGCAGAAGACGGCGGTGGCGTTGGCGACGACGCGGGCGGCGTCGTCCGGGTCGGCGGCGTCCGCGGCGGGGATCCGCCCGGCGAGCGCCAGCAGGGCGCCGGCGGGGAGCGTGGAGAGCAGGGCACGGCGGGACATCGGCACGGCGGACGCTCCGGCGGTCGGCGGACAGCGGGGGCGCCGCGGCGGGCCGGGCGCCTGACGCATTCAAGCAACCGCGGCCCCCGCTGTCACGGGGTGCGACACGCGTCCCGCGGGTCAACCGCCGTCACGGCACCACGATCACCGGCCAGCGGCGGGACTTGAGCAGCCGGACGCCCGGGGAGCCGAACAGCCGGTGCCACAGCCCGCGCGAGGTGCCGATGACGACGGTGTCGGCGCGCAGCTCGTCGGCGACGGCCGCGAGGCCGGCCGCGACGCTCGCGGAGCGCAGCAGGTGGAATTCCCAGCGCGGCGCGGGCAGTCCGGGGGCGGCCCCCAGTCCGCCGGCGATGCGGTCGCGCAACTGCCCGGCGAGCGCGACGTCGTCGGGGGCGAGCATCCACGCGACCCCGCCGAACAGTGCGGCGGTGTGCTGCGGCAGCACGTGGACGAGCGCGAGCAGCGCGTCCTGCCGGCGGGCGAGGCCGACGGCGTAGGCGACGGCGCGCCAGGAGGAGTCGGAGTCGTCCACGCCGACGACGACCACCCGGCCGCCGCCCCGCGGGGCGGCGGCCCGATCGATTCCCACGGCCTCGCGCCGTGTCCGCCGCTACGCGGCGGGCCCGTCGGCGCCGCCCGCCCCGGCGGTCGCCTCGTCGGACCCGGCCGGCGGCTCCTCGCGCTTCTCGAAGGCCGCACCGGTGGTCCGCAGCGGGACCTCCTTGAGCATCGTGGACAGCAGCATCGCGAGCACCAGGACGCCGGCGCAGGCGAGGAAGGCGACGTTCATGGCGTCGGTGAAGCCCACCTTGAAGGGGTGGCCGAGCACCGGGTCGAAGTGGTTCAGGAACGAGGTGTCGTTGAGGTTGTCCGAACTGCCGCTGGTGAGCGTCCTGAGCTGGTCCGGGTGCGCGGCCGCGGCCTGCTGGAAGTCCTGGGTGCGGCGGGCGGCGGCGAAGGCGGAGCTGATCTTGCCGGGGACGACGGAGTAGACGATGGACAGGAAGACGGCGACACCGAGGGTGCCGCCCATCTGCCGGAAGAACGTCGTGGAGGAGGTCGCCACGCCGATGTCCTGCGGGGGGACGGCGTTCTGCATGGCCAGCACGATGGTCTGGAAGTTCAGTCCGAGGCCGGCGCCGATCAGGAACATCGCCCCGTCGGCGTACAGCAGGCTGCTGTCGGCGCCGATCTGCCAGAGCATGAGCATGCCCGCGACGAGCAGGGCGCAGCCGATGACCGGGAAGACCTTGTAGCGGCCGGTGCGCGAGGTGATGATGCCGGAGACGGCCGAGAAGACCATGATGCCGAGCACCAGCGGCAGCATCAGCAGGCCGGCCTTGGTGGGCGAGTTGCCCTTGACCAGCTGGAGGTAGAACGGGATCAGGGTGATGCCGCCGAACATCCCGATGCCGATGATCGCGGACTGGGCGGAGCCCAGCGCGAAGACGCCGTTGCGGAACAGCCGCAGCGGCAGGAGCGCCTCCTCGCCCGCCCGGCGCTCGGCGAGGAGGAAGCAGACGATGCCGACGGCGCCGATGACGTAGCAGGCGAGCGAGCGGCCGCTGCCCCAGCCCCATTCGCGGCCCTGTTCGGCGACGATCAGCAGCGGCACGAGGGCGACGACGAGCGACGTGGCGCCGAAGGAGTCGACCCTGTGCGGGCGCTTGTCCTGCTTGATGTGCAGCACCTTGGCGACGACGACGAACGCGGCGACACCGATCGGCACGTTCACCAGGAAGATCCAGCGCCAGCCGTCGATGCCGAGCAGCGAGTCCTGGCCGGCGAGCGAGCCGCCGATGACCGGCCCGAGCACGCTGGAGGTGCCGAAGACGGCCATGAAGTAGCCCTGGTACTTGGCGCGTTCGCGCGGCGGGATGATGTCGCCGATGATCGCGAAGGCCAGCGAGAACAGGCCGCCCGCGCCGATGCCCTGGAAGGCGCGGAAGGCGGCGAGCATGTACATCGACGTCGAGAGCATGCACAGCACGGAGCCGACGACGAAGACGGATATCGCGAACAGGAAGAAGGGCTTGCGGCCGTACTGGTCGGACAGCTTGCCGTAGAGCGGGGTGGCGATGGTCGAGGTGATGAGGAAGGCGGTGGTCACCCAGGCCTGTGCGGTCAGCCCGTCGAGGCTCTCACCGATCTTGTAGATGGCGGTGGAGACCACCGTCTGGTCGAGTGCGGCGAGGAACATCGCCAGCAGCAGGCCCGACAGGATGATCATGATCTGCCGGTGCGAGTAGCCTGTCTGCGGTGCGGCGGTACCGGTCTGCGCGGCATCTGCTTGGGCGCTCATAGGGTCTCTCTCTCCAGATCCTGCTTGCCCTGGGCAACGATACTGCCGTCCGTCCGAAGCTTCGAACGAACGGGCGTCAATGCCCGCCGCGCGGCCCGTTGTTGCGCATGATGCCGGTTATGACCAGCCTGACGTACTCCGCCGCCTTCATCACGTTCTTCTCCGTGATCGGGCCGCCCAAGGTCCTCCTCGCCTTCGCCGGGCTCGCCCAGCACCACCCGCGGCGGGACCTGCGCGTCATCGCGCTGGTGTCGTCGGCGGGCGCGGTGCTGATCGGTGTGGCCACCGGCCTGTCGTCGCCGTGGCTGCTGGAGCTCTTCCACATCTCGACGCCCGCGCTGGCCCTGGCCGGCGGGATCATCTTCTTCCTCTACGCCGTCGGCCTGGTGCTCGGCCTGCACACCGGGGCGGAGGCGCCGGGCGACGACGGGCCCGACCTGACCAGCGGCATGCGGCAGCTGCTGATGCCGTACGTGGTCAGCCCGCTGGCGATGACGGGCCTGCTGATCGAGACCGCCGAGCGCACCGACTGGGGCTGGCGCGGCACCGTCGTCGCGGCGTTCACCACCGTCATCGCGGTGGACCTGGTGTGCGTGCTCCTGCTCGGACCGCTGCTCCAGCGCACGCACCACACCGTCGTCGAGCTGGTGGCCCGGCTGCTGGGACTGCTGCTCGCCGCCGTCGGCGTCGACCTCGTGCTGGACGGCCTGCTCGCCCTGGGCGTCACCACGCTGGGGCACCGCTCCTGACACCGCCGGCCCGCACCCCCGGGGCAGGTGCGGGGCATCCTAAGCCCGCGGCCCGCATGTACCGCAGGAAAATGCCAGAACTCCCCTGAACGAGCGGCACCGTGCGTAACGTGCTCGTCACCGCCCGCCCGGGCGGTCGTACGGCGGCGTGCGGTGAGGGGAGAGGTGTGTCCGGGATCGACGAGTGCCTGCTGCGGGCGATGGCCCTGCCCGGCGCGCGCGGCGCCGCCCTGGTGGAGTGGATCAGCGGGCTCGCGCTCGGGTCCGCCGGCGAGGCCGCGGCGGGCGACCACGGGACGGTCGCGGCCGAGACCGCCGCCTACGCCCGCGCCACCGCCGAGCACCCGGTCTTCACCGCCGGCCACGCCGGCCCCGGCCCCGCGGCCGAGGAGGCGGTGGTGCTCACCCGCACCGGCTACCACCTGATCCGCTTCCTCGAAGCCCCCTACGAGGGCGGGGTGTTCCTGTACGTCTGGCTCGACCGGACGCAGGCGAACCTGGCGCTGGCCCTGCTCAGACTGCGGGAGCTCGCCGAGGAGCTGGTCGTGGCATGACGGCCCGCGGTGCGGGCGGCGGCGGCACGGGCGGCGCGGCGGCGCACTCCCCCATGCTCGCCCGGCTCGCCGCACAGCGCGCGACCGGCGTGCTGTTACGGGACACCGGCGCGCTCTACCTGGCCGGAGGCGAGGTGGTGCACGCCGAGAGCCCGGCGGCGCCCGGTATCGAGGTGCTGCTCACGGCCGGCGGCCGGCTCGGCCCGGACGCCTGGCGCGAGGCCGTGGCCGAGGCCGGTGCGGAGTGCGCGGTCGGGCGGCGGCTCGTCGAGCGGCACCGCGTCGCGGCGGGCGAGCTGGAGATCTGCCGGCTCGGCGCGCTGCACGACGCGGCCTACTTCGTCCTCGGGCCGGCCGCGGGCCCGACCCGCTTCCGGCACGGGGTGCGGCACTGGTTCGGCTCGGACGGCGGGGTGCCGGTGGCCGCGGTGGAGACCGAGGCCGGGCGGCGGCGGCGGATGCTGGAGCGGCTGTGGCCGCACCCCGAGCTGGACGCGGCGCCCGTGACGCCGGCCCCGGCCGCCCGTGCGGCGGACGCCCGCCCGCCGCACCTGCCGCGCGGCCAGGCCGCGGTACTGGGGCTGGCCGACGGGGTGCGGACACCGTCGGCCCTCGCGGCGCTGCTGGGGCGGCCCGCCTTCCACGCACTGGTGGACGTCCGCCGGCTGGCCGCGCTCGGCCTGGTGCGGACCCCGCAGCCGGGGGTCCGGCAGCCCGCCCGGGCTCCGGCCTGGTTGCAGAGCATCGGCGACACCCCGGACGCGGCGCTGCTGCGCCGGCTGCTGGTCGCCCTGGAGCAGTTGTGAAGGGGGCGCGGCGGTGAAGCGCCTGCTGCAGCGGCGCGCCCTGCGTGCCGAGAGGAGAAGATCGATGGCCCACGAAGCCGCGATACGTACCGAGTTGGAGGGCCTGCGGGCGCGGTTGCCGGACGTCACCGGGGTCGTCGCCGCGACCGCGGACGGACTGCTGCTCGCCGACGACGCGCCCGGCCGGCCCGCCGAGGGCTTCGCGGCGCTGAGCGCCGCCGCGCTCGGACTGGGGCTGCGGCTGGCCGACGCGGCGGGCCAGGAGCCCTTCCACGAGCTGCTGATCCGCACGGGCGGCGGCTGCGTCGCGCTCTACCCGGCCGGGAGCGACGCCGTCCTGCTCGTGCTGTCCGGCCCGCAGACCAACGTCGGCCGGCTGCACCTGGAATCGCGCCGCAGCGGCGCCCGGGTGGCCGCGCTGCTGGACGGCTCCGCCGCGCGTTCCGCGGACGGCGGCGCGCCGTGACGGCCGAGCAGCGGCCGCGGGCGGCGCGCGGGAGCCGGGCAGCCCGGCCGCGCTCCGGCGGCACGGCCTCGGCACCGGGAACCGCCCCGCAGCCGAGAACCCCCCGCCCACCGCAAGAACCTGACACACCGTCGAAGGGAAGCAGGAAGATCATGGCCAACACCGAAACCGCCCTCAAGGACGCGATGACCTCGATCGAGGGCGTCATAGGCGTGGCGCTCGTCGACTACACCAGCGGCATGGCGCTGGGCACGATCGGCGGCGGGAAGGACCTCGACCTCACCGTGGCCGCGGCGGGCAACACCGACGTGGTCCGCGCCAAGGCGCGCACCATGGAGATGCTGGGGCTCAAGGACGAGATCGAGGACATCCTCATCACGCTGGGCTCGCAGTACCACCTGATCCGGCTGCTGCGCGGCCGCGGCAAGTCCGGGCTCTTCCTCTACCTGGCCCTGGACCGCGGCCGCGCGAACCTGGCGATGGCCCGGCACCAGCTCAGGGCGATCGAGAACGACCTGGAGGTGTGAACCCCCGTGTGACGCGGGGGCCCGGCCCCGCTCCCCCCGCCGCCCGGCGCGCCGTTGCTCGCTTCGGGTGACCCGCGGCCGCCGCGCGCGGCGGCCGCGGGCCCGGCGTGGTGTGCTGGGGCCGACAGCGCGGCCGCGGCCGCGGGCGGCCGGCGGCAGGAGCGGAAGTGGGCGGCGTCCCAGCGGATCCGGACACGGAGCAGGGCGCGGGCGGGGCCCCTGAGCCGGGCGCGAGGCCCGGCGCCGGGCGGCTGTGCCTGGTGACGGGCGCGACCGGCTACATCGGCGGGCGGCTCGTCCCCGAACTGCTGGCCGCCGGCTACCGGGTGCGCTGCCTGGCCCGCACGCCGGTCAAGCTGCGCGACCACCCCTGGGCGGGCCGGGCCGAGGTGGTCGCCGGGGACGTCACGGACGAGGAGTCGGTGGCGGCCGCGATGCGGGACGCCGACGTCGCCTACTACCTGGTGCACTCGCTGGGCAGCGGGCGCGACTTCGAGGCGACCGACCGCCGGGCGGCCCGGATCTTCGGCGAGCGGGCGCGGGCCGCCGGGGTGCGGCGCATCGTCTACCTCGGCGGGCTCACCCCGCGCGGCGTGCCGCGGCACGAGCTGTCACCGCACCTGCGCTCGCGCGCGGAGGTCGGCGAGGTGCTGCTGGCCTCCGGGGTGCCGACGACGGTCCTGCGCGCGGCGGTCATCATCGGCTCGGGCTCGGCGTCGTTCGAGATGCTGCGCTACCTCACCGAGCGGCTGCCGGTGATGGTGACGCCGAGCTGGGTGCGCACCCTGGTCCAGCCGGTGGCCGTACGGGACGTGCTGCGGCTGCTCGTCGGCAGCGCCGCCATGCCCGCGGACGTCAGCCGCGGCTTCGACGTGGGCGGCCCCGACGTGCTCACCTACCGGGACCTGATGCGCCGCTACGCGGCGGTCGCCGGGCTCCCCCGCCGGCTGATCGTCCCGGTGCCGGTGCTCACCCCGCGGCTGTCCAGCCTGTGGATCGGCCTGGTCACCCCCGTCCCGGCGGGGGTGGCGCGGCCGCTGGCCGAGTCGCTGCGGCACGAGGTGGTGTGCCACGAGCACGACATCCGGGCCTACGTCCCGGACCCGCCGGACGGCCCGGTCAGGGTGGACCGCGCCCTCACCCTGGCGCTGCGCCGGGTGCGCGAGGCACAGGTCGACACGCGCTGGTCGTCGGCGGCCGTCCCCGGCGCCCCCAGCGACCCGCTGCCCACGGACCCGGACTGGGCGGGCGGCAGCCTGTACACCGACCGGCGCCAGGCGCTCGTCGACGCGAGCCCGCAGGCGCTGTGGCGGGTGATCGAGGGCATCGGCGGCGAGCACGGCTGGTACTCGCTCGGCGTGGCGTGGGCGGTGCGGGGCCTGGTCGACCGGCTGTTCGGCGGGGTCGGGCTGCGGCGCGGGCGGCGGGACGCGCAGCGGCTGCGCGTGGGCGACTCGCTGGACTTCTGGCGCGTCGAGGAGATCGAGCGCGGGCGGCTGCTGCGGCTGCGGGCGGAGATGCGACTGCCGGGCCTGGCGTGGCTGGAGATGTGCGCCGAACGGGACACGGAGGGACGCACCCGCTACCGGCAGCGGGCCGTCTTCCTGCCGCGCGGGCTGCTGGGCCACGCCTACTGGTGGGGGGTCGCGCCCTTCCACGCCGCCGTCTTCGGCGGCATGGCCCGCAACATCGCACGGGCGGCGGCGCGTTCGGACGCGCGGGAGCAGACGGGAGGCGCGGGCGGATGAGGCGCGCGGTGGTGCTCTTCACGGGCGATCTGCGGCTGCACGACCACCCGCCGCTGCGGGCGGCGCTGGCGGCGGCCGACGAGGTGGTGCCGCTGTTCGTGCGGGACCCGGCGGTCGAGCGCGCGGGCTTCGCGGCCCCGCACCGGACGGCCTTCCTCGACGCGTGCCTGGCCGACCTGGACGCGGGCCTGCGCGAGCGGGGCGGGAGGCTGGTGCTGCGCGAGGGCGACCCGGCGCGGGAGGTGTGCGCGGTGGCCGCCGAGTGCGGCGCGGCCGAGGTGCACCTCGCGGCGGCCGACAGCGGCTTCGGGCAGCGCCGGGAGGACCGGCTGCGGCGGGCGCTCACCGCGGCGGGACGGCGGCTGCACGTGCACGACACGGTCGTCACGGCGGTGCCGCCGGGCGCGCTGGCACCGCAGGGCTCGGACCACTTCGCGGTCTTCACACCGTACTTCCGGCACTGGTCCGGCTACCGGCTGCGGGACACGCTCCCCGCGCCCCGCCGGGTGCCGGTGCCGGACGAGGTGGGCTCGGCGGCGCTGCCCGGGGTGCCCGCGGGCCCGGCGGAGGGCGGGGAGCGGGCGGCCCGGCGGCGGCTGACGGGGTGGCTGCGCGGCGGCCTGGCGTCGTACGCGACGGGCCAGGACGACCTGGCGGGCGACCGGACCTCGCGGCTGTCGCCGCACCTGCACTTCGGGACGCTGTCGGCGGTCGAGACGGTGCACCGCGCGCGGTCGGCCGGGGGCGCGGGCGCGGAGGCGTTCGTCCGGCAGCTGTGCTGGCGGGACTTCAACCGGCAGCTGCTCGCCGCGCGCCCGCGGGTGTCGGCGGCCGACTACCGCACCCGGCACGACCGCTGGCGCACCGGCCGGGCGGCCGACGCGGACGCGCAGGCGTGGCGCGAGGGCATGACCGGCTATCCGGTGGTGGACGCCGGGATGCGCCAGCTGCGCGCGGAGGGCTGGATGCACAACCGGGCGCGGCTGCTGGTGGCGAGCTTCCTGACGAAGACGCTGTACGTGGACTGGCGGGTGGGCGCGGCGCACTTCCTGGACCTCCTGGTGGACGGCGACGTCGCCAACAACCAGCTCAACTGGCAGTGGGTGGCGGGCACCGGCACGGACTCCCGGCCGAACCGGGTCCTCAACCCGCTGCTCCAGGCCCGCCGCTACGACCCGGACGGCGCGTACGTCCGCCGCTGGGTGCCCGAACTGGCCGCGGTGGACGGGCCCGCGGTGCACGAGCCCTGGAAGCTGCCGGCCGCCGGCCGCAAGGGCTATCCGGAGCCGCTGGTGGGGCTGCCGGACGGTCTGGCGCGCTTCCGGCAGGCGCGCGGCCTGGACTGAGCGGCACCGGCCGGGCGTCCCGCGGGAACGTACGGCGCAACGGGGTGTGCCGGGGATATTGACCGGCAGCTGAGCAGGCCTTAAGTTGCGTCCGCAAGTTGCGTGATCGACTTCGAAAGTTTCGAGAGGCCGCTCCGCCACGCCCTGCCGTCCCCTGCCCGAAGGACCCCCATGAGAGGAACGACCCGCGCCGCCGCCGGCGTGCCGGCCGTGGTCCCGCACCGGGTGTCCGTCCCGGGCCGGGACGAGCGCGGGGCACCGGCGGCCGCGGCGGCCCGGCCGCCGCGGTGCGTCCTGGCACGGCAGGCAGGCATCGGCCTCGGCACGGCCGCGGACCCCGGCACACCGGCGGGCGGGGCGTTCCGCGCGGCGTTCACCGGCGGCGGCTCCTCCCTCGGCGGCACGGGGTCGCGAGGGGCCGGCCCGGGCCGCACCGCGGATGCCTTCACCCGCGCCCGCGGGGCGGACCCGCACGCCGCCCCCTTCGCCAACGGCCACGGCGCCCGGAGCGCGGGCCCCGGGAGCGACGCGCCGCACGGTCCGGCCGCCACCGCGGCGGGACCCGGGGCGCCCGGCGTCCGGACCGCCGTCGCCCGGGCGGACGCACGCGTCCCGCGGCCCGACGGCGGCGGGGCCGGGGCGCGGCGGCAGGCGCACCGGGCAGCGCCGGACGGCTGCCCGCGCACCACGCGCGGCGCGGGCTCCACCGCGCGGGGTTCCGCCGGCGGGCGCCTCCGGGCGCCCGGCTCCTTCCCCGGCGAGGACCGGGCGGCCGTGCCCGGCGGGTACCACCGGCCGGGGAGCGCCCGCGGCGCCCTCGCCGCGGAGCTGCGGCAGGGCCGCAGCTGACACCGCTCCCCGCCAGGACCGGGCCGGCGGCTCGGACCGGTCCTGGCGGGGTCACCACCCGGCCCGGCGCGCCGCGGGCCCGGCCGCACGGCACCCGGTCGCCCGGACGGCCCAGCCCCGGGACCGCCCGGTTGCGGGCCCCGGGCGCCCGGCCTTGACTCGACGTGACATCCGGTGGCGGCGAGAGGAGAAGCGCCATGCTGTCGGCGCGCAGCCTTTTCACGGAGATCCTCGACAACGACGAGTCCTTCCGGCTCTTCTGCTCCATCGCGGCGAGCGGAGAGTCGCAGGGCGGCTGGGAGAACGGGCGGATCGCGGCCCTGGTGCCACCCGCGCTCGCGGGACTGGCCCCGAAGATCGCCCGGCACGGGGCGGACGAGGACAAGCACGGCCGGATCTTCAACGGGCTGCTGCACGGCCGCGGTCTGGAGCCGGCGCCGGTGCCCGCGGACACCGACTACACCATGCTGCTGGAGCGGTCCGGGATCGGCCTCGCCCACTCCCGGCTGAAGGCCGACGAGCCGCTGAGCGAGCAGGACATCATCACCTACCTGGCGCACAGCCGGGTGACCGAGCAGCGCGCCTCGGAGCAGATGGCGCTGCTGGTCAAGCTGTTCGGCACCCACCCGGAGATCGGCCGCGCGGTGCGGCAGATCGCCCGGGACGAGGACAACCACCTCGCCTACTGCCACGAGGAGCTGCTGCGGCTGGCCGGGGAGGGCCACGGGCGGCTGATCCAGCGGACGCTGGAGGAGTGCGCGACGGCCGAGATCGCGATCTACCGCGACGTCAGTATCGCGGTGATGACGCACATGGGCGAGATCCTGCGCTGGCCGGCGGCGAAGTCGGCGCTGCTGCGGGCGGCGATCCACGCCGTGTACACCTACGAGCGCCTGGTGGGCCGGCGGCGGATGACGCGCCTGGCCATGCCGGAGCCGCGGCTGCGCAACGCACTGGGTGGCGGCCCGGTCGCCGCCGAGGCGACGACCTGAGCGCCACCGGGCCGGTGCGCTGACGGCGGCCCCCGGTCCGCGGACCACCGGCGCCCCGGCAGGGGGAACGGCCGCCCCTCGCGACGGCCGCTTCCCCTGCCGGGCGCGCACGTGCGCGCGCCCTGCGGACCGCGCCCTCCGCCCGGCGGCCGGACCGCCGCCTGGGGCGTGTCCGGCACATCGCGTCGTCCGCCCGGAGGGCGGGGCCGGCGGTGTCCGGTGCGTGCGAGGGCAAGGCGGAGGGAGGAGAGCGCTGGGGCACCTCCCGCCGAAGGCAGCGGGAGGGCCGCGCCGGCGACCGGCAACGCCGCAACACGGCAACGCGGCAACGCGGCAACGCGGCAACGCGGCAAGCGTGCGTGCCAGACACCGCCAGGCGGACGGGATGCGTCAGACACGCCTAGGACTCGCCGAGCAGCTCCTGCGCCGTGCGCAGCACCGTGCCGAGGGCGGCCATCAGCCCGTCGCGCTCGGCGCCGGTCAGGCCCGCGGTCACCTGCCGCTCCAGCTCCCGCCGCCCGGACTCGACCGGTTCGCGCAGCGCCCGCCCGGCGTCGGTGAGCCACAGCCGCACCAGCCGGGCGTCCCGGGCGTCGCGGCGCCGCTCCAGCAGCCCGCTCGCGGTCATCCGGTCGGCCATCTTCACCACCGTGGGCGTCGTGACGTGCAGCCTGGCGGCGACCTCACCCGGTGTTCTGCCGTCCTGCTCCCACAGCGCGGCGAGCAGGTGGTGCTGCCCGTAGTGCAGGCCGTGCCGGCGCATGTCCTCCTCGGCGAGCGCGCGCAGCGCCTTGGTGGTCCTGCTGTGCAGGTCGAGGAATTCGGGCACGAGCGACCGGCCTTCCGCCCGGAACGGCGGCACGGACCGCCCGGGAATCGATTGACGGCTAATGATTAACCGGCTAACGTTCCCCCCGAACCGATCATTAGACGGCAAACGATACGGGGAGAAGCCATGATACTGGTCACCGGTGCGACCGGAAACGTCGGACGTGAGCTGGTCAGCCGGCTGGACGCGGCAGGAGCCGCGGTACGGGTCCTGGTACGCGATCCGGTCCGGGCCGCCGCGCTGCCCGGGGGCGCCGAGCGCTTCACCGGTGACCTGCTCTCGCCGGAGTCGCTGGCCGGCGCGGCCGCCGGCGCCGACCGGATGTTCCTGCTCACCCCCGGCATCGGCACCGAGGCCGCCGGCCTCGCGGTCTCCGCGGCGAAGGCCGCGGGAGTACGCCACATCGTCTTCCTGTCCTCGACGAACGTGCTCGGCGACCCCATGCCGAAGATGGGCCGGTGGCACCACGCCCGCGAGGAGATCGTCCGCGCCTCCGGCATCCCGTCGACGATCCTGCGGCCGGGCGGCTTCATGACCAACGCACTGGACTGGCTGCCCACCATCCGCGAGGCCAACTACGTCCTCGACCCCGTCGGCCCCGGCCGGGCGGCGCCGATCGACCCGGCCGACATCGCGGCCGTCGCCGCCCTCGTGCTCACCACCGGCGGGCACGAGGGCAAGGTGTACGAGCTCACCGGCGCGGAGCTGTTCACCGTCGCCGAGCAGGCGGCGGTCATCTCCGCCACCATCGGCAGGACGATCACCGCACGCCCCGTCGGCACCCCCGAGGAGGCGGTCGCCGCCCGCTTCCCGAACGGCGCGCCCCCCGCCCTCGCCGAGGCCGTCGTGGAGGGCTTCCGCCTGATGCGCGAGGACACCGAGGGCTACCGCACCGGCACCGTCGAGGAGCTGCTGGGCCGCGGGCCCGCCACCTTCGCCGACTGGTGCGCCCGGCACGCCGGCGTCTTCCGGGCGGCGGCCGACGCCTGACCGGCCCGGCCGGGCGGCGCAGGGGCCGCGCGGGCGGGACGCACCGCCGCTCCGGCTCAGGCCGCGAGCGAGGCCGCGTCCCCCATGACCACCACCGGGTGCAGCGCCGGGTCGAGGGTCGCGAGCAGTTGCTTCATGTGCGCCTCGGAGACGCTCACGCACCCGTGCGTGGGCCCGCCGTGGTCGACGTGGAACCATATGCCGCCGCCCCGGGAAGCGCCCAGCGGCCGCGTCCAGTCCAGCGGGGACGTCCCGGGCTTGCGGTTGTAGTCGATCGCGACGACGTAGTCGAAGGAGCCGGCGAGCGGCTCCCCCTCGAAGCCGCGCCCGCCGACGTGGAAGCCGCCGGAGTGGTGGTACGGCAGCCTGCTGCCCGGATCGGCACGCAGCCCGCCGGCGTCGGAGAGCGTGAAGACGCCGATCGGCGAGCGCAGGTCGCCGCCGTGGTGGTCGGCGGTCCAGCCGTCCTTGGCGTTGTGCGCGGGCCACGCGGCGCCGTCCGGCTGCCAGCCGCCCGCGGTCCGGCGGTAGAGCACGACCGTGGCGTCCGGGGAGTCGATCCCGCGGCCGGTGACCACGACGAGCTGGCGGCTGTCGCGCGGTATGCGGGCCAGCATGGCCGGCCCGAGCCCGGCCGGCATGCGCAGCGCCGGCGTCGCCGCCGGCGCCGGCACGGTGCGGACGGCGCCCGGCGGGGTGGCCGCGGCCGTCGCCGCGTGGTCCTGCGCACGGGAGCCGACGGCCGTTCCGCAGCCGGCGAGCGCGGTGAGCGCGACCGCGCCCAGACCGGACAGCAGGACGCGCGGGGAGGGGGAAACCATGGGAAGAAGTCCTTCGGTACGGAAAACAAGTGCGGGCAGCGGGAGTTGCGGGCGCCTCCGGCGCGCCTACCCGCTTCGGGCCGCCGCAGTCGGCGGCGCGGTCGCGGCGCGCGAGGACCCCGCCGGCCGCGGGCACGAGCCGCCGCCGTCCACCGTCGCCGTACGAGAATCACTGGCCATACCCTGAGCAACCATCCGGCCCCGCCACCGGGTTGCCCCGCCACCTGGACGAATCCGCGCACGGGCGGCGGAGACAGCCGTACGGCCGTGCGGGCGCGGCGCCGCCCGGACGCCGGCACCGGCTCCCGCCGGACCGGACGCCGGGGGCCGCGCGGCCGGGAACCGGGACCCGATACCGGCCGGGCGACCGGCCGTTGGGGCGCCCCGGCCCGCGCGGGCACGCACCGGCAGGAGGGCCGGCCGGATCCCCGCCCCGCCGGTACGGCAGCGCGGCGGCGAAGACCCGCCGGGCGACCGGGCCCGGGGGCCCGCGGCCCCGGTGTCAGGGCGTCACATCGACCAGAGGCCCTTGGCCGTGGTCGTCACGCCGCCCGCCAGGGCCAGGGTGAGGATCACCACGCGGGCCCAGCGTTCCGGGACGCGCCCCGCGAGGATCCGGCCGGCCAGGGTGCCGACCGCCATGCCGGTGGCGGCCAGTGCCCACACCGGCGGCGCCAGCTGGGGAACACCGCCCTTCGCGGCGATCGAGAAGGCGTTGACCAGCACGCCGTAGAACTGCGCGTTGGGCACGAACTCCGCGACCGACCACTCGGCGTTGACCGCGTAGAGCGACACCGCGGGTCCGCCGACCCCGGCGGAGGCGTTCATGAAGCCGCTCGCCGCGCCCGCGGTGACGGCTCCCCCGCGGCCGCGCAGCGCCGGCACCCGCACCCCGCAGGCGACCACCGCGACGGCGAGCACCACCAGCAGCCCCATCCCGGTGAGCAGGCCCGGTTCGGGCACGTGGCCGAGCGCCCATGCACCGGCCGGCACGGTGCACGCCGCCGCGGCGACGAGCGGCGCCATCGCCCTCAGCCGCACCTGGCGCCAGGTGTCGGCCAGGCCCACCGCGCTGATCGCCAGTGCGGCGCAGTTGGACAGGCCCACACCCTCGGCGGGCCCCACCAGCAGGACCAGGGACGGGACGGCGACCAGCGCGAAGCCCATTCCGGTCATGCGCTGGACGGTTGACCCGGCGAGGACCGTCCCGGCCAGCGCGAGCGCGTCGGCCGTGCCGTTCACGACGCGCTGCTGCGACGGGCCAGCGCGGCCCGGGCGACCGCGGCGTAACCGGCCAGGCCCACGGCGGCGCCCGCGCCGCCGCCGAAGGCGACGGCCGGGATCAGGTCGAAGACGGTCGCGTCGCGCAGCGGCGGCCCGTCCCAGCCCGCCAGCCGCGCCGCGACCCCCGCCGCCGCGGCCGCACCGATCACCACGGTGGCCGCCGCCTTCGTCCGCCGGGACAGCCGCAGCCGGCGCGCCCCCCGGCCGGCGGGCTGCGGCCCGGCGGCGGCCCGCAGGGTACGGGCGCCGTACCAGCCGATCGCGCCGAGGCCCAGCACGGATGTGGAGAACTGGAGGTCGTAGTACAGCGGATGCCCCAGCACCGTGCGGTCCAGCACCGGCAGCAGCCGTACGCCCACCCGGCCGCCGTGGGTGAAGGCGTCCCAGGCCACGTGGGTGGCCGCGCCCGCGGCGGCGGAGAGCGCGAACCAGCCGGCGCCCGCGGCGCCGCGGCTGCGCCCGGTGGGGGCCGTGAGCGTACCGGCGGCGGCGGCCCAGCGGTCCGGCAGCAGCGCGAGCAGCGGCTCGCGCAGGAGCCAGTGCCATCCGGCGGCCAGCAGTGCGGCGACGGCGACGTCCGCGGTGGGGATGCCGAGCAGGCTGTGGGTGAATTCCCCGTAGCCGAAGGTGCCGTGCACCAGCGACTCGGTGAAGTAGGGGACATCGGGCGCGAGCGACCCGGCGACCAGCGCCGAGGCCACCAGCGGGCCGCGGGGCCGCCCACCGGGCAGCAGCGGGAGCACGGCGGCGGGGTGGCTCAGGGTGAACGGCATCCCGCCATTCTGCCTCCCGCCACCGGCGGCCTTGGTTGGGCCGCCCCGCGGGGTGCCCCCGTCCGGGCCACCCGCCGACGCGGTGTCACGGTGGGCGGGCCTGCGGCCCGGTGGGGGCGGTCGGCACGCCGTCGCCGAGGAGGGAGCCCGCAGGCGCGGCCGGTCGCGGGGCACTTGCGTGCGGCGCACAGCGTGGGTGACCCGCGGGCCCACGACGGTCGCGGGCCGGGTGGCGTGCTCGCGCCGGTCGCCGAACGGGCGGCGGGACGGGGTGGGGGCAGCCGCGTTGTCGCTGTGGACGCCGGATGCGGGCAGCCGCCGGTGCCGTACGTGGGGATGCGGGCGCCGCCGGGCAGCGCGGACCGGGTGGCCGCGGTCCGCCGGGCAGCGCGGACCGGGTGGCCGCGGCGGGCGAGGAGACCGGCTGCGTCGCCGATGGTCTCGCCGCTCCTCCGACCGCACCGCGACCGGTCCCCGGCGCGGGGGGGTGTTCGCTCAGCCGCGCTGCCGGTCCCGGGCGACGACGCGGAACACCGGTACGTCCGGCGCCGCCGCGGCGAACGCCTCGCCGGTGGGCTCGGCGACCAGCCCGTTGCGCAGGAAGGCGCCGACGCCGCGCGGGTTCTGCGCCGGGAACTCCCGCAGGACGGTCCCGCGCTCGGCGAGTGGCACCTCGACGAGGTCGACCTCCCGGCCCGCGCGCCCGCGGGTGAGCGTGCCGCGGCCGGCCGCGCGGGCGTTCTTCACCCAGTCCGCGTGCGGATACGCCTGGCAGATGTACGTGGCGCCGTGGATCGTCACCGGCGCGACCGGAGTGGTGCGCGCGATGCCCGTCGTGCGGCCGGGGACCGTCAGCAGCTGCATCGGGCCGAAGGGCAGCCCGGCACGGTGGAAGAGGACGACCACCCGGTTGCGGAACCGGTCCTTCGTGCGGATCGCGCTGCGCTTCGTCATGGCGGGCATCCTGCCACGCGGCGGGTCTGACGGGATGCCGTACCCCGGCGTCCGGCCGGGGCCGTTCGGGCGCCCCGGCCGCCCCCGTGACGGCCGGCGCGCCGCCGCCGGTCGTCACCGGGGCGGGCGAAGGACGTCCGGTGCCCGGCCGGCGAGGCGGGCCCGGGCCGCCGCGGTCGCCCCGCCGTCAGTCGCCGTGCATGCCCGCCATGTCGTACGGGTCGCTGACGCCCTCGTAGGCCAGCGTCAGCGACATGCCCTGCGAGGCGTGCACCAGGTTGTGGCAGTGGACCATCCACAGGCCCGGGTTGTCCGCGGTGAAGGCGACCTTCCACACCTCGCCCGGCCTGACGTCGAAGGTGTCCATGGTCAGCGGGCTGCCGGTCACCGCGTGGCCGTCACGGGACAGGACACGGACCGAGTGGCCGTGCAGATGCCAGGGGTGGGTGGCCAGGCTGCGGTTGACCACGGTCATCTCCACCCGGTCGCCCTTGCGCACCACCAGGGCCGGCACGTCGGGGAAGGCGTGCCCGTTGACCGTCCAGTCGCGGCCCTTGACCGGTCCGGACAGGGACAGGCCGCGGTCCAGGACGAGGGTGAAGCGGCGGTCGAAGGGGCCCGGCGCGGTGGGGCGGGCGGCGGGGCGGCCGTAGGAGAGCAGGTCCAGTACGGGCCAGGCGGCGGTGTCCGGCGCCGCCGCGGGCCTGCCTGCGCCCGGGAGCAGGCGCAGGCCGTGCGCCCGGTCGTCGTCGGCCAGCAGCGCGACGGAACCGGACGGCATCGTCAGCCGCAGGTCGTAGCGGCCGCCCGCGGCGAGGCTGAGTGCGGTCCGTGTCAGGGTGCCGGGCCCGTCGACGTCGTTGCCGTCGACCGCGGCGAGGGTGAAGGGGGCGCCGGCCAGGGTGAAGCGGTGGGTGACGTTGTCGGTGTTGATCAGCCGCAGCAGCACCGGCCTGCCGGGCGCGACCTGCCGGGTGTCGAGGGTGTCGTGGTCGCCGACCGCGGTGATCCCGTCGAAGGTGTGCACGGGGACGGCGATGTCGGCGGGCGCGGTCGCGGCCCGGCCCCGGGCGGGCCGCGGGGTGACGACGAGCGAGCCGAAGAGGCCTTTCTGCACGCCCTGGTTGGAGTCCTGGTGGGTGTGGTACCAGTACGTGCCCGCCTGGTCGGCGAGGAAGCGGTAGGTGAAGCTGTGCCCGGGGGTGACGGAGTCCTGGGTGAGGCCGACCGCGCCGTCCTCGGCGGACGGGACGTCGTAGCCGTGCCAGTGGATCGACACCCCCGCGGATATGTCGACGTTGTGCAGGGTGACCTCGACCAGGTCGCCCTGCACGGCGGTGATCGGCGGGCCGGGCACGGTGCCGTCGAAGGTCCAGGCGGCGACCTTGCGGCCGGAGGCCAGCGTGACGGTCGCGGTGCGGGCCCGGAGGCTGTAGCGGCGGACGGCGCCGCCGGGTCGGGGGGCCGTGGGGCCGGTGAGGGTGGCCACGGAGACGCCCTTGGCCGGCGGGTACACGATCGCGGGGCCGCCTCCGGCGTCGGTCGCCGGGGTGCCGGCGAAGGTGGTCAGCGCGCCGGCCACGCCGACCACGAAGGCCACTCCCCCGGCGCCGAGCACGACGCCGCGCGGCCGCCCGTCCAGCACCCACCAGGCGGCCAGCGCGAGCAGCGCCACCAGCGCGACGGTGACCAGCGCGACGGCCGCGGTGACCGGGTAGCCGATCAGCAGTGTCACCACCAGGCCCGCGAGGGCCGCGATCCCGGCGGCGAAGAGCGGTACGGCCACCGGCGCGGTGTCGCCCTCCAGGGCGCCGCGGGCGAGGGCGGGCCGGAGCAGCCGCCGGGTGGCGACGACCGCGGCGAGCGCTGCCGTGGCTGCCTGCAGCGGAAGTTCGAGCAGCACCTTCTCCTGCACGAACCACCAGCCGCCACCCGTACCGAGCAGCACGACGAGCACCACGCGCAGCACGGTCAGCAGCAGGCCGAGGCCGGTGAGGCCGGCGGCGACCGGCGCCTTGCGGGAGACGGCGGTGGCGCCCGCCGCGAGCCAGGCCGCCGCGGTGAGCGCGACGGCGATCAGGTCGAGGGTGATCAGGTCAGCAGTCACGGGCGGTGTCCTCGTCGTCCCTGTCTCGCGTCCGGTGGATGAACGTGCGCAGGCCGCACCGCTCCGGGGGTACGGAGACGCGGGGCTCCGCCCGGCCGTCCCCGCCGACAGCCCCATAAATCTAACATGCTGTCAAAGCACGCGCGCCGGGCCCCCGTACCGGCCGGCGTCCCGTCACCGCGCCCGGCGGCGGGCGGACGCGCGGATATCCTGACCGCCATGGACGACGACTCCGCGGGCCGCGGCGGCGAGGCGGGACGGCGCCGCCGCTCCGACGCCGAGCGGAGCATCACCGCCATCCTGGACGCCGCGCTCGCGTGCGTCCCGGTCGACGGGAACGTCAACATGTCGGCCATCGCCCGCACCGCGGGGGTGAGCCGGGTGACGCTCTACACGCACTTCCCCACCCGGGAGGCACTGGTCGACGCGGCCCTCGAACGGGCCTTCGCGCAGACCCTCGACACGATCGGGCTGCTCCCGCTGGACGACGGCCCGCCGCGCGAGGTGCTCGGGCAGCTGATCGGCTCCTCGTGGCAGGTCCTGGAGCGGCACCGCAACCTCTACCGGGTGGCCTCCACCACGCTGCCGCCCGAGCGGCTGCGCGGCTACGCCGGGACGGTCCTCGGCACGATCGGGCGGCTGGTGCGGCGCGGCCGGGAGAGCGGCGACTTCCGTACCGACCTGCCGGCCGACTGGCTCGTGGCGAGCGTCTACACGCTGATGCACCTGGCCGCGGAGGAGGTCGCCGAGGGCCGCCTGGAGCCGGGCGCGGCCGGCGACCTGGCGAGCAGGACGATCCTGTCGCTGATGACCGCGGGCGCCACGCCGTAGGCCGGCCGCCCAACGGCCTTACGCTGCACGGATTCCGGGACAACCCCTACTTCCCCCCGGGTCCCGGTGCGGCCGGCCGGCGGTCGCTACCCTTGACGCGCAGACAGAGTTAGCCGGTGTCGTTCCGTCACGGCCGGATTCCGGCATGCCCGCTTTCCGAAAGGACGCCCCGCCATGCGCAAGGTCTTCCTCGTCCTGTGTGTCCTGCTGCTCGTAGCGATAGGCGTGCAGTTCTACCTCGCCGGCGTCGCCGTCTTCACCAAGCCGCAGACGGACAGCACCTTCGACGCGCACAAGGTGAACGGGGAGATGGTCATCCTGCCGCTGGCCGTGGTCGCCACCGTCGTCGGCGCGCTGGCCAAGGTGCCCCGCAAGCTGATCGGCACCACCTTCCTGATCGCGCTGCTGGTGCCCGTGCAGGTGCTCATCAACACCGTGGGCGGCCGGGACGACGACCGGAGCAGCCACATGGGCACCGCCATCATGGGCTTCCACGTGATCAACGGCCTGATCATCCTGCTGGTCGCCCGCGCCGCTTTCGACGGCGCCCGGGCCCTGATGAAGTCCGGCGCCGAGCCGGTGCCCGCCGCCGAGCCCGCGGCCCCGGGCACCGGCTCCGGGTCGGCGGCCGATCCGGTCGGCTGACACCCGCACCGCCCACGGCGTCCCCTTGTCCGGTGGCCGTCTCCTCACCTGTCAGAGGAGACGGCCACCGCTGCTTTCCCGCCGCACCTCCGGCGAATGGCGGCTCCTCCCGCGGGTCGTCGAAACGGCCCGCCTTCAGTACGGTGAACTCGCCCGGCCCGGGGGCGTCCGGGTCGGATATCATGAACGGATCACTGAGTTGTACAGAACAACCGCTTCCGCGGCGGCACCTGCCGTCGCGGCGGCGCGCCGATCAGGGGTTGTCCCTCGCAGCCCACGGAGGTGGTAATGCACGCCGGACCGCACCATGTCCTGGAGATGGCTATCGACGGCCTGCTCAGGCAACGCGGTGTGCTGGACCCGTCGCGGGCGGTGCCGGGGCTCGGGGCCTCGCTCTCGGAGTCGCTCGCCCTCGGCTACCTGTCCGCCGGACCGTGCGTGCAGCACGAACTCGGCTCGTATCTGGGCCTGGAGAAGAGCACCGTGAGCCGGCTGGTGGCCGGCATGACGGGCAAGGGATGGGTCGAGCGCGCCCGCGATCCCAGCAACCGGCGCTTCCAGAAGGTGGTGCTGACCGGGGCCGGCCGCCGGGTCGCCGTCGAGATCGCCGAGGCGATGCGGCTGCGCCACGAACGCTGGCTCGCCGCGCTGTCCCCGGAGGAGCAGCGTGCCCTGGCCGTCGGGCTGCCCGCGCTGGTACGCGTCATGTCAGCGGAGTTCGAGGGCGAGGCGGCCGGCTGAGGCGGTCAGGCGCGCGCCTCGGGGACGGGGACCGGTGACGTGAGCGGGACGCCCCGTACCAGCTGCACCATGACCAGGACGACGCCCGCCGTCACGCACTGGTCGCCCAGGTTGAAGATGCCGCCGTGGCCGACCTGGATGAAGTCCAGCACCGCCCCGCGCCCGAAGGCGGGGGTGCGGAAGAGCCGGTCGGCGAGGTTGCCGCCCGCGCCCGCGAAGACCAGCCCGAGGCCGACGGCCCAGCCGGTGGAGCGTACCTCCGGCGCCTTGCGGGCGATGAACACCAGCACGCAGACCGCCAGCAGCGTGAACAGCAGCGTCGCGCGGGGCGCGAAGGAGCCCGCGGCCCCCGAGTTGCGGTAGGCCGTGAAGGTGACCAGCCCGCCCAGCACATGGCTGGGCTGGTGGCCCTCCACCAGCTCCGCCGCGACCGCCTTGGTGGACTGGTCGACGGCGAACCCGGCCGCCGCCGTGATCCACAGCGCGCGCTGCGCCACACCCCAACCCGGCACCGGCAGCCTCCCGCGTCGTCGTCGCCCGCCCACGAGCCTACGCCTGCGGCGCGCGGTCCCCCGCGGCCGTCCCGGGCCCGTCCCGCAAGGCACCTCGCGGACATCCCCCCCGAACGGCCCCGTTGCCCGGCGCCGGGGGCGGGAAGGCTTGCGGGACGACCCCTCGCCGGCTGGAGGCCAGCATGCCCGACGCATCCGAACCCGCGACGCCCCCCACGCTCGCCGGCCCGGACCTGCCCGACGACGAGCTGCGGTCCCTGGACGCCCACTGGCGTGCGGCGAACTATCTCGCGGTCGGCCAGATCTACCTGATGGCCAATCCGCTGCTGACCGAGCCGCTGCGTCCGGAGCACGTCAAGCCGCGGCTGCTGGGTCACTGGGGCACCTCGCCGGGGCTGAACCTGGTGCACACCCACCTCAACCGGGTGGTCAGGGCGCGTGGTCTGGACGCGATCTGCGTGTGGGGCCCCGGGCACGGGGGGCCGGCGGTGCTGGCGAACTCCTGGCTGGAGGGCAGCTACAGCGAGACCTACCCGGACGTCAGCCGGGACGCGGTGGGGATGGGCCGGCTGTTCCGGCAGTTCTCCTTCCCCGGCGGGGTGCCCTCGCACGTCGCGCCCGAGACACCGGGCTCCATCCACGAGGGCGGCGAGCTGGGCTACTCCCTCTCCCACGCCTACGGCGCCGCACTGGACAACCCCGGCCTGCTCGTCGCGTGCGTCATCGGCGACGGCGAGGCCGAGACGGGACCGCTGGCCGCGTCCTGGCACTCCAACAAGTTCCTCGACCCCGTCCACGACGGGGCCGTCCTGCCGATCCTGCACCTGAACGGCTACAAGATCGCCAACCCGACCGTCCTGTCCCGGCTCCCGCAGTCCGAGCTCGACGACCTGCTGCGCGGCTACGGCCACGATCCGCTGCACGTCACCGGCGACGACCCCGCCCAGGTGCACCGCGCGATGGCCGCGGCGATGGACACCGCCCTGGACCGCATCGCCGCCTACCAGCAGGCCGCCCGGGAACAGGGCTCCACCCAGCGGCCCCGCTGGCCGGTCATCGTGCTGCGCACCCCCAAGGGATGGACCGGGCCCGCCGAGGTCGACGGCCTGCCCGTGGAAGGAACCTGGCGCGCCCACCAGGTCCCGCTGCCCGAAGTGCGCGACAACCCGCAGCACCTGCGGCAGCTGGAGGAATGGCTGCGCTCCTACCGCCCGGCCGAGCTGTTCGACGAGGACGGCCGCCCGCGCCCGCAGGTCCTGGAGTGCGTCCCCGACGGTGAGCGGCGGCTCGGCGCCAACCCGCACACCAACGGCGGCCTGCTCCTGCGCGACCTGCCACTGCCGCCGCTGGACCGCTTCGCCGTCCCCGTCGACAAACCCGGCGTCAGCCTGCACGAACCCACCCGCGTCCTGGGCGATCTCCTGGAACACGTCATGGCCGCGACCACCGGACGCCGGGACTTCCGGATCGTGGGGCCCGACGAGACGGCGTCCAACCGGCTGCAGGCCGTCTACCAGGCGACCGGCAAGGCGTGGCAGGCCGGAACGCTGGAGGTGGACGAGGATCTGGACCGGCACGGCAGGGTCATGGAGATCCTCTCCGAACACACCTGCCAGGGCTGGCTGGAGGGCTACCTGCTCACCGGGCGGCACGGCCTGTTCTCCTGCTACGAGGCCTTCGTGCACATCGTCGACTCCATGGTCAACCAGCACATCAAGTGGCTGCGCACCACCCGCACCCTGCACTGGCGCCGCCCCGTCGCCTCCCTGAACTACCTGCTCACCTCGCACGTGTGGCGGCAGGACCACAACGGCTTCTCCCACCAGGACCCCGGCTTCGTCGACCACGTGCTCAACAAGGCCCCCGAAGTCGTCCGCGTCTACCTGCCGCCGGACACCAACACCCTGCTCTCCGTCGCCGACCACGTGCTCGCCTCCCGCGACTACGTCAACGTGGTGGTCGCGGGCAAGCAGCCGTCCTTCGACTGGCTGCCGATGGACGCCGCGATCGCGCACTGCGCACGCGGTGCGGGCCTGTGGGAGTGGGCGGGCAACGAGGACGTCCGGCGCGGGCCCGACGTGGTGCTGGCGTGCGCGGGCGACGTCCCCACCCTGGAGGTGCTGGCCGCGGCCCAGCTGCTGCGGCACCACCTGCCGCAGCTGGCCGTACGCGTCGTCAACGTCGTGGACCTCGCACGGCTGCTGCCCCGGGAGGAGCACCCGCACGGCATGCCGGACGCGGAGTACGACGCCCTGTTCACCCCCGACAAACCGGTGATCTTCGCCTACCACGGCTACCCGTGGCTGATCCACCGCCTCGCCTACCGCCGCCGCGGCCACACCAACCTGCACGTCCGCGGCTACAAGGAGATCGGCACCACCACCACACCCTTCGACATGGTCGTCCGCAACGACCTCGACCGCTACCGCCTGGTCATGGACGTCATCGACCGCGTCCCCGGCCTCGCCGTCACCGCCGCCCCCGTCCGGCAGCTCATGGAGGACACCCGGCTGCGCCACCACGCCTGGATCCGCGAGCACGGCACCGACCTGCCCGAAGTCGCCGACTGGAGCTGGCAGGGCTGACCGTCCGGCGCCGCTGCCGGCCGGTCAGCGCGCGGCGCGCGCCCGGCCGGCGGGGGTGTCCGGCCGCCCGGCGAGATCCGCGAGCGCGGCCAGGGCCGCGGCCAGCCCCCCCGTGTCGCCGAGGGCTTCCAGCAGCCCTGCGTGATCGGCGGCGACCCGCGCGGCCGCGCGCTCGTACAGCGCCCGGCCGCGCGGGGCCAGGTGCAGCAGCACCCGGCGCCGGTCGCCCGGGTCCGCCCGGCGGTGGACCAGGTTGTCGGCGACCATCCGGTCGACCAGCTTGGTCAGGCTCGGCGCCGGCATCAGCGCGTGGTCCGCGATCTCCGACATGGGCAGCCCGCCGGACCCGGCGACCGCGCTGAGCACCCGCCACTGCTCGACCGAGCAGCCCTCGTCGGCGAGCAGCCGGGCCTGCCGTGCCACGACACGCCGTTCGGCACGGCTGAGGACGAGCGCGAGGTCGCGTCCGGGGTGCGGCTGCGAGGGCATGTTTGCCGGTGTCCTTTCCCGCGGCTACTGTTCGGCCACACTAGGAGGTCTCCGCAAGGGTGCCGGGACCGGGTCCGTCCCTGACACGCCGTCCGCCGCGCCCTTGCCCCCACCGGAGGTGGCCGCATGCTCCCCTCGGCCCGCAGCCTCCGGACCGCGTCTTTCCACGCCGGGGCGGCCGCGCGTGACCGGGACCGGCCGCTGGCGGTGGCCCTGGTGGTGCCGCTGCACGGGCCGGGCGGCATCCTCGGACCGTCCTGCGAGCTGGCCGCGCAGCTCGCCGCGGAGGAGCTGAACGCCGCCGGCGGGGTCGCGGGCCGGCCGGTGCGGCTGGTCCCGGTGGACGGTGCGGGGCCGCCGCGGGAGGTGGCGGCCGAGGTCGAGGCACTGGTGCGGCTGGGGGCGGTCGAGGCGGTGGTCGGCTGGCACATCTCGGCGGTGCGAAGGCAGCTGGCCCCGCGCGTCGCGCACCTGGTGCCGTACGTGTACACCGCGCAGTACGAGGGCGGCGAGCGCACCCCGGGCGTCTTCCTGACCGGCGAGAGCGACCGCCGTCAGCTGGGCCCGGCGATGCGGCTGCTGGCGGAGGCCACGGGGGTACGGCGCTGGTTCACGGTCGGCAACGACTACGTGTGGCCGCGCGTCACGGCGGCGGCGGCCCGGCGGTACGCGCGGGCCTGCGGCGGGCGCGCGGTGGGCGAGGCGCTGCTGCCGCTGGGCACCGCCGACTTCGGCCCGGTGCTCCGTCGGATCGAGCGCGCGGAGGCGGACGCGGTCCTGATGCTGCTGGTGGGCGCGGACGCGGCCGGCTTCAACCGGGCTTTCGCCGCCCGGGGGCTGCCGTCCCGCTGCCAGCGGCTGAGCACCCACATGGACGAGAACATCCTGCTGGCCAGCGGCACCGAGGGGACGGCGGGCCTGTGGGCGGCGGCGGGCTACTTCGCGTCGCTGGCCACCGCGCCCTCGCTGGACTTCACCGGGCGGCTGGCCGGACGCTTCGGGCTGGACGCCCCGGTGGTGGGCAGTCTCGGCGAGTCCTGCTACGAGGGGCTGCGGCTGCTGGGGGCGCTCGCCGCGCGGGCGGGGAGCTGCGACGTCCGGGCGATGCACGCGGTACGGCAGTCGGTCGGCTACGAGGGCCCGCGCGGCGCGCTGCGGCTGCGGGGCAGCCATCTCGACCAGCCCCTCTACCTGGCCCGGGCGGACACCTTCGACTTCGCGGTCCTCTCGCAGCTGTGACCCCTCCTCCCCCGCGCACGGTGCCGGGACGGTTCCCAACCGCCCGGCGCGAGACGGGGATTGACAGTACCTTCCGCAGGAAATAGTTTCTGCGGGAAGCATCTGCCCCCGGGGGACCGTCCGTGACGGCACCGGGGCGCTCCCGCCCCCGCGGCGGCCCGCGCCCCCGCATCCGCCGGGCCCGCGGCAGAAATGCGCGCCCCGCCGCGCGGCAAAAGAACTCCCCCATCTTTTCCCTGCCTTTCTTTCTACGCGCGTCACGCATATCCCTTTCCGGTCACCCCTTTTAAAGAACCGGACATCGCCGGGAAACACGCGGGCGGGACTCTTCCAACGCCGCCGGGCCCCACGTCCGAGCGGCGGCACCACGACCCGCGGACGTGAAAAAGGGGAGTTCTCGTGACGGACACGGTCGACACCTCCGCGCCCCCCGGCGGCGCCACCGGCACCAGGACCCGCCGGTACAGCAACTGGGCGAGGAACACCACGCTGGAGGACTACTCGCTGCGCTACGCGCCGAAGTCCTTCCGCCGCTGGTCCCCCTACGTGGTGGCCACCACCGCGCTCGGCGGCATCGCCTACCTCGCCGACTTCGCCATCGGCGGCTCCATCGCGATATCGCACGGATTCGGCAGCGCGCTGCTGGCGATCCTCGCCGCCGCGGTCACCATATTCCTCACCGGAATTCCGATCTCCTACTACTCGGCCCGCTACTCCATCGACATGGACCTGCTGACCCGGGGCGCCGGATTCGGCTACCTCGGCTCGACGCTGACGTCCGTCATCTACGCGAGTTTCACCTTCATCTTCTTCGCCCTCGAAGGCTCGATCATGGCCCAGGCACTCGACCTGGGCCTGCACATCCCGCTGGCCGCCGGCTACCTGATCTGCGCGCTGATCATCCTGCCGCTGGTCTTCTACGGGATGACCGCGCTGTCGAAGATGCAGGTGTGGACGCAGCCGGTGTGGCTGGTGCTGATGGTCGCGCCCTTCGTGTCGATCGCGGTCCAGGACCCGCACGCCTTCTCCCGGTTCACGCACTTCGCCGGGAACTCGCCGACCGGTTCGTCGGTCAGCCTGCTCGGGGTGGGCGCGGGCGCCGGGGTGGCGCTGTCGCTCATCGCGCAGATCGGCGAGCAGGTCGACTACCTGCGCTTCATGCCGGACAAGACGCCCGGCAACGCCCGCCGCTGGTGGAGTGCCGTGCTGGCCGCGGGGCCGGGCTGGGTGGTGCTGGGCGCGGCCAAGCAGATCGGGGGCGCCTTCCTCGCCTTCTACATCGCCGGGCACGTCGGTCTGAGCAAGGCGAACGAGCCGATCCAGCAGTTCGTGTCGGGCATCCACACCTTCGCCGCGCCGGTGGCGCTGGGGCTGGCGACCTTCTTCGTGATCCTCTCGCAGGTCAAGATCAACACGACCAACGCCTACTCCGGGTCGCTGTCCTGGTCCAACTTCTTCTCCCGGCTCACGCACCGCCACCCGGGCCGGGTCGTCTACATCTTCCTCAACGTCGGCATCGCGCTCGCGCTGATGGAGGGCGGCGTGTTCGGCTTCCTCAACACCGTGCTGGGCTTCTACTCGAACGTGGCCATCGCGTGGATCGGCGCGGTGGTCGCCGACCTGGTGATCAACAAGCCGCTGAAGCTCAGCCCCTCCTACATCGAGTTCAAGCGCGCGCACCTGTACAACTTCAACCCGGTGGGCTTCGGTTCGATGCTGGTGGCCTCCGGCGTCTCCATCGCCGCCTACTTCCACGCCTTCGGGGCGTACGCCAAGGCGTTCTCGCCGTTCATCGCGCTGCTGGTCGCCCTGGTGCTGTCGCCGCTGCTCGCGGTGGCGACCAGGGGCCGCTACTACATCGCGCGGGTCGACGACCAGCCCGAACCGCTCTTCACCGAGGACGGGCTGCTGTCGGCGGCGACGCTGACCTGCTCGGTGTGCGCGGAGGACTTCGAGCGCCCGGACGTCGCCGGCTGTCCCTTCCACGCCGGGGCGGTGTGCTCGCTGTGCTGCAGCCTGGAGAAGGACTGCCACGACATGTGCAAGCCCGCCGGGCGCCGCGCCGGGCCGGTCGACCTCGGGATGCCCGCACGGGCGAGCGGCTGACGCCACGCCACGGCCCCCGCGGCTCCCCTGCGTCGAGCACGTGACGGGGCCCGGGCCGGCCGGAGCACCCCGCCGCTCCGGCCGCCGTGGCGGCCAGGTGGCCCGGCGCCCCGGCGAGGGGGCGCGCTCGTGACAGGGGGGCGGTCCGGCCGGGCCGCCCCCCGCGTCGCGTCCGCCCTACGCGTGGCCGGCGATGCCCCGCGGGCTGTAGTGCTCCTCCAGCCGGCGGCAGTCGTCGTCGCTCAGCTCCACCCCGACCGCCGCGACCGCGTCGGTGAGGTGCTGCTGCTTCGTCGCCCCGATGATCGGCGCGGTCACCCCGGGCTGCCGCAGCAGCCAGGCCAGCGCGACCTGCGCGGGGCTGACCCCGTGGTCCGCGGCGACGGCCGCGACCGCCTCGACGATGTGCCGGTCGCCCTCCCTGTAGAGCGTCTTGCCGAACTCGTCGGTCTCGCTGCGGGCACTGGTCGCGTCCCACGGGCGGGTCAGCCGGCCGCGCGCCAGCGGGCTCCACGGGATGACGCCGACGCCCTGGTCCGCGCACAGCGGCAGCATCTCCCGCTCCTCCTCGCGGTAGAGCAGGTTGTAGTGGTCCTGCATGCTCACGAAGCGCGTCCAGCCGTGCCGCTCCGCGGCGTACTGCATCTTGGAGAACTGCCAGGCGTACATCGAACTCGCCCCGATGTAGCGGGCCTTGCCGGCCTTCACCACGTCGTGCAGCGCCTCCATCGTCTCCTCGACGGGGGTGTGGGGGTCGAAGCGGTGGATCTGGTAGAGGTCCACGTAGTCGGTGCCGAGCCGGCGCAGGCTGTGGTCGATCTCGGTGAGGACCGCCTTGCGGGACAGGCCGCCGCCGTTGGGGCCCGGCCGCATCCGGCCGTGCACCTTCGTGGCGAGCACGATCTCGTCGCGGGACGCGAAGTCGCGCAGCGCCCGGCCGACGATCTCCTCGCTGGTGCCGTCGGAGTAGACGTTCGCGGTGTCGAAGAAGTTGATGCCCGCCTCGACGGCCTGGCGCACGAAGGGCCGGCTCGCCTCCTCGTCGAGGGTCCAGCTGTGGTTGCCGCGGTCGGCGACCCCGTAGCTCATGCAGCCCAGGCAGATGCGGGAGACGTCGAGTCCGGTGGTACCGAGCTTCACATAGTCCATGGCCGGAAGCCTACGTTCCCGCTCGCCGCGCCTGCCGCGGTGTCAGGCGGCGAGTGCCGCGCGGGCCGCGGCGGCCGCCTGCCGGCCGTAGCCGGCCCCGAACAGGACGGTGTGGACCAGCAGCGGGAAGAGCTGGTGCAGCGGCACGCGGGCCTCGGCGCCGGGGGCGAGCGGAGCCGCCTCGCCGTAGGCGGCGAGGACGCGGTCCAGGTGGGGGCAGCCGAACAGCCGCAGCATCGCGAGATCCGTCTCGCGGTGGCCGCCGTGCGCCGCCGGGTCGATGAGCCGTACCTCGCCGTCCGCGCCCCACAGCACGTTGCCGCTCCACAGGTCGCCGTGCAGCCGGGCGGGCGGCTCGGCGGGCCCGGCGATCTCCGGCAGGCGCGCGCACGCCCGCTCCACCGCGGCGGCCCCGGCGCCGCCGAGGTCCCCGGCGTCCACCGCGTCGCGCAGGTACGGCTGGACGCGGTGCTCGGCGTACCAGCGCGGCCAGTCGGCGCCGGGCACGTTGCGCATCGGGGCCGCGCCGATGTACGCCTCGGCCGGCCCGCCCGGCGGGGCGGCGCCGAACGCGGGCGCGCCCGCCGCGTGCAGGGCGGCGAGCGCGCGGCCGAAGCGCTCGGCGGCGGCGGGGGTCGCCGCGCCCTCCGCGACGTGGTCGGTCACCAGCCACTGCCCGTCCCTCCCGCGGACCGCGGGGACCCGCACCGCGCGGGCAGCCGCGAGCCACTCCAGGCCCGCCGCCTCGGCGGCGACCGCGCCGGGGGCGGCCGCGTGCTTGGCCATCACGGTGCGGCCGCCGTCGACGCCGACCTCCACGAGCGAGCCGGTCACCGGGCGTTCGGCGGTGGCCCGCAGCCCGGTGAGCCGGGTGACCGCCGCGGCCGCGGCGCTCACGCGTCCAGGTGCTCGCGCACCCACTCCAGCAGGCCGGCGGACGCGTCCTCGATCATGACCAGCACGGCGTCGAAGCCGGCGGGGCCGCCGTAGTACGGGTCCGGTACGTCCGTGCCGTCCGCGTCCGGGTCGAACGAGCGCAGCAGCCGCACACGTGACGGGTCGTCGACGAGCGCGCGCAGCGCCTTCTCGTGACCGCGGTCCATCGCGACGAGCAGGTCCGCGCCCAGGTGCCCGGTACCGACCTGGGCGGCGACGTGCTCGACGGGGTACCCCTGCCGGGCCAGCGCCTCCCCGGCCCGCTCGTCGATGCCCTCGCCCTCGTGCCAGTCCCCGATCCCGGCGCTGCTGACCCGCACCCGGTCGGCGAGGCCCGCCTCGCGCAGCTTCTCCCGGAAGACCAGTTCCGCGGAGGGCGAGCGGCAGATGTTGCCCGTACAGACGAAGCAGATGTGCACGGCCCCAGCCTACGACGGCGCCCGGCGTCAGCCGGGCGGCCTCCGGCCGATGGTCATGCCGGGCCGGCGGCGGTGGACGGTCAGATACGTCAGGCCCTCGCTCCCGGCCGACAGGGAGCGGTGCGAGCCGTGCGGGAGCCACGCGAGGGAGCCCTCGCCGAGCGCCTGCGGCGCCTCGCCGCCGGCGAGTTCACCACTGCCGCCGAGCACGAGGACGAGGACGTCGAGGTCCGGCTCGACGTGCGGGGCGACCCGCGCGCCGGGCCCGAGCCGCACGACGTTGGCGTCGAGCTGCCGGCCCGGCTCGCTGAGCTTCCACAGCACGCCGCCGGGATCCCCCGCGGCCGCGGCCGCCGCGGCGGCGTCGCCCACCACCCTGGCCCGCTCGTCCCCCGCTCCGGACGGTGGCGCCATCTGTGCCTCCCTGGGCCGCTGACAGTCCCCGAATTATTACATGTAGCATTCGTGAAAAATGCCGGGCCCCGGTCCGCGGGGCTCACCGCAGCCGCCCGTGCCGTGGCGGCGGTACGGGGTGTCGCCGGCCGCACCCCGGGAGGAACCGGCCGCGGCCCGTGGCGCCGTGGGGATCCGCCCCTGCGGGGCACCGGCGGAGGGAGGCGAGATGGCGGGGACGCAGGAGCGGCCGCGCGGCGTGCGGCGGCGGGCCGTGCTCGACGCGGTGCGCGCCGCGGCCGAGCCGCAGGGCGTCGCGCAGCTGGCCGCGCGGCTCGGCGTGCACGCCAACACCGTCCGCTTCCACCTCGACGCACTGGTCGCCGAGGGCGCCGTCAGCCGCCGCACGCAGCGTCCCGAGGGGCGCGGGCGGCCGCGTACCGTCTACACCGGCGCTCCCGGCATGGACCGCGGCGGCGCCCGGGGCTACCGGCTGCTCGCACAGGTCCTCGTCGGCGGGCTCGCCGCGAAGGACACGCAGGGGCGCGCCGACGCGGAGGCCGCGGGCCGCGCGTGGGGCGGCGCCCTGGCCGGCGCCCGGCAGACCCCGGCGCCCACCGCCGCCGCGGCCACGGCCCGGCTCACCGCGCTGCTGGCCGACCTCGGGTTCGAGCCCGCCGTCGAGCCGGACGCGATCCGGCTGCGGCACTGCCCCTTCCTCGAACTCGCCGAGGAGCACGGCCAGGTGGTCTGCTCCGTGCACCTCGGCCTGATGCGCGGGGCGCTCGCCGCCATGGGCGCCCCGCTGACCGCCGGGCGCCTCGAACCCTTCGCGGCGCCCGGCTCCTGTCTCGCCCGTCTGGCCCCCGCGGGGCCCCGCCCGGAAGGAGCGCCCCGATGAGCTCCGGCGCCGCCGCCACGGCAAACGCGTTCGTCTTCGTCTGGCTCGGGATGGTGCTGGCCATCTCGTTCATGGAGACCCCGCTGAAATTCCGCGCGCCCGGTGTGACGGTCCCCGTCGGACTGGGGATCGGGCGGCTCGTGTTCCGCGCGCTCAACGCCGCCGAGGCGGCCCTCGCGGTGGCGGTGCTCGCCACGCTGGCCACCGGCGGTGCCCCCGCCGCCCCCACCGCACTCGCAGCGGCCGTCACCGCCCTGCTCGCCGTCCAGGTGGGCGTGGTGCGCCGCCGCCTCACGGCCCGCACCGACCGCGTCCTGGCCGGCGAGGACCTCCCGCGCTCCCGCCGCCACCTCGCGTACGTGGCGTGCGAGGTCGCGAAGGTGGCGCTGCTGATCGCCCTGGGCGTGGCGGCGGCCACGTCCTGAGCGGCCGCCCCCGCACCCGGCCCGTGACGGCGGGCCGGCCCCACGCCCGCCGCGCCCTAAGCCGCTGCGCCCGCACCCAGCCCGTAACGCCAGCAGGCCGGCCCCACGCCCGCCGCGCCCTGAACCGCTGCCCCACACCCGGCCCGTAACGCCAGCAGGCCCCGGCACCAGCCCCACCACCGCAACCGCGCCGACCACCGAACCACCCCCCACCCGGCTCCGCGGGTCCCGACGCCCGACGACCGGCGGCCAGGCCGAAGCCCGCGAAGGCGACCACGGAACCGCGACGGGCGCGCTGCGTCGCACGGCCCGTGCGGGGCTCGCGGGCCGGGCGCCTGTGCGCCCGGAGGGTCGCCGGTCGTCGGGCGGCGCGACCCGGAGCGAGCCGGTGGGCTCGGGGCAGCGGGCTCGTGGTCGCTGAGCGAGTCCACCACCGCCTCGGCTCCCAGCCCACGAGCGCGCCGTCGCCGAGAGGGTCCACCACCGCGTCGACGCCCGGGGCGCCCGCTCGGCGTCGAGGAGAGCCGGGCCCCTGTCGTGTCCACCGCGCGGGCGTCGCGCCCCCCGCCCTGTCCCGGGCGGCCACGTGGGGCGAGGGCCCCGAGTCCTTGCCGGGCCGGACGGGTGGGGCGGCGGCCCCGGGCGTTCACGCGTCCCCGGTCGCGTCGACGCCCGGGGCGCCCGCTCGGCGTCGAGGAGAGCCGGGCCCGTGTCGTGTCCACCGCGCGGGCGTCGCGCCCCCGCCCTGTCCCGGGCGGCCCCGTAGGGCGAGGGCCCCGAGTCCTTGCCGGGCCGGACGGGTGGGGCGGCGGCCCCGGGCGTTCACGCGTTCCCGGTCCCCAGCCCCGCGGCCTGTGCCGCCTCGTGCAGGACGTCGCGGATCATCGCGGGGGTCACCGTTCGGGTGGAGATGTTGCGCCGGCTCGGGTGGTAGCAGCCGAACAGCAGCAGTTCCCCGCCACCGTCCTGCGCCCGCAGCCGTACCCGGGCGCCGTGGCCGAAGGCGGGGCGCGGGCGCGGCAGCAGCCAGCCCGCGTCGGCGAGCACGGGGAGCAGCGCCTGCCAGCCGAAGCCGCCCAGCACGACGGCGGCGCGCAGGCCCGGCCGCAGCAGCCGCATCTCGCGGGCCAGCCAGGGGCGGCACGTGTCGCGCTCCGCGGTGGTGGGCCGGTTGTCGGGCGGCGCGCAGTGCACGGGAGCGGTGATGCGCACGCCGTGCAGGGTGAGCCCGTCGTCCCGCGCGACGGAGGTGGGCTGCGACGCCAGGCCGAGCGCGTGCAGGGCCGCGTAGAGGACGTCGCCGGAGGGGTCGCCGGTGAACATCCGCCCGGTGCGGTTCCCGCCGTGCGCGGCCGGGGCGAGGCCGACGACGGCGAGCGCCGCGTCCGGCGGCCCGAAGCCGGGCACGGGTCTCGCCCAGTACGTCCGGTCGTGGTAGGCGCGGCGCCTGACCCGCGCGACCTCCTCGCGCCATGCCACGAGCCGCGGGCACGCCCGGCAGCCGGTGACCCGCGCGTCCAGCGCGGCGACGTCCGGGGCGGAGGCCGCCGCCACGGCCGGGTGGCCTGGGTCCTCCGGCCCTGCGCTCGGCCCCATCCGCTGCTCCGCCTCTCGGTGCGTCTCCGGTCCCCTCGTACGCGGCGCCCGCGCGCTGCCCTGCCGGGGCGCCGGGCCTGCGCGGGCTGCGCGAACCACCAGCGCCGGGCGGCGGCCGGTACGGACCGTACCGCCCCGCCGTGTGCGGGTCGCAGCCGAAGACGCTCCCGCGGCGCAGCCGCCCGGCTACCACGCGTAGATGCGGGCCATGATGTCGTGGCGGGCGGCGCCCTGGGGGCCGGGGTGGGAGATGACCACGGGGAGGCCGTCCGGGTCCCGGCCCTCGATCATCCGGACGCCGTCCTCGCTGTCGCGCGACGACACGTGCGCGGCGCGCTGCTTCAGGACGCGCTCGCAGCGGTCCAGGTCCTGCGGGCCGTCGGCCGTCCAGATCACGTACTGGACGCCGATCGCCCCGAGCGGGTGCTCGCCGCCCGGACCCATGACGCGCAGGTACAGCTGCGCGTCGCCCGCTCCGACGAGGAGCGCCGCGGTCGCGGTGCGGACGGTTTCGGTCATGAGGAGGAGTTCCCGGTAGAAGTCCACCGACTGGCCGAGATCGCGGACGAACACGACCACGGAGGACAACTGGGGGCCACGGTCGGCCGACGCATCCGATGCCATGCGGAGCCCTTCGTGCGCGTTCGCCGGCAATGCTCCTGCTCACGCTACAGGCGCCCCGTCCGGATCGCCCGGTACGCGGGGACCGGTCCGGGGCGAGTGTCCTGGTACCGGGCGGGGGGCCGGGGCGCTACCGTCGGGGGTGTAGCGGAGGCGCTGTCGCCGGACGCCGCCCGGATGACGGGCGGGGGCGGGGGCGGCGCCGTCGGCCGAGCCGGGAGTGACCGCATGACCACACCGCAGGACGTGCTGATCACGAGCCTGGACGTGCCGTCCAGCCGCCCCGTGGAGACGGGCGACCTCTCGCTCGTACTGGCCGGGGCGGAACTGATCGACCTGCTCGGCGACGGCTCCGTCGCGCTGGACGGCGAGCTGATCGTGCCGGGCCTGGCCCGTACGCCCGCCGACCGGCTGCTGGTGGACGCGGCGAGCGCGCTGGTGCGGCGGCCGCCGTACGAATCGGCGCAGGACTGGCTGTGGCGCCGCGGCGAGGGCCTTGCGGCGGTCTATCTGGCCGTCATGGAGGAGGCCGGGCAGGTGGCCCGCCGGCACCGCCGGATACTGCCGGGCCGTCCCGGGCCCGCTACGGCCACCGACACACCCGCGCGCCGCCGTGCCGCGGAGCGCTGGCGCTCCGGCGACCCGGTGCTGACGGTCCTGGCGGGCGCCCTGGGCATCCAGCCGGGGCCCGCCGCCGCGCCGCCCGTGATCGGTGACGACTCGGTGGAGGCCGTCCTCGCGACGGTCGGCGACGCGGTCGTGGAGCTGGACGCCGTGCGCCAGCGGCGCAGGATCGAGCAGGCGGCCTTCGACAACATCTGGCGGGGCGGCTGACGGGCCCGGTGCCCGGCGCGGGCCCGGCTCAGTCCTCCCCCGCCTCCAGCGCGGCGGCCAGCACCTCGCGGGCCGCTTCGTCGAAGGCCACCAGGAGGATTCGCTCCACCGCGGTGGGGCAGGACCGCAGCGCCGTCACGGCGGTGCGGGCCGCCTCGTGCGCCGGGTAGCCGTAGATGCCGGTGGAGATGGCGGGGAAGGCCACCGTGTGCGCCCCCACGGCGTCCGCGGCGGCCAGGCTCTCGCGGTAGCACGAGGCCAGCGTGGCGGCCTCGCCGCGGGTGCCGCCGTGCCAGACGGGCCCGACGGTGTGGATGACGTGCCGGATCCGCGGTGCGAGGTCGAAGGCGGGTGTCGTGCGGGCCTCGCCCGGCGGGCACGGCGCGAGTGCCCTGCCCGCGGCGGCGAGCCGGGGTCCCGCGGCGCGGTGGATCGCGCCGTCCACCCCGCCGCCGCCCGTCAGGGACTGGTTCGCCGCGTTGACGACGGCGTCCACCTGCAGCTGCGTGATGTCACCCTGCACCACTTCGATCCGTGTCATGCCCCGATCCTCGCATCCGCGCCCGCACCGGGCCCCGGCCTCCTGACATCCGTCAGGGCACCGGGGCCGCGGACAACGGGGCGACCGGCGCCCGGGGGTCACGCCTCGGTGCGCACCAGGAGCACGGACACGGGGGCGGACTTCGCCACGCCGCGGCTCACGCTGGTGTGCAGCAGCGCGGAGATGCCGTTGTAGTGGCCGGGGCCGACGGCGATGAGGTCGCTGCCGATCGCTGCCGCGCGCTCGACCAGGATGGCCGCGAGGTCCTCGCTGAGCCCCTCGTCCACCTCGCCGTCCGCGGTGACGCCGTCCGCCCGCAGCCGGGCGAGCGCGTCCTCGACGACCTGGCGCCCCTCGGCGGGCTCCTCCGAGGTGTAGACGCCGCCGGAGATCCCGTCGGTCACGACGTGCGAGGGCCGGACATGGATGACGTGGACCGCGGCACCGGTGAGCTTGGCCAGGGACGCGACGGTGTCCAGCACCCCGGTGCCGTGCGGGGTACCGTCGACGGCGGCGAGGATGTTCTTGTACATGAATCAACTTCCTTGTCCGAAAGGGCCCCAGGGGTTCGTGGCCCGCCCTCATGGCTCAGCTTCCGGACAGGGACGTGCATTCCCCCCGGCGACGTGACGACGGCCACGTCACCGCATGAGCTCGACCGCCATGCCGAGGACGCCCGCGGCGAAGACGGCGACGACGAGCAGGATCCAGATGACCGGCCCCCTCCCCCAGCCCCGGCTCAGCGCCACGCGCTCGGGCGCGTCGAGCGAGGAGACGCCGGATTCGGCGGGCGCGGTGTGCCCGTCCCGCTGGACGGAGTCCTCGGGGACGCTCAGGCCCTCGTCGGGCAGGTGCGGGTTGACTGGCTGTGGTGCGTGGGTGACCGCCATGGTGGCCTCCGGTGGTTCCGGCGGTGGGGTTCCCCCTCCGGCCGCTCCCGGTCGGGCGCGGCCCCGGGTCGTGCCTGCGCACCTCGGCTACCCGCTGCCGCACGGGTGAACCGCGCGGGGCGCAAAGGGGATCTTCCACGGCAAGCACGGCCGCTTCCGCGGAAGTGCTGGCTGCGCGTCAGCTTGCTCCGTATTCTCCGGACGTCATCGGCAGCCGCGATCCGGCTGCCGCCCCTCTCCGTTGCGGAGTGTGCATGACCCGACACGAGCACGAGGTAGAACGCCGGACGCTGTTCAAAGTCGGCCTGGGCACCGCGGTCGCCGCGGTCGTCGGCACGGAATTCGCGCTCCCCGGCGCCGCGCAGGCGGCGCCGTCCGGCGAGTTCCCCTGGATCATCGACTGCGACAGCTGGGGCGCGCGGCCCCCGTCCAGCACGATCCAGATCACCGGCAACACCACCAACAAGATCATCCTCCACCACATGGCGTTCCCCAACGTCACGGACTACTCGCGCGACCACGCGCTCCAGCTGGCCCGGGACTGCCAGGACCTGCACATGGACCACAACGGCTGGGCGGACACCGGCCAGCACTTCACCGTGAGCCGCGGCGGCTACGTCCTGGAGGGGCGGCACCGCAGCCTGGAGACCCTGGACGCGGGCGGGCACCAGGTCGTCGCGGCGCACTGTCCCGGCGAGAACGGCAACGCGATCGGCATCGAGAACGAGGGCACGTACATCACCGAGACACCGCCCGACGCGCTGCTGGACTCGCTCGTCCAGCTGTGCACCGCGGTGTGCCGGCAGTTCCGGCTCAACGCGTGGGACATCTTCGGCCACTGGGACTTCCGGCAGACCGACTGCCCCGGCATCGCCTTCTACGCGCAGTTCCCGATGATCCGCACCCGCGTGCTGCACGAGCTGGGCGTCCCCGCCTCGGCGGCGCCGGCGCGGCGCTGGCCGGACATCTGGCGCTTCGTGGACAGCCCCGTCGTCCAGGTGGGCCAGTACCTGCTGGACGCGGCGGGCTACACGCTCACCGCCGACGGGGTCTTCGGCTACGACATGAACGCCGCCCTCGCCGACTTCCAGACCACCCACGGCATCCCGGTCACCCCGGACGCCACCTTCGACACCGCCACGTGGGAGGCGCTGGCCCCGCCGCTCGGCAAGGACGCGACCGGGCTGCCGGTCACCGCCCTGCAGTTCATGCTCGCCCGCAAGGGCTACGCGGACGTGACCGCAAGCGGCACGTACGACCACGCCACGATGAAGGCCGTCCAGTCGATGCAGCGCCTGCACGGGCTGCACCCGGACGGCAAGGTCGACCTGAGCACCTGGTGCGCGGTCGTCGGCGGCACCGTGCGCGAGTCGCTGTGCGGCTGAGCCGGCGGGAACGGCCGCGGGCCGGCCGGGGTCACCCCCGGCCGGCCCGCGGCACCGTACCGCCCGCGGCGGTCAGCCGCAGGTCAGCGTGGGCGTCCCCCAGTCGCCGTGGTCGCTGCCGTTGCCGTCGCCCGCGTCGCCGACCCTGAGGTCGAGGACCTGTGCGCCGGTGACGTCGACGTCGATCGGCACGGCGGCCTGCTTGCCGCGGATCGTCCGGGTCGTCGTCAGCACCTTGCCGTCGGCGAGCACCGAGAAGGTGACCGTGCCGCCGCCGTTCGTCTCGTCGTCGACGCCCACCTCGGCCGTCAGCCGCGTGCAGGTGCCGGCCAGGTAGAGCTGGACGTCGCTCACCGAGTTGGTGCCCAGCCCCTTGGCGTAGGTCTTGCCCGCGATGGTGAGCGGCTTGCCGTCGCCCGCCGCCTGCTCGCCGACGCTGGTGTTGCGCTCGACGGGCCCCCAGCCGTTGCTGGACGCGATGAAGGGCAGGTCGCTCACCGCGTTCTGCCCGGTGGGCGGCAGCGGCGGGATGGCCTTGACGATGCGCTCGTCGCCGGCCGTGGCCACCTTGCCGCGCTGCAGGCCGGACGTGCCGACCTTGACCGCGGAGGCGTCCGGCAGCGTCCCGGTGGGCGGGGTGACCGTCCAGCGGATCGCGGCCGAGTGCCCGGGCGCGACCAGCGCCACGTCCGCGGGCTCCGCGGCGCTCGCCGTCCAGCCGTCCGGCAGCGTGAGCTTCGCCGTGAGCGCGGTGACCGGCGGCTGGTCGGCCGGTACGGCCACGGTCGCGGTGGCGGTGAAGCTCTTGCCCGACTGCACCGTGCCCGGCACGTCGAGGGTGACGTCGCTGCCCGGCGCGGACGGCATGGCGTAGACCGCGTGGCTGTAGCGCGGCGCGGCGTTCTGCGCGACCTTCAGCGGCGAGGTGTAGCTGCCGTAGTTCGTCAGCGCCACGGTGCCGAGGCCGCCGGTGCTGCCGTCCAGGTTCCACACGGCGATGGCGACGGTGTTGTCGCCGTTGGGGTCGAGGATGCCGTTGGGGATCGGGAAGGAGTGCTGCGGGCCGAGGTAGTTGACGTAGTTGCCGACCTGCCAGCCGTTCACGAAGATCGTCGCGCGGTACTGCCGCTTCGGGTCGTCGGTGAAGGTCAGGCCGACCGAGGTGTCCTGGCCGTGCGGCAGGTCGAGGGCGACGTCCGTGCGGTACCAGGAGACGCCCGCGCGCGTGTCGGTGGCGGGCAGCGAGACGCTGCTCCAGGAATCGTCGGGGTAGCCGGGCAGCGGCCAGCCGGCCCGCTCGCCGTACAGGCCGCCGTTGTTGAGCGGGCCGCGGGCGGTGTCGACGAGGTCCTCACCGCCGCGGACGCCCTGGATGCGCCAGGTGACCGGGCTGAGCGGCGCGCCCAGCAGGGCGGCACCGGTCAGGCCGCGGGCGGTCTTGTTGCCGTTGGAGGAGTTGTAGTCCTCCTCGTGGCCCATGTTGACCGTCAGCACGGAGAGGACGTTGTCGGTGCCGTCCCCGGTGGGCCTGAGCGCGCCCGCCGGGAAGGTGAAGTCGGCGCTGCCGGTGGTGGAGCTGCCGAGGAAGGTGCCGTTGAGCCAGGCGGAGAAGGCCTGCGCCCTGCCGCCGGAGTCGGACACCAGGTGGATGCCGGTCTCGGAGCCGGAGGTGCGGAAGCGGCCGCGGTACCACGTGTTGCCGGTGTGGAAGCCGTAGTCGTCGGCGTAGAGCACCGGGAGCGAGGTGATGCCGGACGAGCTGTTGGTGGTGGTCCTGTCGGCCACCTGCCAGCGCGAGTCGTCGAACCCGGGAGCGGCCTCGGGGGATTCCTCGGCGTGCTTCCAGTTCGTCAGCGCGGGCAGCTGGACCGCCTTGGCGGTGGGGATCTGCCCGGTGCGGCTGCCGGTCGCGGAGGTGTCCGTGCGGACCTCCTTGCCGTTCCAGGTGACCTGGCTCGCCGCGGTGAAGACCTCGATGTCCTTGGCGTCGGCGTTGTCACCGGTGAGGTCCACGGCCGTGCCGCCGTCCCTGCTGGTCGCAGTGCGCAGCAGGTGGCTGCCGCGGACCAGCACCGGGCCGGCCGCGGTGTCCTGCCGCCAGAAGGTCTCGGCGGTGGGCTTGTCGCCGAGCATGAGCAGCGCCGGACGGGAGCCGCCGCCGCTGATCGAGACACGGATCAGGCCGTCGTGCTTGTAGTTGAGCCGCAGGTCGCCGGTGGCCGCGTCCCAGGTGGTGGTGACGTCGCCGCCGCTGCTGGTCACGGTGGGCTCGGAGGAGTAGCGCAGCACCGTCTCGCCGTCGCTGCCCTTGTCGCCGTAGAGCACCGAGACGTCCCGGTCGCCGATGGCGGCGGTGGTCATGATCTCGGAGGTGGAGTACTGCAGCTGGGTGCCGCCGAGCTTGTAGTCGGCGACGATGACGTGCGAGTCGCGGCCGTCGAGGGTGATCGCGGTGCCGGGCTGCTGCGGGACGACGGGGTAGGTCGCCCCGGTGGTGGCGCCGCCCACGGGCACGTCGACGGCGTCGATGGAGACGAAGTTGTCGGTGGAGCCGGACGCGTGGCTGCCGGTGACGACGATCTTCAGGGTGTGCGGGCCGTCGGACAGGCCGCTCTTGGCGAAGACGACCGCCTGGGCCTCACCGCCGGAGTCGTCGACGGTGGCCTCCTTCGTGCCGTCGACGTAGACGTCCGCGTAGCCGTGGTTGTCCGTCTTCGAGCCGATCCAGCGCACCGCGGTGCCGTTGAAGGGAACGGTGACGGAGTCGCCCTTGGTGCTGGAGAAGGACTCGGTGTTCTTGTAGTCACCCGCGGTGTAGCTCTGGTTCGCCACGTGCGACCAGGTGCCGGTGTAGCTGAGCGCGGGGTCGGTGTCGTCGTGGGTGTAGCTGGTGCCGGCGGACGACTGGGCGTTGAAGTCCAGCGCGATGTGCGTGGTGTCGGTCGTCGTCGCGGTGGAGTCGCCGTGCCGCAGGACGTGGAACTGCGTCCTGGTGTCGGGGTTCATCCGGGCGGTGTCGACGATCCTGGTGTTGTCCGGCGGGGTCGCCCTGATCCGGTCGGTCTTGGTGAGCGGGGCCACCGACTGGGTGAAGTAGCCGATCAGCTTGTCCTCGTCGAACTTCGGGTCGAGTTCGCGCGTCTCGCGGATCGCGGCGCCGTAGTCGTACGAGGTGTAGTTCTCCGGCATGCCCAGCCAGCCCCAGTTGGTGCCGCCGTAGGTCATGTAGAAGCTCTGGGCGGTGGCGCCGACGGCGATGTTCTGCTTGTAGAAGACGTTGGCGAACTGGTCGTTGATGAGCTCGGCGCACTTGTCGTAGCCCGGGCCGCCCCAGGGGTCGAAGGCACCGCCCTGGAACTCCGGGGTGTAGAGCGGCTTCCCGGCCGGGTGGTCGTAGCTGAGGTCGGGGACGCCGTTCCACTTGGACGGGTTGGAGCAGTTGAAGCCCTGCGGGTAGGAGTCGGGACCGTCGACGTCCAGGGCGGCGTCACCGGAGTTGAAGGTGCCGTTGTTGTTGCCGGTGAGCGGCACGGTGATGCCGTCGGCGCGGGCCTTGTCCTCCAGGTGCTGCATGTACGCGCGGGCGCTCGCCGAGCCGTTGTAGTACTCGTTCTCCACCTGGTAGGCGATGACCGTGCCGGTGCCGTTGGTGAGCTGGTGCCGGGCGAGGATGCGGTCGATCTGGGTGAGCCACTCGTCCGAGTACTTCAGGAACTCGGGGTCGTCGGTGCGGTTCTTCTCCTTCTTGGTGGTGAGCCACCCGGGCAGGCCGCCGCTGTCGACCTCGGCGTTGATGTACGGCGCCGGGCGCGCGATGACGTACAGGCCCGCCTGCTGCGCCATGTCCAGCAGCTTGTCGACGTCGCGCACGCCGGTGAAGTCGTACACGCCGGGGGCGGGCGAGTGGTAGTCCCAGTCGAAGTAGAGGGAGGTGGCGTTGAAGCCCGCCGCCTTCATCTTCTGGAAGATGTCGAGCCACAGGTCGGGGCTCGGCAGCCGGAAGTAGTGGAACTCGCCGGACCACAGGTAGGTGCGGTCTCCGTCGACCATGAACGAGTAGCCGTCGAAGGTCACCTTGTGCGCGGTACCGGCCGCCGCGTCCTGCGCGGAGGCCGCCGGGACGCGCGGCGCCGCGGCGGCGGGCAGCGCGGGCACCGCCGTCAGGGCGAGGGCGGCGGCCGCCGCGGCCCCCGCCCACCACCTTCTGTGCCGGCCGGTCCTGCCGGCCGCCGAACCGTCGGGGTTACGTTGCACTGCGCCCTCCAGGCTTACCGAGGATGTCAACTCCAAACAGATTCAATCGAAGTCGCACAATAGGAGGGTGCGCAGGACGGCACAATAGGTCGGGCGAAGGTCGTCATCTTTCCGCAGCCGAAAGGTATATCTCTCCACATACCGCCCATCCGACGAGGACAACGGAGCCTCGCGTGGCGGATACACGCACCGATGAGTTCGCGTCAGATCCCTTGACAGGCGCCACACAGCTGGTCTGTCATGTCGCCAACTGTTGAGTTGCGTCGGATTCTGTGCCGACTGTGTTCGGCTGCCGACCGGTGCTCTCTCCGGAACCAACGATGGGACTCGTATGCCGATCACCCGCAGGATCCTGTCCTGCGTCACCGCGGGCGCGTTGTGGGCAGGCGGCCTCGGCGTTGCCGCGGTCACCGCAGGCGTCGCCACGGCGCCGTCCGCGGCGGCCCTCGACAACGGCCTCGCCCTCACCCCGCCGATGGGCTTCAACGACTGGAACTCCTTCGGCTGCAACGTCAGCGAGCAGCTGATCAAGGACACCGCCGACCACTTCGTCAGCTCCGGCCTGAAGGACGCGGGCTACACCTACGTCAACATCGACGACTGCTGGATGACCCACACCCGGGACGCCGAGGGGCGGCTGGTCCCCGACCCGGTCAAGTTCCCCGACGGCATCAAGGGCACCGCCGACTACGTCCACAGCAAGGGCCTCAAGCTCGGGATCTACGAGGACGCGGGCACCGCGACCTGCGCCGGCTACCCCGGCAGCCTCGGCCACGAGGCCACCGACGCCCGGTCCTTCGCCGACTGGGGCGTGGACTACCTCAAGTACGACAACTGCAACAATAAGAGCGACGGCACCCTCGCGGACTTCGTGAACCGCTACACCGCGATGGGCGACGCGCTCAAGGCGACCGGCCGGCCGATCGTCTACTCCATCTGCGAGTGGGGCCAGCTCCAGCCCTGGAAGTGGGCCGGCGACATCGGCAACCTGTGGCGCACCACCGGCGACATCAGTGACAACTGGGGCAGCCTGAAGTCCATCACGGACGCCAACCTGCCGCTGTCCGCCTACGCGAAGGCCGGCGCCTGGAACGACCCCGACATGCTCGAGGTCGGCAACGGCGGCATGACCGACACCGAGTACCGCACGCACTTCTCGCTGTGGGCGATGATGAACGCCCCGCTGCTCATCGGCACCGACCTGCGCAAGGCCACCCCGGCCACGATGGACATCCTGCTCAACAAGGACGTCATCGCGCTCGACCAGGACGCGCTGGGCAAGCAGGCGAGCGTGGTCGCCTCGACGGACAGCGGCACCAAGGTCGTCGTCAAGCAGCTCGCGAACGGCGACCGGGCGGTCGCGCTCTACAACGAGTCCGACCAGCCGCAGCACATCGCCACCACCGCCGCGGCGGCCGGCCTGCCCGCCTCCGCCACCGGCTACACGGTGCGCGACCTGTGGCAGCACCGCGACTACCAGTCGTCCGGCACCCTGGCCGCCACCGTCCCCGCGCACGGCACCGTGCTGCTGCGGGTGTCCCCGGACGTCCACGCCCTGCGCAACCCGGCCCTGGTCGACGCCGGTGTCGGCGGCACCTCCGTGCACATCCAGCCCGGCAAGGGCGCCGACGTCACGGCGTACGTCACCGACCTCGGCACCCTGCCGGCGCTCTCGGTCTCGGTGAAGCTCGACGGCCCCGACGGATGGTCGGTCCGGCCCGAGGGCACGACCACCACCGCGGCCCTCACCGCCGGCCACACCCTCAGCACCAGCTGGCACGTCGACGTGCCCGCCGGTACCCCGACCGGCACCTACGCCCTGTCCGGCACCGCCACCTACCAGGGCGCCGGAGCGACGGGCACCGTCAGCGTCCCGCTGAACGGGCAGGTCACCGTCGCCGTCCCGCCGCCGGCCGGCACCTCCTACCTGAGCGACCTCCCGTGGGAGTCGGCCACCAACGGCTGGGGCCCGGTCGAGCGCGACAGCAGCAACGGCGAGACCGGGTCCGGCGACGGCAGGCCGATCAGCCTCGGCGGCACGGTCTACGCCAAGGGCCTGGGCGTCCACGCGCCCAGTGACGTCGCCTTCTACACCGCGGGCAGCTGCACCTCGCTGACCGCCACCGTCGGCATCGACGACGAGAAGAAGAACAGCAAGGGCTCGGTGGAGTTCCTGGTGCTCGCCGACGGCAAGCAGGTCGCCGACAGCGGTGTCGTCACCAGCACCACCGGCGGCCACCCGCTGACCGCCGACGTCACCGGCGCCCAGGAGGTCCACCTGGTCGTCACCGACGGCGGCGACGGCAACGACAGCGACCACGCCGACTGGGCGGACGCGAAGATCACCTGCTCCTGATCCCCGCTCCGCCGCCGGAACAGGCCGGTGCCCCCGCGCGACCCGCGGGGGCACCGGCCGCTAGCGGCCCGCCTCCCAGAGCGTCCTGAAGCGCTGCACCCGCTTGGCCACCCGGTCCGCCCGCAGGTCCATGAGCGTCTTGGTGTTGACACCGCGCAGGTCGGAGCCGATCTCGTAGGACAGCGACTCGTCGAAGACGATGAAGTCGTTGGTCTCGTCCATGCGGGCGATCGGCGACAGGTCGGACAGCGCGAGGACCTTGACCTCGATGCCCAGGCTCTGCTGGTCGTCGCAGAGCTGGCCGAGGTCGATGGTGTTGTCCTCCGGCTTGTCGATGATGAACAGCCGCCGGATCCGCACCCCGTGCGCGTCGATCGCGTCCCGCTGCGCCCGCAGGTAGCGCTGGCCCAGCTCGCTGGGCCAGAAGTCGCGGTCCACCGCCGTGCTGGTCGCGTCGATCGTGGACACCGCGCAGCCCGTCAGGGTGACGATCCAGTCGTGGTCCTCGCCCTCGTAGTCGACGAGCTTGGCGTTGAGGTTCTCCATCAGGCTGGTGAGCCGGCTGACCTCGGCGCGTGTGAAGGCCTGCATGATGGCGGGCGAGCCGGTGCCGACCTTGCTGGCGCTGCGGATCAGCCGCGAGACGCCGTCCGGCGGCAGCGCCGAGCGGTCCACCAGGCCGAACAGCTCGGTGGCCTCGTTTATCCGGGCGAAGCCGTTGGCGACCAGCTCCCTCATCTCCGCGTTGTGCGCGGCGATGGTGTGCTCGACGGACGTCAGCCGGCGCTCGAAGTCGGTCATGTACTGGATGATCAGGGCCGCGCCCCCGAGGAAGATGGACGAGGTCAGCTTCCACACCTCGGGCTGGTCGGTGGCGTCCGTCAGCAGGTAGGTGGCGCCGCCGACGAGGGCGGTCAGCAGTGTCTTGAACAGTACGGGCGGTACCACGCGCGTCGCGGCGGCCTGCGCCCCCGACCCGGTGTCCAGCGATCCGGCCATGTCGTCATCTCCCCCTGGTGGGTTCGTGCGCTTACGAGCCCGCGGGCGGGCAGGTCATGGCTGCACATGCGCGGAGACGGCCAGCAGTGCGAGCTGGTCCCTGATCCGCTGCACGAGGATCTGCCACTGCCGGCTGAATCCCGGTTCCCGCTCCAGCACCTCCCACAGCGGGTGCAGCAGGCGGTCCACCCGCGCGGCGGGCATCCACAGGTGCAGCAGATGGTCGACGGCCGGGCGCAGTGCTGCCACCGCGACGCGCCCGTCGACCGATCCCAGCCGGCTGCGCTCGACCATCCGCACCAGCGTGGTCAGCAGCCAGTCGTGCAGGGCGAGGTCCTCGCAGAGCCTCGCCGCCGCGGCCGTTCCCGTACTCCCCGCCAGCCGCAGCTCCACCGTGCGCAGGCCGTCCTGCGCGAGGGTGAAGTTCTCGATGGACGGCTCCGCGCCGTCCGGGGCCCGCAGCGCGACCCAGCGCAGCCGGGTCACCCGGGCCCGGAAGGGCACCGCCTGGTCCAGCACCGGGTTCCGCAGCACCGTGCGCAGCAGGTGCTCGGCGACGGCCCCCAGGTCCAGCTCGCCCGGCCCGGCCGGGCCGGCCAGGCACCCGGCGGCGACATCGCGCTCGGGCAGCTTGCCGAACGGCTCGACGGTGCCGGGCCGGGCCAGGTAGTGGCCCCACGGGCGGCGCCGGTCGGGACCGTCGGCCGCCGCGGTGCAGAAGGCGTCGGTCTGCAGCAGCCGCCCGCCGGTGAGGGCGGCGCGCGAGGTGACGGTGCCCACCGCGCGGACCCGGGCGCCGGAGGCGGTGGGCAGCCGGCAGTCGACGCCGGTCAGCACGTCGGGCGAGAGCGCGTACGCGTTGGGCCGCTCGGACTGCAGGACCCGCCGTCCGGCGCGCAGCCGCAGCAGCCCTGCGGCGGCGGGCGACGGCAGCGCCTGGGAGTTCTGGAGCAGGCAGGTGCGCACCTCACCGCAGGCGAGCACCGGCTGAGCGAGCGCTGTCGTCCCCCCGCCCGGGATCACGTCACCCGCCCGCGTACATGACGTAGGAGATGCGGTCGGTGATCTCCTCGGGGACCGGTAAGCCCTCGCCCGCCGAGCGCCGGGCGACCTGGCCGAGCGCCTCGGCGTCGATGTCGACCTGGTCGAGGATCACCCGCACCGCGTGCTCCACCCCCAGGAAGCGGGCCGGCAGGACGGAACAGGTGCGGTACGCCGAGAAGGGCGCCGCGGCGGGGTTGAGCCGTATCACCGGCGGCAGTTCGTCCCACTCGCGCGGGAACTCCGCGGCCGTCCAGGGCACGGGCTGCAGCACCGCCTCCCCGGCGTGCCGCAGCAGGCCGAGCCGGGCGAGCTGCCAGACGGCGGCCAGGAAGGGGCAGGACCACCAGCGGCGGCCGTCCACCTCGTCCCACAGCTCGACGTCGACGAAGACGGAGTGCCGGCGGGCGGCCGTCTCGGCGGGCGGCTGCCAGGGCTCGGCGCCGGCCATGGCCTCGGCGAGGCCGCCGGCGGGGCTGCGCTGGCCGTTGGCGAGCCAGCCGGTCTGCACCGCGGGCGGGCGGGTGCCGTCGGTGCCGGGCGCAGGCGACTCGACCAGGCGCGCCTGCACCTCCTCGGCCACCGCGGTGCCGCCGGCGACGGCGCAGCCGGACTCGCGGGCCAGGTAGTCGATCGTCAGGCCCGCGCGACCGGCCTCGGCGATCACCATGGGGAGCAGCTCCGCGGGGGTGGAGAAGCGCGTGAAGTAGTCGTCGACGAGGAAGCAGGTGCTGACGCGGGCCCGCCGCCCGCCGGCCGCGGCGAGCGCGCAGGCCGCGTCGGCCCACGGCTTGACCTGGGCGAAGTGGCTGCGCAGCCGTTCGGGTCCGGCTTCGAAGTCCTCCATGTAGAGGTGGCCCAGCTCCAGCGACAGCTGGGCGAGCGGCACCGACTGCACGCGCGGCTCGGCCGCGGTCTCCCGGAAGACCGTGCCGGAGCCGTTCGCGGTGCCGGGGTCGGTGACGGGCACGGTCGTGGCGGCCGCGGTGGCGGCGGTTCCGGTGTGTGTCATACCGGCCCCCACGCCTCGTCGTCGGTGAGCTTGTCGGCGAGGTCCTGGAGCGCGGTCAGGGTCTCCAGGTTGGCGATCCTGCTGGAGAGCACGTCCTCGTCGGTGATCAGCTGCTCGCGCCACTGGAGGACGGGTTCGAGCGGCACCGTCCCGATGGCGGCGCTGAAGCCGACGTCGCGGTCGGCGGCGAGCCGGTCGAGGTCCTGGTCGCACTTGCGCATCCACGACGACTGGGCGGCCGGCACCAGCGACCACGGCGGCGCCTCCGGGTCCGGCACCGCGGCCCGCACGAACCGGATGGCCGCGCGCAGCTCCTCCTTGTCGTGCCCGCGGGCGACCCCGCCGGCCAGGATGCCGCGCTGGCCGAAGACCAGCCCGGAGGCGGCGATCACGTGCTGCCGCGTCCAGCGGTGGTAGACCAGCCAGCGGGCCTGCACACCGCGCATCTCGGGCCGCGCGGTCACGTCGAGGGCCATGTCCATGGCGTAGCTGCGGCCGGCGCTGAGGTCCACGATGACGACCTCGAACTCGCTGTTGAGCCGCAGGAAGAGGTCGATGCAGCGGTTGACGGTGTCCCTGGCGACGGCGAACTCGCCGCCGCTGCGGTCGCCGGGGAGCAGCACCAGGCTGCCGGAGTTGGCCGGACGGTCGCGCAGCAGCTGGTGCTCCGTCTCGGCCCATACGTCCAGCCGTGCCGGCTCGGTGGCCTTCCCCTGGAGGTAGGAGTGCAGGCCGCCCTGCTCGATGCCGCCCATGGCCTTGGGGACGTCGAAGACCGCGGCGGCGGTCGGCGAGCCGAAGTCGAAGTCCAGGTAGCACACGTCGTCCCCGCCGAGGGCGCGGCGGAAGGCGATGTTGGCGCTGGTCACGGAGCGGCCCGTGCCGCCCTTGTCGGAAGCTGCGAAGACGAGCACCGGTCACACTCCCCGCGAAGCGGTCTGTCTGGCCAGCGCCAGCCCGTCGAGTTCGCCGAGGATCTCCATCGTGAGCGCCACCGCGGTGCCGGGCTGCCGGTCGACGAGGTCCCGGGCGCGGTTCAGCTTGACCTCGACGCCCTTGAGGGCGAGCCCCCGGGAGGCGTCGAGGGCGGAGGTGGGCTCCAGCTGCTCGTTGCCCAGCAGGTGGGTGGCCTCGCTGAGCAGCCAGGAGGCGTAGTTGATCAGGTCGGAACTGCGGATCGGGGACTGCACGTAGAGCTGCCGCCCGGCGACCATGCACTCGATGACGCGCTCGGTGACCCCCCACGACAGCCCCAGCTTGGGGACGGACGCCTCGGGGAAGACGGCGCCGGCGTCGTCCCACAGCCCGACACCCTCGCCGTCGGTGATGCGGCGCCTCCACATGTGGTCGAAGATCTTCTCGGCGAGCCGCAGCAGCCGGTCGTGCGAGGTGATGTTGCGCGACAGGGTGCACAGCTGGATGCTCCGCTTGAGGAGCATCGCGGAGAAGTCGCCCATGGTCCACTGCATGGGGTTGCCGGTCTCGCTGCTGCCCTGCAACGGCAGCCGGATGCCGGGGCTGTGCAGGGTGACGGCCTTGTCCCCGACCGTCAGCCGGCTGCTGATCCGGCCGCGCTCGGCGAGCCGTTCCATGACGGCGACGGTACGGGTCAGGTCGTCGTCGGTGGCCCGGCGGCGTACCAGGTCGTGGACGAGGATGGAGGCCACGCACAGCGAGAAGTACTCCGACTCCAGCCGCTGGCCGGTGGTCCGCCAGGGGATGTCCTCCAGCGGCCAGGCCGCCTCGTTGAACCGCGCGATGCCGGACCAGTACTGCTGGGTGATCTCCCACCGCAGTCGTAACGCCTCGGCCAGGCGCTGCTGTTCGGGTGTGAGCAGGCCCAGGGTGAGGGTGCGGTCGCTGAAGAGGTCCTGGATGCCGTCGAGGGCGACGACGGTGAAGTACAGGTACGGGATGGGCCGTGCGGCGCCGTTCGGCTGCGGGCCGATCGGCTCGCTGGTGTCGACCGGCGGGGCTTCCTTGACCAGGCTCCAGGCCCAGCCGCACTCGAAGAGCTGGTTCTCGTCCTTGAGGCGGTCGGCGATGTCGACGCCGAGGACGAGGCTCTCGCCGATGGTGGCGCGCAGCGCCTCGAAGCGGCGCTGGAAGCGCTCGACGACCACCCGTTCCGACAGCCGGCCCTGCCCGAGCACCCCGCACAGCGTGCGGCCCTGCGGCTCGTCGGGGTCGAAGACGTTCACCGTGAAGGAGCGCAGCAGGCTCACCATGGCGGCCGTCAGCCGGGTCTCGGTGGCTCCGCGCAGCTCGTCGATCTGCGCGCGCACGTCGGAGCGGCGGGTCTTGCCCTCGTAGATCTTGAGGAAGCCGAGGGTGGCCAGGCACAGGGTGATCGACATGGAGAAGGAGTCGACCACTCCGAGGCTGCGCTGCTCCTCGGTCAGCTCCAGTTCCGGGTCGGCGGGGACGAAGTAGTGGCCGCCGGCGAAGCTGGGGCGCTTGTCGTCGGTGGTGTGGGTGCGCATGAAATCGGAGAGGATGCTGACGAGTTTCGCCGGGATCTCCACGCGCCCGCCGACGTTCTTGAGCGCGGTCTGCACGTCGCGCTCGGTGGTGTCCGGGTCGTCCAGCCGGAAAGCCGGGATTTCGGTCGCCGGATACATCAGGCAGAGCAGCCGCTCGGCGTCGGCGACGCTGCTCCTGCCGCCCCATTCACCCCACTCCCACTGGCCGTCGGCAAACGAATGGCGTGAAACGGCCTGCCAGATGTCCAGCAGGTGCTGCCGCGGCTTGATCTGCATTCCCCACCCCTCCACCAGGTGCACCGTTGCTCTTCCAGCGGTGTCCGGTTACGCCCCGCCCGTAATCCGCGCGCGTGTTATGCGGGCCCGCGCCGCCCGCATGCCACGATCATTCCCTCGTACCCTTCGCGCAACGCGCCGCCCGGCATTCCGATGGGGGTGATCGCGACGTCCTCACCCTCCGCGAACGGGCTCAGGCTCTTGCGCACATCGACTTCGCCGACACTGCACGCGGGGAAGAAGGTGTCACCGACCCGGTACCCCAGCGAGCCCTCCATGAAAGCCGCCGCAAAGGGGGCGCCCGGTTCCAGCACCCGCATGAAGCGCTCGACCGCGAGCCGGAACTCGGCCTCGGAGGTGGACAGCGATTCGGCCACGAAGAACATCGTGCCGATCTGCCAGCGCTCGGCGCGCTCCCCCAGGTCGAACAGGTTGCCCTGCTCGACCCGTGCGGCACGGGCGAACGCGGCCCGCGGGTCGGCGACCCGCCGGGAGTAGACCTCCTGCTCGCACAGCGCGTCCCAGAACTGGTCCCAGTGGGCGTCGTAGGACTCCTGCTGGCCGCGCAGATAGGCGACATTGGCGGCGGAGTGCTCGTAGAGCGTGACGGTCCGGCACCACGGGAGGACGGACATCGCCGGGTACAAATTTGCCCCGGGACCGACGTCGATTCCGCGCAGACCGGCTCCGGCCGCGTCGGGGACGTCCCGGAAGTGGTCGGCGAAATGCTTGCGCACGACTTCGAGGATCTTCGCGTCATCGGAGCGCAGCCGGCCATAATTATGATCAACGTACGCCCGGGGGTCGAACGCGTCCCACGGCGCATCCGAATTCAGCCGTGGCGCAGGGGTGCGCGCAGAGTCATTCGCCGTCCGGGGCGATCCGAGATCCATCTCCCCATAATAGCGGCGAACTTGGCGCCCGGCGTCCACCGTGCGTTCGGCCGGATTAGTGCAGGGCGCACGGAGGGCGCGTGGCAGCATACGCGCATTTCATCCGTATCCCACCTTGAACAGCGGGTAAACGCGGCTGATCCTGGTCAGAACCGGTGACACGGCGCCGGCCCCACCTTACGCACGCGCGCGAGCCCATGTCAGCCGAATGGGGGAACGCGGCGTGGTCCTCCGTATGTCCCCGGACCGGGTCCCGGCCCGGCCCGCCGTCCCGTCCCCAGCCCCCGAGGAGTGGCATGACGACCCATCTGCCCGACGCCGGCCGCCCGCGTGTGACGCCGCTGCTGCCGGCCTGCGCGCCCGCACTCGTCCCGGCCGACGGCGAACTGCCGCCGCGCGTGCGCGCGGTGACCGACGCCGACCTGCCCGAACTGCACCGCCTGGACCAGGAGGTCTTCCAGCAGCACGCCTACCCCTACTTCGTCCTGCGGCAGTTCTACGACCTCTACCGCGACGACCTGCTCGTCGTCGACGACGCCGGCACGCTACGCGGCTACGTGCTCGCGGGCGTCGCGTCGGACCCGTCCCGCTGCTGGATACTCGGCCTCGCGATCGACCGCAAGAGCCGCCACCGCGGCCTCGGCCGGCTGCTGATGACCGAGTCGCTGCGCGGCCTGTGCCTGCGGGGGGTGCGGGAGGTGTGGCTGACCGTCGAGCCGGCGAACGCCGCCGCCCTCGACCTGTACCTGTCGCTGGGCTTCTCCCGGGTCGACCGGCGCAGCGACTACTTCGGCGCGGGCTCGGACCGGGTCCTGATGGTCCTTCCGCTGGCGGGCGCGGTCGCGCTGTCGGCGGAGGCGTAGCGGCGCACCGGGGGTGAGGGGGGCGGTTCAGCCGGTCAGGAGGCCGGCGATGCGGTCGCGCACGCCCTCCTTGCCCTCCACCCGTTCGGGGACCAGCCGTTCCGGCCGGCCGGGGTCGCGGCCCAGCACGTGCAGCCGCCCGTCGCTGCGGGCCAGCACCAGGTCGGTGCTCTCGCCGGCGATCTCCGCGGAGCCCTCCGCGGTGTAGCGGGTGACGGTCACCAGCGCGGAGCGCTCGGCCGCGGCCAGCAGCGCGTCCGCGTCCGGCGTCCGGCCGGGGTCGGCAGCGCTGCCGTGGGGCAGCCACTCGGTGAGCATCCTCAGGGACTCGTCGAAGGTGTGCAGGCTCAGCTGGTGGACGCCGAGCGCGTCGATGCGCACCATCAGGCAGATGTGCTCGGGCTGCGGGAGCAGGAGCACGCGCCAGGGCTCCCCCGGCCCGGTCCCGGTGGTGCGGGCGTCGAGCACGCGCCGGGCGCGCTGCTGGAAGGCCACCGCGATGCCCAGGTCGCCGCGCACCTGCACCTGCTCGCCTCCGCTCCCGGCCAGCAGCAGCTGCCGGGCGGCGAGCGAGCGCACGGCCTCGGTCAGCTCGTCGTCGGAGGGGCGGGCCTCCAGGAAGTCCACGATGGCGTCCACGGCCGTCAGCTCGGCGATGGTGTACGCGCCGAGCAGCACGGGCCCGGTGTGCACCATGTTGACCACGGCGGTGACCAGCCCCTCGGGTACGGCCGCCGCTCCCGGCGTCTCCGCGGCGCCCGCCGCCCGCGCGCTCACCGCGCACCTCCCCGGGGGCGTACCGGATCCGCCCGGAGCGCCTCCTCGTACCGCTCGCGCAGCACCCGGGCGGCGATCCGGGACGGCGTCTGGGTGACCCACACCTCGGAGTTGCCGAACAGCCCGCGCCCGCCGCGGCCCGGCAGCGCCTGCCCCAGCTCGGCGCCCGGGTCGGCCCGCTCGGGGGGCGGGAAGCGGGCGGCCAGCTCCCGGGAGACCGCGGTGGTGTCGTCCGACTCCTCGATCCTGCGCAGCGTCGTGGCCAGCGCCCCGGCCACCGGCGGCGGCAGCGCGGTGGGCACCGCGACCAGCGGGGAGAGGTACATCGGGCGCCGCTCGGTCATCCGCGACAGGCCCCAGGGCCCGACGTTGCTGCCGGTGCAGCGGTAGACGACGTAGTCCACCAGGTGCCGCAGGTCGTCCGGGCTCGGCAGCCTGCGCCCGCCGAAGGCCGCGGGCGTCTTCTCCAGCTGCACCCAGGTGCCGGTGGCGGTGCGGCCGTGCAGCTTCTCGCGCACCACGTGGCCGCGCATGCCGATGTCGGGGTAGCGCTTCTTGTCGATGTCGCGGTGGTGGCTGGAGATCCGCGGGTGGCTGCCCCTGCCGGACCGCCAGCGCTCGTACAGCCCGGGATCGTCCACCAGGACGTGCCCGCCGCACAGCACGTCGTGCAGTTGCGGCACCTGGAGGCCGTGCTGCTCCAGGTCGGAGAGGATCTGCGCCTCCTCGGGGCTGAGCCGGGAGACGGCGTGCAGCAGCCCCCGCCGGTACTCCCCGGCGCGGGCGGTGATCTGGATCATCAGCCGGACCCGCTCGCGCTGCCGGGCGGCGCTGTCCGCCGCGCCGGACGGGGGCGCGTGGCCGCCGCGTCCGCGGCGCAGGGACGGCATCGCCGGGTGCTTGCGCTCCATACCGGCCAGTACAGCACGGCGGGCGCCGTCCCGCAGTGCGGGGACGGCGCCCGCTCGGGCCGCCGGGGCGGTCAGCTCCCGCTGCGGGCGGGCAGCCGCCAGTTCGGCCGGGGGTAGTGGCAGGTGTAGCCGTCCGGGTAGCGCTCCAGGTAGTCCTGGTGCTCGGGCTCGGCCTCCCAGAAGGGGCCGGCGGGCTCCACCTCGGTGACGACCTTGCCGGGCCACAGGCCGGAGGCCTCGACGTCGGCGATGGTGTCCTCGGCGACGCGCTTCTGCTCGTCGTCGGTGTAGTAGATCGCCGACCGGTAGGCCAGGCCGATGTCGTTGCCCTGGCGGTTCTTCGTCGTGGGGTCGTGGATCTGGAAGAAGAACTCCAGGAGCGCGCGGTAGTCGGTCCGCTCCGGGTCGAACAGGATCTCGATCCCCTCGGCGTGCGTGCCGTGGTCGCGGTACGTCGCGTTCGCCACGTCACCGCCGGTGTAGCCGACCCGGGTCGCGGTGACCCCGGGGAGCTTGCGGATCAGGTCCTGCATCCCCCAGAAGCACCCGCCCGCCAGAACCGCCCGCTGTGTCTGCGTGGCCATCTGCGTCCTCTCCTCGCGTCCTCGTCTGCGTCTTCCCGGTTTCCCGGCGCCCCCGGCAAGGATGTCAACGTGCGGGGACGCCGCAGGATTCCGCCGGGCCGGGTGCGACCAGCAGGCTCCACGGGCGGCGGCGCCCGTCGCTGACGGCGGCGACTCCCGCCGCGTCGTAACGCGTGGTGGCGAGCGACCACGAAAGGTTGCCGGCCATGAGGTGCCGCATGCCCTCCACGTAGTGGTCGACGTGCCCGCGGACGGTACGGTCCAGGCGCAGCCCGGCGAGCGAGCGCGGCAGGTCCGCGGCGAGCCGCACGAAGCGGGCGGTGCGGGCGTTGGCGAGACCCGCGACGTGCGCGACGGACTCCTCGACCGTGCAGCCCTCGTGCGTGCGGTGCACCACCACGCTGTTGTTGACGTCGCCCGCGGCCAGCTCCTTGACCAGCGACACGATGTCGTTGACGAAGATCACCACGTCGCAGGTGATCTGGCGCATCTCGCGCAGCGCGGGGGCGCGGTAGACGTCGTCGGGCAGGCTGTAGCCGCCGCAGCGCTCGGTGAAGTCCAGGCACGGCCGCACCCCGATGGTGTCCCGCCGGACGGTGAGGAAGTCGTCCAGCCCGGGCAGCCGGTCGGCGTTGCGGTGGCGGGCCTCGTCCTCGTGGGCGGCGAGGTAGGCGCGCCAGTGGTCGCGGAAGCGGATCCGCCAGTGGCGCGGGGTGCCGTCGGTCGAGCGCCGCCAGATGTCGCGGAAGGAGCGGACCAGCGGGCCGTCCGTCCCGGCGCCGTCCGCCGGGTCCTGCGGCTCGGGTGTCATCGTGGCGGCGAGGTCGGCGACGAGCCGGCGGATCCGCTCGGGCTGGGCGCCGAGCAGCCCGTCGAACTGGTCGTCGAAGATGAAGAACCAGGCGTTGAAGTCGGCCGAGAGCTCCAGGTCGGCGGCCGCCGCGTCGGGGTAGAAGTACGCCATCAGCCGTTCCAGGCGCAGCGCGTCGTATTCGGCGGCCGCGGTGTCCCCCGTCAGCAGGCCCATGCCCTGGGCCCACTGCAGGGTGTGCTGCCTGGCCCGCTCCGCGTGCGCGTTCAGCCGGGCGGGGAAGGGGATCCTGACGGCGGCGGTGCGCCGGGTGGGGTCGGCCGGGCCCGGCAGGGCGGGACCGGGGTGTGCGGCGACGGGCTCGGGTGACATTGCGCCCTCCTGAGCGCCCGGCGCGCCCGGTTGCGCGGGCGGGCGCGGGTGCGATCGGCATACGGACCCGTGTACGAATCGCGTGCGGTTGTTCGAGCGTAGGCGCAGCGACCACCGGGGGACCAGACCGCGTCAGGGTGCCACGGGCACGTGCGCCCCGCCGTGCTCCCCCGACCGGGGGCCGGAGGGTACCGTTCCCCGCCCGCCCGCGCGGCAGGTGGCCCGAAGCCGGTGGAAGAAGTCCCGAGGGGGACGTCACCGCGTCGCCCGGTGCGTAGGCTGGGCCTTCCGAGGGCGCGTGACGGAGCCGACGTACGTTCAGGGGAAACGACATGGCATTCCGAGGGGAACGGACGGGACGCTCGCGGCGTCTGCTGCTCGAACGCGAGGCGGAGACCGCCGCGCTGGAGAGCAGGCTGTCCGAGCTGACCGGCTCCGTGCAGGACGGCGAAGCGGCCGGCACCGGGGGCTTACTGGCCTTCGCCGGGCCCGCGGGGCTGGGCAAGACGACGCTGCTCGGCGAGGTGCGCAGGCGCGCCGCGGCACGCGGCTGCACGGTGCTGTCCGCACGCGGCGGCGAGCACGAGCAGGGAGTGGCCTTCCAGGTCGTGCGCCACCTGCTGCAGCCGCTGCTGGCCACCGTGCCGGAGGCCGAGCACCGCAGGACGCTCGGCACCTGGTACGACATCGTCGCCCCGGCCGTGGGCCTGGTGGCCGGGGCGGGCGACGCCGCGCCCGACCCGCAGGGCGTGCGCGACGGACTCGACTGGATCGTCACCCGGCTCGCCGTGCAGCACGCCCCGATGGTGCTCATCCTGGACGACGCGCACTGGGCCGACGCCGAGTCGCTGGCCTGGCTGACGGGCTTCGCGCCGCGCGTGACCGAGCTGCCGCTGCTCCTGGTGGTCGCCTACCGGCCCGACGAACTCCCGCACGACGCCGCCGCGTTCGGCCGGCTGGCCGAGCGGCACGGATCGCGCACCCTGGACCTGGCGCCGCTGACGCCGGGCGCCGTCGGCCGCATCGTCAGGGACGCCCTGGGCGAGGACGCCGACGAGGCCTTCTGCCGGGAGACCTGGGCCGTCACCGGCGGCAATCCCTTCGAGGCGGTCGAGCTGGCCGCGCGCGTCGCCGACCGGGGGCTCAAGCCGCAGTCGGTGCACATGCCGGAGCTGCGCGAGATGGCGTCCGCGGTCAAGGGCGGCGGGCTCGTCGAGCGGCTGGAGCGGATGGGCCCCTCGGTGGTCCGTTTCGCGTGGGGCGCCGCCGTGCTGGGCGCCGACGCGTCCCGCAGCCGTGCCGCGAGCCTCGGCGGGCTCGGTGAGGCGGAGTCCGCGGACGCGGTCGCGAAGCTGCGCGAGGCCCGTGTCCTCGCCGACCCGCCCCGCGACGGGGAGGGGGACGGGCAGGACGCCGCCCCGCTGGAGTTCTTCCACCCGCTGGTGGCGACGGCCGTCTACCGGGCGATCCCGGCGGCCTTCCGCGTCGCGATGCACGGCAAGGCCGCGGCGATCGTCTCGCAGGCGGGCCTCGGCGTCACCGCGACCGCCCGGCACCTGTTGGAGACCCATCCGGAGAGCGATCCGTGGGTGGTGCAGCAGCTGTCCGAGGCGGCCCGCGAGTACCGCAGGGCCGGTGCCCCGGACGCCGCGCGGCGCTGCCTGGCGCGGGCGCTGCGCGAGCCGCCCGCCATGGAGGACCGTGCCCAGGTGCTGTACGACCTGGGCTGCTCGGCACTGCTGACCGAGCCCGCGATCACCGTCAACCACCTGCGCGCCGCGCTCGACGAGCCGGTGCTGTCGCCGGATCTGAAGGAGGCGATCGTCTACCGGCTGGCCCAGGCGCTCGGGCACTCCGACCGGATGGCGGAGGCGGCCGAGACGGTCGCGCAGGCCGCGCGCTGGGCGACCGACGCCAAGACCCGGCTGCACATGCAGGCCGAGCAGTTCATGTGGAACGCCTTCCGGGCCGACGAGCAGGACTCCGCCGCCCGCTCCCGCAAGCTCACCCGGCTCGCCGACCACCTCAGCGGCCGCGGTCTGGCCGAGCGCTACATCCTGGGCCTGCGCGCGTGGGACGCGATGGTGCGCGGCGAGCCCGCGTCGACCGCGCTGCACTGGGCCGAGCAGGCGCTCGGTGACGGTCTGTCGTGGACGGACGAGCGCTGGGGCTTCGAGGTGCCGGTGCTGGTGGCGCTCACCTTCATGTACTGCGACCAGCCGGGGCGGGCCGAGGAGCTGTTCAGCCAGGGCATCGTGGAGTGCCAGGACCGCGGCTGGCGCGGCGCCCACCTGTCCTTCGGCTGCACGCTGCTGGGCTACATCCGCTACCGGCGCGGCCGGCTGAGCACCGCGGAGTCCATGGTCCGCGACGGGCTGCGGATCGCGGACCGGGTCGGGCACCAGGTGCCCGCGCAGTACTTCGCGGTCGGCATCCTCATCGAGATCCTGCTCGCCCGCGGACGGTCCGCCGAGGCGCAGGAACTGGCGGCGTCGTACCGCTACGGCGAGATCACACCGAGCGCGGTGGTCTACCCCGACTCGCAGACCGTCCACGGCGAGCTGCTGCTCGCGCTGGGCCGGCACCGGGAGGCCGAGGTGCAGCTCACCCGGGCCGGGGAGCGGCTGGACGCGCGCGGGATGCGCAATCCGGCGTGGTGCCCGTGGCAGCTGGACCTGGCGCGGGCGATCGAGCCGTCGGACCCGGTGCGGGCGGCGGCGGTCGCCGAGGAGGGGCTGGCCAGGGCCCGCCGCTTCGGCACGCAGTCGGCGATCGGCCAGGCGCTGCACGCCAGGGCCGCGGTCGCCCCGCCGCAGCGGCGGGCCGCGGTGCTGGCCGAGGCGGTGACCCACCTGGAGCGCTCGCCGTCCGGTTACGACCTGGCGCGGGCGCTGTTCGACCACGGCGTCGCGCTGCGGCGTACCGGGCAGCCGCAGGAGGCCGCTGAGCAGCTGCACAGGGCCCTGGAGGGCGCGGTGCAGTGCGGGGCCGACGGGCTGGCCGGCCGGGCGAGGAACTGGACGCGACGGGGCTGTGGCCACTGCAGCCGCGCAGCGCGGAGGCCGCGTCGCTGACGCTGCAGGAGCGCAGGGTCGCCGAGTGGGCGTCCACCGGCTGGAGCAACGCCCGGATCGCGGAGGCGCTGGGTTCCACGGAGCCCGCGGTGACGCGGATGCTGTCGGAGATCTACGTCAAGGCCGGCTGCGACCACACCGGTCTCGCGCGGCTGGTGGCGCGCACCGAGCGGTGGGAGCGCCGGGCCGGCGGCTGAGGCGCGGTCACGTCCCGCTGCCGCCGGCGCCGGCCGGCAGCAGCGGGAAGTGGCAGGCGGCGGCGTGGCCGCCGGCCGTGCCGCCGGTGCGCAGCAGCGGTTCGCGGGTGGCGCACTCGGCGGCCGCCTGCGGGCAGCGGGTGTGGAAGCGGCAGCCCGCGGGCGGGTCGAGCGGGCTCGGCACGTCGCCCTGCAGGCGGACCCGGTTCCGCGCGCGCTCCGGGTCGGGCACGGGGTCGGGCACCGCGGACAGCAGCGCGTCGGTGTACGGGTGCCGGGGGCGGTCGTAGACGTCCTCGACGGTGCCCTCCTCGACGATCCTGCCGAGGTACATGACCGCGACCCTGTCGGCGATGTGCTCGACCACCGACAGGTCGTGCGCGATGAAGACGTAGGCGATGCCCAGCTCGCGCTGCAGCGAGGTGAAGAGGTTCACGATCTGGGCCTGGACGGACACGTCGAGGGCCGAGACCGGCTCGTCGCACACCAGGATCTCCGGGCGCAGCGCGAGCGCCCGCGCGATGGCGATGCGCTGTCGCTGCCCGCCGGAGAACTGGTGCGGGTAGCGGCGGGCGTGGTCGGGGTTGAGGCCGACGAGTTCCAGCAGTTCCCCGACCAGCCGGCGGTGGTCGCCGCGCGGGGCCGTCTCCCGGTGGATCAGGAACGGCTCGCGCACGATGGCCTCGACCGTCATCCGCGGGTCGAGGGAGGCGTAGGGGTCCTGGAAGACGAGCTTGATGTGCCGTCGGGCGGCCCGCAGCCGGCTGCCGCGCAGCTGGTCGAAGCGCTCGCCGAGCAGGTGGATCTCGCCGGAGGTGGGCCGGTCGACGGCGGTGAGCAGCCGGGCCAGGCTGGACTTGCCGCAGCCGGACTCGCCGACCAGGCCCAGCGTCTCGCCGCGGCGCAGCTCCAGGTTCACCCCGTCGACGGTCCTGACCTGGCCCCTGGTGCGGCGCAGCAGCCCGCCGCCGACCGGGACGTGCTTGACGAGGTCGCGGACCTCGAGGATCAGCGGTGCACCGGTCATCGTCCGGCCACCTCCTTCCAGTGGTGGCAGGCGCTGGTGTGCTGCGGCGCGACGGGGTGCGGCGGCGGCGCGTCGGCGCAGTCCCCGGCGGCGTACCGGCAGCGGGGTCGGAAGGCACAGCCCTCCGGCGGGACGGCCGGGTCCGGCGGCGCGCCCTGCAGGACGGCGAGCGGCCGGCCGCGCGAGCCCCGGCGGGGTATCGCGTCCAGCAGCGCACGGGTGTACGGATGGGCGGGGCTGCCGTACAGCTCGGCGGCGGGCGCGTGCTCGGCGACGCGCCCGGCGTACATCACCACGACGCGGTCGGCGGCGTTGGCGACGATGCCCATGTCGTGGCTGATCAGCACCAGGCTGGTGCCGTGTTCGGCCTGGAGGTCGGCGAGCAGCTCCAGGATCTGCGCCTGGACGGTGACGTCCAGCGCGGTGGTGGGCTCGTCGGCGATCAGCACCTCGGGGGTGAGGGCGAGGGCCATGGCGATCATCGCCCGCTGGCGCATGCCGCCGGAGAACTGGTGCGGGTGGTGCGCGGCACGGCGGGCGGCGTCGGGGATGCGGACCCTGTCGAGCATCTCCACGGCGGCGCGGGCGGCCTCCCGGCGGTTCAGGCCGCGGTGGGCGCGGAAGACCTCGGCGATCTGGAAGCCGACCGGCAGTACCGGGTTGAGGGCGGAGAGCGCGTCCTGGAAGACCATCGCGATGTGGCGGCCGCGGATCTGCCGCAGGGCGCGCCCGTCGAGCCGCAGCAGGTCGATGCCGTGCAGCCGCACCGATCCGCCGGTGACGGCGGCGCCGGGCGGCAGGATGCCCATGACCGCGCGGGCGGTCAGGCTCTTGCCGCAGCCGGACTCCCCGACGACGGCGAGCGTCCGGCCGGGCTCGGTGCGGTAGTCGACGCCGTCGACGACGGTGTGACCGCCGCCGGGGCTGCCGGGGCGGCCGGCGAAGGCGACCCGCAGGCCGGTGACCTCCAGCGGGGGCGCGGCAGGGTCGTACCCGGGGAAGCGGGCCAGCGGGTGCGGTCGGGCGGCGGGCGCCCCCTGGGTGGTGGTCATCGCAGCCTCGGGTCGAACGCGTCGCGCAGGCAGTCGCCCAGCAGGACGAAGCCGAGCACGGCCAGGGACAGGAAGAGGGCGGGGAAGAGCAGCAGGCCGGGGTGGGTGGTGAAGTACTGCTGCGCGGTGTTGAGCTGGACGCCCCAGGAGATGGCGGGGGCCGTCAGGCCGACGCCGAGGAAGGTCAGCGCCGCCTCGGCGGTGATCACGCCGCCGATGTTGATGCTGGTGAGCACGGCCACCGGCATGATCGCGTTGGGGAGGGCGTGCCGCAGCAGGATGCGCAGCGGCCCGGCGCCCAGTTCGCGGGCCGCGGTGACGTAGTCCAGGCCGCGGACGGCGAGCACCGAGGAGCGCATGACGCGCGTCAGCACCGGCCAGGAGAACAGCGCGAGCACCAGCGACACGCTCAGGATGCTGTGCACGCTGAAGGTCTCCAGCACCACGATCATCCCGACGAGCACGGGGAAGCCGAAGAAGACGTCCATCAGCCGGCTGACGATCATGTCGGTGACGCCGCCGAAGTAGCCGGCGAGCGAGCCCAGGACGACGGCGACGACCAGCGTGAGCACGGTGGTCAGCAGCCCGATGCTGATCGAGTCGCGGGCGCCGTGCACGACGTTGCTGTACAGGTCGCAGCCCTGCACGTCGTAGCCGAAGGGGTGGCCCGCGGCGGGGCCCTGGCCGCTGTGCTCCAGCGCGCACTGGTGGGGGTCGCCGTGCCCGAACCAGCCGGCGAAGGCCTGCGGGACGGCCGCCATCGCGCACAGCAGCAGCACCAGGGCCAGCGGCAGGACGAAGCGGGGGCGGCGCAGCAGCCGGTGCAGCGTCCCTGGTTCGGCGGGCCGTACGGCCACGGGGACGGCGCCGTCCGCGGGTTCGGCAGGGGCGGGAGCGGTCTTCCGCAGGGGGCTAGTCAAGGCGGATCCTCGGGTCGAGTACGCCGTAGAGCAGGTCCACGACCAGGTTGACAAGGAGGAAGACCAGCACGAGCAGGGTGCTGATGCCGACGACGGTGGGGCCGTCGTGCTGCTGCACGCCCTGGAAGACCTGGTAGCCGAGGCCCGGCAGGTTGAAGATGCCCTCGATGAGGATCGTCCCGGACAGCAGGTAGCCCAGGTTGGTGCCGAGCATCGACACCACGGGGATCAGCGAGGTGCGCAGCACGTGCCGGAGCAGGACGCGGGTGCGGCCGAGCCCCTTGGCGGTCGCGGTGTCGACGAACTCCGCGCCCAGGTTCTCCAGGATGCTGGCCCTGGTCAGCCGGGAGATCTCCGGCACCCCGAGAAGGGCCAGGCACAGCGCGGGCACCAGGTAGCTCAGCGGCCAGCCGTCGTCGATGCCGGAGACCGGGAACCAGCCGAGCTTGACGCCGAGCCAGATCTGGGCGACGTAGGCGGTGATGAAGTACGGCACGCCCAGGATCAGGCTGGAGCCGCCGAGTACGGCGAGGTCGGCCGCGCGGCCGGCCCGCAGGGCGGCCAGGCAGCCCAGCGCGATCCCGGCGACGGCCTCGATCACCCAGGTGAGCAGGGCGAGTTTGACCGTCACCGGCCAGCTCGCGGAGATGACGGCGGAGACCTGGGTGTCGTTCAGGTCGATGCCGAAGTCGCCGTGGGCCAGGCCGGTGACGTAGTGCCAGTACTGGACGAGGAGCGGGTCGCCCAGGTGGTAGTGGTCCCGGATCGCCGCCGCCGTCGCGGGGCTGACGACGTGGTCGGGGCCGGCCAGCGCCTGGACGGGGTCGCCGGGCAGGGCGTAGACGGCGGCGTAGATGACGAAGGTGGTGCCGATCAGCACCGGGATCATCAGCAGGATCCGGCGCAGGACGTAGTTACCCACACCTGCCCCCTCGGCGTGCGGCGCGGCCGGCGGGCCTCATCGGACGGTGACCGAGGACAGGTCGACGTCACCGAGGTAGCCCAGCCGCACGCCGGACAGGTTCCTGGCGTGGACGGCGCCGCTGACCGGGTAGTAGAGCGGGGCGAGCGGCAGGTCCGCCATGGCCGCGTGGTCGGCCTGCCGGGCCAGCTGCACGCCCTCGTCGGGGGTGCCGGCGGCCGCGGCCCGGTTCATCAGGGCGCTGAAGGCCGGGCTCTTGTAGCCGGTGACGTTGGTGCCGGAGGTCTCGCCGAAGAGCTGGTCGGCCTGCGAGTAGACGGTCGGGTACGCCGCGCCGTTGTAGAGCAGGAAGGGGCCGGTCGTCTTGTGCCCGAGCAGGTTGGGGTAGATCTGGTCGGTGGGCTGCGCCTTCATCGTGATCGAGGTGATGCCGAGGTTGGTGCGCAGCTGGTTGACGATCGCTTCCAGGACGTTCTGGTAGTCCGGTTCCTGCTTGGTCCACAAGGTGAGCGAGCCGTGCCAGCCGCCCGCCGCGGCCAGCAGCCCGCGGGCCTTGGCCGGGTCGTAGCCGCACGCCGTGCAGTCCGTTCCGCCGCCGCCGGCGATCACGTCGGGGGCGACGCCCGCGGCGGTCCGGGCATGGCCCTGGAGCAGCGACTTCACGATGGCCTCGCGGTCGACGGCGAGCGAGAAGGCCTGCCGCACCCGGATGTCGGAGAAGCGCTCGTCCCACAGCGGGAAGCCCAGGTAGACCACGGCCGCGGTGGGCGAGGTGACCAGCTGCGAGGCGTACGTCCGGCTCGCGGTCGACAGGTCGTTGCCGCTCGCGGTGGCGATGTCGACGGCGCCCGACCGGAAGCTGGTGAAGGCGGTGGCGTCGGTCTGGTAGGCCTTGACGGTGATCTGCGCCGCGTTGCCCTTGGCGCCCGGATAGCCGTCGAAGCGCTTGAGGGTGATCTGCTGGCTGCCGGGCGACATCCCGGGCGCGGCCACCTGGTAGGGGCCGTTCCCGATCGGGAGCCGGTCGTAGGCGGCGAGGTCCTTGAAGGCGGACTCGGGCATCGGGGCGAAGGCGGTGCCGGCGAGTACGTAGGGGAACATCGACAGCGGCTTGACCAGCGTCACCTTGAGGGTGTCGGGGCCGGTCACCTGCACGCCGGACAGGGTCTTCGTGGCGGGCTTGCCGCTGGCGGGGTTGAGCGCGGCGTACCCCTCGAAGTTCGCGAAGAGGTAGCTGTTGGACATGGTGTTGGGGGCGTAGGCCGCGGCGTTCCAGGAGTCGGCGAACGACTGCGCGGTGACCGGCTCGCCGTTCTGGAACTTCCAGCCCTGCTTGAGGGTGATCGTCCAGTGGCGCTGGTCGGTCGACTGCACCGACTGCGCGACGGCGTTCACCAGCTTGCCGTCCGGGCCGACCTGGGTGAGCGGCGTCCAGATGGCCTGCGCCACACCGCTGAAGCCCGCCTTGCCCGGCGTGAGGTGGGCGATGTACCAGCTCGGCACGCCGATGGAGTACGAGCCGCCGGCCGCGCTCGGGCCGCTTCCCGCGGCGCCGCCCCCGCCGCACGCGCTCAACGCGGCGAGCGCGCCGGCCGCGCACAGGGCGACCGCTGTTCTGCGGCTGACACGTCCTGGTTGGGGCGGTGTCATCTCGGGTACCTCCAGGGGCGGTCGGAGTTTCGGGTGAGCGGAAGACTGGCCCAGTCCTGATGCCGCAGCTTTGGCGGCCCGGGCAAAATCGCCGCTGCTGCTTTGTGTCGGCGCACATGCCGTCCGGCCGTGCACCGCTCCCCCGCTCCGCAGGGCATGCCGAACGGCCGCTGGGACCAGGTCTGCGCTGCGGAGACGGCTACCGTACGTCACCGGGCGGCGAGCCGGTAGGGGGTTGCGGAGGGTGCCTATGATGAGCCGATGGCGAGCACTTCCTTCTCCGCACCGCAGGTCAACGGCACGACGGGACGCGCCGAGCCGGCGGGTACGACGCTGCGCCGGCTGCGCGAGCACCTGGGCCCGCTGGTGCTCCACGTCGAATGCGCACCGCAGAGTGAGGACGTGGTGATCGGCCGCCAGGTGATCCACGACCTGTGCGAGCCGGTGCCCCCGCTGGCCGACGGCGTGCTGCTGGTGGTGGGCGGCGCCCCGGACCGGGAGAACTGCCTCGACGCGATACGCCAGGCCGGCGCCGCGCGCTACAGCGCCGTCGTCGTCAAGGCCCGCGGCCGTGACCTCGCCACGGCCGCCGCGGCGGCGCGGACGGCGGGCGTCGCGCTGCTGGTGGCCCCCGACGACATGCCGTGGCGGCACTTCGACGCCCTGGTCACGGCGGCGACCAGCGCGTCGGGGCCGGCCCGCGACACGTACTCCACGGTCGGCGCCGGCGACCTCTTCTCGCTGGCCAACGCCATCGCCTACCAGGTCGGCGGGGCCGTGACGATCGAGGACCCGCTCGGCCACGTGCTGGCCTACTCCAACCTGCCGCACCAGGAGATCGACGAGATCCGGCGGCAGGGCATCCTCGGCCGCCAGACCCCGGACCGCCCCACCAACCTCGACGAGTACCAGCGCGTCATCCGCGCCGACCGCCCGGTGCGCTTCGACATGCCCGACACCCAGCACATCAACCGGCTCGCCGTCGCCGTGCGCGCCGGGCCGCAGCTGCTCGGCATCCTCTGGGCGCTGGACGGGGTACCGCCGCTCGGCGAGGGCGCCGCCGCGGCGCTGGAGGAGGCCGCGAAGGTCGCCGCGCTGCACCTGCTGCGGGCGCGCAGCCACCGCGACCCGGACCGCTGGAGCCGCGGCGAGGCGCTGGCCTCGCTGCTGGACGGCGCGGTGTCCGGGCGTACGGCGGCCGCGCAGCTGGGCATCGCCGAGGACACCTCGACCACGGTGGTGGCCTTCGCGCAGGGGGCGCCGGAGGAGATGCCGGGACTCGGCGGCGCCCGGATCGTCGACATGGTCGGCCTGTACTGCGAGGCCTGGCACCCCCAGGCGCTGTGCACGACCACCGGTGGCCTGGTGTACGCGCTGCTGCCGACCCGCACCGACCCGGGCGCCGAAGGCCGGGTGGTGAAGTTCGCCGGGAACGTGGTGAGCACCGTGCGGCGCACCGCGGGACTCGACCTCCTGGCCGGGATCGGGGTGCCCGCCGCCCGGCTGGACGAGGTGCCCGCCGGGCGGCGCACCGCGGACCGGGTGCTGCGCGCGCTCGCCGGGGATCCGCAGGGGCCGGTCGTCGCCACGGTCGCCGACGTGCGCAGCCGGGTGACGCTCATGGAGCTGACCGAGCGCGGCGCCCCGTCGGTGGACCTGCCGCCGGGCCCGGTGCAGCGGATCATCGCGCACGACGCGGAGCACTCCACGACCTACGGCCAGTCGCTGCTGGCGTACCTGGACGCCTTCGGCGAGGCGATCCCGGCGGCCGCCCGGCTGGCCGTGCACGAGAACACGCTGCGCTACCGGATCCGCCGCATCCAGGAGCTGTTCGAGGTCGACCTCGACGACCCGGACACCCGGCTGGTCGTCTGGCTCCAGCTGCGGCTGCACCGGATCACGGGCTGATCCCGGCACCGCCTTCCCCGGCGCCGCCGGGGACGGAGCAGGTACGGGACGGGCGCGGGCCGGCGGCTGTGCGCGCCGACAACGCCCCCCGGCCCAATTGCACGGGCTCCACGAACCGCACGCACCTCCCCCGCACATAGCGTCGCCCGGACAACACAGCCGAGCCGATGGGGGAACCCATGCTGGAGCAACCGATCTACGCCATGAACGACCCCGTGCGCCTGCGTGAACTCGTCGCGGGCCACGGCTGGGCGACGCTGGTCAGCGCCACCGGGCGGGGCCCGGTGGTGTCCCATCTGCCGGTCGTCCCCGACTGGGACTGCCGCGACGGCGAGGGCGGCGGTGCTCGCGGCAGCGACCTCACGATCGTCGGCCACCTCGCCGCCGCCGACGCCGAGCTGCACGAGCTGGGCGCGCACGAGGTGGTGGTGCTCGTCGAGGGCCCGCACGGCTACATATCGCCGGGCCACTACGGTGCCGGCCCGTACGTGCCGACCTGGAACTTCGTCGTGGCCCACCTGCACGGCCGGCCCGAGGTGCTGGACGCCGCCGGGACGTGGCAGGTGCTGGAGCGCACGGTGGCGCACTTCGAGGCGGACCGCCCCGAACCCTGGTCGCTGGACGGCGTCCTGGACTTCGCGCACGGGCTGGCCCCCCACACGACGGGCTTCCGGCTGCGCCCCACCCGGGTCGTCGGCAAGCACAAACTCAGCCAGGACAAGCCGTACGACGTCGCGCAGCGGGTCGTCGCGGCGCTGTCCGGCGGGGGTTCGGGCGCCGGTGAGCCCGGCAACCCCGCGCTGGCCGCGGCGATGCGCCAGGTCCTGGTGACCGGTGACTAGCCCGCGGACCGCCGCCGGGCCGGCCGCCGGCCGGGCCGCCCCCGTGGTGCTGCGCAACGTCCGGCTCGGCTCCGGCGGACCGCTCGCCCACCTGGTGGTCGAGGACGGCCGGATCGCGGCCGTCGTCCCCGGCGGTGAGAGCGCGGGATCCGGCGAGGGCGTCGACGCGGAGGGGCGCACCGTGCTGCCCGGCCTGGTGGACGCGCACGTGCACATGGTCCAGTGGGCCAGCGCGCGCCGCCGGGTCGACCTGTCCGCCGCCGCCTCCGCCGCCGCCGCGTCCCGCGTCATGGCCGAGGCCGCCCGTGGCACGCGGCTGCCCGCGGGCGAGCCGCTCATCGGCTTCGGTTTCCGCGACGGGCTGTGGCCCGACCGCCCCGAGCCCGGGCTGCTCGCCTGGTCCGACGCCGCGGGCCGTCCGGTCGCCCTGGTCAGCAACGACCTGCACACCGCGTGGCTCAACCGGCCCGCGCTGCACCGGCTCGGCGTCGCGGACCACCCCTCCGGGGTGCTGCGCGAGGCGGAGTGCCTGGACGCGGTGGCCCGCCTCGGTGCCGCCGACCCCGCGACGGTGGACCGCTGGGTGGCCGACGCGGCCCGGGCGGCCGCGGCCCGCGGCGTGGTCGGCCTGATCGACTTCGAGTACGCCGACAACCTCGCCGACTGGGGCCGCAGGGCCGCGCACGCACCGCTGGACCTGCGCGTGACCTGCGCGGTCTACCCCGCCCACCTGGACGACGCGGTCGCCCGGGGCCTGCGCACCGGCGACGTCCTGCCGGACACCGGCGGCACGGTACGCGTCGGACCGCTCAAGCTCTTCGTCGACGGCTCGCTCAACACCCGCACCGCGCTGTGCAACGAGCCCTACCCCGGGATGCCCGCGGGCGGGCAGGAGTACGGCCTGCTCCAGACCGAACCGGCCGAGCTGGAGCGCCTCATGGCGTACGCGGCGCGGCACGGCATCCACAGCGCCGTGCACGCCATCGGCGACCGGGCCAACACCATCGCGCTCGACGCCTTCGAGCGCACCGGCTGCCCCGGGCGCATCGAGCACGCCCAGCTCATCGACCGCTCCGACCTGCCGCGCTTCGCCCGTCCCGGCCTGGTGCTGGGCATCCAGCCCGCCCACGCCGCCGACGACCGCGACATCGCCGACCACCACTGGGCCGGGCGCACCGACCGGTCGTTCGCGTACGCCGAACTGGCGCGGGCCGGCGCCCGGCTGGAGATCGGTTCCGACGCGCCGGTGGCCCCGCTCGACCCGTGGGTCGGCATCGCCGCCGCCGTGCACCGCACGGGCGCGGACGGGCGCCCCGGCTGGCACCCCGAACAGGCCCTCGTGCTGCCCGACGCGCTCGCCGCCGCGGCCGCGGGACGCGCGGGACTGCGGGTCGGGGACCGCGCCGACCTGGTGGTGACGGACGGCGACCCGGCGCACACCACGCCGCGGGGGCTCGCGGCGATGGGGGTCTTCTGCACCGTGCTCGGCGGCCGCTTCACCCACCGGGCGGACTGGGGGTAGGCACCGGTCGCGCCGCCCCCTCCGGCGGGCGGCGCGACGCCGGGAAAGGGAAGAGGGCCACGGGACGGCGTCCCGTGGCCCTCTTCCGTGCGGGCCCTCAGCCCAGGCGGAGTTCCGTGCGGGCGGTGCCCGCGCGCGGGTGCGCGGCGGTGAGGCGGACGACCGTGCCCGCCTCGGCGCGGACGGTCCACTCGACGGCCGTCAGATCGGGGGTGCCGGGGTCGTGGCCCCACCAGGTGGTCGACGACAGGGTGCCGCTGCGGCCCTCCAGCTGGCCGAGGCGCTCCACGGCCTCGCCGGTGACCAGTTCGGCACCGGCGGGCAGCTCGACACGGGCGGACAGCTCGCCGGCGACCTCCCGGGAGAGCGCGGTCCGGGTCACGTACGTCGGCAGCCAGCCGGTGTTGCCGACGACCAGCCGCACCCGGTGCACACCGGGCGCGACCTCGGTGGCGGTGGCCCGCCGGACCTCCAGCCGGGGCGAGGCGAGGGTCTGGAAGATGACCCACTCGGTGTGCGGGGCGACCTCGGCCTCGATGCGGTCCATCGGCGGGTTGTACCAGTAGTTGATCATGTCCCAGCCGCCCAGCTCGACCGGGCCGAGCTGCGGGTGCTCGTAGGGGTACCAGTCGACGAAGCCCTTGCCGTCCAGCTCCTTGTCGCTCCACTCGATCATCTTCAGGTCGTCCTCGACCGGGTGGTCGATCAGCCAGCGCGACGCGTGGTACGACTCGATGCCGGCCGCCCGCTGCGGGGACCAGAACTCGGTGATCCAGGCGAAGAGGCCCAGCTGATGGTAGTACCAGCCGAGCTGGCCGCCGCGGAAGACGGCCGCCGCGTCGTGCTTGAGGTCCTGGAAGGACATCACGTCGTAGCCGGTCAGCTCGGCTGCCTTGGCGCCGACGACGTCGTAGACGCGCTGGTCGGGACCGGGCAGCCGCACGTCGGCGTTCATCGGCGGGTGCAGGTGCAGGCCGCCGAACGTGTGGCAGGTGACCCAGCCGGTGATGTTCGGCCGGTCGGTGACCGCCCGCAGCACCGCCTGGGTCTCCGGCTCCGAGCCGGGGTACGGGCCGGCGTTGCGCGGCAGCAGCGGGGCCGCCTCCCAGTCCGTGGGCAGGTTCTGGCCGAGGTCCAGGCCCTCCACGGCCTCGGCGACCTCGACGACGTCGCCGCGGTAGCCGGTGATGTCGCCCTCCTGGAAGAGCCGGTAGTAGTCCCCGCCGGTCTCGTCGGGCTCGCGCGGGACGAGCAGCCTCGGCTCGTCCGGGTGGGTCTTCCACGGCCCCTCCGCGTCGCGGACGCGCATGAACAGCGCCCGGCCGTCGCCGTCCACGTCCCCCAGCTGGAGCCCGGGGTCGGCCTCCGGGCTCGGGTGCGGGCGCACGCTGGAGCGGATGAACCGGCCCTCGGCCAGGGCGTGCTCGTGGCCGTCCGGGTTGAGCCGCGGGACGACGTAGACGGCGCGGGTGTCCAGCAGCCGGGTCACCCGCTCGTCGGTGCCGTAGCCCGTGAGCAGCCGGTGCACCAGGTGCAGGGCGGCGAAGCAGGACGACCACTCGGTGCCGTGGATGCCGGCCTCGACGAAGAAGGCCGGCTTCTCCGCGGCCGGTCCGGTCGCGGTGCTGGTCAGAGTGACCAGCCAGATGTCGCGCCCCTCCCACGAGCGGCCCACGCTCTCCAGGGCCGCGAGGCCGGGGCGGCTGTCCGCCCAGTCCCGGAGCAGCGCGGTCAGTTCCTCGTGGACGTAGAACCGGTCGTAGGTCAGCGGGCGGATCATGCGGTGTTCCCTCGCAATCGCACGGCGGCAGCAGCCTGGCAGGACGGTCAGTCTGCGCGCGGCGCGCACACGGTGCTTTGGGCGGTCGGCCAATCTTTCCCGGCGGACTTCTCGCCCGCCGCCAATCACGCGGGAGGGGGCCGGCGGCCACAGTGCTCCCTGACGGTCGCTCGCCCGGCCGGGCGCGGACCCTGATGTCCTTCCGCCGATTCTCACTGATTCCTCCCTCTTTTTCCGCCGACCCTCCCTGATGCGCCGGCCGGGCCGCCGGGTGCGGCGCCGCCCCGGCCGAGATTGGACACCCCGCATGACTGCCACAGCCGACATCGGCACGGCCGAGATCCACCACCAGCACCGCGATGTCACCGGCGGCTGGCTGCGCCCCGCGACGTTCGGCGTGGTGGACGGCCTGGTCTCGAACTTCGCCCTGGTCGCCGGAGTCGTCGGTGGCGGCGCGGGCGCCCACACCGTCGTCCTGACCGGGCTGGCCGGACTCACCGCCGGGGCGTGCTCCATGGCCACCGGCGAGTTCATCTCGGTGTCGTCGCAGAACGAGCTGGCGCAGGCCGAGATCGCCCGAGAGCGGCGCGAGCTGGAGACCAACCCGGTCGAGGAGTTGCGCGAGCTGACGCTCGCCTACCAGGCCAAGGGCGTGCGGCCGGAACTCGCCCGGGAGATCGCCGAGGAGCTGACGGCCGACCCCGAGGTGGCCTGGCGGGTGCACGTGCGCGAGGAGCTGGGCGTCGACCCGGACGACCTGCCCCAGGGATGGTCGGCGGCGGCGTCCTCCTTCACCGCCTTCGCGCTGGGCGCGCTCGTGCCGCTGCTGCCCTTCTTCTTCGGCGCCTCCAGCATCGTGCCCGCGCTGCTGGCCAGTTCCGCCGGCCTGCTGCTGACCGGCGGCCTGACGGCGAAGCTGACCGCGCGGGCCCCGTGGTTCGGCGCGAGCCGGCAGCTGGTGCTGGGCGGGGTGTCGGCGGCCGTGACCTTCCTGGTCGGCCTGCTGGTCGGCTCGGGGGTGTCCTGACCGATGGGGACGACGCAGATCCAGGCCGGCGGGCGGCCGCTGCACACGGTGGCGCTGGTCAAGCAGGTCCCGCTGGGCGACCACCCCGGCACTCTGGACGGCCGCGGCAGGCTGCTCAGGGACGGCTTCACCACCGAGCTCAACCCCTGGTGCCGCCGGGCGGTGACCCGCGCGGTGGAGCTGGGGCGGGGCGGCGGCGGGCGGACCACGGTCGTCACCATGGGGCCGCCCGGGGCGGCGGACGTGCTCGCCGAGGCGATCGCCTGCGGCGCGGACGAGGGCGTGCTGGTGAGCGACCCGGCACTGGCCGGCGCGGACTGCCTGGTCACCGCGAAGGCGCTCGCCGCGGCGGTACGCACGCTGGACCCGGTGGACCTGGTGCTCGTGGGGCACGGCACGGTGGACGGCGCGACGGGCGCGGTCGGGCCGATGGTCGCCGCGCTGCTCGGACTGCCCTTCGCGGGGCCCGCGCTGTCCGTGGAGGCCGCGGGGGACGGCCGGCTGCGCGCGGTGCTCCAGCTCGACGGGGTCACCGAAACGGCCGAGGTCACCCTGCCCGCGGTGCTCTCGGTCGCCGAGCGCTCCTGCCGTCCGGCGAAGGCCCCGCGCGCGACCTGGCCCGACCCGGCGCCCGTACGCACCCTGGCGGCCGATCGGCTGCCCGGGGTCCAGCCCGGCGCCGCGAGCCCCACCCGGGTCGGCCGCGTCCTCCCCGCCCCGCCGACCCGGCGCCCGGCACTGCTGTCCGGCACCCCGCAGGAGCAGGCGGCCCGCGCGGTGGAACTGCTCGCCGGCCGCACGGCGGCCGGCGGCGCCCCGCCGGTGTCCGTGGCACCGCAGGCCCGTCCGCCGGCGGCAACCCGTGCGGGGGCCGCGCGGCCGCCCGCCGCCGGGCCGGGCGCCCCCGGGCTGCCCGGGCCCGCCGTGCTCGCCGTCTGCGGGGAAACCGGGGGCGGGGCGCGGGCGCTGCTCGGGGAGGCGGCGGAGATCGCCGGGCGGATCGGCGGGCACGTCGTGGCCGTCACTCCGGAGGCCGACCCCGCACTCCTGGCCGGCTGGGGTGCGGACGCGTCGGTGCGGCTGACCGGCACCGATCCCCGCCCTGCCGCCGCCGCGCTGGCCGGGTGGATCCGGACGGCGGGCGCCCCCTGGGCGGTGCTCGGCGGCGCGACCGCGTGGGACCGCGAGGTGCTGGCCCGCCTCGCGGTGCTCCTGGAGGCCGGGCTGCTGTCCGACCTGACCGCGGTGTCGGTGCGCTCGGACGGCCGCGGCCCGGAGCGGCTGGTGGGCGGCAAGCCGTCCGCGGGCGGCGCCTTCACCGAGGTCTCCAGCGACGGCGTCCCCCAGATCGCGACGCTGCGCACCGGCTCGCTCGCCGTACGGGAGCCGCGGGCGGCGTACGGCCCGATCCCCGTCGAGGCGCTGGAGGTCCCCGGCGACCGGCTGCTGCGGCGTTCCGGCCGCCGGACCGAGGACGATTTCGACGCCCTGGAACGGGCCGCCGCCGTCATCGGCCTCGGCGCGGGCGTCGCGCCCGGCGACCGGGCGGAGGTCGAGCCGCTGCGCGCGGCACTCGGCGCGGAATACGCCGCGACCCGCAAGGTCACCGACGCCGGCACCCTCCCGCACAGCCGCCAGCTCGGCGTCACGGGGCGGGACGTCGCCCCGCAGCTGTACGTCGCGCTCGGCGTCTCCGGCAGCCCGCACCACACGGTGGGCGTGCGGCGCGCGCACACCGTGCTGGCCGTCAACAGCGACCCGGACGCCGAGATCTTCCGGCACTGCGACATCGGCATCGTCGCCGACTGGCACGCCGCCGTACCCGCCCTGGCCGAGGCCTTCCGCCGCTCGGCGGCCGCACGGCCGGCGGCCGCCGCCGTCTGACCGCGCCGTCCGGTTCCGCGGCCCGCCCCGGCCGCGGTGACCCCCCGCGGACCCGCACCCGCGCGCCCGCCCCACCCACCACGCCGCCCCCGTCCGGGGGCCGGATTCCTGGAGCCCGCCGTGAGACACTGCTCGCGCACCGTCCGTACCGAACCGCACCGGGGTGGTCGCACATGAGCGGCCTCGTCCTTGTCCTCACCGTCTTCCTGGCCTGCGCCGTCGAGGCGGTCGAGGCCCTGACCATCGTGCTGGCCGCCGGCACGAGCCGGAACTGGCGCTCGGCGATCCAGGGCACCGTCACGGCCCTGGTCGCGCTCGCGGTGGCCGTCGCGGCGCTCGGGCCCGCGATCGGGCTGATCCCCTTCCAGGCCCTGCGCCTGGTGGTCGGCGCGCTGCTGCTGGTCTTCGGGCTTCAGTGGCTGCGCAAGGCGATGCTGCGCGCGTCCGGCCTCAAGGCGCTGCACGACGAGGCCGGCTCCTACGCCAAGGAGGTCGCGGCCGCGGAGGCCGCCGCGAGCGGCGGGCGGGGCGCGGTCAAGGACTGGTACGCCTTCACGCTGGCCTTCAAGGGCGTCTTCCTCGAAGGGCTCGAAGTCGCCTTCATCGTCGTGACGTTCGGCAACAACCAGGGGAGCGTGCCGCTCGCGGCGCTGGGCGCGGCCCTCGCGGTCGTGGCCGTCACCGGTGTGGGCCTCGCGGTGCGGGCGCCGCTGGCGCGGGTGCCGGAGAACTCGATGAAGTTCGCCGTGGGCATCATGCTCACCGCCTTCGGGGTCTTCTGGTCCACCGAGGGCGCCGGGGCCGAGTGGCCGGGCGCCGACGCGGCGCTGCTCGTGCTCGTGCCCGCCGTCGCCGTGCTCGGGCTCGGCGGCGCGGCGCTGCTGCGCCGCACCCAGGACCCGCGGCCGCCCGCCGCGGCACCCTCCTCGCCGGCGCCCGCCGGGAAAGGAAGCCCGCAGTGAAGTGGCTCCGCTCGTTCGTGATGTTCTGGTACGACTTCGTCGTCGGTGACGACTGGCGGGTCGCGGCCGGTGTGACCGTGGCACTGGGCGCGACCGCGGCACTGGTGCACGGCGCAGGGGTCGACGCCTGGTGGCTGCCGCCGGTCGCGGTCGCGGTGCTGCTGGCCCTGTCGCTGCGCCGGGCGGTCGCCGCGGCCCGGCGCTGACCGCGGCCCACCGCCCGTACGCCGCACGGCGGGTACCAGGGCCCCCACGGTCCCGGTACCCGCCGTGCGCCGCCGCGCCGCGCCCGTCAGACGGTCGCGACGCCGTTCGAGTAGCGCTTCATGTTGTAGACGGCGAAACCGTTCTGGACCGGGTCGCCGGAGTCGTTGACGGCGTGCAGCATGCCGCCGCCGCCCGCGCCGTTCAGGCACACGGTCATCAGGTCGGTGAGGACCACACCGGGGGTGTCGGGCACCTCGTACGTGCGGTCGGTGTAGATGTCCGCCTCCAGGTTGAAGAAGCAGTAGCTGCCCAGGCCCCAGGCCAGGTGGTCGCGGACGCCGTCGGCGACCTTGTACGACGCGTAGCCCTTGGTGCCGCCGTGCACCCAGGCCGTCTGGGTGGGGACGTCGTACGGGTTCTCGTTCTGGAAGAAGTACGTGCGGCCGCTCTCGCCGTTCCAGAGCACCTCGTACTTCTGGTAGTGCTCGACGAACAGCCCGTAGGCCGTGACGTGGTCGCCGTTGACGAGGATGCCGGTGTCGGCCGGGTTCACCGACCAGCCCACCGTGCCGTCCAGGCCGTGGTCGGCGCGCCACAGCCACAGGTGGTCGCAGATGACGTCGTTGCTGTCGATCTGCAGGCTGACCCCCGCGCCGCCGGCGACGGCGCCGCCGATGCGGGCGAAGACGTCGAAGAGCACGGTCGGGTCGTTGCCGTGCCGGTGCCCGCTGCGGCCCTCGCCGACCCGGACGAGCACCGGGGTGTGTGCGGAGGCGGCCTCGACGAGCACGCCGGCGATCGTGACGCCGTCGACGTCGGCCACCTCGACGAGCGTGTTGCCCCGGGCCGAGCGCAGCGTCGTGTAGCCCAGGCCCAGCACGACCGTGCCGGGGCGGGTGACACGGATCGGCGAGGTCAGGTCGTAGACACCGGGCGTCAGGAGCAGGTGCCGGCCACTGCCGAGGGCGCGGTTGATCTCCGCGGCGGAGTCGCCGGGCCGGGCCACGAAGAAGCGGTCCAGCCCGATGCTCCTGCCCGCGGCGCGGCCCCCGGCCCATGTGGTGCCGGTGCTGTTGCGGCGCAGCCCGGGCACGAAGACCTCGTAGTCCCCGTGCTCGCCCACGGTCAGGAAGGGCTTCTCCCGGACGACCGGGGTGCGGTCGACGGTGGTGTACGGGGGCGCCGGGAAGGACTGGGCGGGCGCGCCCTCGACGCCCACGAAGACCATGTTCCAGTTGGCGCCGGTCCACGAGCCGAAGGTGTCGTTGCGGGACAGCCACTGCTGCTGCGAGCCGGACTCCACGTAGCCGTCGACCACGCTGTCGACCAGGAAGCCGCCGCTGGACCACCGGTTGCCGGGCGGGCTCGGCCACAGCGTCAGGTTGCCCCGGACGTGCACCCGGCGCATCGGCCCGGCCTGGGCGACGGCCCACCGGTTCAGGCCGTCCGGCGGCACGATCGTCAGGTTCTCCGCGGCCCGCCAGAAGTTCTGGGTGCCGTTGCCGTCGAACCACTGGGCGTCGACGGTGACGTGGCCGTTGATCACGACGTCGGACGGGCTCGCGCCGAGGCCGAGGACGTGGGTGTAGAAGCCGACGTTGATGTCCACCGTGTACGTGCCCGGCATGAAGGCCAGCGCGTAGCGCTCGTCGCCGAACTGGTTGGACTCCTGGATCGCGAAGACGGCGTCGACCTGCGCCTGGATCGCCGCGTCGCCCATCGACGGGTCGAAGACGAGGATGTTGTGCCCCAGGTCCGCGCCCTTGTGGCCCTGCTGTCCCTCGGGCGGGCGGGGACGGGCGGACGGCGCCGCGGCACGGGCGGTACCGGTGGCGATGCCGCCGGCCAGCGGCACCGCGGCGGCGACGGCCGCCCCGCGGAGCACGGATCGGCGAGAGGGGATGACGGACACGGCTCTCCCTGTGGTGGTGGATCAGGAGGACTGCGCGGTGGGCCGGACCGCGAGAGAGCGCTCTCAGGGCGAGAGTGAATCACCGCGGATGGGCAGCGTCAATAAGCGCGCGGGCTTCTCCGAAGGTCGCGGGGCGGTACGGATCGCGCGCCGCGCGAGGGGAGTTGGGAGGTCCCGGCCCTTCCGGCAGCGCGGGGCGGCCGCCGCCGGACCGGCCTGGCGCGCGCCGCCCTCCGACGGGCGCGCCGCGGTCTTCCCGCAGCGCGGGGCGGCCGCCGCAGGGCGCGGGTGCGGCGAGGGGGTTCGCCCGCGGGGTTCCCCGCACCCCTGGGCCGCCCCACCCGCCGGGAGGCGGCCGCCGCACCCCGGCCTCTCGGCCGGCTCACCCCGCCCCGCGGGCCGACCGCCCCGCCGCGCGGCTTGCCGCGGCCGCCGCCCGCGGCCCCCGAGGGGGCGGCGGGCGGGGGCGAAAGACTCGGGGAATCCGCGGAAAGGCGGCCCGCGGACCAAGAACCGAAATCCGCAAGGGAATTGATCACCCGTCAATCCGCCGGGAGTCCGCAGGCCCGTGACCTGCGACGGCGGACGGACGGGGAAAGTAGATGGCGCGAGCACGACAGTTTGTATTTGTGCAATGAATGCATTATCTTCCTGGCCATGTCCAGTGCCCACAGAGTCATCGCGATGCGCGCCGCGGGAGACACCCCGCTGGTGTGGCGTCTGCATGTCGACCTGTGCCACTGCAACGGCGACCTGTGTACGCGCTGACGCGCGCCCGTCGCTGACGTCCCCGCCACCGCCCGCGGCCGATCCCGGCCCGTGGTCCCCGGTCGCCCGGGGTGACGTCCCCGCGTGCCGCGCACCGACGCCTCCACCCGCACCCCGGCCCGGTCGCCCGCTCCTGCCCTGAGCTGCCGCTCAGCGCCGCGTCCGCACGCACCGCGCCGGTACCCGTCCCCCCTCCCCGTCCCGCGGTGCCCGGCCGGTCCGGCGCTGTCACAGGAGTCCCCCTTGCCTGCCTTCCTCAAGAAGATCCCGTTCTGGGCCCAGATCCTCTCCGGTCTGGTCCTGGGCGTCGTCCTGGGCCTGATAGCCCGCGACGCCGACGTGCACTGGCTCACCGAGACGCTGACCCGTATCGGCGACATCTTCGTCCAGCTGCTGAAGCTGGCCGTCCCGCCGCTGGTCTTCACGGCCGTGCTGGTCAGCGTCACCAACCTGCGCAACGTCACCAACGCCGCGCGGCTCGCGGCGCGCACGCTCCTGTGGTTCTGCGTCACCGCGCTGATCGCGGTGACCATCGGCATCCTGCTGGGCCTGGCCACCAAGCCGGGCGACGGCGTCCACCTCAAGGCCGGGGCGGTGCCGGACGGGCTCCACAAGGGCAGCTGGATCGACTTCCTCACCGGCATCGTCCCGACGAACGTCGTGGACGCGTTCGCGCAGCCCAACGTGCTCCAGATCGTCTTCCTCGCCGTCGTCGTCGGCGCCGCGTCGCTGTCGGTCGGCGAGAAGGCGGAGCCGCTGATCGACTTCGCGAAGGTCGTGCTGGAGGTCGTGCAGAAGGCGCTGTGGTGGGTCATCCGGCTCGCCCCGCTGGGCACCCTGGGCCTCATCGGCAAGTCGGTGGCCACCTACGGCTGGGACCTGCTCAGGCCGCTGGGCACCTTCACCGTCGACGTGTACGTCGGCTGCGCGCTGGTGATGTTCGTGGTCTACCCGCTGCTGCTCGCGCTGGTCGGCAAGGTCAACCCGGTCAACTTCTTCAAGGGCGCCTGGCCCGCGATCGAGCTGGCCTTCGTCTCCCGCTCCTCGGTCGGCACCATGCCCGTGACCCAGCGGGTGGCCGAGCGCCTCGGCGTGCCGCGCGACTACGCGTCCTTCGCCGTGCCCTTCGGCGCCACCACCAAGATGGACGGCTGCGCCGCGGTCTACCCGGCGCTCGCGGCGATCTTCGTCGCGGAGGTCTACCACGTCCACCTGGGCATCGGGGACTACCTGCTGATCGCGTTCGTCTCGGTCATCGGCTCGGCGGCGACGGCCGGTCTGACCGGTGCCATCGTGATGCTGACGCTGACCCTGAGCACGGTCGGCCTGCCGCTGGAGGGCGTCGGCCTGCTGCTGGCGATCGACCCGATCCTGGACATGATGCGCACCGCCACCAACGTCACGGGCCAGATCGTGACGCCGGTGCTGGTCGCCTCGCGGGAGAAGATCCTGGACCGCGCGGCCTTCGACGCCCCCCGTGGCATCGAGGACGACGCACCGGCCGAGGACACCACCGCCCGGGAGCTGGTCGAGGTCTGACCCCGCTCCCCCGCTGCGCACCGCGGCCCCGGCCCCTCCCCCCGGAGGGGCCGGGGCCGCGGCCGTACGGTCACCGCGGCCGCGGCCCGCGCCGGGGCGGCGGGAGCTGGCCGCCGACCAGCGCGCCGAGGGCCAGCAGGAAGCCCGCGAGCTGCACGGGCCCGAGCGTCTGGCCGAGCACCGCGGCGCCCAGCACCGCGGCGACGAGCGGCGACAGCAGCGCGAGCAGCGCCGCCGAGGTGACCGGCAGCGCGCCGATGCCGCGGAACCACAGCGTGTACGTGACGAGCCCGCCGACCAGCCCGAGCCACAGGTAGCCGAGCGCGGCCCGCCCGTCGACCGCGGGCGGCGCGCCCTCGGCGAGGAAGGTCACCGGCAGCAGGAGCAGGCCGCCCGCGGTGAGCTGCCAGCCGGCGAAGGCGGTGCCGCTCACGCCCGGCGGGCGGCCCCAGCGCTTGGTGAGCGTCACGCCGAGCGCCATCACGACCGCGCCCGCCAGCCCCGCCGCCACGCCGACGCCGTCGAACCCGGCGTCGGGCCCGATCACCACCAGGCCGACCCCGGCGACCCCCGCCACGCCCCAGCCGATCCGCCACACCGACAGGCGCTCGTGCAGCACCGGCGCCGCGAGGAGCGCGACGACCAGCGGCTGGCCCGCCCCCAGCGTCGCGGCCACCCCGCCGGGCAGCCGCTCCGCGGCGGTGAACAGCAGCGGCAAAAACACCCCGATGTTCAGCGCGCCCAGCACCGCCGCCTTCCCCCACCAGGCGCCGCGCGGCAGCGTGCGGGTGAGGGCGAGCGCGGCGAGCCCGGCCGGCAGCGCCCGCAGCAGCCCGGCGAAGAGCGGGTGCCCGGCGGGCAGGAATTCGGTCGTGACGATGTAGGTGGTGCCCCAGACGGCGGGCGCGAGCGCGGTGAGTGCGGTACGCGACAGGCCCGTTCCCCCGTCCCCGCGGACGGCGCCGCGGGTCCGTGCCATGGATTGCGTGGTCATGACGGAAGTGTCGGCCCGGGTGGATCGATGAGTCCAACACATGTTTGTCACGCCATCGATCGTGATCCACGATGGGTCCATGGAACTCCAGCAGATGCGGTACGTGATCGCCGTCGCGGAAACCAGCAGCTTCACGCGGGCCGCCGAGCGGTGCCGGGTCGTGCAGTCCGCGCTGAGCCACCAGGTGGCACGGCTGGAACGCGAGCTGGGCGCCCGGCTGTTCGAGCGCACCAGCCGCCGGGTGCGGCTCACCCCGGCGGGCGAGGCCTTCCTGCCCGCCGCCCGGCAGTGCCTGGAGGCCGCCGGGCGGGCGGCGGCCGAGGTCGCCGCCGCGGTCGGCGAGGTGCGCGGGCGGCTCGCGGTCGGCTCGATCCCGACCGTCACCGCCGCCGACGTGCCGGGCGCGCTGCGGGAGGTCCACGAGCGGTACCCGCAGGTCCGCATCACGCTGCGGGTGGGCGCGAGCGACGACCTGGTCGAGCAGGTCAGGACGGGCGAGCTCGACGTGGCCTTCCTGGGCCTGCCCACCACGGCGGTGCCGGGCGGGGTGGGCGTCCACGAGCTGGCCCGCGGCAGCCTGGTCGCGGTGGTCGCGCCGGACCACCCGCTGGCCGGGGAGCCCGCGGTGAGCCTCGCCCGGCTGGCGCGGGAGACCTTCGTGGAACTGCCGGCCGGTACCGCGGGCCGCGCGCAGTCCGAGCAGGCCTTCGCCGCGGCGGGGCTGAGCCGGGACATCGCCTACGAGGTGAGCAGCGCGGAGTTCATCCCGCGGCTGGTGGCCCCGGGCCTGGGCGTCGCGATGCTCCCGGCCGCCTACACGCCCGGCCTGGCCGGGGTCGTGACGGTGGAGGTGACCGACGCGCCGGCACGTGTGGAGTACGTCATCTGGTCCCGCTCCGGGCCCACCCCCGCCGCCGCGGCGTTCCTGGCCGTACTGGGCGTGGAGCCGGAGCGGGCGTGACCGGTGGACGCCGGCCGCGCCCTCACCGCGCCGGGCCGTCGAAGGCGCGCAGCAGCCGCTGGGCCGCGTCCGCAGCCGTGAGGGTCCCGGCGTGCAGGCCCGCCTCGACCTCGGGGGCCAGGGCGCGGACGGCGGGGTGGGTGTCGAGGCGGGCGAGCAGCGTGTCGCGGACCGTCGACCAGGCCCACTCGACCTGCTGGGCGCGGCGCCTGGCGGCGAGGCCGCCGTCCGCGGCGAGCGCGGCGCGGTGCGCCTCCAGCCGCTCCCACACCGTGTCCAGGCCGGTGGACTCGCGGGCGCTGCAGGTGAGGACGGGCGGCGCCCAGGAGGCGCCGGCGGGCTGCATCAGGCGCAGCGCGCCGGCGAGTTCGCGGGCGGCGGCGCGGGCGTCGCGCTCGTGCGGGCCGTCCGCCTTGTTGACGGCGACGACGTCGGCGAGCTCCAGCACGCCCTTCTTGATGCCCTGGAGCTGGTCCCCGGTACGGGCGAGGGTGAGCAGCAGGAAGGTGTCGACCATACCGGCCACGGCCGTCTCGGACTGGCCGACTCCGACCGTCTCGACGAGCACCACGTCGTATCCGGCGGCCTCCATGACGACCATGGACTCCCGGGTCGCGCGCGCCACCCCGCCGAGCGTGCCCGCGCTCGGCGAGGGGCGGACGAAGGCCGCGGGGTCGGTGGCGAGGCGTTCCATCCGGGTCTTGTCGCCGAGGACGGAGCCGCCGGTGCGGGTCGAGGAGGGGTCCACGGCCAGCACCGCGACCCGGTGGCCGAGGCCGGTGAGCAGCGTGCCGAAGGCGTCGATGAAGGTGGACTTGCCCACGCCCGGCACCCCGCTGATCCCGATCCGCCGGGCACCGCCGGTGTGCGGGAGCAGCTCGGTGAGCACCCGCTGCGCCAGGACGCGGTGGTCCGGGCGCACGGACTCCACGAGCGTGATCGCGCGCGCGACGAGTGCCCGGCGCCCGGCGAGCACGCCCTTGACGTAGGTGTCGGCGTCGGTGGCCGCGGCTGTCGGCGTGGGCATGCCGCGGCTACCGCTCCTCGTGGCCGAGGGCCGCGGCGAGCCTGGTCAGCAGGTCGTGCGCGGCCTCGGGGATGACCGTGCCGGGCGGGAAGACCGCGGCGGCGCCCGCCTCGTGCAGCGCGGGCACGTCCTGCGGCGGGATGACGCCGCCGACGACGATCATGATGTCCTCACGGCCCTCCGCGGCCAGTTCGGCGCGCAGTGCGGGCACCAGCGTGAGGTGGCCGGCGGCGAGCGACGAGACGCCCACGATGTGCACGTCCGCCTCGACCGCCTGCCGCGCGACCTCGGCGGGGGTCTGGAAGAGGGGGCCGACGTCCACGTCGAAGCCGAGGTCGGCGAAGGCGGTGGCGATGACCTTCTGGCCGCGGTCGTGCCCGTCCTGCCCCATCTTGGCCACCAGGATCCGCGGCCGCCGCCCCTCGGCCGCGGCGAAGCGCTCGACCAGCGCCCGCGTGCCCTCGGCGGCGGGGGTGCGGCCGGCCTCGTCGCGGTACACACCGGAGATCGTGCGGATCTGGCCCGCGTGCCGTCCGAAGACCTGCTCCAGTGCGTCGGAGATCTCGCCCACGGTGGCCATGGCGCGGGCGGCGCCGACCGCCAGGGCGAGCAGGTTGCCCTCCAGCCCGGTGCCGGACGGCCGGGCGGCGGCCGCGGTGAGGGCGCGCAGCGCCTCGCGGCAGGCGTCCTCGTCGCGTTCGGCGCGCAGCCGGCGCAGCTTGGCGAGCTGGCTGGCCCGGACGGCGGAGTTGTCGACCTTGAGCACGTCGATCGGCTCGTCGTCCTGCGGCTGGTACTTGTTGATGCCGATGAGCGGCTGCCGCCCGGAGTCGATACGGGCCTGGGTGCGGGCCGCGGCCTCCTCGACGCGGAGCTTGGGGATCCCGGCGTCGATGGCCCGGGCCATGCCGCCGGCCGCCTCGACCTCCTGGATGTGCTGCCAGGCGCGCTCGGCGAGGTCGTGGGTGAGCCGCTCGACGTAGGCGCTGCCGCCCCACGGGTCGACGACCCGGCAGGTGCCGGACTCCTGCTGGAGCAGCAGCTGGGTGTTGCGGGCGATGCGGGCGGAGAAGTCGGTGGGCAGCGCGAGCGCCTCGTCGAGCGCGTTGGTGTGCAGCGACTGGGTGTGACCCTGGGTCGCGGCCATCGCCTCGACGCAGGTGCGGGTGACGTTGTTGTAGACGTCGCGGGCGGTCAGCGACCACCCGGAGGTCTGCGAATGGGTGCGCAGGCTCAGCGACTTGGGGTTCTTCGCACCGAACTGCCGCACCAGCCGGGCCCACAGCAGCCGGGCGGCGCGCAGCTTGGCGACCTCCATGAAGAAGTTCATCCCGATCGCCCAGAAGAAGGACAGCCGCGGCGCGAAGGCGTCCACGTCCAGGCCCGCGGCCTGCCCGGCGCGCAGGTACTCCACCCCGTCGGCGAGGGTGTAGGCGAGTTCCAGGTCGGCCGTGGCCCCGGCCTCCTGGATGTGGTAGCCGGAGATGGAGATGGAGTTGTAGCGCGGCATCTCCCGCGAGGTGTAGGCGAAGATGTCGGAGATGATCCGCATCGACGGTCCCGGCGGGTAGATGTAGGTGTTGCGGACCATGAACTCCTTGAGGATGTCGTTCTGGATGGTGCCGGCCAGCTTCGCGGGCGGCACCCCCTGCTCCTCGGCGGCGACGATGTAGAGCGCCAGTACGGGCAGCACCGCGCCGTTCATGGTCATCGACACGCTCATGCGGTCCAGCGGGATGCCGTCGAAGAGCTGCCGCATGTCGTAGATCGAGTCGATCGCCACACCCGCCATGCCGACGTCGCCGGTCACCCGCGGGTGGTCGCTGTCGTAGCCGCGGTGGGTGGGCAGGTCGAAGGCGACGGACAGGCCCTTCTGGCCGGCCGCCAGGTTGCGCCGGTAGAAGGCGTTGGACTCCTCGGCGGTGGAGAAGCCGGCGTACTGCCGGATGGTCCAGGGCTGGTTGACGTACATGGTGGGGTACGGGCCGCGCAGGAAGGGCGCGATGCCCGGGTAGGTGCCGAGGGTGTCGAGGCCCTCCAGGTCGCGGGCGGTGTAGAGGGGCTTGACGGCGATGCCCTCGGGCGTCTCCCAGGCGAGGTCCGCGGCACTGCTGCCGGTGGCCTCCTTGACCGCCGAGCGCCATCGCTCCTCGGTCGCGCCCGGGGCGTCGCCGTCCTCGGTGAAGGGGATGCCGGTGAAGTCCGGGATGCCGCTCATGCCGCCACTCCCGTGCGGTCGAGGACGAGGGTCAGGGCGGCGACGGCGTCGCAGCCCAGGAACACGTAGCCGTCCAGGCCCGGCAGGGTGTCCGGGCGGGCGGCCAGGTAGATCCAGCGCGCGCCCGCCGCGCGCAGCGCCGCGACGACGGCGGGCCCCTGCTCGGCGTAGAGCGCGTCGGTGGAGCACAGGCACGCCACCTGCGCGCCGCTCGCGGCGAAGGCGGCGGCCGCGCCGCCGGCGTCCACGGACACCGGGGCGTGCACCGGCTCGACGCCTCCGGCCTGGAAGGTGTTCGCCGCGAAGGACACCCGGGCGGTGTGCGCGGCGGCGGGGCCGAGAGCGGCGAGGAAGACCTTCGGGCGCGCGCCGGTCGCCGCGCGGTGGGCGTCGGAGCGGGCGCGCAGCGCCTCGTAGTCCTCGTCCCGCCGCACCCGGGGCAGGCCGCCGGGCCCGGTGGGGCGGACCGGTGCGGGATCGCGCCGCACGGGCTGCTCGGCGAGGTCGGGGAATTCGCTGACGCCCGTGACCGGTTCACGGCGGGTCGCGAGCCGGCGGCGGCGCTCCGCCCAGGTGCCGGCGATCCGCTCACCCAGCAGCCCGGAGGCGAGGGCCCGCTCCTGGCCGCCCGCGGCCTCCAGTTCCTGGAAGAACGCCCAGCCGGCCCGGGCCAGTTCGGCGGTGAGCCGCTCGACGTACCAGGAGCCGCCCGCGGGGTCGGCGACCCGGCCGAGGTGCGACTCCTCCAGCAGGATCGTGGAGGTGTTGCGGGCGATGCGGCGGGAGAAGGCGTCCGGCGCGCCGATCGCGGTGTCGAAGGGCAGCACGGTGACGGCGTCCGCGCCGCCGGTCCCGGCGGCGAAGGCGGCAAGCGTGGTCCGCAGCAGGTTCACGTACGGGTCCCGGCGGGTCGCCATCACCGTGGAGGTGACGGCGTGCTGGCGCTGGCCGGCCGCGGCCGGGGCACCGCAGGCCCGGGCGACGCGCGCCCACAGGCTGCGGGCGGCGCGCAGCTTGGCGGTGGTCAGGAACTGGTCGGCGGTCGCGGCGTAGCGGAACTCGAGCTGCCCCAGGGCCGCTTCGACGTCCAGGCCGGCGCCGGTCAGCATCCGCAGGTAGGCCACCCCGGTGGCGAGCGAGGCGCCCAGCTCCTGCACCTCCGACGCGCCTGCCTCGTGGTAGGGCAGGACGTCCACGGCGAGCGCCCGCACGCCCGGGTAGCGGCGGTGCACCAGCCGGGCGAGCGTCACGGCGTCCTCGTGGGCGGGCTCCCCGCCGGCACGGGCCGCGTGCCCGAGCGGATCGGCGCCGAGGCAGCCGCGGACCGCGGCGGGGTCGACGCCCCGGGACTCGTACAGCCCGATCAGCTCGCGTGCGGCGGAGGCGGTGTCGGGCCCGGCGTCCAGGACGACGGGGGCGAGGTCCAGGAGGACGCCGTCCAGGGCGCCGGCGAGTCCGCCGGGCGGCAGGGCGGGCCCGCGGGCGGCCAGCCACAGCGAGGTCGCGCCGTTCTCCAGGTCGTCGAGCACGGCCGCGTTGGCGGCCGCGGGGTCGGCGAAGTCCAGCCGCGCGCGCACGTCCCAGCCGCCGAGCAGGGCGCTGCCGCGCACATAGGGCGGGAAGCCGGGCAGGCCGGGGTCGGGTGCGGTGTCCTCGGCGGTGTAGAGCGGCTGCACGGCCACCCCGCCGTCCAGCGCGGTCGCGAGCGCCGCCTCGGCCTCCGCTCCGGAGACCTCCTCACCCGACTTGCGCAGCACTCCCGCGACCAGCTGCCGCCACTGCTCGCGGCCGGCCTCCGGGAACGGGGCGGCCGGTGGGATCCCCTCGTCAGGCAGAACCGTCATACAGCGCAGGGTAGGGAGGACGGCTAAAGCCCGTCTTCCCCTAAATCACGGACCCCACCCCCTAAGGGGTGTCGGCCGCGCACTCCCCCGCGGCCGCCGGAAGGCTGCCCGGACGGCTCAGCGCGACGGCCGCCTGCACCACGCCCGCCTGGTGGCCGGCCTGGCGGGCGACCGGCAGCCGGGTGGCGGGGAACGTGCTCCGGTAACGGGCCGTCCAGTCGTGCAGCAGCATGTCGAGCCGGGCGGTGAGCGGGGCGGCGGGCGGCCCCGCGGGGGCGACGGCGCGGCGCAGCATCGCGGCGGCCCGCAGCGGCACCCGGTGCGTCCACTGCTCCAGTCCGGCCAGCACCCCCTCGGTCAGCCGCCGCCCGGCGGGCACCGGGCCGGGGCCGCCGCAGCGCGGGTCCCAGTCGTCGGGGAGGCGGCGCAGGAAGCCCAGCTGGGAGCGGACCGAGCGGACGAGCGGACCGTCGCCGTCGCCCTCCGCGCCGCTGCCACGGCGTCCGCCGGGCCCGGGCAGCCGGGCCGGCGCGTCGTCCAGCAGGGCGGCGATCAGGTCGCCGCGGCGGCGCATCCGGTCGGCGCAGGCCGCCAGCCGGCGTTGCGGGTCGCGGCCCGGGCTCCCATCGCTCATCCGGTCGCAGGCCCACCGCGCCGCCTCGACGATCACGGTCGCGCCGCCGTGCCGGTGCGGGGCGTACCACGTGGTGCCGCGGATGTCGGCGGCGGACGTGCCGTTCGTGCGGGCGGCCCCGGGAGCGGGCGGGGCGTCCGGGGCGGGAGGGGGCATCAGATAGACCCCGGGGGCCTGCTCCGCGTAGAGCACGGTGTCGTACGAACCGCATTCCACGGGAATGCCGAATTCCGCGGCGGAACGCGTGAACGGCCCGGCGAGGCCCGGAATCTCACGGGTGCTCTGCACGAATGTCCCGCCGACGTCGATACCGTGCAGGGAGAACTGCAGAAACGGCCGCAGTTCGCCGATCAGGCCGAGCAGGATATCGCTCTCCGGCAGCTGCCCGCCGATCGACGGGGCCCATTCCGGCTGCTCGTCCGAGGCGGGGCGGAAATAGTGGGCGAGGAATCCCTCCAGGTCGCGCGCGCGGTGGGCGCCGTGCACCAGCCGCGCGCCGTCCGGATCCGCGCAGAGCAGGAAGTCCCAGGCCACCGACGCGCGCTGCGCCGGGTCGGCAAGCACCCGGTGGGCCAGCTCCATGGCCGCCGCGCCGCCCACCAGTTCGTCCGGGTGGGCCCCGCAGACCACCAGGACGTGGTCGGCGGCGTCCCCGACGGACAGCAGCGTCAGCGGCCGCCCCGCCCGCGAACGTCCGACGGTACGGGTCCGGCACAGCCGCGGGTGGCGCGCGGCGAGCGCCCGGGCGGTGTCCTGGATCTCCTCGAGCGCGGGATAACGGTCGTAGGCGGCAATCGCCCTTCCCGCACTGGTCGACGCGTCGATCACCCGTGAATACCTCTTCCGGTCGATCCGCGCCCTGCCGCGGCGGCAGTTGACGGGCAACCATGGATTCATGCGGACTGCGGGGTGTCAAGCGTTCCGCCATTGAACGGAGCCGATTCCTCCGTATGTCACGGCCGCGCGTTGAACCCGGGCATTCCGGCTGCCGCGCGGCCGGCGGGAAGGTCCGGGCTCGGCACCGTCGGCCACACGATCGGCGGAGACCGACGACCCGGCGGTCGGGCGGGCGTGCCGCCCGTCCCGAACCGGCGGGGGGCGTCACCGGGTGTCCCGGCGGCAGCCCTGTGGCGCCAGGCCGGCCAGGCCCGAGGCGGATCAGCCCGGCGACGGCGCTGCGGCGCCGGAGGAGCCGGACGTCGAGGGACGTCCGTGCCGCCCGGACTGCCCGGCGTGCGGCACGGGCCTGCCGCCGCGTGCGGAGCGCGCTTCCCGTCCGCGGGCCGCCCGCACCCGGACGCTCGCCCTGCGGGGCAGCTCCGACGGCTCGTCCTTCAGCTCACCGAAGGCCTCGGCAGCCTGTACCTTCGCCCCGGCGAGCGACAGCACCGCCACCCCCGCACGCGCCGCTGCCGGCGAGCGCTCCTTCCGCGTCACGAGCACGGCGAACACCGGCCGGCCGGCTCTCCGACTTCCAGACCCGGTCCTCCTGGCCTGCCCCGCGGGCCTGCATCGGCGGGACGGGCGGCCGCCGTACGGGAAGGGGCGAGCAGCGGAACCCACCGGTGGAAGGGGGTCGTCGGCCGCGGGCGGGGGAGCATCCGGTGGCCGGGCCACCCGCTCAGGTCGCGGCGGGGTCCGTCTCGGCGTCCGGGTCGTCCGGCCCGGACGGCGCGGCGTGCTCCTGCTCCTCGGCCGCCGCCGCGGCGCGCCGGTTGACCACGACGGTGGCCGCGGCCGCGCTCAGCGCGAAGGCCAGCAGCACGGTGCCGGGGCGGTTGAACCGGTCGCCGGTCAGGGCGTCGAGGGAGAGGCAGCCGGGGCCGGCCAGACCGAGGCCCGCGGCGACGAAACCGAGGAACGCCGGGTACTCGAAGCCGCCCTGGTGCGCGAAGAACCCCGCGGGGGCGTGCACGGCCACCGCGCCGGCCATCGCACCCGCGGCGGCCGCGCCCGCGACCGGGGTGGCCAGGCCGAGCGCCAGCAGCACGCCGCCGCCCGTCTCGCCGAGCCCCGCGGCCAGCGCGCTCTCCCGGCCCGGCCGGAAGCCCATCGCCTCCATCGCGGCGGCCGTGCCCTCCAGGCCGGACCCGCCGAACCAGCCGAGCAGCTTCTGCGAGCCGTGGGCGATCAGCGTCCCGCCCGCGCCGAGGCGCAGGGCGAGCAGGCCGAGGTCCTTGCGACGGCTGAACGGCATGGGGCGGCCTTCCGCAGACGGGGCAGTACGCGGTCTGCCGCCCATCCTGCCCCGGCCCCGGCGCCCCCGCACGCGCCGGCGGCCGCGCGGGTGCCTCCCGCCCGCTCCGGGGGCCCGGACGACGGGCCGCGGGGCCTCCGCCGGGGCACCCGGCCGACGTAGGGTGGCGGTGTGGTGGAACTCCCCGGGGCAGCCGGATTCGGCGCGCTGCGGCGCCGTCTGGGTGCGGAGCTGTTCGCCAGGGTGGCCGGGCCGGACGGGCCCGCCGTCCGGGCGCGGATCCACGACACCCCGGGGCCGCGCTGGTTCGCCCCGGACCGTCCGATCCGCACCGTGCACGGTGACGCGTCGATGTTCACCGGTGGCCTGTGCGCCCTGCTGCTGCAGTCCCTGCACCCGCTCGCGATGGCCGCCGTCGCCGCGCACTCCGGCTTCCGCGGCGATCCGTGGGGCCGGCTCCAGCGCACCAGCGGCTTCCTGGCCGTGACGACCTTCGGCACGGCGGCGGACGCCGAGCGGGCGGTCGCCCGGGTACGGCACATCCACGAGCGTGTGAGCGGCACCACGGCCGGGGGCGAACCCTACCGGGCGTCCGACCCCCACCTGCTCGGCTGGGTGCACGCCGCCGAGGTCGACAGCTTCCTGCGCGCGCACCGCCGCTACGGCGCCCGTCCGCTGGACGACGCGGGCTACGACGCGTACGTCGCGGACACCGCGCGGGTCGGTGCCGCGCTCGGTGTGCAGGACCCGCCGCGCGACCAGGCGCAGCTGGCCGCCGTGCTGGACGCGTACCGCCCCGAGCTGCGGGCCACCGCGCAGGCCCGGGACGCCGCGCGCTTCCTGCTGCTCACCCCGCCGGTGCCGTGGGCGGCGCGGCCGGGCTACGCGGTGCTGGCCGCGAACGCGGTCGCGCTGCTGCCGGTATGGGCCCGCGTGCCCCTGCGGCTGCCGTACCTGCCCGTGACGGAGGCGACCGGAGTGCGCTGGGCGGGCCAGGGGCTGACCCGGGTGATCCGCTGGGCCATGGCCCCGCCGCCCGCGGGCGGTGCCTGACCGGGCACGGGGCCCGGGCCGCACGGACGGCCGGTCCGTGGGACCGCTGTCCGCACAGGCGTCGGCCACCGCGCGGGGGTCGCCGAGCCGCTGCCGTGCGTGGGCGGCGACGCGCGGCTCCGGCAGCCGGTACGCGGAGTACGCACCGGCGTCCGCCCGGTCGCCGGGCCCCTTCCCGTCACCGGTGCCCGGCGGAGCCGAGCCACCGCACCACCTGCCCGGCGTGCTCGCCGGGCGCGGCCACGGGGTGGAAGACCTCCTCGACCGTTCCGTCCCTGACGATCAGCGTGAGCCGCGCGTACAGCCGCTGCCCGCCCGCCTCGAACGTCGGCAGGCCGAGCGCGGACGCCAGGCGGAGCCCGGGGTCGGACAGCATCGTGAACGGCAGCCGCAGCCGCTCGGTCACCTCACGCTGGTAGGCGGTGTCCTGGCCGGACAGGCCGTGGACGGCGGTGGCGCCCGCGGCGGTGAGGTCGGCGTGGTGGTCGCGGAAGCCGCACGCCTCGGCGGTGCAGCCGCGCGCGCCAGGGATGGTGTCCCAGCCCTCGGGCAGGTCCACGTCGGGGCGGCCGGTCAGCGGGTAGAGGTAGAGGACGGTGCGCCCGGGGCCCAGCCGGTCGAGGGCGACCGTGCCGCCGTCCGTCGCGGCCAGCGCGAGCCGCGGCAGGCGGCACCCGCGCAGGCGGGCGGCGAGGCCGGCGCCGGGCGCGGCCTGCGCGGCTGCGCCCCCTGCGGGTACGGGCGCCGGCGCCTCCGTGCGGGCGGTACGGTACGCGGCTGCGGTGAGGCGGGCGGCGAGCCGGTCCCGGCGCTCGGTCAGCTCCGTGATGCGGGCGCCTAGCTCGTCGATCGCGGCGCGGTACTCCGCCATCGAGGACGGGCAGTCGTCGCCGTCCTGCGCCCCGGAGGCCAGGCACTCCAGGAAGGGCCGGGTCCGCTCGGCCGGTATCCCCAGCTCGCGCAGCGCCCGCAGTTCGCGCACCGCGCGCACGTCCTGCTCGCTGAAGGTGCGGTAGCCGTTGGGCAGGCGGCGCGGGGCGACGAGCCCCAGTTCCTCGTAGCGCCGGATGGCCTTCGCGCTCACCCCCGCGCGCCGCGCCACGTCGCCGATCCTCATGTCCTCCACCTCCCGGACGGCCGCTCCCCGGCAGCCGCCCGCGAGCCTAGACCTTGCCCCTGGGGGCAAGGTCAACCACCGGCCGGCGGCCCGTGTGCCGGGCCCGGGTCACACCTTCGCCACAGCCGCCGGTCCGCGCCCTCCGGGCCGGAACGGAACTGGGATGATGCGGCCCATGGCAACGAACGGGGGCACGGGCGGGGAGCCCGCGCACGACGGCACGCATCCGACGACCAGCTACGAGCTGAGGCCGCCCGGGCCGCCCGCCGACTCCCCCGCCCCCGCGGTACCCGCGCCCGCCGGCCGGACGGACGGCGCGGGCGGCGCGGGCGGCGGGCCGCGGCTGCTCGGCGGCCGGTACCGGCTGCTGGAGCGGCTGGGCTACGGCGGTATGGGCACGGTGTGGCGCGCGCACGACGAGGTCGTGGACCGCGACGTGGCGGTCAAGGAGCCGCGGATGCCCGACCACATGACGGGCGCCCAGCGCGAGACGGCCCACCTGCGCATGCAGCGCGAGGCGCGGGCCGCCGCCCGCATCGACCACCCGTCCGTGGTCACGGTGCACGACGTGGTCGTCGAGGACGGCCGGCCGTGGATCGTCATGGAGCTGGTGCGCGGCCGGTCGCTCGCCGAGGTGCTGGCGGAGGGCACGGTGCCGCCGCGCGAGGCCGCCCGCATCGGGCTCGCCGTGCTGGGCGCGCTGTCCGCCGCGCACGAGGCCGGGGTGCTGCACCGCGACGTGAAGCCGGCGAACATCCTGCTCGGGCGGCACGACCGGGTGGTGCTCACCGACTTCGGCATCGCCCAGGTCGAGGGCGAGGAGCCGCTGACCGAGACCGGCGCCTTCATCGGCTCGCCCGAGTACATCGCCCCCGAGCGGGTGCTGGGGCACCGTCCGGGCCCCGAGTCGGACCTGTGGTCGCTCGGCGTCGTCCTCTACCAGGCCGTGGAGGGCGTGTCGCCCTTCCGCCGGCAGGCCACACCGTCGACCTTCCAGGCGGTCCTGCTCGCCGACCTGCCCGCGCCGCGCCAGGCGGGTCCGCTCGCCGGCGCCGTCCTGGGGCTGCTGCGCAAGGAACCGGCGGCGCGGACGACCGCCGCCCGCGCCGCCGACGAGCTGCGCGCCGTACTCGACCCGCCGCGCGTCCCGGCCCCTCCCGCCGGGCCTGAGCGGGAGCCCGCTCCGGCGGCCGTCCCGCCGACGCCCGGCCGCGCGCTGCGGGTGCTGCCCCGCGGCCGCCGCGGACGGGTGGCCGCCGCGGGGGCCGCCGCCGTCTTGGCGGCGGCGGCCGTGGTCGTCGTGGTCTCGCCGTTCGGCGGCGGGGGCGTCCCGAAGGGCTGGAAGTCCTACGACGAGAAGGGCGTCGACGCCACCCTCGCGGTGCCCGGCGACTACGTGCGCAGCATCGACGACACCTCCGTCACGTACACCGACCCGCACAAGGTCTTCCGGGTGACCCTCACCAAGGCCCAGGGCGAGAAGCGCAGCGCGGCGGCCGTGGCGAACGCCGGCCTGGACTGGTACAGGCACGGCGGCAAGGTCAACTACACCGACACCGCCGAGGACGCCGACGGTACGGTCACCGAGGCCACCCAGCAGGGCGAGCCGGCCGCCCGGCTCGACCTGCACTACACGGACCTCACGGACGACGACAAGCCGGCGCTGCGCGAGCTCGAACTCGACGTCGTCAGCGGGACGGGCGCCCGCTACACCCTCGACGTCGTGATGCCGGCCGCCAAGATCCAGGCGCAGCGGGGCGAGCGGATCTTCGACCAGATCAAGGACCACCTGACCATCCACGGTCTCTGAGCCCCGCCGCCCGCCCGTCAGGACGGCGGACCGCCGACGAGCAGCCGGTGGCCCTCGGGCAGCAGGCAGCACAGCTCGTACGCGCCCCAGGGCATCCGCCGCACGGGCCCGCCGGTCCGCCCGCCCGCGGCGGTCCAGCGGGCGGCGAGCCCGGCGAGGGGCGTACCGGCGTCGAGGACGACGGTCACCGGCGCGATCGGCTCGCCGCCGGGCGCGAGCGCCAGGCGCAGGGCCGGGCCGGCGGACCACGGGCCGAGCCGGGCCGCCGCGTGGTGCGCGGGCTCGCCGGCCCGGAAGCCCGGTTCGAGACCGAGCCCGGCGTGCAGCAGGGCGAGGCTGGCGTCGACGTCCCGTACCGGGAGCACCGGGTGCGCGAGGTGGAAGCGCTGCGGCCCCGGCGCCCGGAGCCTGCCGAGGACCACCTTCTCCCGGGTCCCGCCGACCGGCGTGGACATCGTGAAACGGCTCCGCTCGGTGAGCCCGGCCCGGCGGGCGACACCGATCGACCCGGTGTTCGCGGCGTCGGCCCACGCCTCGACACGCTCCAGTCCCCCGGCCGCGAAGAGGTGCTCCACCAGCGCGGCCACGGCCTCGCCGGTGATGCCGCGCCGCCACTGCGCGGGCCGCAGCATCCACGAGAGCCAGGGCGTCGGGGGGACGTCGGCCAGTTCGACGACGCCGAGGGCGTCCGGCTCGCCCGCGCGGCGGATCGTCCACAGCCGCCCGCCGGGCCGCTCGACGCGGGCGGCGAGCCGCTCGCGGGTCTCGGCCTCGTCGCGGGGCGGTTCCTCGTCCGCCCAGGGGCGCGAGACCCGCGGGTCGCCGTACGCGACGTGCAGGCCGGCGGCATCCGCGGCCAGGTCGAGCGGGGTGAGCACCAGGCGGGCCGACCGGATCCCGTCCGGCACCGCCGTGCCGCTCATCCGCGGGACCCTGCGCCGGGCCGCGGGGGCGTCCAGGGCGCGTCCGCGCACGGGAGGGCCGGTCGGGGCGGCGTCGTGAGCACCAGCAGCGCCATGCCCCCCAGTATCGGCCCCCGCCGGCCCGGCGCCCAGCCCGCCACCAGCCGCGCGCCGGCTCCGGGTGCACGGCTTCCCGGAGCCGCGTTCACCCGTCCGGGGAAATGACACTGAGTAAGCAGTGAGTTACTTTGAGTGAGCAAGGGGAGTGCAGAGGTCCAGGGGCTCAGGGGGCACGACATGCCGACGCATCCGATCGAAGTGACACCGGGCGACGCGCGCTACGACGCGCTGCGCAGGGGGTTCACCCAGCGGCGGATCACCACGCCGGACTCCGCCGTGGTGGCCTCGTCGGCGGACGACGTGGTCGCGGCGCTGAGCACGTACCTGGCCCGGCCGCCCTCGTCGCGGCGCCGGATCACGGTCCGCTCGGGCGGGCACCCCCACGAGAACTTCGTCTCGTCGCGGGACGTCGGGGTCATCGTGGACGTGAGCCGGATGGACCGCGTCCACTTCGACGCCGAAATGGACGCCTACTGCATCGAGGCGGGCGCGGCCGACAGGGGCGGCACGACCCGGCTCCACCGGACGACGGGCCTCGCGCTGCCGGGCGGCCCCTGCTGTCCGGCGGGGCTCGGCGGGCACGTGTCGGGCGGCGGATACGGGCTGCTGTCCCGGCTGTTCGGGCTGACGGTGGACTACCTCTACGCCGTCGAGGTCGTGACGGCCGCGGACGGCAGGCACCCGCGCAGGACGGTGGCCCGCAAGGACGCGGAGGACCGGGCGCTGCGCGACCTGTGGTGGGCGCACACGGGCGGGGGCGGCGGCAGCTTCGGCGTGGTCACCCGGTACTGGTTCCGCGGGCTCCCCCAGCCGCCCGCGCAGGTGCTGCTGCGGGCCGTCGCGTGGGACTGGCAGGACTTCCTGGCGCGCCCCGAGCTCTTCCGCTCGCTGGTGCGCCGCTACGGCCAGTTCTTCGAGTACGAGGCCGCCGGACGGCTCCCGGCCCCGCCGTTCAGGTCCTACGCCTACCGGGACATGTTCACCCTGCTCAAGCTCACGCACATGAGCGCCGGCAAGGTCGGGCTCACCGTGCAGCTGGACGGGACGAGGCCGGATTCCCCCGCGCGGCTCGCCGCCTTCCTGGACTGGATCACCGCGGACTTCCGGTCGGGCACCACCCAGCTCGTGCGGGAGCAGCCGCTGGACCAGGCGATCGGCGAGCACCCCGCGCAGGGCGGCCTGTTCATCCCCACCCTGCTGCCGTGGCTCACCGCCACCCAGAGCCTCGACGGCTCGGGGCCCCACCGCAGCGGCACGTACAAGTCGGCGTACATGACGCGGGGCTTCACCGACCACCAGATCGACGCGCTCCAGCGCCATCTGACCGGCCCCGGGTACAGCAACCCGGACGCCCTGGTCCAGGTGGACTCCTACGGCGGGGCCGTCAACGACCGGGCGCCCGGCGCCACGGCGGTGCCGCAGCGCTCGTCGGTGCTCAAGCTGCAGTACCAGGTCTGCTGGACGCGGGGGGCCGGGGCCGACGGGAACGGCCTGTCCGACCACCGGGACGCCGAGCCGGACCCGGGGATCGCCGCCCCGCACCTGCGCTGGATCCGCGACCTCTACCGCGACGTCTACCGGCCGACCGGCGGTGTACCGGTGATCGCCGATCCGGACGACCCGCTGACCCGGGACGCCAACACCGACGGGTGCTCCATCACCTACCCGGACGTCGACCTGTCGGACCACCGGCTCAACACCTCGGGCCAGTCCTGGCACCGGCTGTACTACAAGGGCGGGTACGAGCGGCTCCAGCAGGTCAAGCTGGCCTGGGACCCGCACGACGTCTTCCGGCACGAGCAGTCCGTCGCCGTACCGCGGTAGCCGCCGGCCGGTGCCGGCCAGGGCCCGCCGGTAGAGTCCCGCGTGCCGGCCGGGGCGTCCGGCCGGAACAGCGCGGAAGGGGGCCGGCGGGCGTGGAGGACTTCGACGAGACGGAGCGGCGGATCTGGGCGGGGCGGGCGGCGGCCTTCCGGGACAGCTTCGCCAGGCTGTGCGCCCACACGGCGCCGGCACTCCTGGACGCGGCCGGCGCGGGACCGGGGGTCCGGCTGCTCGACGTCGGCACGGGAGCCGGCACGGTCGCGGCCGCGGCGGCCACGCGCGGCGCCCTGGTCACCGCCGTGGACGCCGAGCCGGGCATGATCGAGCTGGCGCGGAAGGCCGCGCCGGAGGCGGAGTTCCAGCTCGCCGTGCTCCCCGACCTGCCGTTCGAGCCGGGCAGCTTCGACGCGGTGGTGGCCAACTTCGTGGTCAACCACGTGGGGCGGCCGGCCGCGGCCGTCGCGGCGATGCGCGCGGCCGCCCGGCCCGGCGGCCGGGTCGCCGCGACGATCTGGTGCAGTCCGGCCGGCGCGGGGCACGAACTGCTCGGACGCGCCGTGGAGGCGGCCGGTGCGCGCAAGCCGGGCGAGGAGCCGCGGCTCGACCCGGCCGAGGAGTTCCCGCGCACGGCGGAGGGCTTCGCGGGGCTGTTCACCGCCGCGGGGCTCACCGAGGTGCGGTGCGGGCCGGTGACGTGGGACCACCTCGCGGCGCCGGAGGAGTGGTGGGGCGGCGCGGCGGCCGGGGTCGGGCTGATCGGGCAGACCGTCAGCCGGCAGAGCCCGGAGACCGTCGTCCGGATCAAGGCGGCGTACGACGCGCTGGTCCCGGAGTACACCGGCCCTGACGGGCGCCTGGTGCTCCGCTACCACGCCCTGCTGGCCCGCGGCCTGGCCTGAGCCGTTCTGCGGCCTTGATAGCGTCGGGCCGTGTGAACGACACCGTCTACACCGGGCGCGCGGCCCACGACGCGGCTCTCGACCGCGGCTGGCTCCTCGGCCACTTCAAGCCCGCGGGCGACCTGCGGCACAGCGAGGACCTGGAGATCAAGTGGGGCGTGCACCCGCCCGGTGACACCCGCGCCGCGTGGGTGCGCGGCGAGCGGCGCACCGCCCTCCTGGTCCTGGTCAGCGGCCGTTTCCGCGTCGACTTCCCGCACCGCGGCGTCGTCCTCGCCGAGCAGGGCGACTACGTCGTGTGGGGCCCGGGCGTCGACCACTCCTGGGAGGCCGAGGAGGCGTCGGTCGTGCTGACCGTCCGCTGGCCCTCGGTCCCGGGTTACGCGGTCCCCACCGGCTCCGCGGCGGGCGCGGCCGCCTCCGGCGGGACCTCCCCCGGCGCGGCCCCGCCGACGAGCCGGCGCAGCGTGCGGTAGGCGTCGGAGCGGGGGTCGGCGGCGACGAGCACCAGCCGCCGGTCGCGCTCGGGGACGGCGAGGACGTCGAAGTCCGGCTCCACTTCCGCCTCGCCGCCGGGCGGCCGGAAGGCCACCTTGGCGTGGTGGTCGGCGCTCAGCCGCCGGGAGTTCCGGGCGACGGCGAAGTCGGGGCTCCCGGCGAGCAGTTCGGCGATCAGCGCGCGCAGCTCCGGGGCGTCCGGGTAGTGCGCCGAGGCCACCCGCAGATACGCCACGGCGGTGCCCACGAAGCGGTCGTGGTCGGTGACGCCGTAGCCCCCGCCGCCGGGGTGCAGGAGGTAGCGGCGCAGGACGTTGCGCTCGGCCGCCCGCAGGGCCGTCACGTCCGGGAAGAGCGCGGCCGCCGGGGCGTTCCAGGTCGTCACCCGGCAGGTGCGCGCGGCCGCACCCCGATGCGCGGCATCGCCGAGGCCGTCGCCGGCCTCACCGGCGCCCGCCCGCTGTCCCTCACCCCCGCCCAGGCGCACGAGGCGATGGGGCCCCTCGCGGCGGTCCTCACCCGTTCCCTCCCGCTGGACGCCCCCCGGGCCGGGAGCCTCCTCGCCTGGGGCGGTGACCGGGGCCGGGGCGCGGGGAGAGTCCGCGTGGCCGGGCCGAGGACGGCGGTCCCGCCGTGCCTGCGGTGCACCGGCGGCTTCTCCCCGCTGCCGCGAGGGCGGCGCCGGGACCCGCGGGCCCCTCCTCCGTCCGCGGCCGGCCGCGGAATAGCGGCGGGCCGCGGCGTGGTTGCGGGGGCATGACAGGAACGGGCCGGGCGGCCGCGGGGGACAGGCACGGGCGGGGTACGCCCACGTGGGATCTGGTGGGCGTCCACCCGTACCGGCTCACCGCCGGGGAGGCGCTGCGCGGGGTGGACGGCGCGGTCTGGGTCCTGGTCCTGGACGGGGACGTGCGGCTGGAGAGCGCCACGGCGGGCGCCGAGGCCCTGCACGCGGGGGACGCCTTCCATGTGGACGCCCGCACCGCCTACCGGCTCACCGCGCTGACGCGGGCCGAGCTGGCGGTGGGCCGGCTGCTGGCGGTGCCGCCGCTGCCGAGCCCGCTGGTGGCGCGGGAGTTCGCCGACCGGCACCGCGGCATCGCCGAACTCGTCCGTATCTGCCCGCTCGACCCGGCGTGCGGGCAGTCGCTCTTCGCCGCGAGCTACGGCGGGCTCATCCAGGCCGCGATGCTGCAGTCCCTCGACGAGGACGAGCGCGCACGCCAGGGCCCGGACCCGCAGATCGTCGCGCTCCTCTCCGTGCTCGACGCGCATCCCGGGCGTCCGTGGACGGTCGAGGGGATGGCCCGGGTCGCGCACCTGTCGCGCTCGTCGCTCGGCGAGCGCTTCCGCCGGGCCCTGGGCAGTACCCCCGCGCAGGTGCTGCGCGAGGTGCGGATGCGGCACGCCCGCGCGCTGCTCGCCACGACCGACCGGCCGGTGGAGCAGATCGCGTTCACCGTGGGGTACGGCTCGGCCGCGGCGTTCAGCCGGGCGTTCTCCGCCTACCACGGGACGCCGCCGCAGGCGTGGCGCTCAGACCCGGGGGGTGCGCAGCGACGCGAAGCCGGCGCTGCCCGCCAGGGCCACGACGGCGCCGAGCAGCATCGCCGCGCGGACACCGCTGTGGTCGACGACGGCGCCGCCGACGGCCGAACCGGCGGTGATCGCCACCTGGAAGGCCGCCACCTGCAAGGACAGCGCTGACTCGACGCTGCGCGGCTCGGCACGGGTGACCCACAGCTGGGTGGCGACGGGCACCATGTTGAAGCCGATCCCCCAGACGACGATGCCGGCCGTCGCGAGCACCGGATGCGTCGTCGCGACCAGCAGCAGGAGGCTCGCGCCGAGCAGCGCGGGCGCGGCGACCACCGCGACCCGCAGCCGGCCGGCGAGCATGCCCGCCGCGAGGTTGCCGGCGAGCCCGCCGACGCCCCAGCCGAGCAGCAGCCAGACCGTGCCGCCGTCGGTGACGCGTTCGATGGCGAGCCGGATGAAGGGGTAGGCGGCGAAGTTGCCGAAGGCCACGAGCGCGATGCAGCCGACCCCGGCCATCAGCCGGCGGCCGGACACCACCCGGCGCAGCATGCCGAACCCCGCCCCGGGCTGCGCCGGTACCGGCGGCAGCGTCGCCACGACCGAGACGAGCGCCAGCACGCTCAGGCCCGCCGCCGCCCAGAACACCGGCCGCCAGCCGACCGCGTCGCCCAGCACGGAGGAGAGCGGCACCCCGACGATGGTCGCCGCGCTCACCCCGAGCGCGAGGCTGGTGGACACCACGTGGTCGCGGCCGGGCATCGCGCGGATGCCCGCGCCGAGCGCGAAGGACCAGAAGCCGGCTATCGCGGCGCCCAGCAGCAGCCGTCCGGCGAGCAGCAGCGGGAAGTCGGGGGTCACGGCGACGATCAGGTTGGAGACCACCGCCAGGGCCAGCAGCCCGACGAGCACCGTCCGCCGGTCGGTGCGGGGCAGCAGCACGCCGATCGTGGGTGCCGTCACGGCGCCCGCGACCGCGGTCGCGGCGACCGCCAGCCCCGCGGTGCCCTCGCTGACACCGATGTCGGACGCCATCGCCGGCAGCACGCTCGCGGGCAGGAACTCACTCCCGACGAGCGTCGCGATCCCCAGCGTGAGCGCCATGACCGGCGCCCACGACCCCTCTCCCCCGGCAGCGCCGGACACCACCTCGCCACGTGCCTCGGCAGCGGCTTCCGGAACGGTCACACGACCCTCAGACGTCATGCGCCCAGTCTCCCGGCCGTGGCCGCGGCCGGCTTGACCGTTCGGCCGCTCCCCTTGACGCGGACGCCGGACCCCGCCCGCTGTCGGAGGGGCGGGCTAGTGTCCTGTGACCCGGCCGTCCACCGAAGGAGCGTCATGTCCCTGCCCCGGCTCCCGCAGACCGCGCCCGGTGAGGTGCTTTTCCTCGCCACCTGTTACGAGGACGGCGCGGCCCTGTGGGGCGGGCTGCCCGAGGCGGTCGGGGGCCGCACGGAGGGCGGCGTGCTCGTGCTCGGCGAGGGCGGGGTGCGGCTGCGCCCGGCCGAGGACGGCCGGTGGGAGCACCTGCTCGGCGGCAACGTGCCCGCGCTCGTCCCGGCCGGCGGCCCCGGCGTGCCCGTCGCCGTGCTGGCGGACATCCCCGCGGTGTACGGCGGGGACGGTCCGCTGCTGGTGGACCTGGCGGTGACCCCCGGCCGCGGCGTGCGGGTGGCGGCGGCCCGGCTCGGCGGGATCCTGGCCGCGCTGCTGGACGGCACGCTCGCGTTCGGCGACCTGGTGGGCGGCATGGACGTGTGCGGCATGTACCAGGGGGACGCGGGGCGGCCCGCCTTCCCCGCACCCACGGTGCCGTCGCCCCGGTCCTTCCCCGCGCTGCCCGCCGCCGGTGGGCCGCTGCTGGTCCGCACCTCCTTCGACGACGAGGAGGGCTGGCGCGCGCTGCTCGACGAGTTGGGCGGGGCCGACGCGGACGGCCGGGTCGGCGCCGACCGGGATCCGGTGGGGACGGGCCCGGACCACGACCCGCCGGCGGCGCTGGTCGTCGACGACCGGGCCTTCGAGGGCCTGACGCCGGGCCATGTCCCCGCGCTGGTCCCGCCGGGCGACCACACCGAACTGGTCGCGCTCGCCGACGCCAGGACCTTCGCGGACCCCGGCCGGCCGCTGACCGCCGTCGACCTCTACGACACGCCGGGACATGCCGCGGTGCTCCCGTGCGGCATGCTCGGGTCGCTGGCCTGCAACCTGGCGATCGCCAACATGGACTTCCACGAGTTCGTCCTCGCGGAGGGGGCTCAGCCGTGGTGGGACGAGTGACCGGCGGCGGTACGCGTCACAGCACCGGGAGGTCGGTGCCGTGCTCCGCGGCCGGGCGGGGGCCGAAGATACGGCGGTCTGCGGGATCGATGGGCAGGTCGTTGATGCTCGCCTCGCGGCGGCGCATGAGCCCGTGCTCGTCGAACTCCCACAGCTCGTTGCCGTAGGAGCGCCACCAGCGGCCGCGGGCGTCGTGCCACTCGTACTGGAAGCGCACGGCCATCCGGTTCCCGCGGAAGCCCCACAGGCTCTTGCGCAGGGCGTAGTCCTGCTCGCGCTGCCACTTGGCGGTGAGGAAGGCGACGATCTCCTCACGGCCGTGGACGAAGGTGTCGCGGTTGCGCCACACGGAGTCGGGCGTGTAGGCGAGAGCGACGTGCCGCGGGTCCCGGGTGTTCCAGGCGTCCTCGGCGGCCTGCACTTTCTGCCGGGCCGTCTCCTCCGTGAACGGCGGGATGGGCGGGCGGTCTTCCGGCATGATGGGCCCCCTTCATGGAGAACGCTCGTTCTCAACCTTGGCACTAAGGTAGGGAACGGCCGTTCTCGACGTCAAGGAGGCACGGATGCCCGCCCCGATCACCGAAGAGCAGTCCCGCCGGGACCGCGACGCGCTGCTCGACGCGGCCGAGCGGCTCTTCTACGAGCGGGGCTTCGGGGCCGTCGGCATGGACCAGGTCCGCGCGGCCTGCGGGCTGCCCCTCAAGCGGATCTACCGATTCTTCCCGGCCAAGGAGGATCTGGTCGTGGCGATGCTCCGGCGCCGGGACGCGCGCTGGCGCGGCAGCCTGGCCGCGTACGTCGAGCAGGCCGCCGATCCGCACGGGCGCGTCCTGGCGGTCTTCGACTGGCTCGGGCGGTGGTTCGAAGAACCCGGCTTCCGGGGCTGCGCGTGGATCAACGCCTTCGGCGAGCTGGGGGCCTCCTCCGGTCCGGTGCTCGCCGAGGTGCGGGCCCACAAGCGGGCGTTCCACGACCAGGTCGGCGTCTGGACGGCCGCCGCGGGCATCCCGGCCGAGCCGGTGTGCCTGCTCGCGGAGGGCGCCATGGTCATGGCGGGCATCACCGGCGACCCCGCACCGGCCCGGCAGGCACGCGCCGCGGCCGAGGCGCTGCTCGGCGCGCGGGGGCGGCCGGCGCAGGCAGCGGGAGCCGCCGGCCCGGCGGGGTGAGAGACGCGGATCACACCGCCCGCGGTGTCACAGGACGCGGACCTGTCCGGTCAGAGTTGCGTCAACGCACCTGAACGAGGGGTTCACACCATGGAAGCGCGTCTCGACTTCTTCGGCAGCGCGGTCGGCGGGAAGGTCCTGAAGTACCTCAACTCCGCCAACAAGGCGGTCGCGGACTCGGGCCTGCCGCACGCGACGCAGGAGCTGGTGAAGATCCGCGCGAGCCAGATCAACGGCTGCGGATTCTGCACCGACATGCACACCAAGGACGCCGCCCACGCGGGCGAGTCGCAGCTGCGGCTCAACCTGGTGGCGGCATGGCGCGAGGCCACCGTCTTCACCGAGGCCGAGCGGGCGGCGCTGGAGATCGCCGAGCAGGCCACCCGGATCGCCGACGCCGCGGGCGGTGTCACGGACGAGGCGTGGGCAGCGGCCGCCAAGCACTACGACACCGAGCAGCTGGCCGCGCTGGTGTCGCTGCTGGCCGTCATCAACGCCTACAACCGCGTCAACGTGTGCAGCCGCACGCCCGCGGGGAGTTACCGGCCCGGCCAGTTCGGCTGAGCCGGCCGGCCAGGGCCCCGGTCGCCGCGGGCCGGGAGGCGGCGGGCCGCCGCCTCCCGGGCCCCCGGCCCCGCCGGCGGCACGCCGGGCCGGGTCCGGTGGGACGCGGGAGGCGCCCGTAGCATGGCCGGGACCGCAGCCCGAAGGGACGACCGTGCACGCAGACCCCGACTCCGCCTCCCTGGACCGGGCGACGCGGGACTTCCTCGCGGCGCGTCCGCGGCTCTTCGGCGTCGCCTACCGGATGCTCGGCAGCGTGGCGGAGGCCGAGGACGTCGTGCAGGAGGCGTGGCTGCGCTGGCAGAACGCCGACCGCTCCGCCGTCGCCGAGCCGGCGGCGTTCCTCACCACGGTCACCACCCGGCTGGCGATCAACGTCGCGCAGTCCGCGCGGGTGCGGCGCGAGGCGTACCCGGGGCCGTGGCTGCCCGAGCCCGTCGACACCGGCGCCGACCCGTACCTCGGCGCGGAACGGGCCGAGGCGCTGGACCTGGCGGTGCTCTTCCTGCTGGAGCGGCTGAACCCGGTCGAGCGGGCCGCCTACGTGCTGCGGGAGGCGTTCGACTACCCCTACCGGGAGATCGCCGCGATCCTCGGCACCGGCGAGGCCAACACCCGGCAGCTGGTGAGCCGGGCCCGCAGGCACCTGGCGGCCGAGCGGCGCGAGGGGGTCGGCGCCGCCGAGCACCGGCGGCTGCTGGAGGCCTTCCTCGCCGCCGCCCGCACGGGCGACGTGGCGGCGCTGGAGGACCTGCTCGCGGCCGACGTCGCGAGCTGGTCCGACGGCGGCGGGGTACGCGGCGCGTCGAAGGTCCCGGTCCTCGGCCGGCCCCGGGTGGCCCGGTTCCTGGCCGCCTTCGCACCGCGCTTCTGGCCGGGCGCGCAGGTCCGGTGGACCGAGGCCAACGGCCGTCCCGCCGTGCTGGTCTCGGCCGGGGGCACGGCCCAGGCGCTGCTGTGCGCCGACGTCTCCGCACAGGGCGTCGACCGGATCCTGTGGGTGATGAACCCGGCCAAGCTCGCGCCGTACGTGGCGTCCCTGGCCGGCTGAGCCGCGCCCGCGGGCGGACCGCCGCCGGTTCGCCGGCGGCGGCTGCCGGGCGTGACGACCGGCGGCCCGGCGGAGAGGCGTGGGCGGCGCCCCGGTGATCCGGGGTCAGTCCCGGGACCCCGCCGCGTGCTGGGCCGGGAGCCGGGCGAACCACTCGACGGTCATCGCCAGGCCCTTGTCCACGTCCACCACCGGCTCCCAGCCCAGCACCGCGCGGGCCAGCGCGATGTCGGGCCGGCGCAGCCCCGGGTCGTCCACCGGGCGCGGCACGAAGCCCACCGGCGAGTCCGAGCCGCACAGGTCGCGGATGCGGCGGGCCAGGTCGAGGATGGTCAGCTCCACGGGGTTGCCGAGGTTGACCGGCCCGGGGTGGCCGGCGGCCGCCGCCGCGAGCAGGCCCGCCACGGTGTCGTCGACGTAGCACAGCGAACGGGTCTGCGAGCCGTCACCGGCGACGGTGAGCGGCAGGCCGGCGAGTGCCTGGGTCACGAAGGCGGGCACCGCACGGCCGTCCCCGCGGCGCATCCGCGGGCCGTAGGTGTTGAAGAGCCGCACGATGACGGTGTCCACGCCGAGGGTGGTGCGGTAGGCGGTGGTGAGCGCCTCGGCGTAGCGCTTGGCCTCGTCGTACTGGCTGCGCGGGCCGACCGGGTTGACGTTGCCCCAGTAGCTCTCCGGCTGCGGGTGGACGAGCGGGTCGCCGTAGACCTCGGAGGTGGAGGCGAGCAGGAAGCGCGCGCCCTTGCGGTGGGCGAGGTCCAGGGCGTTGGCCGTGCCGTGGGAGCCGGCCCGCAGCGTCTCCAGGGGGTGCCGGGCGTAGTCCAGCGGGGACGCCGGGGAGGCGAGGTGCGCGACCAGGTCCACCGGCCCGGCCACGTCGAAGGGCTCGCAGACGTCGCGGACCTCCAGGGTGAAGCCCGGGTCGCCGTCGAGGCCGCTTAGGTTGCCGGTGCTGCCGGTCAGCAGGTTGTCGACGCACACGACCTCGGCGCCCTCGGCCCGCAGCCGGTCGCACAGGTGCGAGCCCACGAAACCGGCCCCGCCGGTGACGACCGCCCGCCGCACCGTGCGGCCCGCGCCCTGCTGCTCCATCGGCTCGTCCTTCCTCGTCGCGGTGTGTTCCATCGGTCAGGACTCCCGCAGCGATCGGCCGGTCCTCGTCAGGAACACGTCGTCGAGCGTGGGGCGGTGCAGCTCGATCGTGGCCAGCTCCACCCCGACGTCGGCGAGCGCGCGCATGATCCGCGGCATCGCCGTCTCGCCCGCGTCCACCGCGAGCCGCAGCTCCCCGCCGTCACGCACCTCCGCGGAGCGCACGCACTCCAGGCCGGCCAGCACCTCGGCGGCCTTCGCCGGGTGGTCGGCGACCTCCAGGGTGACCACCTCCCCGGCGATCTGCCGCTTGAGTTCGGCCGGGGTGCCCTCCGCGACGGTCCGGCCGCCGTCGATGATGGCGATCCGGTCGCACAGCGCGTCGGCCTCGTCCAGGTAGTGCGTGGTGAGGAACACGGTCATGCCGTCGGCGCGCAGCCGGCGGATCTCGTCCCACATGTGCGCCCGGCTCTGCGGGTCCAGGCCCGAGGTCGGCTCGTCCAGGAACAGCACCCGGGGCCGGTGGACGACGCCGAGCGCGATGTCCACCCGCCGCCGCTGCCCGCCCGAGTACGTGCGGCAGTTCCGGTCGGCGTAACCGGCCAGGTCGAAGGCGTCCAGCGCCTCGGCGGCGCGCTCGCGCGCCTCCGCCCGGGAGGAGCCGAACATCCGTGCCTGGAGGACGAGTTCCTCGCGGGCGGTCACGTCGTCCCAGGTGCCGCCGCCCTGGGCGACGTAGCCGATGCTGCGGCGCACCTCGCCCGGCGCGGTGCGCAGGTCGGCACCCGCGACGACGGCCTCGCCCGCGTCGGGCGGCAGGAGGGTCGCGAGCATCCGCAGGGTGGTGGTCTTGCCGGCGCCGTTCGGGCCGAGGAATCCGAAGATCTCCCCCGCGGCCACGGTCAGGTCCAGGCCGGTGACCGCCTCCACGGTCGTGGAGGAGCGGCGCCGCCCGGTGCGGAAGGACTTCCGCAGGTCCCTGGTCTCAATCATCGAGGCGTCCTTGTCGTGCTCGGAAGTTGCGCGGGGTGTGTGCCGTAGGGGGGCCGGCGGTGCGTCAGCGGACGGAGCGGGCGAAAAGCCGCGCCGACCACGCGAGGGCGACGAGCGCCACCGCGCCCAGCAGCGCGATGCTCTGCCAGACCGAGGAGTCGCCGGCGTGCCCGGCGAAGAGCGCGCGCATCCCCACGACCGCGCGGCTGAAGGGGTTGACGTCCGAGATCCGGCGCAGCCACAGCGGCGCGAGAGCGAGCGGCAGCAGCGTGCCGGACAGCAGCATGAGCGGCTGGGCGATGTTGTTGACCACCTGGCCGAGCGCGTTGGGGTCGGTGACCTTGAGCGCGATCCCGTACGACACCGCGGAGCTCGTCAGGGTGATGAGGGCGAGCATCGCGTAGGCCAGCAGCAGGTCGGGGACGTGCACGAACAGGCCGAGCGGCATCGCCAGCACGATGATGACGGCCGCCTGCACGACGAGCACCACGACGTCCCGCAGCGCCCGCCCGAGCAGCAGCGCCGCCCGGCTCACCGGGGTCACCCGGGCCCGCTCCACGACGCCCGAGGCCAGCTCGGCGAGCAGGCCGAAGCCGACGTAGAGGCCGCCGCCGAGTGCCAGGGCGACGAGCATGCCGGGGACGTAGATGCGGTAGGCGTCGGTCATCGAGTCGGCGCCCATGGACGCCAGCGCGGGCTTGAGCAGCGGTGCGAACAGCGCCATGTAGATGACCGGCTGGGCCACGCCCAGCAGGATCGACAGCGGCGAGCGGGTCAGCAGCAGCATGTGCCGCTGGAAGACCAGCCAGGTGTCGCGGAGCGTCTTCACGTCGTCGTCTCTTCCCTCGGTGCGGAGCGTGGTACGGGTACGGCGTCCAGGAGTCCTTCGAGGTGCCGGGCCGCGGCCGCGGCGCCGCCCGCGGCGGCGAAGGAGTCGCGGACGCGGCCGGCGGCGGCACGGTAGGAGGGGTCGTCGAGCACGGCGAGCAGCGCGCCGCGCAGTTCCTCCGGGCGGACGCTCGGGAACCTGACCCGGCGGCCCGCGCCGACCGCCTCGACCCGGGCCGCGTTGATCGGCTGGTCGCCCTTGATGGGCGCGACGACCAGCGGCACGCCGTGCGCGAGCGCCTCGCAGACGGTGTTCAGGCCGCCGTGGCTCACGACCGCGTCCAGCCGCGGCATCAGCTCCAGCACCGGGGCCCGCGGCCGCACCAGCACGTCCGCCTCCGGCGCGCCGGGCACCGTGCCGTCGGGCGCGACCAGGACGGCCTGGACACTGCCGGCGAGCGGGCGCAGCGCCTCCACGACGCGGGCGTGGAAGTCCTGGGCGAGGTCGAGGGCCAGGGTGCCCACGGTGACCAGCACATGACGGCGTGCCGGGTCCAGCCACTCCCACGGGAAGGCGGTGTCCGGCGGCCGCGCGGCGAGCGCGGGGCCGACCAGGCGGGCGTTGTCCGGCCAGTCCAGCGGGCCGTTCAGGGCCTCGCCGGTGAAGGCGACCAGCAGGTGCGGGGAGAAGCGCAGGTCGTGCGGCGGCTCCCCGGGCATCCCGGCGGCGGTCCAGATCTCCGCCATCCGCGCGTGGATCCACGCCTCGACCCGCGGCAGCGCCCGGTAGGGCCGGGTCAGCTCCATCGTGGTCGGCGCGAGGCTCGCCCAGGGCAGCCCGGCGCGGTGCGCGGCCACGGCCCCGGCCACGGCGTGCTGGTCGACGGCCAGGACGTCGGGCCGGAAGGCGGCGACCGCCTTCTCGATGCCGGGCAGGGTGACGCGGGCGTGCGGGACGATGTAGCCCTCCCAGCGCGACTTCGCCGCCGCCATACCCCGGTCGGCCTGGCCCCGGTGCGCCCGCAGCGGGATGGGCGCGATCGCCGCGTCCGGCCCGAGCACCGGCCGCAGGAAGGACTCCGAGCCGGCCCACAGCACGTCGTGGCCGAGCGCGACGAGCTCCTTCGACACCGCGGCGAGCGGGTGCACATGGCCGGTGAGCGGCAGCGACACGAAGAGGTAGCGGCCCATCAGCCGTGCTCCGCGGATGCCGCGCCGCCGTCGCCCTCCGGGTCGTCCGTGCGGTCGCGGCGGGCGGCGACGAGGGCGGCCACGTCGCCGACGGTCAGCTCGATGACCGCGTCGATGCCGAGCTCCGCGACATGGCCCGCGAGGTCGACGCGCTCGCCGTAGCGCGCCCGCAGCGCGGCGCTCCACGCGGCCAGTTCCTGGCTCTCGACGAGCAGGTCGCCGTCCAGCCGGCTGGCGGGCGTCACGGCCTCCAGCCACGCGGCGTCCTCGCCGGTGACCTGCCGCAGCAGCTCGGCGACCGGCCGTACGAGCGTGTCCGCGTCCGCGGCAGGCGACGCGCCCGCCGCGGGGCCGGGTTTGACGGCCCGCAGGGCGCCGTAGGTGATGACGCCGGTCTCGAAGCCCTTCGTCATGAGCGGCCCCGCGTGGAAGAAGCCCAGCACGTCCACGCCGCGCTCGCGGGCCAGCCGGCGCATCTCGGCCCGTCCCTTGTCGTAGCGGGCGATCTGCGCGAAGGACGGGTCCCAGGAGTTGGCGACGGCCTTGCTCCAGTCGACCGTGGCCACGTCCGCGAAGCCGGCCGCGCGGGCGAGCCGCTCGTGCTCCTCCAGCGACGAGAAGTGCGGCATGACCTGGTGCTGGAGGATCTGCCGTACGAGGTCGCGCTCGTCGGCGGCCAGCTCGCCGTCGCGCACCGCCCAGGTGGCCACCGCGAGGACACCGCCGGGACGCAGCAGGCGCAGGGCCTCGGCGAAGAAGGCCGGGCGGTCGGACAGGTGCATGAGGCTCTCCAGCGCCCAGACCACGTCGAAGGACGCGTCGGGGAAGCCGGTGGCGAGCGCGTCCAGCTGGTGGAAGCGGGCCCGCCCGGCGAGGCCCGCGGCCTGCGCCTTCTCCCCGGCCCTGGCTGCCTGCCGGGCGCTCAGCGTGACGCCCTCGACGGTGCAGCCCATCGCACCCGCGAGGTGCAGCGCGGGGCCGCCGATGCCGCAGCCGACGTCCAGGACGGCCGAGCGGGGAGGGACACCGGTGAATGCGACCAGTTCGCGCACCAGCCGGTCGGTGGCGGCGTGCCGGTCGGCACCATTGACGCCGGGTATTTCACCCGGATCCCAGAAACCGTGGTGGACGTGTTCTCCCCACAGGTCCTCGTAGAGGTCGAGCGTGATGTCGTAGTAGCGCTCCACGGCCGTGTTCAGGCCGGCGCCGGTCCCAGGTTCCAATGGCTGCCAATCCTTCGGAAAAAGAGCATGCGGAATCGGGAAAGGTAAGCGGAATAACGCGGGCGGGCGTGCACCGCGCCGGCGGCGGCACCGCGGGACGCGGCGACCGGACGCGGGCACGTGAATAGGTAAAACCGGGGGCGGGATAAATGTTGCCCCGGGAAGTCGCGCAGGAAGTGCGGGAGGCGCAGGAAGCGAAGCGGGTGCAGCACAGGAGCAGGACGTGGGGATCGTGCAGGACGGCAGTGCGGTGCGAGGCGCGCAGGAGGGCGCGAAAGTGCAGGCCGCGAGGACGGCCGCGAAAAGGGACCACCGAGTCGTGAGGGACGACTGGGGGATCCCGCAAGGGGCGGTGCCGTTCTGAGCTGCCAACTTCCAGCCGGGTCACGGCAGTTGGCCAATGAGCGGCCATGCTAGCGGCGGGCGTCGCACGTCGTCAATACGAGAAGATTTGTGTCGCATGTGACGGACAGATACAGCAGAGATTGATGAGGAATTTGTCGCCGCTGAGCGGAGGCGGGCTTGACAGCGCGGAATTCTGAGTTGAAAGTTCGGCGTGGGAATTCCGCTCGTCCCGCTATTGATCTGGACCATTCCGATTGCCCCGGCACCTCCGGCCCGTACGGGACGGATTCGGCCGGCGGACACCGGAAACCGGGGGCGGCGGGGTGCCGGAAACCACCAGACCGGGAATCACGAAAGGGGTCCGGGTTCTTCATGAAGGCTGCCTCGACGACACCCTGGGAAGGCCGGGAGGGCCGGCCGGCCCGACGCCCTTCCGGGGACGGTGCCTGGGACGGTCCCGCGGACGGCTCCTGGGACGGCTCCTGGGTGGACGACGTCCTGCTGGCCGGCCCCGGCGCCGACATCTGCCTGGTCTTCGACGCACCCGTCACCCGGGCAGAACTGCGCCGCCTGGTCCGGGAGCGGCAGGACGCGCTCACCGCCGCGGGGCTCGGTCCCGGCGGCAGCGCCGCTCTGTGCCTGGCACCCTCGCTCGCGCTGGTCGCCGACCTGCTGGCGGGCTGGCGCTGCGGGGCGCAGGTCGCGCTGCTCGACCACCGGCTCACCCCGTACGAGACCGGCCGGGCGCTGGAACGGCTCGCCCCCCAGGTCGTCGTCACCGCCGAACCGGTCGGTCCGGGGCCCGCGCGCGGCTTCCACGACCAGCACCCGGTGGCCCGCCCGCGGGCCGGCGGCCTGACGGCGCGCACGCCGCACGCGCTGGTGCAGCTCAGCTCGGGCTCCACCGGACCGTCCAAGATCATCGGCCGGACGGCCGCGGACCTCGTCGCCGAGATCGGCCGCTACGCGCGGATGGACGGGGTGCCCCGGGCCGGTGAGCGGATCGTCTCGATGGCCTCGACCGTCCACGTCCTGGGTCTCGTCGGCGGCCTGCTGCACAGCCTGGCCGCCGGGGTGCGGCTCGCCTTCCCCGCGCGCACCACCGCCGAGGGCATCCTCGCCACCGTGGCCGCCGGGCCCGAGCCGACCACCCTGCTCGGCGTGCCCTTCCACATCGAGCTGCTCAGCTGGGTGGCGCGGCCGCCGCGGCTGCCGCAGCTCACCGGCATGACGACCGGCGGCGAACTGGTCCGGGCCCGGGTGCACGAGGCCTTCACCGAGCGCTACGGCGTGCGGCTCGGCAGCATGTACGGGATGACCGAGGTCGGCGTCATCGCCACCGACCTGTTCGGCGAGCACCGCCCCGAGGTCACACCCGCGCCGGGCATCGCCGTACGGGAGGCGGGCGGCGAGCTGCTGATCGCCACCGAGCGCTCGCCCTACATCGGCTTCGACGACCCGGCCCGCTGGTCGGACGGCTGGCTGCACACCCGCGACGGCGGCAGCGTCGACCCCGGCACGGGGCGCGTCCGCGTGCTCGGCCGGCTGGACTCGCAGGTGTCGGTCGGCGGCCTCAAGGTCGACCTCACCGAGGTCGAGCACACCCTCGCCGAACTCCCGGACGTCGCCGCGGCGGTCGTGGTGTTCGGCTCGTCGGTCGAGGCCTACACGGTGCTGCGCGAGCCCGGCGCGCGCGCCCGCGTCGAGGCGGGGCTCGCCGAGCGGCTCGCCCCGTACAAGCGCCCGCGGCTGCTGCACGTCGTCGACGAGCTGCCGCGCACCGCCACCGGCAAGCTCGTGCGCGACCTCGCGGTGCTGCGGGCGGCCGCCGCCACCGCCGATTCCCCGCCGGACCGCCCGCCCGCCGGGTGACCGGCCGGACCGGACCCACCGTCACCGCCGTAACGCAAGCCACCGGAAGCCACCGGAGAGGGAGCCCCGCGATGTCCACCGAGATGTCCACCGATGAGATCCGCGCCTTCGTGCTCGAAGCGCTGAGCGAGATGAACTACAGCGTCGACGACGTCGACGACGACACCCCGCTCGGACCGGCCGGCGTCGACCTGGAGTCGCTCGCCCTGGCCGAACTGGGCATCCGCGCGGAGGAGCGCTTCGGCGTCGCCTTCGAGGAGGACGAGGCCGAGCAGCTGGGCACGATGACGCTCGGAGAGTTCGGCGCGGCGCTGGCCGCCCGTATCGCGGCCGCCCCCGCGGCGGGCCAGTGAGCGCGGCCGCGCCGCAGCCGCCCACCGTGCCCGGCCGCGCGGAGGTCCTGGCGATCCTCGCCGCCTTCGGCGACCGCCCGCCGGAGGAGGTGCCGGAGAGCGTCGACTCGATGGAGCTGGCCTGGCTCGTCCACCAGATCGAGTCCCGCTACGGCGGCACGGTCCCGGATTCCTCCCTGGTCCGTATGACGACGGTCACGGCCGTTCTGGACGAACTCGCGGCGCTGGCCGCCCTGCCGGGCGCCGCGGCGCAGCCGGACGCGGCGGAGGGCGCCGACGGAACGGGCACGGGCCCGGACGTCCGCGCGGCGGCCCCGTCCGGGCAGGGCGGTGCAGCCGCCGGGCCGGCCGGAGCGGCAGGGGGCGGCCCGGGTTCCGTCGGCGCGGGCGGCCCCGGAGCCGGGGGCGGCGGTGCGCGTGGGTGAGGCCGGGAAGGTGCGGCGCGGGCCCGAGGAGGTCGTCCTCACCGGTGTCGGCGTGCTCAGCGCCTTCGGGGTCGGGACGGGCCCGCTCATGGCGGCGGTGCTCGCCGGGCGGCCGGGGTTCGCGCCGGTACGGCGCTTCGGCGTCGCCGGGCGGCGGGCCGGCCACGCCGCCGCGCACCCCGGATCGCCCGTGCTGGCCGACGAGCTGCCGCGGATGATCGCTCTCGCGTGCGAGGACGCCGGGCTCGCGGCGCCGGTGCGCGCCCGCTGCCCGCTCTACCTCGCCGTGCACGGCGACCCGGCGCTGCCCCGGGTGCCCGCCGGCGAGCGGGCGGCGCACGGCGCGGGCCGCTTCGCCGAGGACGTCGCCCGGCGGGCGGGGCTCTCCGGTGCGGCACGCGCGTACACCTCGGCCTGCGTGGCGTCGAGCACCGCCGTCGCGGACGCCGCCGCGCTCGTCGCCCGCGGGCGGGCGGAGCGGATCGTGGTGGCCGCCGGATACCTGGTGGACGCCGACCAGTTCGCCCTCTTCGACGCGGGGCGGGCGCTCGCCCGCGACGGGCGGGTGCGGCCCTTCAGCGCGGGGCGCGACGGGTTGCTGCTCGGCGACGCGGTCGCCGCGGTGGTGGTCGAGTCCGCCACGGCGGCGCGCCGCCGCGGGGCGCGGACCCTCGCGCGGCTCGCGGGGTGGGGGCGCACCGGGGACGCCCACCACGTCGTCCGCCCCCGGCCCGACGGCTCGGGCCTGGCCCGCGCGATCACCGGCGCGCTGCGCCGGGCGTCCCTCGCCCCGGCACGGATCGGCTACGTCAACGCGCACGGCTCCGGTTCGCCCGCGGGCGACACGGCCGAGGCGGCCGCGCTGCACCGGGTGTTCGGCGCGGGCGCCGCGGCCCTGCCGGTCAGCTCCACCAAGGCCGTGCACGGGCAGGCCCTGGAGGCGGGCGCGCTGCTCGAACTCGTCGTCACCGTCTCGGCGCTGGCGGCAGGCAGGCTGCCGGTGAACGCGGGCTGGCTCGGCCCCGACCCCGGCTGCCGCCTCGGCCTCGTCCTCGGCAGCCCGGCGCCGGCCACGTCCCCCTACGCGCTGAGCCTGACCACGGCGTTCGGCGGCGCGAACACCGCGCTCCTGGTGGCCGCCGCATGACCTTCACCGACCGCACGGCGGCACGCCCGCCGCACTCCCCCGTCCGGACCGCCGCCGGCGACGCGCAGCCGCGGACCGCGCCCACGGCCCCCGGCGCACAGGCCGGCCCGGCGCCCTCCCCCGGTCACCGGCACGCAGGGTCCGACGCGCACCCGGCTCCGCCCCCCGGCGGCGGCGACCGCGTAACGGCTCCCCCGCCGGAGGAAGGACCGGGGCACGGGCACGGCGGCGAACTCGCCCTCCGTGCCCGGGAGTACGGGCTGCGCGTGCTGGCCGGAGCGGGGTGGCCGGAGGGTGCCGGGGACCGCGAGCCGCCGGTGCTGCCCGGCTTCGTCGGCTCGTCGTTCAGCCCGCTCGCCGCCGAGGTCGCACGGCGCTGCCTGGGGCGGCGGCCGGGCGGTCCGGTGGCGTGCACCGGACTGGTCGTCGTCAGCACGCTGGGCGACCTGCAGGGGGCCGTCCGGCTCGCCGAGGCGGTCGACACCGGCGGTGCGCCGGGCCCGCTGGCGTTCTTCCAGGCCGTGCCGAACGCCGTGGCAGGCCATGTGGCCGCCCGCTGGGGGCTGTCGGGACCGGTCGTGAGCGTCGCCGACGGCACCGCGGGCATGGAGGTGGCCGCGCTCCTCGTCGAGGACGGAGACGCGGACGAGGTGCTGCTGATCCGGGTGGACCAGGCGGCGACCGCCGGGGCGCGGGACCGCGCCGCGGCCGTACTGCTCAGTGGAGGGGATGTCCTGTGACGGGTGCGCGAGGCGCGGGCGGCGAGGTCGTCGTGACCGGGATGGGCATGGTCACCCCGGTGGGAACGACCGCCGCCGAGGTGACGGCCGCGATGTGTGAGGGGCGTTCGGGGCTGGCACGGCCGCCGGCCGGGAGCCCGCTCGAAGGCAGCGTCGACGTCGCCGCGTTCGGCCCGCCGGTCGACCCGGTGTCCGTGCTGCCCGCACCGGAGACCCGGGTGGTGGACCGCTACATCGTGATGGCGCTGCGGGCGGCGGCCGACGCGCTGGCCGACGCCGGGATCGAGGTCGGCCGGGACGTCGACCCGTACCGGATCGGCGTGATCCTGTCCGGCACCGGGGGCCTGGCCACCCTGGAGGCGCAGGTGGTGACGCGGACGCAGCGCGGCCGGCTGGGCGTCAGCCCGTACCTGCTGCCGGGGATGCTGCCGAACATGGGCGCCGCCCGCGTGGCGATCCGGCACGGGATCCGCGGCTACAGCTCGTCGATCGGGACGGCCTGCGCGGCGGGCGCGCAGTCCGTCGGCGAGGGGCTGCGGCTGCTGCGCTCGGGCGAGGCGGACGTGGTGGTGTGCGGGTGCAGCGAGGCGCCGCTCTTCCCGACGCTGGCCGACACCTTCTCCAACGCCCGTGCGCTGGCCCGCGGCTGGGCCGCCGACCCGGAGGGCGCCAGCCGTCCCTTCGACCGCCGCCGCAACGGCCTGGTGCTCGGCGAGGGCGCCGGGGTGCTGGTCCTGGAGCGGGCCGAGCACGCCGACGCGCGCGGCGCGGCGGGCTACGCGGGCCTCGCCGGGTGGGGCGCCACCAACGACGCCCACCACCCGACCACCCCGCACCCGGACGGCGAGGGCGCGGCCGCGTGCATGCGCCGGGCGCTCGCCGACGCGGGCCTCGCACCCGCCGACATCGGCTACGTCAACGCGCACGGCACCAGCACCAAGATCGGCGACCGCGCCGAGGCGCTGGCGATCCGCCGGGTGTTCGGCGCGGACGGCTGCCCGCCGGTGAGCGCCACCAAGGCCGTCACCGGGCACATGCTCGGCGCCTCGGGGGTGGTCGAGGCGGCGGTATGCATCGTGGCGCTGCGCCGCGGCGTGCTGCCGCCGACGCACAACCTGGACGACCCGGATCCCGAGTGCGACCTCGACCACGTCCGCAAGGCCCCGCGCCCGGCCCCGCGGATCGGCCACGTGATGTCGAACTCCTTCGGCTTCGGCGGCCACAACATCAGCCTCGTCCTCGGCCCGCCGGCCACCCGGCTCGCCCGCACCGTCTGAACGGCGCGCGGACGGTCCCCTCGTGGCACCGTCCCCGGCCGCACCGCACGCAATCGACCAAGGAGCGGCAATGGACTACCTCGGCATCGACCATGTCGAGTTCTACGTGGGGGACGCGCGCCAGGCGGCGTTCGTCCTGTGCTCGGCCTTCGGCTTCCGGGTGCACGGGCACGGCGGCCCCGAGACGGGCCTGCCGGACCAGCGCAGCCTGCTGCTCGGCCAGGGCGACTGCCGGGTGCTGCTGACCTCGGGCCTGCGCCCGGACCACCCGGCGGTCGAGTACGTCTCCCGGCACGGCGACGGGGTGGCCGTGGTCGCCTTCGGCACCCGCGACGCGGGCGCCGCCTTCGCCGCGGCCGTCGCGGGCGGCGCCAGCCCGGTCGAGCCGCCGCGCACGTACGACGGCCCGCAGGCCTCGGTACGCACCGCGACCGTCTCCGGATTCGGCGACGTGGTGCACCGCCTGGTCGAACGGCACGGCGCCGCGGGCGACTTCCTGCCGGGCGCGATCGTCACCGCGGACACCGGTCCGGAGGCCGCGCCGCCGGACGGGCCGGAACTGCTGCGGACGATCGACCACGCCGCGGTGTGCCTGGAGGCGGGCACGCTGGAGGCCACCACGGCCTTCTACCGGGCCGCCTTCGGATTCGACCTGATCTTCGAGGAGTACATCGAGGTCGGCGGCCAGGGCATGTTCTCGCAGGTGGTGCAGAGCCCGGGCGGCAACGCGACGCTGACGCTCATCCAGCCGGACCTGAGCCGCACCCCCGGGCAGATCGACGACTTCCTGGCGTGGCACGGCGGCCCGGGCGTGCAGCACCTGGCGCTGACCACCGACGACATCGTCGAGGCGGTGGACGCGCTCGGCGGCCGGGGCGTCGGCTTCGCGCCCACCCCGGCCAGCTACTACGGCTCGCTCGCCGGCCGGATCGGGCCCGTCGACCTGCCGGTGGAGCGGCTGCGCCCGCGCGGCATCCTCGTCGACCGCGACCACTGGGGGCAGATGTACCAGATCTTCGCCCAGTCGATGCACGTACGCCGCACGTACTTCTGGGAGCTGATCGAGCGCCACGGCGCCCGCACCTTCGGGACCAGCAACATCCCGGCCCTCTACGAGGCGAAGGAGCGCGAGCTCGCCGCCGTCCGCGCGACCACGAAGGCAGGCCTGTGATGACCGTCGACCAGGACCGTACGACCCCCGTCCCGGCCGGGGACCCCGTTCTCACCGAGGCGGAGGCGGCGCTGCTGCCGGACGACGCCGACGTGGCCTTCTACGCCGAGCACGGGTGGTACCTGACGAAGAAGCTGCTCGACGACGCCGAGGTGGACGAGCTGGTGGCGGCGAGCGAGCGCTACTACGCCGGCGAGCGCAGCCGTACGCTGCCGGTCCGCCCGCCGCGGCTCGCCGCCTGGCAGCCCTCGGACGGCCCCGTGCAGCGGCACAACGACTACGTGCACGTCGAGAGCGACCCGATCGCCCGCATCCTGCGCAAGCCGCTGATCGGCGCGGTCGCCGCGCGGCTGGCGCAGGCGTCCGAGATCCGGGTCTTCCAGTCGACGCTCATCCTCAAGCCGCCGGTCGCGGGCGAGCCCAGCAACATCGTGCCCTGGCACATGGACAAGCACTACTGGTCCACGTCCACCTCGGAGCGGATGCTCACCGCCTTCATCCCCTTCCACGACTGCGGCGAGGAGATGGGGACGCTCACCGTCGTCGACGGCAGCCACCGGTGGCAGGAGACCGGCCGCGAGGACTCCATGACCCGGCACTTCGCGGACCGCGACCGCACCCAGCTGGAGGAGGTGCTCTCCGCCAACGCGGCCCACAACGGGGCGGAGATCCGCAAGGTGCCGCTGGTCATCCCGAAGGGCCACATGAGCTTCCACCACTGCCGCACCTACCACGGCAGCGGCCCCAACCGCAGCGGCCGGCCGCGCCGGGCGGTCTCCCTCCACCTCCAGGACGGCGGCAACGAGTACCGCCGCTTCCCGCTCGAAGGCGGCGGCGAGGCGGTCTACAACCACGACGTCCTGGTGCGGCGGCTGCCGGACGGGCGCCCCGACTACGCCGACCCGGTGTACTGCCCGGTGCTCTGGCGCGGCGAAGGACCGCACGCGCGTGGCTGACGCGTACGGGGCCGCCGGCCTCTACCGGACGATGGCGCTGATCCGCGGCTTCGAGCAGCGGGCGGTGGAGCTGGTGCGGGCCGGCGTGATCGCCGGCGGCATCCACCCCTGCACGGGGCAGGAGGCGGTCGCGGCCGGGACGTGCGCGGCCCTGGGACCCGGCGACCTGATCACCAGCACCCACCGCGGCCACGGCCACGTGCTGGCCAAGGGCGCGGACCCGGCGCGCACGATGGCCGAGCTGGCCGGCCGGGACACCGGCCTCAACCGGGGCCGGGGCGGTTCGATGCACGCCGCGGACTTCGCGGCGGGCGTCCTCGGCGCGAACGCGATCGTCGGCGCGGCCGTGCCGATCGCGGCGGGCGCGGCCTGGGCGCTGCGGCAGCGCGGCTCGGACCGGGTGGTGCTGACGTACTTCGGCGACGGGGCCGTCAGCCAGGGCGTGGTGCTGGAGGCGTGCAACCTGGCGGCGCTGTGGCGCGTACCGCTCGTGCTGGTCTGCGAGAACAACGGCTGGGCCACCTCGATGCGCCCCGCCGACACCGTGGCCGGCACCGTGACCGGCCGCGCGGCGGCCTTCGGCATCCCCGCGGTGACCGTGGACGGCATGGACGCCGAGGCCGTACGGGACGCCACCGCGCGGGCCGTCGAGCGGGCCCGGTCGGGCGCGGGCCCGGCGCTGCTGGAGTGCACGACCTACCGCTTCGACGCGCACCACACGTGGGAGCACACCGCCCGCCCCCGCTACCGCAGCGAGGAGGAGGCCGCGGCGGGCCGCGCCCGCGACCCGCTGGAGATCCAGGGTGCCCGGCTGCCCGCGGAGGTGCGCGCGGCCGCCGACGCGGAGACGGCGCAGGTGCTGGACGCCGCCGTGCGGTACGCGCTCGACGCGCCGCACCCGGACCCGGCGGGCGCGCTGGACCACCTGTACGCCACGGGGCTGCGGCCCAGGGCGGGGGCGCTGTAGATGCCGAAGCTGTCCTACCTCAAGGCGCTGAACCGGGCGCTCGGCGACGAGATGGAGCGGGACCCGGCCGTCGTCGTCCTCGGCGAGGACGTGGGCGTGGCCGTCACCCACGTGACGGCGGGCCTGCTGCGCCGCTTCGGGCGTGACCGGGTGCTGGACACGCCCATCTCCGAGCAGGCCTTCACGGGCTTCGCGACGGGTGCGGCGATGGTGGGGATGCGCCCGCTCATCGAGTTCCAGATCCCCGCGCTGCTCTTCCTCGCCTTCGAGCAGATCGCCAACCAGGCGCACAAGTTCTCCCTCATGACGGGCGGCCAGACCCGGGTGCCGGTCACCTACCTGCTGCCCGGCTCCGGCTCCCGCGACAGCTGGGCGGGCCAGCACTCCGACCACCCCTACAGCCTCTTCGCGCACGTCGGGGTGAAGACGGCGGTGCCGGCCACGCCCGCGGACGCGTACGGGCTGCTGGTGACGGCGATCCGGGACGACGACCCGGTCGTGGTCTTCGCGCCCTCCGCGGCGCTGGGGGTGCGCGAGGACACCGACTTCGGCGCGCTCGCGCCCGTACCGCTCGGCTCCGGGCGGGTGCACCGCGCGGGCACCGACGTCACGGTGGTCGCGGTGGGGCACCTCGTGCACGACGCGCTCGCGGTCGCGGAGGAGCTGGCCGGGGAGGTGTCGGTGGAGGTCTTCGACCCGCGCTCGCTGCACCCCTTCGACTGGGCCGGCCTCGCGGCGTCGCTGGAGCGGACGGGACGGCTCGTCGTCGTCGACGACTCCAACCGCTCCTGCGGCATCGGGGCCGAGATCGTCGCGACCGCGGCGGAGGAGATGCGGCTGACCGCGCCGCCCCGCCGGATCACCCGCCCGGACGGCGCGGTGCTCCCCTTCGCCCGCGAGCTGGACCTCGCCTGCCAGCCGACCCGTGCGCAGCTGCGGACGGCGGTCGAGAAGGCGGTGCGCGGCGGATGAGCGGACAGGCCGCGGCCGGTCCGCCGGTGAAGCGACATGACGACATGACGACAGGGCGACACGCAGGAGGAACGCCGTGACCGGCAGAGACATCCGGGCCAGGCTCGCCGCCGATCCGGACCTGGGCGCGGGCAACGTCTTGCCCAAGCTCTTCGAGCACGGCGCCGACCCCGGGGGCCCGGGCGCCGCCTTCGACCAGCCCGTGGACGGGCACCCCGCAGGGAGCGCGCTGACGCTCGGAGCGCTCCGGGAGCGGGTGGAGGCGCGCGCCGCGTGGTGGCACGCGCACGGCATCGGCCCGCGCGACCCCGTCGCGGTGTACGTGTCCGGCTCGGCCGACACGTTGCTGAGCTTCCTGGCCCTCACCTGGCTGGGCGCGATCCCCGCGCTCATGAACCAGTACCTGACCGGCGACACCGCCGCCGCCTACCTGCGCAAGCTCGGCGCGACCGCCCTGGTGACCGACCCCGTGCACCGCGAGCGGCTGGCCGGCGGCGACCTGGGCGGCCTCGCCCTGCACGCCGACGCCGCGGACACCGGCGGCGGCGACCCGGGGAGCGCGCCCGCGCCGTACCGGCACCACGCCGACGACCCGATCGCCGTCACCCACTCCTCCGGCACCACCCGCATGCCCGCCGCCGTGGTGCACTCGCACGCCAGCCTCTTCGCCGCCATGCGGCTCTTCCGGCTGACCGCGCCGCGCGCCCGAGGGGCCGAGCGCATCCTCAGCACGCTGCCCGCCGCGCACGCGGCGGGCATCTCGGCCCTCAACATGGCGCTGTGCCTGCGCAGCGACCTGCTGTTCCTGTCCACGCAGAACGACGGCGCGGCGGTCGTCGACGCGATCGAGAGCTGGCGGCCCACGGGTGTCCTCGGCTTCGCCGCCACCTGGGCGCAGCTGGCCCGGCAGGACCTCGCGGCGCGCGACCTGGACTCGGTGTCGCTGTGGTTCAACACCGGGGACTGCGCGCACGAGCCGCACATCCGGCGGCTCGTCGCCGCCGGCTCGCGCGAGACCGCGACCCGCGACGGCGTCCGCCGGATGCCCGGCTCCAGCTTCGTCGACGGACTGGGCTCCACCGAGATGGGCCACTCCGCCTTCCACATCACCCACACCCGCACGACCGGGCGCTACGGGCGCTGCGTCGGGGTCCCGCACGGATTCGCCGAGGTCGCGCTGCTGGACACCGCGACCGGCCGCGAGGTCCCGGCCGGCCAGGTCGGCCAGCTCGGGCTGAAGGCCCCCACGCTCGCGCCGGGCTACTGGAACGACTCCGCGGCCACCTACCGCAACCGGCTGGGCGGCTACTACCTCACCGGCGACCTGATGTACCGCGACGAGGCGGGTTACTACTACCACGTCGACCGGGCGGTGGACGCGGTCGACCTCGGCGGCGGCGAGCACCTCTACACCGCCATGTCGGAGGAGCGGATCCTCGGGGCGTGCCCGGACGTCCACGACTGCACGGTGGTCTCCGACCGGGTCGGCGGGCAGGTCGTCACCGACGTGCTGCTGGCCCTGCACGACGGCGCCGACCCGGACGCCGACCGCACCCCGGCCGTCCGCACCGCCCTGACCCCGGCGGCGGCCGCGACCCTGCGCCGCGTCGTCGTCATCTCGGACGCCGACCTGATCACGGGCCCGACGGGCAAGGTCCGCAAGTTCCTGATGCGCCAGCGGCACCGGGCCCGGTCGGCGGAGGCGGGGGTGGGGGCGTGATGAGCGGACGCGGCCGGCCCGCCGAGGCGCCGGCCCCGGCGGCGGTGGCCCCGGCGGCGGTGGGCCCGGCGGCGGTGGGCCCGGCGGCGGTGGGCCCGGCGGCGGGCGGCGGGGCCGCGGAGGAGCGGGCGCCGGTGGCGGCCGCCGAGCGGATCGTCGTCGACTTCGCCGGGGAGGGCGAGGGCGAGGACGAGATGTCCTGGGGGATGTGGGAGATCTGGCAGGCCATGGGACGGCAGCGCAGCCCGCTGCCCATCGGCGGCAGCGCCGCGCTGGAGCCGGGAACCACGCTCGCCGGCCTGGCCGCCGAGCTGCGCTACCTGCTGGAGCGCTTCCCCTCGATGCGCACCCGGCTGCGCTTCGCCCCCGGCGGCCGGGCCCGGCAGCGGCTCTTCGCCAGCGGCTCCGTCACGCTGGAGGTGTACGACGCCGCGCCGGGTGCCGACGCCGGCGAAGTCGCCGCCGCCGTCGAACAGGCCTACCGTGAGCGGGAGTTCGACTTCACCGCGGAGTGGCCCGTGCGGATGGGCGCGGTACGGCAGGGCGGCCGGCCCGTCCACCTGGTGACCGTCATGCACCACCTGGCGACGGACGCGCTCGGCGGCGCGATCATGCTGCGGCAGGTGCAGACCCGGGACACCGCGCCGGTCAGCGGCATGCAGCAGCTGGAGCAGGCGCGGTGGCAGCGCTCGCCCGCGGGGCGGCGGCAGAACGCGCGGGCGCTGCGGCACTTCGAGAGCGTCCTGCGGACCATGCCGGCCCGGCAGCTCCCCGGTCCCACCGACCCGCGCGAACCGAGGCACTGGGGCGCCGAGTTCCTCTCGCCCGCGCTCACCGCGGCGCTGCCGCGGATCGCCGCGCGGACGGGCGCCCCGGTGGCCGGCATCCTGCTGGGCCTCTTCGCGGTCGGGCTGTACCGGGCGACCGGGATCAGCCCGGTGGTCGTCCGGCCGGTGGTCGGCAACCGCTTCCGGGCGGCCTTCGCGGACGTGGTCTGCATGGTCGCGCAGGCGGGCGTGTGCGCGATCCACGTCGCGGGCGCCGGCCCCGCGGACGTGGTGAAACGGGCCGTGCAGGGCAGCCTGACCGCCTACAAGCACGCCTACTTCGACCCGGAGGCGCTGGACGAACTGATCCGGCGGGTCTCCGTGGAGCGCGGCACGGACGCGGGCATCGGGACGTACTTCAACAACCGCAGCAACTACACCCTGCCCGCCGCGGACGCCGCGGCGGAGCCGGACGCGCGCGGGCTGCGGGCAGCCCGCCGTGACACCGTCTTCCGCTGGTACGAGCGTCAGGAGACCCAGACGGAGCGCTTCTTCGTGCACGTCGACGACGCCCCGTCCGGCGGGCTGCGCTTCGAGATCCACGTGGACACCCACCACGTCTCGCCCGCGCAGGCCGAGGCCTTCGCGTACGCCATGGAGGCGGCCGCGATCGAGGCGGCCTTCCCGGACACGGAGGAGGCGGAGTTCGCAGCGGGCACAGAGGGTGCAGAGGGTGCGGACGAGCCGGTCGCCGTGGAGTCCGCGCGGTGACGGCGCTCGCGGGGGTGTCCGCCTACGTCCCGGCGGGCCGCGTGCCGATCGAGGAGCCCGCCGCGCGGCTCGGGCTGACACGGATGCAGGTCAAGGTCTTCCGCCGCTACCACCGGCTCGGCGAGGTCGCCCGCGATCCGGGCGGCTCCGTGGAGGACCTGCTGCGCGGCGCGCTCGGCCGGCTCCGGGCGCTGCGCGGACGGGAGCAGGACGTACGGTACGTGCTGCACGCCCGGACCTTCCCGGCCGTCGTCCCGTATCCGTACGACCCCGTGCGCGCAGTCTGCGAGGAGTACGGGCTCGGCCACGCGGCGGTCTTCTCCGCCGGCCAGCACGCGTGCGCGTCCGGCCTGCTGGCCGTGGACGCCGCGGGGCGGCTGCTCGCGGCGGACGGCGACCCGGACGGCCTCGCCCTCGTCCTCGGCGGCGAGAAGGCCTTCACCCCGGAGGCCCAGCTCGTACCCGGCACCTCCTTCTTCGGCGAGGGCGCCGCGGCCTGCCTGGTGGCCGCGTCCGGCGAGCGCGACCGCGTGCTCGCCTACGCCGTCGAGCAGCGCGGCGAGTTCGACGGCGACTCCCCCGAACTCGCCGCCGAGTTCCAGCGGGTGTACGCCGACGCGCTCGCCGCGGCGATCACCGCGGCGGCCACCCGGGCCGGGCTGGCGGCCGCCGACCTCGCCCTCTTCCTGCCGCACAACGTCAACCGCGTGGCCTGGCACCAGGTGTGCCGCATCCTCGGCGTACCGCGCGAGCGCGTCCTGCTCGACAACGTCGCCGACACCGGCCACGTCTTCTGCGCCGACACCTTCGTCAACTACCGCACCGCGCTGGACCGCGGTCTGCTGCGGCCGGGCGAGCCGTACGTGATGGCCGCCGCGGGCGCCGGGCTCGGCGCCTCCTTCTCGGCGATGGTCCTCGTCCACTGACCGCCGCCCGCCCGCGAACGACCCGAACTCCCCCGAGAGGCCTGACCGATGACGGAGCAGCACCCCGCCCCGACCGCGACCGACCCCGAGCTGCGCGAGCGGCTCGTCGACGGCATCCGCGACCTCCTCCCGCGCGTCCTCAAGCGCGAGGTCGGCCCGGTCACCGCCGACACCGCGCTGCTGGACGCGCTCGGGCTGACCTCCACCACCGGCCTCGAACTCGTCCTCGAACTGGAGGAGCGGCTCGACGTGGAGATCAGCGTCGAGGAACTGGTCCGCGACGACTTCGGCACGGTCGGCTCGCTCGCCGACTACGTGGCAGGCAACCTGCTGACGGACGCGGACGCGTGAGCGTGCGGACCCTCGTACCGGGCACCGCCGTCGCCGCCGCTCCCGCCGGCTGGGGTGTGCGCCGCGCGGTCCGCCTCGCCTTCCCGGACCCCGGGCCCCCCGCGCCGGACCCGGAACGCACCGGGCGGCTGCGTGTCTACCTCACCGACCTCCTGCGCCCGTACGGCCTCGCCCTCGGCACGGAGCCGCCGGACAGCGGCGGCCACGCGTACGGCGACCTGGCCGAGGCGCTGATCCGGCAGGCCGTGCCGGCGGGCGAGGAGATCGACCTGCTCGTCCTCGCCTACGCCGTCCCGGACGTCACACCGGGCCGGGCCACGGCGACCTGGCTGAGCCACGTCTGCCCCGGCGGCCCGCTCGCCTTCGCCGTCAGCGACCAGGGCCCGGCCGCCGCCTTCACCGCCCTGCGGCTGATCCACGCCTACGCCACGACCGCCGCGCTCCACCGCGCCCTGCTCCTGGTCGTGGAGCAACCCGCCCTGCCCTACCCGCCGCTGACCACGCCGCCGGCGCCGCCCGGCACCTCCGCGGCAGCTGCGCCGGCGTCCGCCCCGCCGCACCCCGCCGCCGCGCGGCGGACCCTGGGCGCCACCGCGTCCGGACCCGGCTCCGCTCCCGTGCCACCGCTCCTCCCCGACGCCGCCTACGGTGTCGCCCTCCTCCTCGGGCCGCCCGCCCCCGGCGAGCGGCCCGCCGTGCTCGGTGACCTGCGGGCGGGGGACGCGACCGCCGACGACGTACGCGCCGCGCTCGCCGGGGACGGCGCGGTCGCCGTGGTCGGGACCGGGATCGACGGCCGGACGCTCGGGCCCGGGGCGCGCGTGCGCTCCGCGGCGGCCGGGCGGCCCGGCACCGGGGTGTGGTGGGAGCTGGCCGGAGCGCTCGCGGAGCCGGCCGCCGGGCCCCGCCGGCTGGTGCTGGCCGACCGGGCCCCCGGGTCCGGCGGCCTCGCCCTGGCCGCGGTCGACCTCCCCGCCCTCACCGCGCGGGAGACCGCTTCCGCCGGAGCGCACCGATGACGGCCACGACCCTCTCCGGCTACGAGCGCGCCGCCCGGCACCGGCTCGACGGCCCCGTCTGGGACTTCATCGACGGCGGCGCCGAGCGCGAACGCACCCTCGCCGCCAACCGCCGCGCCTTCGAACGGGTTTCACTGCGGCCGCGCGTCCTCGTCGACGTCTCGCACTGCGACACCGGCGTCGAACTGCTCGGCGCCCGGCTGCGTACCCCGATCGGTGTCGCGCCCACCGCGTACCACCAGCTCGCCCATCCGGACGGCGAGATCGCAACCGCGCGCGGCGCCGCGGCGGCCGGGGCGCTCTTCGTGGTGAGCATCTACGCGAGCCGCTCGCTGGAGGAGATCGCCGCGACCGCGCCCGGACCGCTGTGGATGCAGCTGTACTGGCTGCGCCGCCGCGAGGCACTCGCCGACCTGGTCGCACGGGCCGCCGCCGCGGGCTGCCGCGCGATCGTGCTGACGGTCGACGCCCCGCGGCTGGGCCGCCGCCACCGCGACGCGCGCAACGGCTTCGCGCTCGGGCCCGGTATCCGCGCCGCCAACCTCGACGCGGCGCTCACGGCCACCGCCCACGTCGCCTCCGCCGGGCGCTCCGCGCTCGCCGTGCACGCGGCCGAGGCGGTCGACCCGGCGGTGACCTGGGCCGATCTCGGCTGGCTGCGCGAGCGCAGCGCGCTGCCGCTGGTACTCAAGGGCATCCTGACGGCGGAGGACGCGCGGCTCGCCGTCCGGCACGGCGCGGACGCCGTCATCGTCTCCAACCACGGCGGCCGCCAGCTCGACGGCGCCCCCGCGAGCCTGGACGCGCTCGCGGAGGTCGTGGACGCGGTCGGCGGGGCCTGCCCCGTCCTGCTGGACGGCGGGGTGCGCGGCGGCACCGACGCCTTCGCGGCGCTCGCGCTCGGCGCCCGCGCCGTCCTGCTCGGCCGGCCCGTGCTGTGGGGCCTCGCGGCGGACGGCGCCGCCGGCGTGGCGGGCGTGCTGGACCTGGTGACCGAGGAACTGGCCCACACCATGGCCCTGGCGGGCCGCCCCGTGCTGGCGTCGCTCGACGCCTCGGCGGTGACGACCGGAGGAGGAGCCCGATGACGGTGGAGCTGGCCCGCGACGACCTGCACGTGTCCGTGTCCGACCCGCAGTCGGCCTCGATGAACTTCCTCAACGAGGTCGCCGCCCGCTTCCCCGACGCCGTGTCGCTCGCGGCCGGCCGCCCGTACGACGGCTTCCACACCACCGACGACCTGCACCGCTACCTGCGCACCTACCTCGCCCACCTGGAGGGGCTGGGCCTGGACCGCGAGCAGCGGGAGCGGCAGCTGCTCCAGTACGGCAGGACCAACGGCCACCTCGGCGGGCTGATCGCCCGGATGCTCGCGGTGGACGAGGGCGTCGAGGTGCCGCCGGAGGCGGTGATGGTCACCGCCGGGTGCCAGGAGGCCATGGTCATCGCGCTGCGCGGGCTGTGCGCGCGGCCCGGGGACGTGGTGCTGGCCGTCGAGCCCTGCTACGTCGGGCTGACCGGCGCCGCCCGGGTGCTCGGCGTCGAGGTCGTCCCGGTACCCGAGTCGGCGGACGGCCTGGACCCGGAGACGGTGGGCGAGGTCGCCGCGGCGGTACGCGCCACGGGACGGCGGCCGCGCGCCCTCTACCTCGTGCCGAGCTTCGCCAACCCCTCGGGCGCGTCCATGCCCGTACCGGCCCGGCGGCGGCTGCTGGAGGTCGCCGCGCAGGCGGATCTGCTCGTCCTGGAGGACGACCCCTACGGACTGTTCGGGCTGGACGACGAGCCGCGGCCCACGCTCAAGGCGCTGGATCCGGGCGGCCGCGTCGTCTACCTCGGCTCGTTCGCGAAATCCTGCTTCCCCGGCGCGCGGGTGGGCTTCCTGGTCGCCGACCAGGTGGTGGTGGGCGCGGACGGGCGGCGCGCGCTGCTCGCGGAGGAGCTGTCGGCCGTCAAGAGCCTGCTGACGGTGAACACCTCGCCGGTCGCGCAGGCCGTCGTCGGCGGCTTCCTCGTCGAGTCCGGGTGCAGCGTGCGCGCGGCGGGCAAGGCGAAGACCGCCTTCTACCGCGCCGGCCTGCGCGCCCTGCTGGGCGCGCTGGAGCGGGAGTTCGCGGACGAGCCGCGCGTGCGGTGGAACGCCCCGGCGGGCGGCTTCTTCGCGGTCGTGGACGTCCCCCTGACCGCGGACGAGGCGATGCTGGAGATCTCGGCCCGCGAGCACGGGGTGCTCTGGACGCCCATGGGCTTCTTCTACTCCGCCGGATCCGGCGGGGGCCGCCGCAAGATCCGCCTGTCGTGCAGCGCCCTGCCACCCGATCGTGTCGAGGAGGGCGTCCGCCGCCTCGCCGCCCTGGTCCGCGCCCGCGCGGACACCGCCCGGGGGGCGGAGCGGTGACGGCCGTCCAGGTGTGGCTGGTGGCCGACCGGCGGTCGGAGGCGCTCGTCACCGAACTGCTCGGCGTCCTGGACGACGACGAGCGGCGGCGCGCCGACGCGTACCGCTCGGCCGACGACCGGCGGCGCTTCGTGCTGGCGCACGGCGCGCTGCGGCACCTCGTCGCCCGGTCGCTCGGCGCGCCGCCCGGCGAGATCCGCTGGGCGCGCGGCCCGCACGGCAAGCCCGAACCCGCCGGGCGCTGGCGCGGCGTGCACGTCAACCTCTCGCACTCCGGAGAGCTCGCGATGGTGGCCCTCTGCCCGGACCGCCCGGTCGGCGTCGACGTCCAGCAGGTGCTGCCGCGGCTGGACGCGCCGGCCATGGCCCGCCGCTACTTCCCCCCGCAGGAGGCGGCCGCGGTGTGCGCCTGCCCGGACCCGTACCTGCGCGCCACGCGCTTCGCCCGGCTGTGGGCCCGCAAGGAGGCGCTGACGAAGGCGCACGGGGGCCGCCTGGTCGAGGGCCTGCGTGTCGCGGTGCCGTCCGGCGGGCCGCCGCCGGACATCCCCGCGCCCGACGCCTGGGCCCGGGCCTACCGCGTCCGGGACGTCCCGGCGCCCGCGGGCTACCGCGCGGCGGTGGCGCTGTCCGGCAGCACGGACTTCGCCGTCAGCCGCCACGACTGGCTCCCGCCCACCGCACCCTGACACACCGGAAGGCAAGCGATCCCATGCCCCTCGACCCGCAGCTCCAGGACCTGCGCGACCAGCGCGCACGCAGCGGAGCCACGCCGCTCTACGCGCTCTCGGTGGAGCAGGCCCGCGCCGCCGACCTCGCCGCGATCCGCGCGTCCGGCGGCAGCCCGCGCGCGCTCCACGAGATCACCGACCGGACGATCCCCGGTCCCGGCGGCCCGCTGCCGGTCCGGGTCTACCGGCCCGGGCCCGAGCGCGGACTGCCCGCGCTGCTGTACTACTTCGGCGGCGGCTGGACGCTCGGCAGCCTCGACACCGCCGACGTGCTGTGCCGCACGCTCGCCGCGGAGGCCGGCTGCCTGGTCGTCGGCGTCGGCTACCGGCTCGCACCCGAGCACCCCTTCCCCGCCGCGGTGCACGACTGCCACGCGGGCCTGCGCTGGGTCGCGGAGCACGCTGCCGAACTCGGCGCCGACCGCGCCCGGCTGGCCGTCGGCGGCGACAGCGCGGGCGGCAACCTCGCGGCCGCGGTGACGCTGCTCGCGCGCGCGGACGGGGATCTCGCGCTGGCCGCCCAGCTCCTGGTCTACCCCAACACCGACCAGCTGGCCGACGACACCTCGATGCGCGACAACACCGACCCCTACCTCTTCAACCACCACTCGGTGGCCTGGTACGCCCGCCACTACCTGGCCGGCCCCACGGACGCCGCCGACCCGCTGGCCTCGCCGCTGCGCGCCACCGACCTGAGCGGCCTGCCGCCCGCCCTGGTCATCACGGCGGAGTACGACCCGCTGCGCGACCAGGGCGAGGCCTACGCGCACCGGCTCGCCGAGGCGGGCGTACCGGTGGAGGCCACCCGCTACGCGGGCATGGCGCACGGCTTCTTCGCGATGGCGGGCGCCGTGGACGCCGCCGCCGAGGCCACCGCGCAGGCGGCCCGCCACCTGCGCCGGTGCTTCAGCGCGCAGCCGGCGGCGGGGTGACCCCGCAGCGCGCCGGAGGACGGCACGCCCGCGGCCACCACGAGGCGCGGCCCACCCGCCCGGAGCGCCGTCAGCGGCGGGCGGACCGCGCCTGCGGCGGGGATATCCGCACCCGCTGGGTCTCCGGAGCGTTCTCGATGTCGTCGAGCTGCGCGAGGATCGTGCGGCGCAGGTCGTCGTAGTCCGCGAACGAGTAGTCCTGGAAGAGGGTGTAGCCGGTCCACATCAGGTTGGCGCACACCCGGGCCGGCACCCGGCCCGTCCGGGCACCCATCCCGACCAGGGCGACGGACCCGATGCTGCCGGGCGCCAGCCCGTTCTGCCGGTGGACGGCCTGGAAGGCGGCGGCGCAGGCGAGGGCGACGTTGAGCGTCTCGCTCACGTTCTGCGCGGACTCCTCCATCGTCGGCGCCGAGATCAGGTACTTCGGGCGGACCGCGCCGGACGGCACGCACACCGCGCTGCCCACCGGCAGCCGGCCGCCCGCCTCGTCGCGGATCGCGCGCTGCACGCGCAGCTGGACACCCGCTCCCAGGTGGCGCTTGACGACCGCGTCGACCCCGCCGTCCATCCGGCCCCGGGAGTTGGAGGGGCTGACCCACGCGTCCACGTCCTGGTCGAGGAGGGAGGCCTTGCGGATCTCGATCCCCGGCGTGTCCGCGAAGGCCGCCCGCCACGACTCCACCACCGTCGCGTTCACGTCGGCCAGCACCACCCGGAGCGGCTGCTGCACACGGTTCACGGTCATGGGTCCCCCTACGGTCGAGATCTTTCCCCTTGTCGGTCACGACGCTACCCGGGCCCACTGACAACGCCCTGCCACGCGCCTCCCGGCCGCCGCGGGAGGGCGCATGAGCGGGTGTCAGACCCCGCAGGTATGAGTAGAGGTGCCGCGGCCGGCCGTACGACGGCCGCGCGGGCGCGGACACCGCCGCGGCCGCGGTCCGACACTTTCGACACTCCCGGAGATTCCGCCATGAGCGACGCCCCCACCACCCCCGCCACGCCCGGTCCTGACGACCCGCTGGCTCTCGCAGAGCTCTTCGCGGGCGGCGGCGAGCCGTGGCTGCCGCTGCTGAAGCCGGTCATCGAGGCGCAGCCCGGCGCGGCGGAGTTCATCGGCCCGCAGCGCCGCCCGGAGGTCGTCCCGGTACGCGAGCTGACCTTCCAGGCGCTCAAGCCGCACGCCCCGCAGAAGTGGAAGGTCGTCGTCTTCGGCCAGAACCCGTACCCCCGGCCGGAGAGCGCGACCGGCATCGCGATGTTCGACAACACCTTCCACGACTGGAAGGATAGCCAGTTCGGACGGGTCGTCAGCATCCGCTGCATCATCAAGGCGGCGGCGATGTGGAAGTACGGGATACCGAAGAAGACCCCGATCGCCGACGTCCGCGCGCTGCTGAAGGAGAAGGAGACCGTCCAGCCGCCGGAGTGGTTCCAGGCGATGCTCACCCAGGGCGTGCTGCTGCTGAACGCCGCGCTGACGGCGCACAGCGACGGCTCCTCGGGACCCGAGCGGCACACCGCGTTCTGGCGGCCGGTGGCCGAGCGGATCGTCGAGGAGATCCTGAGGGCCAAGCAGGACGCCCCCGAGGAGGACCGCGGGGTGGTCTTCGCCTGGTGGGGCGCGCACGCGCGCAGCCTCAAGCAGGTCGTCGTGCGGCTGCAGAAGAAGTATCCCGGCGTCGAGGTACGGCACATCGACCACTGCAACCCGGCGGCGCAGGGCGACATCTTCTGCGACGGCGAGCACTTCGCGGTCGTGAACGACGCCCTGGCCTCGCTCGGCGCCGACCCGGTCGACTGGCTGCCCAGCACGGGGTGGGACGCCGCGGCCGCGGGGGCGGGCGGGGCGGACGGCGGCGTCGCCGAGCGGATGGGCGCGTTCATCACGTCCACCATGGAGCTGCACCAGCTCTACCTGGAGCGCCTCGCGAGCGTGAAGGACGAAGGCCTCGTCCTTCCCGCCGTCACCGGCGTCCTCGACACGCCGCTGATGGACTTCCGGGACGCGGTCGGGCCGGTCGTCGACCTGCTGCCCGCGCTGGACGGGCACGTCAGCCGCTCGCACGAGTTCGGCAAGCGGCGCGCGGACGAGCTGTCCGGCGTCCTGTCGCCGGAGGCGATCGCCGCGCTCTACCTCTACACGTGCGAGTCCGCCTTCTACCGCGAGATCAACGCCGTGCTGCGCTCGCCGGACCGGTCGCGGGTCGTCCCGTACCTGCCCTACCTGCGGCTGCTGTTCTCGGCCGTCTCCGGGCTCCCGCCCCGCACCGAACCGCTGTGGCGCGGCGTGCCGCTGGACCTGCGGGCGCAGTACCCGCTCGGAAGCACCGTCACCTGGTGGGGCGTCTCGTCCTGCACGCCGAATCCCGGCGTCGCCCGCGCCTTCCTCGGCAGCCGCGGCAGGCGCACCCTCTTCACCGTCAACCCGCTGCGTGCGACGGGCATCCAGAACTTCTCCGCCTTCACCGGCGAGGAGGAGTACATCCTGCTGCCGGGCACCCAGCTGAAGGTGACGGACGTCCGGGCCGAGCGCGGCGGGCTGTGCACCGTGACCCTGACCGAGCTGGAGGACGAGCTCCTGGTGTCCTGATCCCGGTCCCCGCCCCCGCGGCGCTCAGCACCCCGCCTCCCGCCAGGGCGCCCAGCCGTCGTCCCCCGCGAGGTACGCCTCGCGGGTCGCGGCCGCGGCCTGCGCGGCGGTGAGCTGCGGCCGCTCCGCGGGGTCGGTGACGGCCGCACCGGGCCCGCGGTTGGCGTACTCGCCGAAGCGCATGCCCTGCCACGGGTGCGCGGCCGACATGTCGGCGTAAGGGTGCGCCGCGTCGATGCCGGCGCCGAGCAGGCTGTCGCGCACGGTCAGCATCGGCACCGCGGTGCTGTCCGAGCTCGGCACCCACGGGCGGGCCAGCTTGTAGGCGCCGTCCGGGGCGCCGCTGGTGATGCGGCAGCGCGTGGCGAGGAAGCCGTGCGGGTCGGCGGCCGTGGTGCTCGGCGCGAAGACGAAGCCGTACGGCGGTGCCGCCAGGTCCGTACGGTCCAGGGTGTGGAAACGGCAACAGTCGTAGACGGCGGTGGCGCGGCCGAAGACGAAGTCGACGTCGCCCTCGGCGTAGCAGTCCCTGAAGTACTGCCGCGCCAGGACGTCCTGCGCCATGGTGTCGGCGTACAGCGTGTCCTGGTGGCCGAGGAAGCGGCAGCGGTGGAAGGCCGAGCGGTCGCCCTGCACCTTCAGCGCGACCGCCTGGGTGCCGGTGACACCGGGGTGCTCGGCGCGCAGCCAGTCGTTGGCGAAGGTGACGCCGCGGGCGGTGAACCCGGCCGCCTGGACGGTCACGGTGGCCGAGCCCGAGGTGCCGTACGTGCCGCCGCCGGGCTTGGGCGTGCCGTTGGCGTTGCCGTGGACGATGACGGTGTCGCGCGGATCGCCCGTCGCGCCGAGCAGTGTCAGCCCGGACGCGGCGGCGGTGACCAGGACCGTCTCGCGGTAGGTGCCGGGGCCGAGCACGATGACGGAGCCCGCGCCGGGTACGGCGTCCACGGCCGCCTGGACGGTGGTGAAGTCGCCCCGCCCGTCAGGGGAGACGTACAGCGCGTCGCGGGCGTGCGCCGCGGGTGCGGCGGTGACCGCGGGCCCGAGGGCGGCGGCCGTCGCGGCGGTGAGCAGGGATCTGCGGGTGAGCGTCACGGGCCACTCCTCGGGGGCGGGGCTTCCCTTTGCGCCGACGTTCCGCAGTATGAACATGGTCCATGTCCACGCACAACCAGTGCGTCGAACAGAAAGCCTTTACTGTCCATCGGCCGCGTCCGCCCGCGACCTCCGCAGCGCATCCGTCGATGCGCTTCACCGGCGGTGGCGCCCCACGGCCACGGCCATCCGTTGCCAGCACGAGCCTTGTCCCTGACGGCAGATCGGGGCGGCCTCGACGCGTGGCGCGAACCGTGCAGGAGGTGTTGCCCGCCCGGCGGAGGTGCCCTACGGTGCTGGGCACCGCAGCGCTTCGACAGCGGGCAGTCCTGTCCCTCGATGCAAGCGCTTGCCGATCATGAGGTTCATCCCCCCACAAAGGAAGAGCACCATGTCCCCACGCACCGAGACACCCCGCCCGCCGCACCGCCGGCGCCACCGGCTCGCCGCCGTCCTGGGGGCGGTCACCGCCCTCGGCACCGCCGCCGTGGCCACCGGCGCCTTCCTGCCCTCGGCCTCGGCGGCGACCTGGCCCACCCCCACCAGCAACCACGGCACCGGCTCCACCATCTCGGTCTCCGGCACCAAGGACTACGGCTACGCCCGCTACTACGGCACCGGCAGCCTGGGCACCGGCGACCAGTCCGAGGACCAGGGCCCGATCTTCGACCTGGCACCCGGCGCGACCCTGAAGAACGTCATCATCGGCTCACCGGCGGCCGACGGCGTCCACTGCGAGGGCAGCTGCACGCTGCAGAACGTGTGGTGGGAGGACGTCGGCGAGGACGCCGCCACCTTCCGCGGCTCGTCGTCCTCCAACGTCTACACCGTCACCGGCGGCGGCGCGAGGCACGCCTCCGACAAGGTCCTGCAGTTCAACGGCGCGGGCAAGCTCGTCGTCAGCAACTTCGCCGTCCAGGACTTCGGCAAGCTCGTACGCTCCTGCGGCAACTGCTCGACGCAGTACCGGCGGACCATCGAGCTGAACGGCATCGAGGCCACCTACCAGGGCAGCGCCCTCGCCGGCATCAACACCAACTACGGCGACACCGTCTCCCTGCGCAACATCACGATCATCGGGGACGGCAGCCACAAGATCGTCCCCTGCCAGAAGTACATCGGCAACAACACCGGGGCCGAGCCCACGAAGAACGGCTCCGACGCCGACGGCTACTACTGCAACTACAGGTCGTCGGACATCACCTACCGGTAGGGCCGCCCTCCCGGGCCGTCCGCGGCGCGGCGCCCCCGCCCCGCCGCGGACGGTCCGGCCGGAACCCTCCCGCCCGGGCGGCCCGTGCGGGAGGAGTCAGCCGGCGGCGGGCGGCACCTCGCCGCGGGGGGACCAGAACATCAGCAGGAACTCCACCGGGACGGCCCCTGCGTCCTCGTCCTCCGGGCCGTTGAACTCCGCCACCAGCGCCGTCAGCCGGGCGCGGAAGTCGGCGGCACGGTCGGGGGACAGGCGGGTGTCGAGGGCGACGATCACCGGGCCGAGCGGGTCGGGCGAGCCGTCCGGGGCGGGGTCGCGCTGGAAGCGGCCGGTGGTCACGTCCCGGACGAGCCGGTCGCGGACGTCGTTGAGCGCGGCCGCGAAGGCGTCGGCGACCTCGCCCGCGTTGCCGGGCGCGGCCAGCAGCTCGCGGCTCAGCCGCAGGGCGAACTGCGCGACCTGGTACTGGCTCTCCTGGATCCCGGAGACGAGCCGGGTGCGCGCCACCCGGATGAGCCCGGCCGCCTCCAGCACCTTGATGTGCCGGTAGAGGCGGGTGACCGGCTGGCCGAGCATCCCCGCGAGCTCCTTGACCCGGAAGGCGCCGTGCACGTCGGTCATCATCGCGCGCAGGATCGCCAGCCGCAGCGGGTCGGAGAGCGCCTTGAGCGTCTCCACGTCGGCGACCTCCCGGACGGTCCGCACACCCTCCGCATCCTCGGCCATCGTCGCCCTGCCCCTTCCCGCCGTCCGCACACCGGCGCCCGCGTCCGGTCCCGCCCATTCAACACTAGTCAACCGTTCACCTGATCCCTACCATTCACGCATGAGTGAATGTCTTGCAGAACGTGAAGAGCGCGCTCCCGCGGCTGTGCCGCTGCGGCGCAACCGCCGCTTCCAGGCGCTGTGGATCGGCGCCGCCGCGGCCCATCTCGGCCAGGAGACCGTCGAGGTCGCCTCCCCCCTGCTCGTCCTGGGACTGACCGGATCCCCGGTGCTGGCAGGCCTGTTCGGCTTCACCGAGGTCGGCACGGCGATCCTGGCCGGACTGCCCGCCGGGGTCGCGGTCGACCGGCTCGACCGGCGCGGCGTCCTGCTGGTCTCCGAAGCGGTACGGGCGCTGACCCTCGCGCTCGTCGTCGGGTGCCTGGCGGCGGGCGCGGCAGGCGTCGGCCTGCTCCTCGGCGCCGCGGTGGTCCTGGGGGCGGCCACCGCGTTCGGAGCGCCCGCCCGGATGCTGCTGCTCCGCGCGGTGGTCCCGGACCACCAGCTCACCGCCGCACTCAGCCGGGACGAGGCGCGCGGCGGGGCCGCCGCACTGGCCGGACCGCCGCTGGGCGGCGCGCTCTACCTGGCCTCGCGCGCCTACCCGTTCGCCGCCGCGGCCCTCGGCTTCGCGGTCTCCTTCTGCTGCGCCCTGGCCGTCCGCGTCCCGGCGGCGGAAGGTACCGCGGGCCCGGCCGGAGCCCCGGCGGCGCGGCGGCCGACGGCCGTCCGGCCGGTCACCGGGACGCCGGCCGGGCTGCGCGAACTCGTCGGCGACCGGCTGCTGCGCGCGGCCCTGGCCGTCATCTGCTGCTTCTACTTCAGCGTGACCGCGGCCGTCCTGGTCGTCGTGGTGGCACTGCGGGACCAGCACCACTCCTCCGGCGCGATCGGCCTGGCCCTCACCGGCACCGCCGTCGGCATGCTCGGCGGCGCGGCCCTCGTGCCGCGGCTGGACCGGCGGCTCGGCCCGGGCGCGGTGCTGCTGGCCGCGTCCGCCCTCACCACGGCAAGCGTGGGCCTGCTGGCGCTGCCGCTCGGCCCGGTGTGGGTCTTCGCGATGCTGGCGCTGGCCGGGCTCGGGCTGCCGGCGCTGCGGGTCCTCGTCGACATCCTGGTCTTCCGGCGGACCCCGGACCACCGGCGGGGCCGCACCATGGCGGCGACGATGACCCTCATCGGCGCGGGGGCCCCGCTCGGCTCACTGGCGGCCGGGCTGGCTCTGCAACTGCTCGGCGTGACCGGCGCCATCGTGCTGGTGGCGGGCGTCCAGGCCGCCGTCACCACCGCCGGGCTGCGCAGCCGGCACGTCACCGCTGCCCGCTGGCCGCGGTGACGCCCCCAGGGGACCGCGGGCGGAACCGCCCTTCCCGCCCACGGCGCGGCCCCGCCCGGCACTCGCGTCGCCCCGCGCCTCCGGCACGCGCACGGTGCCCTCGGGGCCGTGCCGCGGAGCCGGGCAGGCGCACGGTGAACCCCGGTGTCCCCGCTCTCCCTGCGAAGGAGACCCGGGCGCCCCGGCCTGTCGGCACGGCCCTCGCGGACCGCGGTGGTGAGCGCTCAGCACCCTTGTGCGGACGCGTGTTCCAGAGCCTCTACGATCAGCTCGTCCGGCGCGGCCGGGCGTTGACAGTGCGGGCGGCCCCGCGGAGGGCCGCCGGAGAACGAGGGTGGGATTGTCCAGGCACCGGTTGTCGAAAAAGGGGCGCTACATCGCGTGGGGAACGGCCGCGGCCGTCGTCGCCGCGGGGGGTGTCGTGTGGGCGCAGTCGTCGATGGCGGCGACCACGTGGCCCGCGCAGAAGACCTTCACGGGGCGGGCGTTCGACACCTGCACCGCGCCGTCGCAGGCGGCGATGAAGGCGTGGAAGGCCGACGGCTACTACGGCGGCGCGGCCGTCTACGTCGGCGGGCGGAACCGGGGCTGCGCGCAGCCCAACCTGACCGCCTCCTGGGTGAAGGCGGCGAGCACCTCCGGGTGGAGGATCGTCCCGATCTACGTCGGCGCGCAGCCGCCGTGCCAGACGGGCACGAAGTCGGAGAAGCTCAGCGCCACCACGGCCGCCTCGCTCGGGGCGAGTGACGGCAAGGACGCGGTCGCGAAGGCGGCGGCGCTCGGGATGAGGACCGGGTCGGCGATCTACCTGGACATGGAGTCGTACGACATCACCAACACGTCGTGCAACAACGCCGTGCTGACGTACGTGCGCGCGTTCAGCAAGTCGCTGCGCGACAAGACCTACCGCGCCGGCTACTACGGCTTCTCGACGTCCAGCGCCAAGGCCGTCGCGACGGCGGCGAACAGGACGGACCTGCCGGGCAACCTCTGGTACGCGCTGTGGGACGGCAAGGCCACCACCACGACGGACTGGCCCTGGAGCACGACGCTGTACACCGACCACAGCCGGGCGCACCAGTACCAGGCCAACAGCAAGGAGACCCGCAAGGGCTACACGCTGACGGTGGACCGCGACTACTGGGACGGCCCGGTCGCCATCGTCTGAGCGGGCGGTCCGCCCGGGCCGCCGGCCGGATCCTCAGCCGGCGGCCCGGGCACGCGCGGCGTAACGGCCCGGCGCGGTGCCCAGCACGCGCGAGAAGTGGCGGCTGAAGTGGGACTGGTCGTAGAAGCCCACGGCGGTCGCCACCTCGGCCGGCGGCAGGCCGTCCAGCAGCATCCGGCGCGACATGTCGACACGGCGCGACATCACGTACTGGTGCGGGGCGATGCCGAAGGCGGCGCTGAACGCGCGCACCAGGTGCGCGGGGTGGGCGTGCAGGCGGCGCGCCGCCTCGGCCAGGGTGACGCCGTCGCACAGGTGCGCGTCCAGGAGGTCGCGCAGCCGCCGGGCGACACCGGTGCCGGGCCGGGCACCGGCGGGGACGGGCCGGGGACGCAGGTGCGTCCGCAGCCGCTCGCCGACGAGCGCGAGACGGCTCTCGGCCTCCAGCTCGTCACCGGGACGCGCGAGGGCCTGGTGCAACTGCCCGACGCGGGTGCGCAGCAGCGGGTCGGCGAGGTCGGGCGTGTCGACGGCGGGGCCGATGTAGCGCTCGTCGAGCTGCGTCATGTCGAGGTAGAGGACGCGTTTGCGGAAGCCGTGCGAGGTGGCGGGCGAGCCGTTGTGCGGGACCTGCGGCGGCAGCAGGCTCACCGTGCCGACCGGGGTGCCGTGCTCGCTGCGGTCCAGGTCGTAGCGGACGGCGCCGTCGTCGACGATCAGCAGCGTCCAGGCGTCGTGCACGTGCATCGGGTAGGAGTGCGCGGTGAAACGGGCGTGGAAGACCTCCACGACTCCCGCCACCGGCGGGTGCCACGCCGCGGTCTCCTGCGCTTCGGCCATGCAAAGAACGTACAAGACCGCGAGCGCGCCCGGCCGTGAGGCTGGCTGACATGGAAACCGTGAACGAGACCGGGGCCGGCTCCGTGCCCTCCGGCAGCGAGCCCGTCCGCTTCGGCACCAGGATCGCCGTCCTGCTGCGCGACGACCTCAGGCCGTGGCAGCGGCTGAACGTGACCGCCTTCCTGGTGAGCGGGCTCGGCAGCGCCGTCCCGGAGGTGGTCGGGGAGCCGTACGAGGACGCCGACGGCACCGCGTACCTGCCGATGTTCCGCCAGCCGGTGCTGGTCTTCGAGGGCGGCGGGCAGACGCTGACCGCCGCGCACGGCCGGGCGCTGTCCCGTGCCCTGCCGGTTGCGGTGTTCACCGCGGACCTCTTCGCGACGGGCAACGACCGCGACAACCGGGCGGCGGTGCGGGCGGTGCACCGCGACCGGCTCGACCTGGTCGGGCTGGCGGTGCACGGCCCGCGCAACGCGGTGGACAAGGTCCTCAAGGGCGCCCGCATGCACCCGTGACCGCAGGGGCTGCCGGACCTTCAGCCCGGCCCTCCCCCGGGCCGCGGCAACGGAAAACCCTTTGCCTGCGACCGACGTGACCAGGGACGATGCACGGCTGTGGAAGAGGACGACGACACCCCCGCCCGTACCGGACGCCTGCGGGCGCTGCTGCCGGACCTGACCCCCTGGCGCACCTCGCGCGACTTCCGGCTGATGTGGCTCGCCGGGGTGATCACCACCTTCGGCAGCTTCCTCACCCTGGTGGCGCTGCCGGTGCAGGTCAAGGACCTGACGGGGTCGGCGGCCGCGGTGGGCGCGATCGGCGCGGTGGAGCTGGTGCCGCTGGTCGTCTTCGGGCTGTACGGCGGCGCGCTCGCCGACGCGATGGACCGCAAACTGCTGATCAACGCGAGCGAGGCGGCGCAGGGGTTGCTGTCGGCGGCGCTGCTGGTCAACACGCTGCTGCCGCACCCGGGGGTGTGGCCGCTGTACGTGGTCGCGGCGCTGTCCAGCGCGCTGACGGGTCTGCAGCGGCCGGCGCTGGACGCGATCGTGCAGCGCATCGTGCCGCGCGACCAGCTCGCGGCCGCGGCCTCGCTCAACGCCCTGCGCTACCAGGTGGGCGCCATCGCCGGCCCCTCCCTGGCCGGCCTGGTGATCGCCTGGGTGGGACTGGAATGGGCCTACGCCGCCGACACGGTGACCTTCGCGGCCTCGGTGTGCCTCGGCCTCGGGCTGCGCCGCTCGCCGGCCGCCCACGACGCCGCCCGGCCCTCGCTGCGCGGCGTCGCGGAGGGCGCGCGCTACGCGTGGAGCCGCAAGGAGCTGCTGGGCACGTACGCGATCGACCTGGCCGCGATGTTCTTCGCCTACCCGGCCGCGATCTACCCCTTCCTCGCCGACGACCTGCACGCCCGCTGGTCGCTGGGCCTGATGTACGCGGCCGGGTCGGTGGGCTCGCTGCTGGTGAGCCTGACGAGCGGCTGGGCCTCCCGGGTGCACCGGCACGGCCGGATGGTGGTCCTCGCGGCGGCGGGGTGGGGCGCCGCGATGGCGGGCGCGGGCTGGGCGCGGCAGATCTGGCTCGTCCTGCTCCTCCTCGCGCTGGCCGGCGGGATGGACATGGTCAGCGGGATCGGCCGCAGCACGATGTGGAACCAGACGATCCCGGACGCGCTGCGCGGCCGGCTCGCGGGCATCGAGCTGCTGTCGTACTCGGTCGGCCCGCAGCTGGGCCAGGTCCGCTCCGGCGCGGTCGCCGCGGCGACCTCGGCCCGTACCTCGGTGTGGTCCGGCGGTCTCGCCGGGGTCGCGGCGGTCGGGCTGCTGGCGGCGTCACTGCCCGCGCTCATGGCCTACGACGCGCGGGCCGCCGGCGGGGCGCCGCAGCCGGCGCCGCGGGCGCCGGAGGGCGCGGGGGCGGCCTGAGCCGCGGCGCGCGCGGGTCCACTCCGGCCGCCGACCTCGCGGTGAGCCGCCGCGGGAGGCCCTCCCGGGACGGCCGGCCGGGGAGCGGGAGCGCGCCGGCCGCCGCTTCGCCCCGCCCCGGCTCCCCGCGGGGGCGGTCAGGCCGCGTGCAGCACCGCGGCCATGTCCGCGGCGGGCAGTTCGGCGGTGTAGACGTCGGTGCCGGGCTGGTGCTTGCGGCCGCCCGTGGCGAGCGGTCCGGCGTCCACGGGGTCGAAGCCGATCTCGCGGATCAGGCCGGCCACGACCGTCTTGGCCTTCGCGTCGTCGCCGGAGACCGGGATGGCCAGCCGCTCGGGGTCGCCCTCGGGGCGGCCGCGGTCGCGCAGGTTCTCCCAGAAGATGGCGTTGAAGGCCTTCACGACGTCGCCGCCGGTGGCCGCGCGGACCTTCTCGCTCGACGTGGTGGAGCCGTCGTCGAGGTCGGCCTCGTGGCCGTCGCGCTGCGGGTAGTAGTTGCAGGTGTCGACGACGATCTTGCCGCTCAGCCCGGCGCGGGGCAGCTCGCCGATCCGGCCGTAGGGGATGCTCACGACGGCGATCTCGCCGAAGCCCGCGGCCTCGGCGGCGGTGACGGCCCGCACTCCGCCGCCGATGCCGGCCGTCAGGCCCGCGAGCGTCTCCGGGCCGCGGGAGTTGGCGAGCGCCACCTCGTGGCCGACCGCGGCGAAGTGGCGGGCGAGGGTGGAGCCGATGTGGCCGGCGCCGATGATTCCGATGCGCATGCTGGTGCTCCTCGGGGTGGGGGGTCAGGGCGTGCGGGGGACGGCCTCGGCGCAGGCGGGCGGGCCTGCGGGCCGGGGGCGCAGCGGGACACCGTTGCGGCGCAGCACCTCGCGGACGTCCAGGATCAGCGGGAAGACCTCGTGGTTGCGGTCCTCGCCCTGCTCGTCCCAGGCGCGCTGCTCGGCCTCGACGGCCATCCGGTCCTCGGCGAAGACGCGCTCGGTGAAGCGCCTGATGAGCGGCCAGGCCAGCTGGAGCACGCCGGGCACCCGCGGCTTCTCGATCATGAGCAGCCCGTAGACGTGGCAGGTGCGCTGCTCGGCGTCCTCCGGCACGTAGGCCGCCCACAGCCGGAAGGCCGGGCGCTCGGCGCCCTCGGGGACCAGGTCGAGGGTCTGATAGGGGTATTCGGTGCGGATGGTCATGACGTCGCTGGAGTCGGAGCCGCCGAGGCCCTCGCGCGCCAGCAGGTTCGCGCCCCGGTTGCGCTTGCCGCCGTCGTGCCGGAAGAGGTAGCGCGCCTCGACCGACCGCGGGCCGGTGCGCGCGTCCAGCAGCCGCGGGCGCAGCCTGCCCACCACGCCGCGGTGCAGGAACTGGTGGTTCATGTCCAGCAGGTTCTCGTGCATGAAGGAGTAGTGGCAGCGCACCGTCCGCGAGTACGTCATGGTCCGGTAGCCGGCCGGGCCGTACGCGGGCAGCTGCGGCAGCGTGGCGGTCTGCGCCAGGTCCGGGTCGCCGGGGAAGACGAAGACCATGCCGTAGGCCTCGCGCACGGGGTAGCCGCGCACGCCGCGCGGAGGCCGGGCGTCGCCCTTGGACAGGTACGGGATCTGCGAGATCCGCCCGTCCCCCCGGTAGGCCCAGGCGTGGTAGCAGCAGCGCAGCGCGTCACCGTCCACCACGCCCATGCTCAGCGGCACCTGGCGGTGGGCGCAGCGGTCCTCCAGCGCGTGCACGGCCCCGCTGCGGCCGCGGTAGAGGGCGATGCGCTCCCCGGCGAAGGAGGTCGCGACGGTCTTGCCGCGGCGTACCTCGCGGGACAGCGCGACGGGGTACCAGTGGTCGGGATGGAGGCCGACGCGCCGCAGGTCGGCGGGTGCGGCACGCCCCGGTTCGCGCTCCCCGGCGCGCCGGGCCGCCCCCGTCACCTGCGCGGGCTCCTGCTCCCGCCCGACGGTCGCGGTGGCCTCGGTGTCGTTCTCGGTCATGCCTCTCCCTCGCACGCGGGACGGCGGGGCCTTCGGGCGCGCCGCGGCGGGCGCGCCGGGAAACCCCCGGGCACTCCTCATCCTCGGCCGCGCCCGGCCGCCCTGCCGGGTCTGTGCGCCCGGACAGGCGATCCCCGCGCGGGGTCAGCGGGCCCGCCGGGCGCGGAAGGCCGCCGCCTTCGCGCGGTTCTGGCAGGCCGTGGAGCAGAACTGGCGGGCCGAGTTGCGGGAGGTGTCGACGTAGACGCGGTCGCAGGCCGCGGCCGCGCACACCCCCAGGCGCCCGGCGAGGCCGCCGCCGAGGAGGACGGCCAGCCCCGTGGCGCAGCCGGCCCCCCAGCCGACCGCCAGGGAGTCGTCGCGGCCGTGGAAGTGCAGCTGCCAGCCGCGGTCGGGGTCCCGGTCGAGCTGCGGCCGGGCGCCGCGGGCCAGCAGCAGCGCGTTCAGCGAGCCGGCCGCGTCGTCCAGCCGCCCGCCGGCGGCCGCCTCGAAGACGGTGCGCAGCCGCCGTGCGGTGCCGGCCAGCTCGTCCGCCTCGGCCTGGGTGACCTGGTGCCGCTCGGGTACGGACAGCGCTTCGGCGACGGCCCGGCAGCGCTCCGGGCCGAGCGGGGCAGTGTAGTCGCGACCGCGCGCACGCCCGTCCGTGAGGTCGTTCACCAGGGCCACGGACGCGTCCAGCAACCTCTGCACGTGACTGTCGAACAGCACTTGACCAGTTACTCCCCTCGCGCATAACGTCATCACTGACATTACCCGTTTCGACAGTTACAGAGGTATGCCGGTGGCCCTTCCGCGCGCGGCCCGCGTCCTGCTCCTGGCCCGCGTCGTGAACCGGCTCGGCGCCTTCTCCGTCCCCTTCCTCGCCGCCCTGCTCACCGCCGACTTCCACACCGGCCTCGCCTCCGCCGGGGCGGTCACGGCGGCCTTCGGGCTGGCCTCGATCCCCTCACGGCTGCTCGGCGGGCGGCTCGCGGACGCGCTCGGCTCCCGCCGCACCATCGTGCTCGGCCTCGCCGGCTGCGCCCTCGCCCAGCTGGGCCTGGCCGCCGCGCGGTCCCTGACCGAGGCGGCGCTCGCCGCCGTCGTCCTCGGGCTGGCCTTCGAGCTGTACGAGCCGCCCAGCCAGGCGCTGCTGGCCGATCTCGCGGGGCCCGCGGGCAAGGTGCACGCCTTCAGCCTCTTCAACGCCGCCCTCGCGCTCGGCGGCATCGGGGCGGGGCTGCTGGCGGCACTGCTCGGCCGCTGGGACCTGCGCCTGCTGTTCGTCGCCGACGCGGTGAGCTGCCTGCTGTGCGCGGCCCTCGTGCGGTTCGCCGTCCCTCCCGGCCGCGCCGCGGACCCGCCGGGCGGACCCCCACAGGCGGGCGGATCGCCGTGGCGGGACCGCCGGCTGCTGGCCATGCTGGCGCTCGGCACCGGCTACGCCCTGCTCCACCTGCAGATCCTCACCGTGCTGCCGCTCTCCCTGGCCGCCCGCGGCCTGCACACCGCCGACGCCGGACTGCTCTTCACCGTCTCCGCGGTCACCGTCGTCTGCGGCCAGCCGCTGCTGCGCCTGCGCCGGGTGGCCGGAATGCCCCCGCACGCCGCGCTCGCCACGGGCCACCTGCTGCTCGCGGCCGGACTGCTCGGCTACGCGGCCGCCACCGGCCTGCCCGGCGCGGCCGCCGCCACCGTGCCCTGCGGGCTGGGCGAGATGCTCGTCATGGGCCGGGCGTACGCGCTCGTCGCCGACCTCGCGCCGCCCGCCGCCACCGGCCGCTACCTCGCCGCCTTCGGCACCTGCTGGGGCCTCGCCGGCGTGGCGGCGCCGCTGCTGGGCACGCAGCTGCTCGCCCGCACGGGCCCGGGCCCGCTCTGGTCCGCGACGGCCGCGCTGGCCCTCGTCCTGGCGGCGGCCCAGCTCCGCACCCCGCGCCCGCCGGCCGCGGCGCCGCGGCCTCAGTCCGAGGCGACCTTGACCGGCTGACCGCCGGTCAGGGACACCAGCTGGTCGAAGGTCAGCGGCATCACGGTGTGCGGTGTGCCGCCCGCGGCCCAGAGGACCTCGTACTCCCGCAGCGCCTCGTCGATCACCGTGCGCAGCGGCGCCGGGTGGCCGACCGGGGCCACCCCGCCGATCGCCTGGCCGGTGACCCGCCGGACCTCGTTCGCCGAGGCCATCGCGACCTCCAGCACCCCGGCGTTCGCCGCGAGCAGCCCGGTGTCGACGCGGTGCCGCCCGCTGGTCATGACGAGCAGCGGCTCGCCGTCGGCAAGGAAGACCAGGCTGCTGGCGATGGCCCCGACCGGGCAGCCGAGCGCGGCCGCCGCCTGCGCGGCCGTACGGGCGGAGTCCGGCAGCTCCTGGACGCGGACGGTGAGCCCCGCGTCCGCGAGCCGCTGCTGGACGATGCGGCTGCGGGCGGGCAGTTGCTGGTCGTCGGTCATGGTGGGGCGTCCCTTCCACGCGGGCCGGCCGTGCGGCCCACGCCGTGTTCGGATTCGGTGTCTGCTTCTGGTCCTGCTTCTGCTGCTGCGCTCGGCCGGAGTCGGGGCGGATCAGGCACTCATACGGTGCCGCCCTGCGGGTCCCCGCCCGGGTAGTGCATGAGGAGGACGACCTCGGCCGGGCCGCCGAGCGCGCGGAAGCGGTGCGGCCGGTCGCCGGGGTAGCGCACGCTCTCCCCCGCGGCCAGCTCCTGCTCGGCGCCCGCGGGGCCGACGCGCACACGGCCGCGCACCACGGTCACGGTCTCCTCGACCCCCGGGGCGTGCGGTGCCGAGTCCTGCCGCGCCTCCTCCAGCACCGCCCGGTAGACCTCGACGAGCTGGGAGCCGGCCGGCCACCGCCCGAGCAGCACCGCGGCGACGGACTCGCCGCGGACGGCGCCCGCGCCCGCGGTGGGCGGGCCGTCCGGCAGCAGCGCCCCGAGCGGCGCGCCCAGCGCGGTCGTGAGCGCGAAGAGGGTGCCGAGACGAGCGCCGCGCCGGTCGTTCTCCAGCTCCGAGATCGTGCCCTTGCCGATCCCGCTGCGCCGCGCCAGCTCCGACAGCGAGCATCCGTGCTCGCCCCGCAGCCGCCGCAGCCGCATGCCCAGCGTCTCGTCCACCCCGCCCACTTCCGTTCTGTTAACGGAACGCTAGCACGCCGTACGGGAGTTGCCGCGCGGCCGCCGCCCCGCCGACGGGCCGCCGCCCGGCCGGCGCCCGGCCGGCGGAATCCCGCACCGGCCGCGATCGCGGGGTAATTCCCCTTCCCCGTTTCGCTTTCCGGTTTCCGGCACAAGTCTTGCCAGCCCGTCAGAAGCCGCCCTATCCTCGCGGCAAACAGAAAGCGCTTTCTAAAACGGGGGGCTCATCCGGAAGGAGAAGCACCACCATGAGACGAGCAGCAGCCCTGCAACTCGGCGCCGCCGGCGCCACGCTGGTCCTCGCCGTCGCGACCGGCGCGGTCCTGTCGGGCCAGCAGGCGTCGGCGGCCGCGGCGACCGACGCCACCGGCTACGCGAGCCAGAACGGCGGCACCACCGGCGGCGCGGGCGGGCAGACCGTACGGGCCACCACCGGCGCGCAGATCAACGCGGCCCTGTGCAACCGGGCGAGCACGGGCACCCCGATCGTCATCCAGGTCGAGGGCACCATCAACCACGGCAACACCGCCAAGGCGTCCGGACGTTGCAGCACCGCCGACGACGTCATCGACCTCAAGCAGATCAGCAACGTCACGATCGAGGGCGTCGGCAGCGGCGCGGTCTTCGACCAGCTGGGCATCCACGTGCGGCAGGCCAGCAACATCGTCATCCGGAACGTGACCGTGCAGAACGTCAAGAAGTCCGGTTCGCCCACCTCCAACGGCGGCGACGCCATCGGCATGGAGAGCGACGTCCACAACGTCTGGGTCGACCACGTGAGCCTGCTGGCGTCCGGCGGCGAGGACGAGGGCTACGACAGCCTCTTCGACCTGAAGGACAACACCCGGTACGTCACGCTGTCCTACAGCACGCTGCGCAATTCCGGCCGGGGCGGCCTCGTCGGCCACAGCGACTCCGACCTGTCGAGCAGCTTCATCACCTACCACCACGACCTGTACCAGAACATCGACTCCCGCGCCCCGCTGCTGCGCGGCGGCACGGCGCACATGTACGACAACTACTACGTGGGCCTGAACAAGTCCGGCATCAACTCCCGGGCCGGAGGCCACGCGAAGATCGACAACAACTACTTCGAGGACTCCCAGGACGTCATCGGCACCTTCTACACCGACCTGATGGGCTACTGGCAGGTCAGCGGCAACATCTACGACAACGTGACGTGGACGGCCGAGGGCAGCGAGAACCACCCGGCCGGGCCGGACCCGCAGTCCAACACCACCGTGAGCATCCCGTACGCCTACGCCCTGGACGACGCGGCCTGCGTGCCGTCGGTCGTGACCCGGACGGCGGGCGCGAACAAGGGCCTGCTGGTGTCGGACGGCAACTGCGCGACCCAGTCGCCGACCGCGCCTCCCACCACCCCCACCCCGAGCGCGTCCACGACGTCCTCCCCGACGGCGCCGCCGACCCAGCCCGGCGGCACCAACCTCAGCCTGAGCCCGGGCGCCGGCTCCGACGGCTCCAGCAAGGCCTCGGGCACCAGCTACGGCAACGTCCGCGACGGCGACATGGGCACCTACTGGTCGCCGAGCGGCACCACCGGGTCGATCTCGATCAAGTGGGGCTCCGCCACCGCGGTCTCCTCGGTCGCCGTCCGCGAGTCCGCCGGCACGGCCGGCCGCATCGGCTCATGGAACCTGGTCGACGCCGGCACCGGCGCGGTCCTGAAGTCCGGCAGCGGGGCGGGCACCATCAGCTTCCCGCAGATCTCGCTGGAGAAGATCACCTTCCAGATCACCAGCGCGTCGGGCACGCCCCAGGTGGCCGAGTTCGAGACCTACGCCTGACCCGCGCCGCCATTTCCAGGACAAGCGCTTTCTCTCACAGCCCGGCGGGAATCCCCATTCCCGCCGGGCATTTCCCCTGCTACTCCCCCGCCGCCGGAACAGCCAGGTGCGGGAAACGGAATTCGGTGCGGCTGTGGTGCGCGGCCCCGGGACGCAGGACGGTGGACGGGTAGGCGGGGCGGTTGGGGGAGTCGGGGAAGTGCTGGGTCTCGAAGCAGACCCCGGTGTGGCGGGTGTAAGCGGCGCCCTGCGGGCCGCGGTGGGTACCGTCCAGGTTGTTGCCGGTGTAGAGCTGGAGGCCGGGCTCGGTCGTCCAGACCGCCATGCGGCGGCCGCTTCCCGGGTCGTCGACACGCGCGGCGCGGCGCAGGGCGCCCGGCACGGGCGCGGGGTCGAGGACGTAGCAGTGGTCGTAGCCGCCCGCCGCGGCGAGCTGGGCGTGGTCCGCGGCGATGCGGTCCCCGATCGGGCGCGGCCCGGTGAAGTCGAAGGGGGTGCCGGCCACCGGCTCGGGGGGTCCGAGGGGGATGGCCCCGGGGTCGACGGGCAGGTAGGACGCGGCGTCCAGCGCGAGGACGTGGCCGAGGACGTCGCCGCTGCCCGCGCCGGCGAGGTTGAAGTACGCGTGGTGGGTGAGGTTGACGACCGTGGGCCGGTCGGTGGCCGCCCGGTAGTCCAGGGCGAGGGTGCCGCCCGCGTCCAGGGTGTAGGTGACGCTGACGTCGAGGGCGCCGGGGAAGCCCATGTCGCCGTCGGGGCTGTGCAGGCCGAGGACGACGGAGACGGTGCCGTCGTCGGTGCGCGGGCCGGGGCGGGCGGACCACAGCCGGCGGTGGAATCCGTCCGGGCCGCCGTGCAGGGCGTGGCCGCGGTCGTTGGCCGGGACCCGGTGCACCGCGCCGTCCAGGGTGAAGCGGCCGTGCGCGATGCGGTTGGCGTAGCGGCCGACGACCGCCCCCAGGAAGGGCTGCTCGGAGGCGTACTCGGCCGTCCCCGGCAGGCCGAGGACGATGTCGGCGGCCGTCCCCTGCCCGTCCGGCACCCGCAGGCTGTGCAGGGTGGCGCCGTAGGTGAGCACCTCCGCGCTCACGCCGCTCGGGGAGCGGAGCGTCCAGCGGTGCACGGTCTCACCGCCGGGCGCGGTGCCGAAGGGCGCGCTGACGAGGGAGGCACGGGGCATGGTCGTCCTCGGGTACGGGCGGCCGTCACCGGCCGCGGTCGTCGGGGGATGCAGCACAGCATGCCAGGGCCCGGCAGGCGGCTGAGCAGCGGGTTCCCGCTGCCGGAGCCGGGTCAGGCCCTGCGTACGGCCGTGGACTCGCGGGCGATGAGCCGGTACCCCGGGTCGATACGGCGCGGTGCGGGCGGCTCGGCGGCGCCGCGGCTCTCGATACGCTCGGCCAGGCAGTCGACGGCGAGCCGGGCGAGGGCCGTCTTGTCCGGGGCCACGGTGCTGAGCGACACGCTGCCGTAGCGGCCCTCCTCGATGTCGTCGAAACCGACGACGGCGACGTCGCCGGGCACCCGCAGGCCGCGTTCGGCCAGGGTGCGCATCGCGCCGACGGCCATCAGGTCGTTGTACGCGAAGACCGCGTCGGGCCGCTCCTCTCGGTCGAGCAGCGCGGCCATCGCGGCGGCGCCGTCCCGCCGGCCGTAGCCCTCGGTGGCCACGACCATCGACTCGTCGGGTTCCAGTCCGGCGGCCAGGATGCCCTGGCGCCAGCCGCGCAGCCGCAGATGGGCGGGCTGCCGGGTGCTCTCCCGGCGGGCGCCGAGGAAGGCGATCCGGCGGCGGCCGATGTCGAGCAGGTGGCGTACGGCGGCGCGGGCCGCGCCGACGTTGTCGACCATGATGTGGTCGTACGGGGCGTCGTACTCGCGCTCGCCGAGCAGCACCAGCGGCGGGCCGTCACCGCGGGCGGCGAGGTCCTCGTTCTCCAGCCGGATCGGGCTGAGGATCAGCCCGTCGATGACATGGGCGCCGAATCCCCGGGTGACCAGCACCTCCTTCTCGCGGGCTCCCGCGGTGTGGTCGAGCAGCACGGTGAGGCTGTGCCGGGCTGCGGCGTCGACGACGGCGCCGGCGACCTCCGCGAAGTAGGGGTTGCCCAGTTCGGGTATCGCCAGCGCGATGATGCCGGTGCGGCCCTTGCGCAGGTGGCGGGCGGTCAGGTTGGGGCGGTAGCCGAGGTCGTCGATCGCGCGCTGGACCCGCGCCCGGGTGGTCGGTGTGACGTGCGGGTAGTCGTTGACGACGTTGGAGACGGTCTTCACCGACACGCCGGCGCGCAGTGCGACATCTTTGAGGCTGACGCCCACGGCTTTCCTTTCTTGCGGGCCCTGGGTGGCGGGACGGGCCCGGCCGCGACGGAACGGCCGGGCCCGTGCGCCGGGCACGGGCGTCCGGAGCGGTCGCTCCGGTTGCCGGGTGCGGCCGAGCAGCGTCCTCGGCAGCACCGCGGCGGGGAACCCGCCGCTGACGGCGCCGGTGAACGCCGCGCCGTACTGCGAGAAGTAGTGCTCGGTCAGATTGTGTCCGACGGCGAGCGGCAACACGCCGCAGGGCCGGTCGAGCCCCGCGGGCGACGGCCCGCGGGAGACGGCGGCCCGGCGGAGGTGACGGCGAAGGGCGCCGTGCGGCACCGGGCGATCAGCGGGCCCCGGACCGGGCCAGGGGCGGCGGGGGGGGCGACGGCCTGGCCGTACGGATCTGTACAACGATGCAGACAGACGATCGGGAGGACAGCCGGGACCTGTCAGGGTGTGGTGTGAAACGCGTCCGGCCGATGCCCCTCCAAGGGCTCTCCTCCCGGTGTTCCGCGGTGTCCGGCAGTGGGCTCCGGACCGGCGGACGGCCCTGGCAGCGGGCGAAGAGCCAGCTCAGCAGGGAACGCAGGTCCGAGCGGCGCACGGTCCGAACCGGCCCGGCGGGAGGGGGAATTGCCCGCGCGAAAGGTCTAGACATGACAACTGAGCCGTGCTGTCATCGTGCTGCCCGATGCTTTACATCGTTGAACGCCACGAGCGAATCGTCCACGCCGGTACGCCGTCCGCCCACTCCCCCCGCACCGTCCCCGGCCGCTCCTCGCGGGCCGCTCGCCAGGGCCACGGCCGGGCGAGGCCCGCAAGGAGCGCGGTGACGAACCCCGGCGAGCGCACGCGCACGACCCCCTGACGGGTGGCGGCGGTGGTGGTGCCTCCGCCGCCGCCACCTGCACGGCGCCCAGCGGTCCGGCAACCGCCGTCCGGTGACCGGGCGGCAGCTCCCCTCCCCCACTCCCAGGAGCGCTCCATGCGACTGACACCCAGAGCCACGCCCGCCCCACCCGGCGCGACAGCACCCCGCGCCACGCCGGACCGTACGGCGGCCTCCCGGACCCCGGCACTCCTCGCGGCGGCGCTCCGCCGGGCGGCCCGGGTCATCGGGCCGCCCGTGGCCGTGCTCGCGCTGGTGCTCGGCTCCCTCCTGGCACTGCCGGCCGCCTCCCAGGCGGCCGGCTCGCTGCCGTGCGACATCTACGCGGCCGCGGGCACACCCTGCGTCGCCGCGCACAGCACCGTGCGGGCCCTCCTCTCCGGCTACGTCGGCCCGCTCTACCAGGTCACCCGTGCCTCGGACGGCGCGACGGCGGACATCGGCCTGCTGGCCCAGGGCGGTTACGCCGACGCCGGGCACCAGGACACCTTCTGCGGCGGCACCACGTGCCGCATCAGCAAGGTGTACGACCAGACCAGCCGCCACAACGACCTGCTGCCCGGACCGGCGGGCGGCGCCGGCGGCGCGGACCGCGGCGCGGACGCGAGCGAGATCGCCGTCCGCGCGGGCGGGCACAAGGTCTACGGCATCTGGGTCTCGCCGGGCGTCGGCTACCGCTACACCGGTGCCGCCTCGGGCGTCGCCGTGGGCGGGCAGCCCGAGGGCGTCTACATGGTCGCCAGCGGCACGCACGTCGGCTCGGACTGCTGCTTCGACTACGGCAACGCCGAGAGCACCCCGTACGACACCGGCAACGGCCACATGGACGCCGTCTCCATCGCCACCACCTGCTACTTCTCCCCCTGCACCGGGTCGGGCCCGTGGGTGGAGGCGGACCTGGAGAACGGCATGTTCCAGGGCGACAACGGCTCCAACACCGCCAACCTCGGCAACAGCAGCCCGTACGTCACAGCCGTGCTGAAGAACGACGGCCGGACCACGTACGCCCTCAAGGGCGGCAACTCGCAGGGCGGCGGACTGTCGACCTGGTGGAGCGGCGGGCTGCCGACCCGCGGCGGATACCGGCCCATGCAGCAGGAGGGCGGCATCATCCTCGGCACGGGCGGCGACAACAGCAACCGCAACATGGGCACCTTCTTCGAAGGCGCGATGGTCGCCGGCTACCCGAGCGACGCGGCCGAGAACGCGGTGCAGGCGAACGTCGTCGCGGCCGGCTACAGCGGCCGGACCGACGTGCCCAACGGCCCGCAGGGGACGGTCACCGGCCCCGGCGGCAGGTGCGTGGACGTCGCCGCCGACGACACCGGCACGAACGGCGCCGCGGTGCAACTGTGGGACTGCCAGACCTGGGCCGAGGACCAGCACTGGGCGCACCACGCCAACGGCTCGCTCGGCACGCTCGGCCGCTGCCTGGACGTCAACGGCAACGGCACCGCCAACGGCACCCAGGTCGAACTGTGGGACTGCAACGGCGCCGGCGGCCAGAAGTTCGTGCAGCGTTCCGACGGCTCGCTGTTCAACCCGCAGTCCGGCCGCTGCCTCGACTCCCCGAACGGCGCCACCGCCAACGGCACCCGGCTCCAGATCTGGGACTGCAACGGCTCCGCCGCCCAGCGCTTCACCGTCAACGGCGGCGCCCCGGTGGCCGGTCCCGGCGGCAGGTGCGTGGACGTCGCCGCCGACGACACCGGCACGAACGGCGCCGCGGTGCAGCTGTGGGACTGCCAGTCGTGGGCCGTCGACCAGCACTGGTTCCACAGCGCCGGCGGAACGCTCGGCACGCTCGGCCGCTGCCTGGACATCAACGGCAACGGCACCGCCAACGGCACCCAGGTCGAACTGTGGGACTGCGACGGCGCCGGCGGGCAGGTCTGGAACCAGCGCCCGGACGGCTCGCTGTTCAACCCGCAGTCCGGCCGCTGCCTCGACTCCCCCAGCGGCGCCACCGCCAACGGCACCCGCCTCCAGATCTGGGACTGCAACGGCTCCGCCGCCCAGCAGTTCGCCCTGATCTGACCTGGCGGCCCCCCGCCGGACGGCCCGGGGCGCGGAGGTCCGCATCCCCCGCGCCCCGGGCCGTACGGTCGCCCGTTCCGCGCCCGCCGCGCGCGGGACGCAAACCCGCTGGCGCGACAGGCCGGCGACGGTCGAGCATGCTGTCCATGAGCGATCACCCCGAGCGGTGGACCCGGGCCACCGTCTACCCCGACATGTGGACCGACCCCGACGACGACCCGCGCGAGAACGGCCCCGGCCCGGAAGGCGAGGCCGCCACCCTGCACGACTTCCTGACGCGCTACCGGATCACCGTGCGGATGAAGTGCGAGGGGCTGGACGCCGGGCAGCTGGCGCGCCGCTCCGTGCCGCCGTCGACGATGTCGCTGCTGGGCCTGATCCGGCACCTCGCCGAGGTGGAGCGGGACTGGCGCAACTGGCTCGGCGAGGGCGAACCGCAGCCGAAGCTCTACGGCCCGAAGGACGCGGACTTCCTCGGCGCCGTCGCCGACCCCGCCGTCGTCGAGGCCGCCTACGCCGACCTGGAGCGTGAGCAGGCGGCGACCGACGTGGCCCTGGCCGCCCACCCGGATCTCGGCGAGCGGGTCGGGAAGGACGCGATCGCGATCCGGGAACTGCTGGTGCACAGGGTCGAGGAGTACGCCCGGCACAGCGGCCACGCCGATCTGCTCCGCGAGTGCGTCGACGGCCGGGTGGGCCAGTGACGGCCGCCTGACGCGGCGCCGGGCCGCCCCGGGGCCCGGACGGGCGGGGCAACCGCCCCTCCGGGCACGGCCGGGTTCAGCGGTCAGCCCGCGGCCAGCAGTTCGAGCGTGTCCACGACCCGGTTGGAGAAGCCCCACTCGTTGTCGTACCAGGCGACCACCTTGACGTGGCGGCCGTCGACGCGGGTGAGGGCCGAGTCGAAGATCGACGAGGCCGGGTTGCCGACGATGTCGGACGACACCAGCGGGTCGTCGGAGTATTCGAGGATCCCGGCGAGCGGCCCGTCGGCGGCGGCCCGGTAGGCGGCCAGCACCTCCTCGCGGGTCACGTCGCGGGCCACGGTGGTGTTGAGCTCGACGATCGAGCCGACCGGCACGGGCACCCGGATCGAATCGCCCGAGAGCTTGCCCTCCAGGCGGGGCAGCACGAGGCCGATCGCCTTGGCGGCGCCCGTCGTGGTGGGCACGATGTTGACGGCGGCGGCGCGGGCGCGGCGGGCGTCGCGGTGCGGGCCGTCCTGGAGGTTCTGCTCCTGCGTGTAGGCGTGCACGGTGGTCATGAAGCCGTGCTCGATGCCCGCCAGGTCGTCGAGGACGGCGGCGAGCGGCGCCAGCGCGTTGGTCGTGCAGGAGGCGTTGGAGACGACGGTGTGGGCGGCCGGGTCGTACACCCCGGTGTTGACGCCGTAGGCGACCGTGGCGTCCGCGCCGTCCGAGGGGGCGCTGACGAGGACCTTGCCGGCGCCGGCGTCCAGGTGGGCGCGGGCGGCCTTCGCCGAGGTGAAGCGGCCGGTCGACTCCAGCACCACGTCGACGCCGAGTTCGGCCCACGGCAGCCGGGCCGGCTCCCGCTCGGCGAGCACCCGGATGCGGCGGCCGTCGACGACGAGGCTGTCCCCCTCGGCGGTGACCGGGCGGCCGAACCGGCCCGCGGTGGAGTCGTACGCGAGCAGGCGGGCGAGGGCGACGGGCTCGGTGAGGTCGTTGACGGCGACGACCTCCAGGTCGCTGCCGCGCTCCAGCAGGGCGCGCAGCACGTTGCGCCCGATGCGGCCGAATCCGTTGATGGCGATGCGAGTCATGAGTGGTGTCCCTTCGTCCCTTCGTTGCACCACCAGACTCGCCCGACCGCCGCGCTCGCGGCCGTGGCCCGAGCGCCATGGTTCGAAAGGATCGCGCCAGCGGATCGGGCCGGCCGCAGGGGCCGCTACTCGCCCCGGCCGAAGGTCCGCCGGTACTCGGTCGGGGTCGTGCCGAGGATGCGCTGGAAGTGCAGCCGCAGGTTCGCGCCGGTGCCGAGCCCGACGTCGTTGGCGATCTGCTCGACCCCGCGCTTGGAGCGTTCCAGCAGTTCGCGCGCCAGGTCGACACGGGCGCGCATCACCCACTGCATGGGTGTGTAGCCGGTGTCCTCGGCGAAGCGCCGGGAGAAGGTGCGCGGGGAGACCGCCGCGTGCCGCGCGAGGATCTCCAGGGTGAGCGGCTCACCGAGCCGGTGCAGGGCCCATTCGCGTGTCGCGGCGAAGCGCTCGCCGAGCGGCTCGGGCACGCTGCGCGGCACGTACTGGGCCTGCCCGCCGCTGCGGTAGGGAGCGGCGACCAGCCGCCGGGCCGCGTGATTGGAGGCGGCGACGCCGAGGTCGCCGCGCAGCACGTGCAGGCACAGGTCGATGCCGGAGGCGGCGCCGGCCGAGGTGAGCACGCTGCCCTCGTCGACGAACAGCACGTTCTCGTCGACCCGGACGAGCGGGTGCTTGCGCGCGAGGGCGCGGGTGTAGTGCCAGTGCGTCGTGGCCCGGCGGCCGTCCAGCAGCCCCGTCGCGGCGAGCGCGAACGCCCCCGTCGAGATGGCGGCCAGCCGTGCGCCCCGGGTGTGGGCGGCGACCAGCGCCTCGACGACCGCGCGGGGCGGGTCCTCGCGGTCCGGGAAGCGGTAGCCGGGCACGAAGACGGTGTCGGCCCAGGCGAGCGCGTCCAGCCCGTCCGCGACGTGGTAGGCGAGCCCGTCGCCGCCGGTCACCAGCCCGGGCGCGGCCCCGCACACGCGTACCTCGTACGGCATGCTCTCCCGGGTCGTGAAGACCTGCGCGGGGATCCCGACGTCGAGGGGTTTCGCCCCCTCCAGGACCAGCACGGCGATACGGCGCAGGCGGGAGGACGGCACGCCACCAGGGTACGGGCCCGCGGGCGGCGGGCCGGACGCGCTGCGGCGCCCGGCGGGTCGGGTCAGGAGAAGGGGCGGACCTCCGGGTACAGCGGTGAGGGGCCGTCGAAGAGGCCGTGGTCGTCGCGGCCGCGCAGCCAGCGGTCGAAGAAGGCGGCGAGGTGAGCGCGCTGGGCCCGGACGGCGCGGTGCGGCGCGAGCGTGCCGAGGTTCGCGGTGACGGCGCTCGCGGGCAGGTGCAGGCGGCGGGCGATCTGCGGGAGGAGCGTCTCGGCGTCGGTGAAGGCGGCGTGCCCGGCGCCGGCCAGGCTGAAGCCGCGGTGCCAGCCGCGGCTGCGCCGCCACAGCGCGTCCCAGCAGGGCACCGTGGAAGGGGTGTTGCCGTCCTTGCCGGCGAGCAGGAAGGGGCGGTCGAGGCCGCCGGCCGCCACCGGTGAGAGGTAGCCGGTGTCGGGGTCGTCCTGCACGTACGCCGTCACGCCGTCGAAGTTGGCGCCCGCCGCGATGCGCGGGTCGTCGTACATCGCCTGGAGCGCGGTGAAGCCGCCCGCGGAATGGCCGAAGACCCCGGTCCGTCCGAAGTCCGGCACCCCGCGCAGCGCCCGCGGCAGCGCGTCCGGCAGCAGGTCGAGCACCGACCGCAGGTCGGCGACGCGCACCTCCACGACCTTGCGCAGCAGGACGGCGACCCGCGCCGGGTCGGCGTGCGCGGGGTCGGGCACGGCCTCGGCGAACTCGGCGGGCAGCACGGTCCGTTCGACGCGGCCACCGGGGAACTCGACGGCGGCCGCGTCGTAGGTGTGGTCGACGCAGAGCACGGCGTAGCCGCGGGAGGCCAGGTCGTCGCACAGGGTGCTGTTCAGCGAGCGCGGGTCGCCCGCGCCGGGCGAGTACAGCACCAGCGGGAAGCGCCCCGGGAGCGCGGGCGCCCCGGTGCGCGCGAACGTGCGGGTGGCGGCCCAGTCCACCTCGGCGGCCGGCACCCCGGTGTAGCCGGCGAACGCGGCGAAACCGGCCGCCTCCCCCGGGAGCATCTGCGGCGCCCCCGCGCCGCGGCCGCACCGCGCCGGATAGCGCAGGCTCACCATCAGCTCGCGCCGCCGCCCCGGCACCCACGGATCGTCCCGCGCCGCGTCCACCAGCCGCAGCGCGACCGTCCCCACCCCGTACGGTCCGCTCGGCGCGGGCAGCCGGAGCCGCCCCGTCCTCCCCGGTTCCGCGGCCGCGGCGGGCGGCGGGAAGGCGGCGGACAGGGCCGCGGCTGCGGCCCCCACTGCGGCGGAACGGCGTGTCAGCACGATGACTCCCGTCGGGCGAGGCGGATGTGCACCCCTCATCCTGGCCGCCCCGCACCCGGCGCCCCATCCGGCAGGCCCGCCGGCCGCCCCGGGGGAGAACCCGAACACCCCGGGCGGCGGGCGGGACGAGTCCGCCGTCCGCGAACGCACCTGGGCCTGCGGCGTTCACGGTGCTTGGGTGAGGGCATGGAGATCCTGGTGCTGGGTGGAACGGCGTGGCTCGGGCGCGAGCTGTCGCGGCAGGCGGTGGGGCGGGGGCACGCGGTGACGTGCCTGGCCCGCGGGGAGAGCGGGGACGTCGCGGAGGGGGCCCGCCTGGTGGCCGCCGACCGGCGGGACGACACGGCGTACGGGCCGCTGCTCGACCGGGAGTGGGACGCGGTCGTGGAGGTGTCGTGGCAGCCCGGCTTCGTCCGCGGGGCACTCGAGGCGCTCGGCGGCCGTGCCCGGCACTGGACGTACGTCTCCTCCGGCAGCGCCTACGCCTCGCACGCGGTGCCCGGCGCCGACGAGTCCACGCCGCTGCTGGCCCCGACCGGCCTGGACGAGGTCGGCAGGGAGCTCTACGGCGAGGCCAAGGTCGCCTGCGAGCTGGCGTCGGCGGCCGCGGTGGGCGACCGGCTGCTGATCGCCCGCGCCGGCCTCATCGGCGGCCCGGGTGACGCGAGCGACCGCTCCGGCTACTGGGTGGCCCGTGCCGCGCGTGACCCGCAGGGGCCGATGCTGGTGCCCGACATCCCCGACGGGCCGACCCAGACGGTCGACGTGCGGGACCTCGCCGGCTGGCTGCTGGACGCCGCGCAGGCCCGCACCACGGGAACCTTCGACGCGGTCGGGCCGGTCGTCCCGTTCGGCGAGTGGCTGGAGCTGTCCCGCACGGTCGGCGGGCACACCGGTCCGGTGGTCACCGCCACCTCGGAGTGGCTGCTCGCGCAGGGCGTGGCCGGTTACATGGGGCCCGAGTCGCTGCCGATGTGGCTGGCCGAGCCGGGCTGGGAGGGCTGGTCGGCCCGCAGCGGGGCCGCCGCGCGGGCCGCCGGGCTGCGCCACCGGCCGCGGGCGGACATGCTGGCCGACACGCTGCGCTGGGAGCGCGGGGAAGGGCTCGACCGGCCGCGCCGGGCGGGCCTGAGCGCCGGGCGCGAGCGCGAGCTGCTGGCGGCGCTGGGCTGAGGGGCCGCGGCTCGCTCCGGCACGGCGGGCCCGGAGCGGCCCGCGGCCCGCGGTACGGCTGCCGTCCGCGCGGGGACGGGAGCCGGCGGGACCGCCGGTGCCGGGGCCCGCGCGGGGCGGTCCGGCGGCGTCCGGCCGCCGCTGTCGGTGCCCCACGGCACACTGGCTCCCATGACACCCGACGCGCTCAAAGCCATCTGCCTGGGACTGAACGGCGCCGCCGAGACCTTCCCCTTCACCCTGGAGACCTCGGTCTTCAAGGTCGGCGGGAAGATCTTCGCGATCACCGCCCTGGACGCGCGGCCGCTGAGCGTGAGCCTGAAGTGCGATCCGGAGGTGGCGCTGCAACTGCGCGCGGCACACCCGGAGATCACCGGCGGCTGGCACCTGAACAAGCGGCACTGGAACACGGTGCGCCTGGACGGGGCGCTGCCCGACGGCCTGGTGCGGGAGATGATCGAGGACTCCTACGACCTCGTCGTGTCCAGCCTCCCGCGCGCCGAGCAGCTGCGGCTGGACTGGCCCGGGGTCCGCACCCCCGGCGAGCGCTGAGCCGGGGCGGTCCGGCGCGCCCCCGGCCCCACGGGCCGCCGCCCGCGCAGGATGGAGGGCGCGCCCCGCCGCCCCCGTCCCGTGAAGAGGTGCCGCCGTGCCCGACGTCCCGCAGGCCGCACCGTGACCGCCGGCTCCCCCGGCCCCGGCGATCCGCTACCTCGACTCCCCGGACTGCGCCGCCCTCTCGGCCGGCATGCTCACCGCCTGGGGCTGGAAGCCCGAGCGCCGGCAGCGGGGCGGCTGACGCTCGCGTTGCGGGAGCGGCGGACAGGCGCAGCATGGAAGGAGCGGCTACCGGGCGGCGGACGGGGGACGGTGCGCGCCCGGCCCGCGGCAGCGCCGTGACGGGCGCGGCGCGGGGGGAGACGCGAGCGACCGAGAGGACACCTTCCATGCCCTACGTGACGACGCGTGACGGGGTCGAGATCTTCTACAAGGACTGGGGCCGGGGCCGCCCGGTGGTCTTCATCCACGGCTGGCCGCTGAGCGGCGACGCGTGGCAGGACCAGCTCAAGGCGGTGGCCGGTGCGGGCTTCCGCGGCATCGCGCACGACCGGCGCGGGCACGGGCGGTCGACACCGGTCTTCGACGGCTACGACTTCGACACCTTCGCCGACGACCTGAACGACCTGCTCACCGCGCTGGACCTGCGAGACGTCACGCTCGTCGCGCACTCCATGGGCGGCGGCGAGCTGGCCCGCTACATCGGGCGGCACGGCACGGAGCGGGTGCGCTCGGCGGTGCTGCTCTCGGCGATCCCGCCGATCATGCTCCAGGGGCCGGACAACCCCGAGGGGGTGCCGCAGAAGGTCTTCGACGAGATCAAGGCGGGCATCCTCGCCGAGCGCTCGCAGTTCTGGAAGGACACCTCGGTGGGGTTCTTCGGGGCGAACCGCGAGGGCAACAAGGTCACGCAGGGCAACAAGGACGCCTTCTGGCTCATGGCGATGGACGAGACGATCGAGGGCGGCGTGGCCTGTGTGGACGCCTTCGCGGCCACCGACTTCCACGCCGACCTCGCGAAGTTCGACGTCCCGACGCTGGTCGTGCACGGCGACGACGACCAGGTCGTGCCCTTCGCGGCAACGGGTGCCAAGACGGCGAAGCTGGTCAAGGACGCCGAGCTGAAGGTCTACGAGGGCGGCTCGCACGGCATCGCCCTGGTGCCCGGCGACAAGGAGCGCTTCAACCAGGACCTGCTGGAGTTCCTGGCGCGGTGACGCGCTCCCGTCCCCCGGCGGCGCGGCGGGCCCGCGCCACGCCGGGGGACGGTCGGCCCGGCGGACGGAGACGGTGATGGCGGCGAAGGCAGCGGTGGACGCGGTGGTGGTCGGCGCCGGTCTCGCGGGGCTCGCGTGCGCGCAGGACCTGGTGGCCGCCGGGCTGCGGGTACGGGTGCTGGAGGCGTCCGACGGCGTCGGCGGGAGGATGCGCACGGACGTACGGGACGGATTCCGCCTCGACCGCGGCTTCCAGGTGGTCAACACCTCCTACCCTCAGCTGCGCCGCCGCGTGCGGCTCCGCGAGCTGCACGCGCGGCCGTTCAGCCCCGGCTTCCTGATCCACTCCCCGCACGGCACGCTGCGCTTCGCCGATCCGACGCGGGCCCCGCGGCAGGCCGCCGGCCTGCTGCCGGGCCGGCTCGGCTCACTGCGGGACGTGTCCGCGCTGGTGGTGCTGTGCGCGCGGGACCTGCTCACTCCGCCGCGGGCGCTCAAGCGGCGGCCGGACGTCACGACCAGGACCGCGCTCGCCGACGCCGCGATCGGCGAGGAACTGGTGGAACGCCTCTTCCGGCCGTTCCTGTCGGGGGTGTTCCTGGAGGACGAGCTGGAGACGTCCGGCCGCTACTTCCACCTGGTGTGGCGCTCGATGATGCGCGGCACCCTGTGCCTGCCCGAACGGGGCGTCGCCGCCGTCCCCGAACAGCTCGCCGCCGCGCTGCCGGAGGGCGCGGTGGCGCTGGGCACGCCGGTCGAACACCTCACCGGGGAAGGGGTGCTGACGGCGTACGGGGACGAGCAGCCGGCCCGTACCGTGGTCGTCGCGACCGGACCGGCGGCCGCCGCGGAGCTGCTGCCGGGGCTCGCGGTGCCGCCGGCCCGCGCGGTCACCACCTTCTACCACGCCGCCCCGCGGCCGCCGCTGGCCGAGCCGACGCTGGTCGTCGACGCGCAGCGGCGGGTGCTGAACACGGTGGTCGTCAGCGAGGTCGTGCCCGAATACGCACCGCGCGGCCGGGCGCTGGTGGCCACCTCCGTGCTGGGCGCGCAGGCATCCGCCGCGCGGGAGGCGGAGGTGCGCGGCGTGCTGGCCGAGCTGTACGGGACGGACACCGGCGGCTGGGAGCCGGTGGCCGCGTACCCGCTGCCGCAGGCCCTTCCGGCGATGCCGCCGCCCTGGCCGCTCAGCCGGACCACCCGCCACTCCCCCGGCGTCCACGTCTGCGGCGACCACCGCGCCACCGGCTCCGTCCAGGGCGCCCTGGCCTCCGGCGCCCGGGCCGCCCGCGAGATCCTCGCCGACCGCGCCGCGGAGGGGTAGGACGGCGTGCCGACCGCAGGCAAGGGGGGACGGGCGCGGACAGCACGCCCGCGCCTTCGTCGCCCCGCCGGGATCCCGGGGATCCGTCCGGTGTCCGTCCGGTGAAGGAGGTTTCCGTGACAACCGAGCCCGCAGCCGCGCCCGCACGGGCCACCGTGTACGGCTACCCCCGCCAGGGTGCCGGCCGGGAACTGAAGAAGGCCGTCGAGGGCTACTGGAAGGGCCGCGTCACCGCCGCCGAGCTGCACGGCACCGCGGCCGGGCTGCGCCGGGAGAACTGGCGGCAGCTGGCCCGGGCGGGCGTCGACGAGGTGCCCACCGGTGACTTCTCGCTCTACGACCACGTTCTCGACACCACCGTCATGGTCGGCGCGATCCCCGCGCGGCACCGCGACGCGGTGGCCGCCGGCCCGCTCGACGGCTACTTCGCCATGGCCCGCGGCACGCAGGAGGTCGCGCCGCTGGAGATGACGAAGTGGTTCGACACCAACTACCACTACCTGGTGCCCGAGCTGGGGCCCGGCACCGAATTCCGCGCCGACCCGTCCGAGCAGCTCGCCCAGCTCGGGGAGGCCCTGGCGCTGGGCCTGACCCCGCGGCCGGTGCTCGTCGGCCCGGTCACCTACCTGCTGCTCGCCAAGCCCGCGCCCGGCGCCCCCGCGGACTTCGAGCCGCTGAGCCTGCTGGACCGGCTGCTGCCCGTCTACGCCGGGGTGCTCGCCGGACTGCGCGCCGCGGGCGCCGGGTGGGTGCAGCTCGACGAGCCCGCCCTCGTCCAGGACCGGGACGCCGCCGAACTCGGCGCCGCCGCCCGCGCCTACCGGGAACTCGGATCCCTCACGGACCGCCCGAGACTGCTGGTCGCCTCCTACTTCGACCGGCTCGGCGAGGCCCTGCCGGTGCTGGCCGCCGCCCCCGTCGAGGGCCTGGCCCTGGACTTCACCGGCCCCGCGGCCGCCAACCTCGACGACCTCGCGGCGGCCGGCGGGCTGCCCGGCAGGCGGCTCGTCGCGGGCGTCGTCGACGGCCGCAACATCTGGGCCACCGACCTGCGCGGGGCCCTGGCCACCCTCGGCACCCTGCTGGGCCTGGCCGGCCGGGTCGACGTCGCCGCGTCCTGCTCGCTGCTGCACGTGCCGCTCGACGCCGCCGCCGAGACCGGTCTCGACCCGCGGGTGCTGCCCTGGCTCGCCTTCGCGCGGCAGAAGACCGCCGAGATCGCGACCCTCGCCGCGGGCCTGTCGCGCGGCACGGACGCCGTCGCCGCCGAACTGGCCGCCAACCGGGCCGCGCTCGACTCGCGCGCACGGTCCCCGCTCACCCGCGACCCGGCCGTCCGGGCGCGGGCCGCCGCCGTCACCCCCGCCGACTCCCGGCGGGCGCAGCCCTACGGCGAGCGCACCGCGGCCCAGCGGGCCCGGCTGCGGCTGCCGCTGCTGCCGACCACGACCATCGGCTCCTTCCCGCAGACCGGCGACCTGCGCGCCGCCCGCGCCGACCTGCGCGCCGGCCGGATCGGCACGGCCGGCTACGAGGAGCGGATGCGCGGCGCGGTCCGCGAGGTCATCGCCTTCCAGGAGAGGACGGGCCTGGACGTCCTGGTGCACGGGGAGCCCGAACGGGGCGACATGGTGCAGTACTTCGCCGAGCAGCTCACCGGCTACCTGGCCACGCAGCACGGCTGGGTCCAGTCCTACGGCACCCGCTACGTGCGCCCGCCGATCCTCGCCGGCGACGTCTCCCGCCCCGCGCCCATGACCGTGCGCTGGATCTCCTACGCCCAGTCGCTCACCGACCGGCCGGTCAAGGGCATGCTCACCGGGCCCGTCACGATGCTCGCCTGGTCCTTCGTCCGCGACGACCAGCCGCCCGCCGACACCGCCCGGCAGGTGGCCCTGGCGCTGCGCGACGAGGTCGCCGACCTGGAGGCCGCGGGCACGGCCGTCATCCAGGTGGACGAGCCCGCGCTGCGCGAGACGCTGCCGCTGCGCGCCGCGGACCGGCCGGCGTACCTGGCGTGGGCCACCGAGGCGTTCCGGCTGGCCACCGCCGGGGTCCGCGCGGACACCCAGGTCCACACGCACATGTGCTACGCGGAGTTCGGCGACATCGTGCAGGCCATCGACGACCTCGACGCCGACGTCGTCAGCCTGGAGGCGGCCCGCTCGCACATGCAGGTGGCCCGCGAGCTGGCCGCCCACGGCTACCCGCGGGAGGCCGGTCCGGGCGTCTACGACATCCACTCGCCCCGCGTCCCCGGCCCGGACGAGGCGGCCCGTCTGCTGCGCACCGGGCTGGAGGCGATTCCCGCCGACCGGCTGTGGGTCAATCCGGACTGCGGCCTGAAGACCCGCGGCTGGCCGGAGACCCGGGCCTCGCTGGAGAACCTGGTGGCGGCCGCCCGCGCGGTCCGCGCCGAACTGGCGGGCTGACCGGCGGCGGGCGGCCGGTGCCCGCGGCGGCGCGCTTCACCGCGGGCACCGGATCCGGCCCGACCGCCCGTCAGGCCCAGCGCGCCGCGAGCCTGCCGGTCCCGGCCGCGCAGCGGTGCAGCGTGCCGAGCGCGTGCGGCTCGCCGTGCCCGGGGGTTTCGACGCCGGCCAGCAGCACGTTCCAGGGCAGGCCGCTGCCGGTCTCGACGACGATCTCGTCCCCGGTGCGGCTCACGGTGAAGGTGACCGGCGCCGAGCCGTCCGGCGCGGGCACCCGTGTCACGGTCGTGGAGCCGTCCCGCGGCGCGTACACCCGCAGGGTCACGCCGTCGGCCCAGTCGGAGACCGGCCCGTCCGAGGAGGCGCCGAAGGGGATCACCGCGCCGGGCCGGGCGAGCAGCGGCAGAGTGTCGAGCGGGTGCGTCTCGCGCCGCCAGCCCGGGCCCTCGACCCGCTCACCGGTCAGCACACCGGTCCAGGTGCCCGCGGGAACGTAGTACTCCACCGTGCCGTCCTCGCTGAAGACCGGGGCCACCAGCAGGTCGCCGCCCAGCATGTACTGGCGGTCGAGGGTGGCGCAGGCCGGGTCGTCGGGGAATTCCAGCAGCATGGCCCGCATCACCGGCGTGCCCGCGTCCCGCGCCTGCTCGGCGGCCCGGTACAGGTACGGCATCAGCCGGTGCTTGAGCCGGGTGAAGGCCGCGGTGACCGGTACGGCCTGCTCGCCGTACTCCCACGGCACCCGGTAGGAGCGGCTGCCGTGCAGCCGGCTGTGCGAGGACAGCAGGCCGAACTGCACCCAGCGGGCGAAGAGTTCGGGGGTCGGGGTGCCCTCGAAGCCGCCGATGTCGTGGCTCCAGAAGCCGAAGCCGCCCAGGCCCAGCGACAGTCCGCCGCGCAGCGACTCGGCCATCGCCTCGAAGGTCGACTCGCAGTCGCCGCCCCAGTGCACGGGCATCCGCTGCCCGCCGGCGGTCGCCGACCGCGCGAAGAGCACCGCCTCGTCCTCGCCGCGCTCCGCGCGCAGCAGGTCGAAGACCGTCTCGTTGTAGAGCTGGGTGTAGTAATTGTGCATCCGCTGCGGGTCGGAACCGTCGGACCAGACGACGTCCACCGGGATCCGCTCGCCGAAGTCGGTCTTGAAGCAGTCCACGCCCTGGTCCAGCAGGACCCGCAGCTTGCCGGCGTACCAGGCGCGGGCGTCGGGGTCGGTGAAGTCCACCAGGCCCATCCCGGCCTGCCACTGGTCCCACTGCCACACGCTGCCGTCCGGCCGCCGGACCAGGTAGCCGCGCGCGGCGCCCTCGGCGAACAGCGGGGACTTCTGGGCGATGTAGGGGTTGATCCACACGCAGATCCGCAGGCCCCGCTCCTTCAGCCGGGCCAGCATGCCCTCCGGGTCGGGGAAGACCCCGGGGTCCCAGGTGAAGTCGCACCACTGGTAGGAGCGCATCCAGAAGCAGTCGAAGTGGAAGACGCTCAGCGGGATCCCGGCGTCCTCCATGCCCTGGACGAAGCCGGTGACGGTCTCCTCGTCGTAGTCCGTGGTGAAGGACGTGGACAGCCACAGGCCGAAGGACCAGGCGGGCGGCAGCGCGGGGCGGCCGGTGAGGGCGGTGTAGCGGGCGAGGACCTCCTTCGGGCCGGGCCCGTGGACGACGTAGAACTCCACGGACTGGTCCTCGACGCTGAACTGCGCCTTGCCGACCAGCTCCGAGCCGATCTCGTACGACACCCTGCCGGGGTGGTTGACGAAGACGCCGTAGCCGCGGTTGGTGAGGTAGAAGGGGACGTTCTTGTAGGCCTGCTCGCTGCTGGTGCCGCCGTCCTCCTGCCAGACGTCGACGCTCTGGCCGTTCCGGGTGAACGAGGTGAAGCGCTCGCCGAGGCCGTAGACGTACTCGCCGACGCCCAGGGCCGCCCGGCCGACCATGTGGTGGCGGCCTTCCGCGTCCGTCACGAAGCCGAGGCTCTTCTCGCCGAAGGAGGTCAGCGGGGTGCCGCCGGCGCTGAAGCCGAGGTGCCAGGGCTGCTCGGTGTCGATCCGCAGGGTCAGCTCGCCCGAGGTCAGCTCGACCACCGAGTCCTTGCGGACGGCGCTCCCGTACCGGCCCTCGCCGGGCAGCGCGAACTCCGGGAGCCTGCGCACGGCGCCGGCGTGGTGGGTGGACCGCACGCCGATCACGCCCTCGGCCGGCGACCAGCACTCGACCGTCAGCAGCGGGCTGTTGAGGGTGTCGCCGCGGTGGCCGACCGCGCGGACGGCCGCGGACAGCGTGACGCGGTCCTCGGTGACGCTCGCGTCGGCGACCTCGGCCGCGAAGCGGGCGGTGACACCCGGCCGCATCAGCCAGTAGCCGTCGGTGAACTTCATGGAGGTCTCCTGCTCTGTTGCTCCGTGGCCGTTTCGGACGCGCGGCCGGCCGCACTGTCGAATCGATTTCCTGACCGTCCCGGCAAGGTTAGGCACTGCCGGGCGGGTCGACAAGGGCGTTCCGTGCGGGACCGGCCGGACGCGCGACGGCGGCCGGCCGCTAGGGGTCAGGCCGGGGGCGGGCGGAGCCCGTCGCCGCCCAGCAGTACGGGCGCGAGGAGTACCTGCCGGGCCGCCTCGCCGGGCGGCGCCGCCGCCTGGCCGCGCGAGCGCCCCCGGCCCCTGGCGGGGCGGCGCGCGTCGGCGTCCTCGACGGCCAGCTCCACGGCGGTGGCGCTCATCGCGGGCACGGGGAGCTCGATCCGCGGCAGCCGGGCGCACGACGTGTCCTCCGGCAGCGAGCCGATGACGACCACGGCCAGGTCCTCCGGCACCCGGCGGCCGAGCGCGCCCGCCGCCGCCAGCACGTGGCTCCAGGCGGTCGGGTGCTGCACCACCAGGGCGGTCGGCGGCCCTTCGGGGGCGGCCAGCAGGGCGCGCAGCAGCCCTGCCGCCTCGTCGGCGTCGTCCACCGCGTGCCCGACCCGGACCGCGGCGCCGGTCTCCCGCGCGCCGCGCCCGGCGCCGGCGATCCCGTAGAGCGCGGCGCTGCGGCGGGCCCGCACCTCCTCCTCGGCCGAACCGAGGTAGACGACCTCCCGGTGCCCGGCCGCCGCGAGTTCGCGGACGGCGAGCACCGCGGCCCGCTCCCAGTCCAGGTCGATCCACGGCAATGCGGCCTCGTCCGCCGGGCGCCCGATCAGCGCGGCCGGGAAGTCCAGCTCCCCGACCACCCCGATCCGCGGGTCCTCCAGGTCGACGGCCATGATCACGGCGGCGTCCGCCAGCCCGCTCACCGCCACCCGGCGCAGCCCCGACGCCTTGTCGCCGGAGGTGGCCAGGAGCAGGTCGTAGCCCAGCCGGTGGGCGGCGTCGGCGGTCTCGATCGCGAAGCGGCCGTCCACCGCGTGCCGCCCGCCGGCCGTGCCACCCGCCCCGCCCCCGCGGGGCAGTGCCAGCGCCACCACTCCGGTGCGCCCGCTGCGCAGCATGCGCGCCCCGGCCCGCGGGTGGTAGTCGAGCGCCTCGACGGCCTCGCGCACCCGCCGCCGGGTCTCCTCGGTCGTGCTGCGGTCGCCGTTCAGCACGTACGACACGGTGCTCGGGGCGACGCCCGCGCGCCGCGCGACATCTCTGATGCTGGCCATCGTCGGCCCTCCGGTTCGCCCTGGCCGGCAGTGCCGGGAGAGAGCCGTCATCGTAACCGCGGCGGGGCCGGCCGCCCCGGGCGCGTCGCCTCCGGGCACCCCTGGTGCCGGTGGGGCGGGAATTACCGGTGCACCGGGTGTTGCGCTTCGATTGTTCGACTGTCATCTTGAAGCCCATCCCCCCAACGGCAGCGGCGGACCTGACGCATCATCCGTCGAAGCGCTTCGAAGACGGCGCCCGGGGCGGGCTGTTCCCTGCCCGCCCACTCCCCGGATCCCCGCACGCGCCGCCCTCCGCTTCGGCGTGACGGCCGCGGCTGCCCCGGAGCTCGGATTGGAGCCCACCCATGCGCACAGCCCTGCGCAAGAAGCCCCGCATGCTCCTGCTCGGCCTCGCCGCCTCCGCGGCCGCCGCGGTCGGGCTGGCCGCCGCCCCGGCGTACGCGGCCACCTGGTCCTCCAGCGACCAGTGGGCCACGTGGTCCAACGGCGGCTACACCCTCTACAACGACATCTGGGGCAGCGGCGCCGGCCCGCAGACGATCTGGGCCAACTCGTACAGCAACTGGGGCGTATGGGCCAACCACCCCAACACCGGCGGCGTCAAGTCCTACCCCAACGCCACCCGCTACGTGGGCGCGAAACTCAGCACCCTGCACTCGGTCAGCTCCAGCTTCAACGTGACCGTGCCGTCCGCCGGCGCCTACGAGACGGCGTACGACATCTGGGACACCGGCAACGCCTACGAGATCATGCTCTGGATGAACAAAACCGGCGCGGTCGGCCCGCTCGGCACTTCCCAGGGCAACGTCACCGTGGGCGGCAGCACGTGGACGGTCTACCGGGGCAGCAACGGCGCCAACGCCGTCTTCTCCTTCGTCCGCACGTCCAACACCAGCTCCTCCACGGTGGACGTGCTGGCGGTGCTGAACTGGATCAGGAACACCAAGAAGTGGTTCGGCGACATCACCCTCGGCAACGTCCAGTTCGGCTACGAGATCACGTCCTCGTCGGGCGGCCTGGACTTCGTGACGAACTCCTTCTCCGTGACGTCCTCCTGAACCGCGCGCGGCGGCCCCACCGGAGCCGCACCGGTGGGGCCGCCGCGTGTCCCCGCGGGGAGCGGGTCCGGCGCCGCCTCAGACGGCGGCCGGACGCAGGCCGGAGACGATGCCGGCGAAACGCTCGGCCGCGAACTCCGCCTCGTCCGTGGCCATGGTCAGCGGGGGCATGAGCACGACGGTGTCGGGCGTGTAGTGGACGAGCAGTCCCTGCCGGCGGCACGCCCGCTCCAGGTCGGCGCGGTCCGGCATCGACAGCGGGCTGCCGTTGTCGTCCACCAGGTCCAGCCCGACGTACGCGCCGACCGTCCGGACACCCTTGACCGCGGGCGCCCCGGCGAGCAGCTCGCCGAGCCGGTCGCCGAGGTAGGTGCCCAGCGCACGGCCGCGCGCCACCAGGTCCTCGGCGGTGTACGCGCGGATCGCCGCGAGCGCCGCGGCGCAGGCGACGGGGTGCCCGTCGGTGGTCGAGGCGTGCGCGAAGACCGTGCTGCCGGTGTCGAACGCCGCCTGGACGGCGCTCGTCGTGAGCACCGCGCCCAGCGCCGCGTAACCGGCGGTGATGCCCTTGGCCAGGCACATGATGTCCGGGGACACCCCGGAGATGCCGGCCGCGAACATCTCGCCCATCCGCCCGAAGCCGGTGAAGGCCTCGTCGAAGACGAGCAGGATGCCGTGCCGGGTGCAGTAGTCGCGCGCCGCCCGCAGGTAGGCGGTGGGGAGCGGCTGGCCGTTGCGTCCCTTGACCGGCTCGACGATCATCGCGGCGATGTTCTCCGGGCCCAGCGCGTCGAGCTGCCCGGCCAGGCCGGTGCCGGGGTCGTCGGCGGCGGGCTCCGGGACGTGCCGGAAGCCCTCCGGCATCGGACCGAAGGTCCAGTGCATGATGCGCTGCCCGCTCGCCGCCATGGCCGCCGTAGGGCTGCCGTGGTAGCTGTCGCGCAGCCCGACGATCAGGCGGCGGTCCCGATGGCCCGTGTTCCGCTGGTAGGAGCGGGCCATCAGGATCGCGCTCTCGACGGCGGCGCCGCCGGTGTGGCAGAACCGCACCCGGTCGAGCCCCTCGGGGGCGATGCGGGTGAGCTCCCGTGCCAGGTCGACGACCACCGGCGCCGGCAGCTCCCACCGCACCATGCAGACGTACGGCAGCTCGCGGGCCTGCCGGCACATCGCGTCCACCACGTCCGCCCGGCCGTAACCGAGCATCATGTTGCCCACCCCGGCACGGGCGTCGAGGGCGCGGTTCCCGGCCGCGTCGATCAGCCAGCTGCCCTCCCCCCTGACCCACAGGTCCTCCGGGGCGTTCCGCTCCAGGATCGTGGACGTGGGGATCGTCCCGTGCCAGAGGGGGTAGTCGTCGCGGTCCCAGCTGCTCGGCGTCGTCATGGCCGTCTCTTCCGGTGTCGGCGGTGCCGGGCGTTACTTGGCGGGAGCCTGGACCACGGCGCAGGTGAAGGTGTAGCCGCCGGTGCCCTGGATGAGCATGCCGTACTCGCCCGGGTTGAGATCGGCCTCGATGTCGACCAGGTTCGCCAGGAAGTCACCGGCGCCCAGGCAGCCGGTGGTGCACTCCAGGTAGCGCGGGTCGCCGCCGATGAACTCCTTGACGGCGGGCTTGAACATCCCCTCGCGCATGTTCCTGGTCAGCCGCGGCAGCGCGACGGAGCTGATGTCCGCAGGACCGATGCCGGCCTTGGCGAGCACGCCCATGACCAGGTCGTACAGCTTGGGCACGGTGAGCTTGACCATGCGCCCGGCGGCGCCGGACTCCCGGAAGACCTTGTTGGCAGGGCGCAGGTCGATCGGGGTCCCGTGGGCGAGCGGGACGGAGGTGAAGTCCGCCTCCCCGCGCATCTGGCTCTCCCACTGGGAGTCCGTGAGCATGTCCATCGACAGCAGGTGCAGGAAGTCGTCGCCGCCCTCGCCCGTCCGGCCGAGGACGACCGCGGTCGCCGAGTCGGAGTACGTCGCGTCGTCGTCGCTGGCCCAGCGGTCGAAGCCGGGCAGGCTGAAGCGGTCGGAGCTGGTGACGAGCACCGCGCCCTGCTCGGGCGTGGCGGTCAGCCACTTGGCCGCGACCTGCAGGGCGACGGCGCCGCCGTTGCACAGCTGGTGGACGTTGATCGGCAGCGCCTCGTCGATCCCGGCCTGGTGGGCGACGTAGTGGGCCGGGGACCACATGTCGAAGCCCTGGTGGTAGCTGTGGGCGTGCACCACGCAGCCGATCGCGTCGCGGTCGACGCCGCTCTTGTCCAGCACGGTGCCCGCGGCCTGCACGGCCATCTGGGGCGGCGCCAGGTCCTCCGGCGCGACGTGCAGTTCCGAGATGCCGATGCGCTCCATGTCCGCTGCGCTGAGCGCACCCTCGGCCGGGCCTTCCTTGCCTTCCGGAAGCCAGAGGGTCGCCGCCTTGATGCTCAGCCCCGTCGCAGTCACTGTGTTCTCACCCTTCGTTCGTTTCTCACAGGTGTTGTCGTTCAGGCTTCCGCGTGCCGCTGAGCCAGCAGCGCCCGCTTGTCCACCTTGCCGGAGCCCGTCAGGGGGAAGCTCTCCCGCACGTGGATCTCGCCGGGCAGCATGTAGCCGGGGACCTTGGTCGCCAGGTGGTCGGTGCACGCCTTCGGCGTGAAGTCCTCGCCCGCCGGTACGACGAACGCCACCACGACCTTCTCCCCGTCGTCCTTCTCGGCGACGGTGACGAAGGCCTGCTTGACACCGGGCGCCTGGTTGAGGTGGTGCGCGATCTCGCCCAGCTCGATCCGGAAGCCGTTGACCTTCACCTGGTCGTCCAGCCGCCCCTGGAAGACGACGTTGCCGTCCTCCCGTACGAAGGCGCGGTCGCCGGTGTGGTAGAGCCGCACCTTCTCGCCGTCGATGTCGTACTCGACGTACTTCTTCTCCGTCAGCTCCGGCATGCCCAGGTACCCCGGCGACAGGCCGGGGCCGGCCAGGCAGACCTCGCCCGGCTCACCGGGCGCGCACAGCACGCCGTCCTGGACGACGTACAGCGAGGTGTTCTGGATCGGCAGGCCGATGGGCAGCGCGGACTCGCCCAGGACGGAGTCCACGACGGGGTAGTAGGTGGCGAAGACGGAGCACTCGGTGGGCCCGTAGACGCTGACGACCCGCCCGTCGCCGTAGTACGTGCGGCCCTTCTCGATGTGCCGCAGGGAGTGCGCCTCACCGCCGGTGAGGATGGTCTGCACCCCGTCGAAGACGGCGGGCGCCTCGTCCACGATCACGTTGAAGAGGGCGGTCGTGACGAAGACGGCGGTGACCCCGTTGTCCTGCACGATGCGCTTCAGCTCCGACAGCCGGACGTAGTCCGACGGGTAGAGCACGCATGTGCCGCCGTGCAGCAGCGTGCCCCAGATCTCGAACTCGGCGGCGTCGAAGGCCACCGCGGCCAGCTGCGGGACGACGGCGTTCTCGTCGAGCCGGACGAAGCGGGAGTTGAACACCAGCCGGACGATGCCCTCGTGGCGGATCGGCACGCCCTTGGGGGATCCGGTCGAACCCGAGGTGAAGACGATGTAGACGACCGAGTCCTGCGCGACCCGCAGTTCGGGGTCCGGTGCGGAGGTGTCCAGCCCCGCCGGGTCGGCGGAGATCACCTGGGCCTGCGGGAAGCGGGTCCCCATCTGGTCGGGCGCGTCGGTCAGCAGCGTCGTGCAGTCCGCCTGCCCGAAGATGCCGCCGAGCCGGTCGTCCGGCCACTTGCGGTCGAAGGGGAGGTAGGCGGCGCCGCACTTGATGACCGCCAGCATGGCGGCGAGCATCTCCGGCGAGCGCTTGACGCACATGCCCACGACCTGGCCGGGTTTCACCCCGGCCGCGCGCAGCCGCGCGGCCAGGCCGTTGGCGAGGCCGTTGAGTTCGCGGTAGGTGACCTTGCGGTCCTGGTGGACGACCGCGACGGCGTCCGGCCGGCGTCCGGCCGCGGCCTCGAACAGCTCCTTGAGGCTCTCCGCCGGGTAGTCGGCGTCCGTCCTGTTGATCTTCTCATGAACGGCGAGAGCCTCATCCGAAAGGGCGATCTTATCCATTCGAATTCCCCAGACGTGTGTTGACGACTCTGGTGACGTACTCTGGGTGGCTGTCCACGAAGAAATGTCCGCCAGGAATCTCGACCAGCTCGCAGTGGCGCCTGGAGAATCTCTTCCAGCCGTGCATCGTCTGCCGGCTGTCAATAGGGTCTTCCAGGCCGTAGAGCGCGGTGATGGGAACGTCCACGCCGTCCGCGTGGCGGTGGTCCCATATCTCGGCGAGCCGGATCTCGCTGCGCACCGTGGGCAGGAGCAGGCGCAGCAGCCGCTCCTTCTCGAACAGCTCCGCCGGCGTGCCGCCCATTCCTGCGACAGCGCCGCGGAAGTCACTTTCCGTCATTTCGTGCATGTAGGGCCGCGCCTGCGGCGAGTCCGGGCTCCGGCAGCCGGAGACGAACAGCCTGCGCGTCATTCCCGGATGGGCGGCCGCGGCCCGGTGGGACAGCTCGTAGGCGAGCCGCCCCCCGAAGCTGTGGCCGTAGAAGGCGTGGTGGCGCTCCAGCCGCGGCGACAGCGCCTCGAAGACGTCGTCGACCAGCGGCTGCCACTGCTCGTAGCGGGGCTCCTTGAGGCGCCGGCCCCGGCCGGGCAGGATCACGCACACCAGCTCGACGTCGTCCGCGATCCCGTCGCACCAGCCGCGGAAGGTCTCGGGACTCCCGCCGGCATAGGGAAAGCAGAACAGCGTGCTGGCGGGTTCCGCCGCCGCGGCCTTGAGGGTCGTCACCCACTTGTCGTCGGTCGCCGCCACGCCCGGGCCTGCTAGTCCGCTACCGCGTCGGTCTGCTTGGCGTTGCGCTGGATGCTGGCCACGATCTCCGTGATCCGGCTCTCGGTGAACAGCTCGTCGGGCGGCAGCGAGTCCTCGCCGAACTCGCGCTCCGCGCGCTCCATCAGCTTCACCGCGCTCAGCGAGGTGCCGCCGGCCTCGAAGAAGTCGTCCTCACCGGCCGACACCCGAAGACCCAGCTGCTTGCACTCGTCGATGACCCATGCCAGCAGGGCGTCCGGTGCCATGCGGTCGTCCGTCTCGCTCATTTTCATCTCTCCTAGTGCACCGGGAATCGGAATCCGTTGAGGTTGGTCTCGACGAAGCGGTTGTGCCCGTACTTGTCCTCGCCGGAGGTCAGGACGCAGCCGAACTTGTCCAGGCTCGCGCGGGCGCCGAACTCCAGCAGCTCGTCGGAGTACGGGTAGACGCGGACCTGCGTCGGCAGGTAGCGGGAGGCGAAGCCGAGGCGCATCTTGGTGTCGCTGCTGTTCGGGTGCGACGCGTGCATGAGCGTGGACCAGAACAGGATGAACTGGCCCTGGCGCATGACCTGGGAGACGGCCTTCGACTCGTCCGGGCGCCAGTCGGGGTCCTTCTGCAGCTGCCGGTAGTCGTAGCCGAACAGGCCGCGCTTGACGCCGTCCTTGTCCATCTGGTTGATGATCTCGGGGTTGTACTCCATGACCTTCGACTCGTCGTAGTTCATGGAGGTGTGCGTGCCCGGGATGAACTGCAGGCAGCCGTTCTCGACCGACGCCTCGGTGAAGGCGGTCCAGGCGGTGATCGTGCCGCCGAACTCCGCGTCCTCCGGCCACACGATGTGCGGGTGCTTGGCGCCGTCGACGCTGGAGAAGTTGTCGGCCTGGTGCCAGTCGGTGCCCTCGTCGCCCGGGTACTTCGGGAAGAGTTCGGTGCGCCAGCACAGCGTGTCGGGGCCGAGCAGGCTCGACACCCGGTCGACGATCTCCGGCCGGGTGATGTGCTCGGCCAGGAAGTCGACGTCCAGGTGCCGGTCGTAGCTGGCCGCCAGGTTGGTGTTGCCGGACACGGTCTGGCCGTCCGCGTACGCGGAGTTACCGGTCTTCAGCAGCTTCGGCCGGGTCTGCCGCAGATATCCTTCCATTTCCTCTTCGGAATAGAGGTCGAAAGGACCGATGTAACCGTCACGGGCGAACTTCTCGAGCTCTTCGGCACTCAGCGCGAACGTTTTCGTACGAGCCATGATTTCTCCCCGATCCTCTATCGCGCTCCAAGACGGAACTCGGAGCGGCACAAGGCTGGATGATTCGGCCGCCGGCAACTCGCGGTGCAGCGCCGGAAAACTGGACGAAGAACTGAATGCGACATTAGCTGCGGAATACGTCGAGCGACAACCCCTATCCGGAGCGCCCGTACCCCTATCCGGCCAGGTGAACCGGGCAGGGGTACGGGGCGCTTCGGAACAAGCCCGTGCAGGTGGCCGCCGCCGGAAGACTTATGCGGAACGGCCTTCCCAGGGGGGCGGTGGCCGTCACGAACCCGGCACCGCGTCCCTCATGCGGGGCGCGGGACCGGGCCGGTGGACTCGCGGACGACGAGCGGGGTGGCGAGTTCGACGTGCAGGGTGTCGACGGCGTGGCCGGCGACCAGGCGCATCAGGAGGGAGACGGCCATCCGGCCCATCTCCTCCAGGGGCTGGCGGGCGGTGGTGAGCGTCGGTGTGGTGCTGTCGCTCAGCTCGCTGTCGTCGAAGCCGGTCACCGAGAGGTCCTCGGGGACACGCAGGCCGAGGTTCCTGGCGGCGCGGAGGGCGCCCGCGGCGGTCTTGTCGTTGAAGGCGACGATCGCGGTGGGCGGCTGCGGGTGCTCCAGCAGGGAGAGTGCGGCGCGGCGGCCCTCGTCGGCGGTGGGTTCGGTGACGTGCCGGACGAGCTCGTGGTCGGGCAGGACGCCGGTCTCCGCGAGCGCGGAGGCGTACCCGGCCAGCCGGTTGCTGCTGGCGAGCCAGTCGACGGGGCCGCCGACGAAGCCGATCCGGCGGTGGCCGAGCGCGGTGAGGTGGCCGGTCAGGCGCCGGGCGCCGGCGGCGTGCGCGGCGGAGACCGAGGCGACGTCCTCGGGGAGTTCGGCGCGCGGGTCGATCACCACCAGCGGGTAGTGCTGGGCGTGCAGCGCCCGGAGGTCCTCGGTGGAGCCGGGCGGCAGGACGAGGACGGCGCCCGCGAGGCCGGGGTGGCGGGGCAGTTCGAGCAGCGAGCCGCGGCTGCCGCCGGCCTGGACGACGGCTCCGCGGCCGTGCAGGTCGAGCGTCTCGATGACGGAGGTGACGATCGTGCCGAAGTAGTCGGTCAGCTTGTACGGGCAGGACACGAGGACCGGGAGCGCGGCCGCCTCAAGGCCGCCGGGCATTGCCGCCCCGCCCAGCCGCCGGGCCGCCTGCCGGACCATCTCCTGCGTGGCGGGCGCGACCGTGTCCCGGTTGTTGACCACCCGGGAGACGGTGGCGATCGAGACCCCGGCCTCGGCGGCGATGGCCCGGATGGTGACCCGCGACCCCGGCCGCCTACCCAACCCGGACAGAGCTCCGCTTCATGACGCGGCAGTCTATAGGGCCGCTGACGCACCGCGGGAGTCTCCCGGCCCGCCCGGCCGCGGCCCCCCGGCGCTGGCCACCAGCCGTGCCCGCGGCGGCCGACAGCCCGCTGCGGCGTTCCCGCGGGGCGTCAGCCGCTGCCGCGTTTGCCGTGCCCGATGACGTGCCGCGGGTCCGCTGTGCCCGCCGCCCGCCCCGCGCCGCGCGGGTCGGCACCGGGGCGGGCGGGTGGGCGCCGGCCGCGGCCCGGGGGTCCGCCCGCGGCGGACGGGACGTCACCTCCTGCACACACGAGAGCCTCCGGCGCCCCCTGCCGGCGTTCATCACCCCTCGCCCTGAACACGCAGGTCAGCGCATCAGCCGTGGGAGTGGAGGCAGTGAGGGCATCAACTGCCAGTAAAGCTTCCTGACAGATGTCTTGACGTGGCGTCATCAAGACGCGCACACTCCCGTCTGCTCGGCCGAGAACACCCCCACCCCCGGCCCCTACGGAGCACTCATGCGCGTCAAACACTGCATCGCCACCGCAGCAGCCCTGGGCCTCGCCGCCACCGGCGCCGTCATCGGCGGTGCGGGCAGCGCCCAGGCGGCGGGCCCCGCGCTGCCGGCCCACTTCGCCGCCCCCTACCTCCAGATCGACGGCAGCACCGCCAACGACATGGCGGCGGACATGAACGCCACCGGGCTGAAGAACTACACGCTCGCCTTCCTGATCCCGCGTTCCGGCTGCACCCCCTACTGGGAGGCGAGCGGCGAGGGCATCGGCGCGTACGCCTCGCAGATCAGCGCGCTCCAGGCGGCGGGCGGCAACGTGATCATCTCCTCCGGCGGCGCGGAGGGCGGCGAGCTCGCCCAGACCTGCACCTCGGTGTCGTCACTGACGGCGGCCTACGCCGCCATCGTCAACACCTACGGCGTGAACCGGCTCGACTTCGACATCGAGGGCGGCACGCTCGGCGACACCGCCGCCAACCAGCGCCGCAACCAGGCGCTCGCCGCCCTCCAGGCGCAGAACCCGGCGGTGCAGGTCGCCTACACCCTCGCGGTCGACCCGGGCGGCCTGCCCTCGCAGGAGTACAACGTGCTCAGCGACGCCAGGAGCAAGGGCGTCAACGTCAGCGCCGTCAACATCATGACGATGGACTTCGGCAACGGGCAGAACGCCCTCAACGACGCGCTGTCCGCCGCGCGCGGCACCGCGAGCCAGCTCGCGGGCCTGTACGGCATCTCGACCTCGGCCGCGTACAGCCGCATCGGCCTGACGCCGATCGCCGGGCAGAACGACGACGACGAGTACTTCTCGCAGTCCGACGCCCAGACGCTGGAGAGCTTCGCGGCCGCCAACGGCGTGCAGGAACTGTCCTTCTGGGAGGTCGACGCCTACGACAGGCCGGCCGGCTACGCGTACTCACGGATCTTCCGGCAGATCACCGGCGGCACCACCACCCCGCCGCCGAGCGGCGGCACCGGCCAGATCACCGGATACGGCGGCAAGTGCGTGGACGTCGCGGGCGCCAGTGCGGCCAACGGCACGGCCGTCCAGCTCTACGACTGCAACGGCACCGCCGCCCAGCAGTGGACGGTGGGTGCGAACGGAACGCTCAAGGCACTCGGCAAGTGCATGGACGTGACCTCCGCCGGCACCGCCGACGGCACCCCCGTGCAGCTCTACGACTGCAACGGGACCGCGGCGCAGTCCTGGCAGAAGCAGTCCAACGGGGAGCTGGTCAACACCGGTTCGGGCAAGTGCCTCGACGCCACCGGGCCCAGCTCCGCCAACGGCACCCGGCTGCAGATCTGGACCTGCTTCAACAGCTCCAACCAGCACTGGACGCTGCCCTCCTGACGCGCACGTGCCCTCCGCCCCTCCCCCGTCCCTGTTCCCCGCGCCCCCCGCGGGGAACAGGGACGCCCGGCGTCACGGGAGATTCTGGGGCGCGTCGGTGAAGGCGCCCGCGACCGCGGCGACCGCGGCGGCCGCGGCGGCACGGTCGGCCAGCCCCGGCTCGGGGGGCATGCGCAGGAGCACGAAGTGGTGGTAGAGCGGCGCGGTGGCGGCGACCAGCACGTGCCGGGCGTGGGTGGCCGCGGGGATCTCGCCGCGCTCGGCGGCGCGACGCACGAGGACCTCGAAGCGGGTGTAGCGGTCGTCCCAGAAGCGCTGCAGTGCGCGGGAGGCCTTCCCCGAGCGGAAGGACGCGGCGATCAGGGCCGCAGTGACCGGCGGCTCGCCGGTGAGGGCCGCCTCGATCTGCCGGTTGAGGGCGGTGAGGTCGCCCCGCAGCGAACCGGTGCTCTCCGGCTCCCAGTCGGTGCCGGTCGCGGCATCGACGACATCGGCGAGCAGTCCGCCGACATCCCGCCAGCGGCGGTAGACCGTCGTCCGGTGGACACCGGCACGGGCCGCGACGGCGTCCACGGTGAGGGCGTCGTAGCCGGACTCCACCAGTTCCAGGAGCACCGCCTCGATCACCTGTAAACGGATACGCTCGGTACGGCCGCCGGGGCGGCGCCGGGCGCCCGCACGATCCACGGTTTCTGATGCACTTGCTGAACGCAAATGTGTCATGACGCTATGTTAATACAACTCATATCGCCATAAAGTGGCATCACTTGGCGTGAACACGCATCCGCGTCCCGCCCGCCCCTCCGGCCGCGTGGCGCCGCGGGCCGGTGACGACCCTACGTGTGCCGGTCACCCGCGGCCAGGAGAGGGCGGGGCGCGGGGCGCGGCAACGCCGGGACGTCGGTGCCGCGGGCGGAGCCGTTCGACGGTGTCACCGCGCGGGCCCGCGCCGCGCGGTTCAGCGGGCCAGCAGGTCCCGGAAGGCCGCCGTGACCTCGTCGGGTGCCTCCTCGGCCATGAAGTGCCCGGCCCGCGTCAGCCGGTGGTCGAGGTCGGGCGCCCAGGCCCGCCACACGGCCGCGGCGTCGTAGCCGAGCTGCGCGCCCCAGTCCTGCTGGATCACCGTCACCGGCATGGCCAGCTGCGATCCGGCGTCCAGGTCGGCCTGGTCGTGCTCGACGTCGACACCCGCCGAAGCGCGGTAGTCCGCGACGATCGACGGCACGGCCGCCGCGCTCGCCCGCAGGTAGGCCGCGCGCACCTCGGGCGGCATCGCCGCCGGGTCGGCGGCCCAGGCGTCGAGGAAGGAGCCGAAGAAGGCGTCCGCGCTCGCGGCGATCATCGTCTCCGGCAGCCCCGGCGGCTGCGCCATGAGGAAGAGGTGGTAGCCGACCGCCGCGGCCGCGCCGTGCAGGACGTTCCACATGTCCAGGGTCGGCACGACGTCGAGGATGCCCAGGTGGGTGATGGTCTCCGGATGGTCGAGACCGGCCCGGAAGGCGACCAGCGCGCCCCGGTCGTGGCCGGCGAGCGCGAAGCGGTCGTGCCCGAGCGCCGCCGCCAGGGCCACGACGTCGGCGGCCATCGCGCGTTTGGCGTACGTTCCGGGGCCGGCCGCCGCCGGCTTGCCGCTGGCGCCGTAGCCCCGCAGGTCGGGGCAGATCACCGTGTGCTCGGCGGCCAGCCGCACGGCGACGTGCCGCCACATCAGGTGCGTCTGCGGGAAGCCGTGCAGCAGCACGACCGGGCTGCCGCTGCCGCCGACGGCGGCGGCGATCTCCACGCCGTCCGCGCCGGGCAGGCGGACGTGGTCGAAACCGGGGATGGCGGGACTGGCGGGGACGCCGGGTGTCATGGGAACCGTCCTTCACGGAGAGGGGCTGACCCGGCCGAGCGTGGGCGACGCCGATCAGCAGCCGATCAGTACGGCGCCGCGGCGCGCGCCGCGGGCACGCAGGATGGGGGTATGCGCATCGACGTCCTCGGCACCGTGCGGGCATTCCACGACGACGGCGGCCCCGTCGCCCTGGGCGGGCCCCGCCACCGCGAGGTGCTGGCCCGGCTCGTCGCCGCCGAGGGGCGGACGGTCGGCACGGACACCCTCGTCGACGACCTGTGGCCGGACCCGCCGGCCCGCGCGGTGGGCGCCCTGCGCACCTTCGTCGCGGCCCTGCGCCGGGCCCTCGAACCCGACCGGCCGCCCCGCAGCCCCCCGCGCCTGCTCGTCACGGAGGGCCCGGGCTACGCCCTGCGCCTCCCCCGCGCGGACGTGGACGCCCACCGTTTCGAGGACACCCTCGCCACCGCCCGCCGCACCCCCGCGGCTCCCGGCACGGCAGCCGCCCTCACCGCGGCACTCGCCGACTGGCGCGGGCCCGCCTACTCCGACGTGACCGACTCCCCCTGGGCCGAGCGCGAGCGCGCCCGCCTGGAGGAGCTGCGCCTGGAGGCCGTGGAACTGCGCGCCCGCATCCTCCTCGGCACACCCGCCGGGGACGGGGCCCCGGGCGGGGCGGATCCGTACGCGGCGCCGGCCGCCGCCGCGGAGGAGGACACCCCGGACGGCACCGGGCCGTACGGCGAGGACATCGAACCGCACGGCGCCGGACCGGCGGCACGAAGCGCCCCCGCGGGCGGCGGTCCGGGGGGCGGCGGGGCCGCTCCCGCGCCGCCCGGCCCGGACGGACGGAGCGGCGGGCCCGGCGGCGCGGGGCACCCCGGCGCCGGACCCGGCGTGGGCGGGCTCGTCGCCGAGTTGGGGGCGCACGTCGCGGCGCACCCGTGGCGGGAGCCCGCATGGGGGCTGCTCGCCCGGGCGCTGCACCGGGCGGGGCGGCAGGCCGACGCGCTGGCCACCCTCCGGCGGGCCCGCACCATGCTCGCCGACCGGCTCGGCCTCGACCCCGGCCCGGAGCTGCGGCAGGTGGAGGCCGAGATCCTCGGCGGTGACACTCCCGCCGGGTGGCAGGCACCGGGCCTGCGGCTCGGGCCGCGCACCACCGTGGACCTGGCCCGTACCCTCGCGTTCGCGGGCGGTGACGCGCTGGTCCACTCCCGGCGCGACCGTCTCGCCGCGATCCGGGCGGCGGAGCGCACCCGGGACCCGGCGCTGACCGCGCGGGTCATCGGCGCCTACGACGTGCCCGCGCTGTGGAGCCGGGCCGACGACCCGGCGCAGTCCCGCGCGGTGGTCGCGGCCGCCGAGCGCACTCTCGCCGCGCTCGGTCCCACCTCCCCCACCGCCGTGCGGGCCCGCCTGCTGGCCACGGTCGCGGTCGAGAGCCGCAGCGCGGACCTCTCCGCGGCCGGGCGGGAACGCGCCGGACGGGCGGCACGGCAGGCGGAGGCGCTGGCGCGGGAGGCGGGCGACCCCGCCGTGCTGGCCTTCGCCCTCAACGGGGTCTTCCTGCAGTCCTTCACCCGCCCGGGGCTCGCGGGGCGGCGGGACGGGACCGGCGCCGAGATCCTGGGCCTGGCCACGCGGCACGACCTGCCGGGCTTCGCGGTGCTCGGCCGGCTCGTCCGGCTCCAGTCCGCCTCGGCCCTCGGCGACCTGGACGCCGCCGCCGTGCACGCGGAGGCCGCGGAACGGCTCGCCGCCGCGTCCGAGGCGCTGCTGGTGCCCGTCCTCACCGGCTGGTTCCGGGCGCGGGCGGTGGCCGCCCGCAGCGCGGAGCCGGGCGGCCCGCCGGCCGCCGATGCCGCGGCGCGCTACCGCGAGGCCGAGGGCGCGCTGCGGACGGCCGGGATGCCGGGGCTGCACCGCGGCCTCTTCGCGCTCGCGCTGCTGGGACTGCGGCTGCTGCACGACAGGCCGGCGCCCACGGACCCGCGCCTGGACTGGGGCCCCTACCTGCCGTGGGCACGGCCGCTGCTGCTGCTCGCGCAGGACCGCGCGGACCAGGCGCGTGCCGCGCTCGCCGCGCTGCCCGAGCCGCCGTGCGACCACGTGCAGGAGGCGCTGTGGTGCCTGACCGCCCGCGCCGCCGTACTCCTGGGAGAGCGCGCCCCCGCCGCCCGCGCCGCGGCCGCCCTGCGCGGCGCCCGCGCGGAGGACGCCGGAGCCGCGAGCGGCATGCTGACCCTGGGGCCGGTGGCCCGGTACCTGGCGGAGGCGGAGGCCGCCGCCTGACCCCGCTCCCCCGGCCGGGGACCGACGACCGCGGGCACGTACACGGAGACGGCTGCGCGCGTCACCGAGCCCGCGCCACCGCCCCCCGCCGCACGCGCCGCCCCCGCCGCCCTCGCCGTACGCGGCCGCATCGAACGCCGACGGCGCGGCACCAGGGCGGCACGCCGCCCGTGTGCAGGCCGGTGCCCGGAACGCGCGGGAGCCCGGCGGCTAGGATGCGCGCATGGCCGAGAGCGACCCGGGCGACCCCACGGAGCAGAGTCTCTGGCGGCCGCTGCGGCTGCTCCAGGCCGCGATCGACGCCGACATCGCGCGGTTCTACGCCGACCAGCGGATCGACGGGCTCAAGCCCGCCTTCGTCATGGAGCTGCTCCGGCTGCACGCCCGCGGGCCCATGACCATCGCGGAGCTGGCGGAATCCGTGCAGCGCACCCACTCCGCGCTCAGCCAGAAGGTCGCCGCGATGCGGAAGGCCGGGTGGGTCACGACGGTCGTGGGGGACGACGCGCGGACCAGGAAGGTCACGCTCACCGCGAAGGCCCGCCGGGTCGTCGGCCGGCTGGCGGCCGAGTGGCGGGCCACCGAGGCCGCCCTCGCGGAACTGGAGACCGAGATCCCCTACCCGCTGTCCCGGGCCGTCGCCGACATCGAGCGCGCCCTGGAGCGCCGGAGCTTCCACGACCGGCTCACCGCGCAGCTGGCCGCCGACGCCGGGTGAGCGGCACCACGGCCGCCGGTGAGTCGACAGCGGGGGGTGGTGCCGTGCTAGGATGAAATCGTTGCAGTTGTGGTACCCATGAACCTATGTGCGCCTGACGGATATGTTTCCTGCAGGCGCATTAGTTTTTTCCGGCATCTCCGGATGGGGCCTCTGCCTACTGAAGGAGAAAGTCATGGCACAGGGAACCGTGAAGTGGTTCAACTCCGAAAAGGGCTTCGGATTCATCGAGCAGGACGGTGGCGGCCCCGACGTCTTCGCCCACTACTCGAACATCGCTGCCCAGGGCTTCCGTGAGCTCCACGAGGGCCAGCGGGTCAGCTTCGACGTCACGCAGGGCCAGAAGGGCCCGCAGGCGGAGAACATCGTTCCCGCCTGACGCCGGAACGCGGAATAGCTCACCGGGATCCGCACCGTCACGGTGCGGATCCCGGTTTGTGTTGTATCCAGGAAGGCAGACAGCCACATGTCCCGCAGGTCCCAGAAGCCGACCGGCCGCGCCGCCGCGCCCGCGCAGGCCTCCTCGTCGCCCAGGGAATTCCACGTGCCGGAGGGCACGACGCCCGCCCTTCCCGCCGTCGAGGAGTTCGCCGACCTGGACATGCCCGCGGGCCTGCTCGCGACCCTCACCGCGCAGGGACTGACGAGCCCCTTCCCGATCCAGGCCGCCACGCTGCCCAACTCGCTCGCGGGCCGCGACCTGCTGGGCCGGGGGCGCACCGGCTCCGGCAAGACGCTGGCCTTCGGACTCGCCCTGCTGGCCAGGACGGCCGGGCTGCGCGCGCAGCCCAAGGCGCCGCTGGCCCTCGTGCTCGTCCCCACCCGCGAGCTCGCCCAGCAGGTGACGGACGCGCTGGCGCCGTACGCGACGGCGGTCAACCTGCGGACGGCGACCGTGGTCGGCGGACTGTCGATCACCAAGCAGGCCGCGACACTGCGGCGCGGCGTCGAGGTGGTCGTGGCGAGCCCGGGCCGGCTCAACGACCTCGTCGACCGCGGCGACTGCGTGCTCGACGACGTCCGCATCACGGTGCTGGACGAGGCCGACCAGATGACCGACATGGGCTTCCTGCCGCAGATCACCAAGCTGATCCGGCAGGTGAGGCCGGACGGCCAGCGGATGCTCTTCTCCGCCACCCTGGACCACAACATCGACCGTCTGGTGCAGCGGTTCCTGACCGACCCCGTGGTCCACTCCGTGGACCCGTCCGCCGGGGCGGTGAGCACGATGGAGCACCACGTGCTCCACCTCCAGGACGAGACCGACAAGAAGGCCGTCACCGCGCGCATCGCGGCCCGTGACGGCCGGGTCATCCTCTTCCTGGACACCAAGCGGTCCGCCGACCGGCTCACCAAGCGGCTGCTGGCCGTCGGGGTCCGCGCGGCCGCGCTGCACGGCGGCCGCTCGCAGCCCCAGCGCAACCGGACCCTGGAGCAGTTCCGCAGCGGCCAGGTCACCGCGCTGGTGGCGACGAACGTCGCGGCCCGCGGCATACACATCGACGACCTCGACCTCGTGGTGAACGTCGACCCGCCCACCGACCACAAGGACTACCTGCACCGCGGCGGCCGCACCGCCCGCGCGGGCGGTTCGGGCAGCGTGGTCACGCTGGTGCTGCCCGAGCAGAAGCGGGACGTCACCCGGCTGCTGTCACACGCGGGCATCCGCCCCCGGATCGCCCGCGTCACGTCGAGCGACACCGAACTGGCCACGATCACCGGCGCCCGCGAGCCGTCCGGTACGCCGGTCGTGATCGAGGTCCCCCAGCCGCCGGCCGCCCCGGCCAGGACCCGGCCGCAGCGCAAGCCCGGCGCGAGGCCGGGCGGCCAGACCGGCGCGAGGTCGGGCGGCCAGACCGGCGCGAGGTCGGGCGGCCAGACCGCCGGCAGGTCCGGCGCCAAGGCCGCCGCGCAGACGGGCCGCCGTCCCGACCGCAGGGCGGCGGGAGCTGCCGCGGGAGCCACCGCGGGAGCCGCGCCCGCCGCGCGCAAGCCGGCCGGCGCCACCGGGACCGCGGGGCGGGCGGCCGCCCAGGGCGCGGGCGGGGCCACCGGTCGCGGCCCGCGCCGCCGCGGCGGCCGCCGCAACCCCGCCGCCTGACCACCCGCCCCGTTCCGCCGGGCACCGGCGGAACGGGGCGCGACGGGTGCCGGAGCACGGACCGGTGCCCCTGCACCGCCCGCCGTTCGGACCGCACCGCCGCGCGGGCAGGGCGCGGAGGTCCGGGCCGGGCGGCGGCGCGCGCGCTGCCGTCGAGGGCGAGGGCAGGCGGCATGGTGTCGGCGGTGGTGGCCCTGCTGCCGGTGAAGCCCACCCCCACCGAGCCGCCGCCGGAAGGCGCGCGCTGCACGCGGCAGGGGTGACCGTCACCGCCGTGCCAGGACACGTCCGCCGCGTACGGCACGCAACAAGCACGGGCTGACCTGCGCGCGCCTATGATTGCGCAATCACGCAGGGGTCGCCCCCGCCCTCCCGGCGATCGGAGGACGGCCCGTACGGAGGACGACCACCGCCGCGCCGCCCCCGGCGGGGCGCCAGCAAGGGGTACGACGGTGAGCGACAGCACGAAGACCGGTCCGGTCCCGCCGGCCACCCCGCCCGAGCCGTCCTCCCCGTCCGCCGCCGAGGCGGGCCGCCGCCGGCGCGGGGCGTCGATGGCGGACGTCGCCAGGCTCGCCGGGGTGTCGGCCCAGACCGTCTCCCGGGTCTCGAACGGCTTCCCCGGGGTCGTGGAGGCGACCCGGCAGCAGGTGCTGGCGGCGATGAAGGAGCTGGGCTACCGGCCCAACAGTGCGGCCAGGGCCCTCAAGCGCGGCGATTTCCGGACCCTCGGCGTCATCCTCTTCAACATGTCGACGACCGGCAACATGCGCACCCTGGAGGCGGTCGCGACCTCCGCCGCCGAGGAGGGTTACGCCACCACGCTGCTGCCGGTGACCGTGCCCACGCAGGACGAGGTGCGCGGGGCCTTCACCCGGCTCGGGGAGCTGGCCGTCGACGGCATCGTGATCGTCATGGAGGTGCACCTCCTGGACACCGCCACGGTGTCGCTGCCGCCCAGCGCCCAGGTCGTCGTGGTCGACTCCAACGCCGGCGACCGCTACAGCGTGGTCGACACCGACCAGGCCGGCGGCGCGGCGGCCGCCGTCCGGCACCTGCTCGACCTCGGGCACCGCACGGTGTGGCACGTGGCCGGCCCCGCGGAGTCCTTCGCCGCGGAGCGCCGCGTCGCCGGCTGGCGGGACGCCCTCGCCGCGGCGGGGCGGCTCGGGCCCGTGGTGCTGCGCGGCGACTGGTCCGCGGAGTCGGGGTACCGCGCCGGCCGGGAGCTGCTGAAGCACTCCGGCTGCACGGCCGTCTTCGTGGCCAACGACCAGATGGCGCTGGGCGTCCTGCGCGCCCTGCACGAGGCGGGCCGCCGGGTGCCGGAGGACGTCAGCGTCGCCGGCTTCGACGACATCCCGGAGGCCGCGTCCTACACGCCGCCGCTGACGACCGTGCACCAGGACTTCGCGGAGGTCGGGCGCCGCTGCGTGGCGTCCGTGCTGCGGCAGATCCGCAACGGCGAGGCGGAGCGCGGCACCGACCTGGTGCCCACCCGGCTGGTGGTGCGTGCGAGCACCGCTCCGCCGCCCGCGTACAGCGACTGACCACCCGCCGGCCCGCCCCCGCGTCGCCGGTGGCACATGACGGCGGGCCATGTTTGCGCAACCATCAACCCTGTCATCCACCCCACTCCCCCGGAGGACCGCGACCCATGCCCGTACTGCAGAGCGACCAGGACGAATTCCGGCTCGACGGCGAGCCCTTCCGCATCCTCTCCGGGGCCCTGCACTACTTCCGCGTGCACCCGGCCCAGTGGCGCGACAGGCTGCGCAAGGCGCGTCTGCTCGGGCTCAACACCGTGGACACCTACGTGCCGTGGAATCTGCACGAGCCGCGGCCCGGCTCCTTCACCTGGGCGGACGGGCTCGATCTGGACGGCTTCCTGCGGCTGGCCCGCGAGGAGGGCCTGTACGTGCTGCTGCGCCCGGGCCCGTACATCTGCGGCGAGTGGGAGGGCGGCGGGCTCCCCGGCTGGCTGCTGGCCGAGCCGGACATCCGGCTGCGCAGCACCGACCCGCGCTACCTGGGCGCCGTCGAGCGGTTCTTCGCCGAGCTGCTGCCGCGGGCGGTGCCGCATCTGGCCCCGCGGGGCGGGCCGGTCCTCGCCGTGCAGGTGGAGAACGAGTTCGGCGCCTACGGCGACGACCAGCCGTATCTGCGCGGCCTGGTGCAGCTGCTGCGCCGGCACGGGGTGGACGTCCCGCTCTTCACCTGCGACCAGCCCGCGGACCTCGCGCGCGGCTCGGTGCCGGGCGTGCTGGCGACCGCGAACTTCGGCAGCCGGGTCGCGGAGAACCTCGCCGCGCTGCGCGCGCACCGGCCCCGGGGCCCGCTGATGTGCGCGGAGTTCTGGAACGGCTGGTTCGACCGCTGGGGGGGCGTGCACGCCGCGCGCCCGGCCGCCGCGGCCGCCGCCGACCTCGACCGGCTGCTCGCGGCCGGCGCGAGCGTCAACCTCTACATGTTCCACGGCGGCACCAACTTCGGCTTCACCAGCGGCGCCAACGACAAGGGCACCTACCGGCCGACGGTCACCTCGTACGACTACGACGCGCCGCTGGACGAGGCGGGCGACCCGACGCCGAAATTCGCCGCCTTCCGCGAGGTGATCGCCCGCCACGCGCCCGTCCCCGACGCCCCGCTCCCCCCGCCGTCGAAGAAGCTCACCCGGCTCGGCATCACCCTCACCTCCCGCGCCCCGCTGCTCGCGCAGACAGCCGCGCTCGGCGACGCCGTACCCGGCGAGCGGCCGCTGACCCTGGAGGAGCTGGCAGCCCGGCACGGCGCCGGGAACGGTCTCGGATTCGTGCTCTACCGGACGCGGCTGGCGTCCGCCGGGCCGGTCCTGCTGCACGCACCCGGTGTACGCGACCGCGCCCAGGTTTTCGTGAACATGCAGCCCGCGGGCGTCCTGGAACGCGAGAGCCACGAGGAGGCGCTGACCGTCACCGTCCCGGCCGCGGGCGCGGAGCTGGCGCTGCTGGTCGAGAACCAGGGCCGGGTCAACTACGGTCCCGGGCTGCACGACCGCAAGGGCCTGACCGGCCCCGTGACGGCGAACGGCGCGCCGCTGACCGGCTGGACGTCCACCGCGCTGCCGCTGGACGACCTGTCGGGCCTGGACTTCGCGGACTCGGGGCCGCTTCCGGTCGCCGGGCCGGCCTTCCACCGCGGCGAGTTCGACGTGGCCGAGCCCGCCGACACCTATCTCGACCTGGCCGGCTGGACCAAGGGCTGCGCCTGGGTGAACGGCTTCGCGCTGGGCCGCTACTGGTCCCGCGGCCCGCAGCGCCGGCTGTACGTGCCGGGCCCGGTGCTGCGCCGCGGGCGCAACACGGTGGTCGTCCTGGAGCTGCACGCCACCGCCCGCCCCGCCGTGGACCTGCGCGACACCCCGGACCTCGGGCCGACGCAGGAGTGACCGGGCGCGCCGACCGCCCGGGCCCGCGCGGGCCGGGGCGGGCCGGGGCGGTCGGCGGGCAGCCGTACGGGCCGCCTCGGGAGAGTGTGGTGCCGTCCGGCCCGGCGTACGCGGACGGCGGCCGCGTTCCCGGCCTCCTGGGGGTGCCGCCTGGCCGGCGCGCCGGGGGCGGCAGGTGGCGGCCCCTCGCGTCCGAGCGGGGGGAGGGTCCCCGGCATGCGCCGGGGACCCGGGGCACCGGTCGTGCTCAGCCGAGCGACCAGGTCTGGTTGCCTCCGCCGTTGGCGTTCCACTGCTCGACCAAGGCGCCGTCGGCCGTCGACCCTCCGGCCACATCGGCGACCAGGCCGCTGCCGAGGTTGACCAGGACGTACGAGGTGTTGGACGAGGACGTGTAGCCGCCGGTGGCCTGGAGGACCCAGCGCTGGCCCGCCCCGCCGTCGGCGGTCCGGATGTCCAGGTGGGTTCCGGCCGCGGTGGAGCCGCCGGGCACGTCGAGGGGCTTGCCGCTGCCGGCCCCGGTCACGGTGTAGGTGCTGCCCGCCACCCTGTGCAGGATCCACTGCTGGTTGGTGCCGGAGTTGGCGCTCCACTGCTCGACGGCGGAGCCGTCCGCGGTCGCGGCGTCCTTGACGTCGAGCCGCTTGCCGCTGTTCGCGGCGGTGATCCGGTACGTGGCGTCGGCGGGGTTGCTCGTGCCGGTCCAGGTGCCGGCGGCGGTGTCGAGGCTCCAGGAATTCTGCCAGGAGACCGCCGCGGTCCCGCCGTTCAGGGTCAGCGGGAGCCACACCTCGGGCGACGAGCCGAGGTCGGCGGTGGTCCAGCGGTCGGCGGCGAAGACGTAGGCCGTGCCGCCGGTGCCGGCGACCGGGATCACGTTGGCGGTCTGGGAGTTGTACGTGTGCGTGCCGACCGGCGCGACGGGGCGGAAGGCGGACCAGGTGCCGGTGAGGGAGGTCGCGGTCGTGTAGACGTTGTCGTTGGTGGACCAGCCGGTGAGGCTGGAGGCGAAGAGGTAGTAGCGTCCGTCCGCCTTCACCATCGCGGGGGCCTCGTAGTCGCCGAAGAGGTGAACGGACGAGACGACGGAGAGGTAGTCGGCGGACAGGCGGTCGATCCGCAGCCCGTTGGCGCGGTCCTCGGTGAGCAGGTAGGCGGTGCCGTCGGTGTCCTGGAAGAGGCCGATGTCGCGGCTCTGCTGGCCGAGCGGCTGGAAGCTGCCGCGGTAGCTGTACGGCCCGCAGGGGGTGCTGCTGGTGGCGACGCCGACCTTGGCCTCCCCGTAGGAGCTGTTGTCGATGTGCAGGTACATCACGTAGGTGCCGGTGGAGGCGTTGTAGAGGACCTTGGGACGCTCGACGACGCGGTTCGGGCCGAGGTCGCCGCTGCTCTGCCGGGTCAGGGCGTCGTTCTGCCGCGTCCAGTGCGCGAGGTCGGACGAGCTGTAGCAGGCGACGGACTGGAAGGCCGCGTTGGAGGACGACTCCCCCGCCTTGTTCTCGCCGAAGCCGTACCAGGTGGAACCGGACCTGACGATGCCCAGGCCGTGCAGCTGCAGGGCGCTGCCCGCGGTGTCCTGCCAGGCGGCGCCCGGGGTGAACGTCGCCGTCCCGGCCGCGGCGGCGGGGCTCGCGCCGGTGACCGCGGCGCCCGTCGCCGCGAGCAGGGCCACGACGAGGAGCAGCCACAGCCGGCGCAGGGACCCGCGGGCAGGCGACGCGGATGCGGACCCGGACGCGGAGGGCACCGGGGACAGGGACGGGAACGCAAACAGCTGCAAGAACCGGGGGCGGTGGGACGGTGTGCGCAGAGCCGGTGGGGCGGACATCGCGTCACCTCTCAAGGGGGTCGAAACGGGAGGAAACACCTAGGTTTGCGTAAACATCTCGCCGCGGTGAGTCTCCCCGCCCCTCCCGGGGCCGTCAAGGCTTTCCGCGCCGGGCGGTCCGCCGCCGCGAGGCCTCGCGGCGGCGGACCGCCGGCGCGGTCAGTCCTTGACCGCGCCCGCGGTCACCCCCGCCGCGACGTAGCGCTGCGCCAGGACGAGCAGCACGGCGGCGGGAACGGAGGCCACGACGGCGGTGGCCATGATGGCGTTCCACTCCTGGTTGTTGTTGCCGATGTACTTGTAGATGCCGAGCGTGATGGGCCGCATGCCGCCTCCGCCGTCCAGGGTGTTGGCGAAGACGAAGTCGGACCACGCCCACAGGAAGCTGAACAGCGAGACGGTGACGACCGCGTTGCGGCTGACGGGCAGCACCACGGAGGTGAAGGTGCGCCAGACGTTCGCCCCGTCGATCCGCGCCGCGGAGATCAGCTCCTCCGGGATGCCGGACATGAAGGCCGCGAAGATCATGACGCCGAAGGGCACGGCGATGGTCGAGTCGGCGATCACCAGGCCCCACCAGGTGTCCATGATGCCGAGGTTGAGGAAGATCCCGTAGAAGCCCATCGCCATGACGATGCCCGGGATCATCTGGGCGACCAGCAGGAGCAGCCCGAGCGCCCCCGCCCCGCGCGGGCGCAGCTTGGCCAGCGCGTAGCCGGCCGGGGCGGCGAGCACGAGCGTCAGGGCGACGGTGCCGAGGCCGATCAGCAGGCTGGTGCCGAGGTTGGGCAGCTGGTCCCGGACGACCGACCGGTAGCCGCTGAAGGTGGGGTGCAGCGGCAGCAGGTCGGGCGGGTCCTTGCGCATGTCCTGCTGCGGGGTGAGGGAGACGTTGATCATCCAGTAGACCGGGAAGAGCATGATCGCGGTCAGGACGACGCCGATGACGGTGTACCGGCGGGAACGCCGGGCGCGGGAGCTCACGCCAGCCTCCTCTGGACGCGGATGTAGAAGAGGCCGAAGAACAGGGCGATCAGGATGAGGATGTTGCCGACCGCGGCGCCCGGCCCGAACTCCGGCAGCAGCGAGCCGAACCCGAAGCGGTAGGACCATGTCGCCAGGGTCGACGAGGAGTTGCCGGGGCCGCCCTTGGTCATGATCCAGATCAGGTCGAAGACCTTGAGCGTGTAGACCAGCCCCAGCAGCAGGGTGATGGCCGAGACCGGCCGCAGCAGCGGGAAGGTGATCCTCCGGAACTGCTGCCAGCCGCTCGCCCCGTCCAGGCTCGCCGCCTCGTACAGCTCGGCCGGGATGTTCTGCAGGCCGCTGTAGAGGATGACCAGGTTGAAGGGGATGCCGATCCAGATGTTCGCGATGATCACGGAGGTGAGCGCCCAGTGCGGGGAGGCGAGCCAGGCCACCGGGTCGACGCCGGCGAAGTGCAGGGCGTAGTTGACGACCCCGGACTCGCTGTTGAACATCCAGGACCACGTGGAGGCCGACACGATCAGCGGCAGCAGCCAGGGGATGAGGAACAGCGCGCGCAGTGTGGGCGCGAGCCGGAAGCGCCGGTTGAAGAACACCGCGAGCGCCAGGCCCAGGGCGTACTGGAAGAGGATCGACACCAGGGTGAAGACCATCGTGTTGCGCAGCGTGTCGGCGAAGGCCGGGTCGTCGACGACCTGCCGGAAGTTGTCCAGCCCCGAGTACGGCGCGCCGCCCTGGACGAAGGAGCGGACGGTGTAGTGCCGCACCGACAGGTCGACGTTGCGGTACAGCGGGTAGGCGTAGAAGGCTCCCAGGTACACGACGACCGGGGCGACGAACGCCCACGCCACCAGCTGGGAGGGGTTCACCCCGCGCCGGCGGCGCCGGGCGGGCGGGCGGTCGGGACGGACGCCGGCCGGCTCCGTCCCGGGGACGGCCGGTTGCCGCTCCAGGCTCCCGGCGCGGGTGGTGACCATGCGCGTGACTCCTCGGTCTGCCGTCGTGGCTCAGCTCTGGTGGTTCTTGACGGCCTGCTGGGCCGCCGCGAGGGCGTCCTGCGGGGACTTGGAGCCGGACAGCGCGCTCTGCACCGCCCCCCACAGCTGCTCCGAGATGACGGGGTAGCGCGTTCCGAGTCCGTCGCTCGTGCGCCCGCGGGCAGCGGCGAGCGCGGACACCCAGGGCTTGAGGCCGGGGTCGGCGGCGACCTGCTGCGCCTGGACGGCGGCGACCGGCGCGATGTAGGAGAGCGTGGTGTCGGTGCTGAGGTAGTTGGCGTTGCTGGTCAGGCACTCGACGATCTTCTTGTCGACGGCGTAGCGGCCGTCGTCCTTCTGCACGGGCACGGTGACGAACTCGCCGCCCGTCGGCACGGGCGCCGAACCGCCGTTGACGCCCGGGATGTTGATGATCCCGTAGTGGAAGCCGGCCTTCTTGGCGTTGGCGAGCTGCCAGGTGCCGTTCTCGCCGAAGGCGTACTGCCCGGTCGCGAACTCCTGCCACGCGGTGGTCTGCGTGTTGGTGAGGACGTCCTTGGGGGCCAGGCCCTTGTCGACCCAGTCCTTCCAGAGCGTCAGCGCCTTCACGCCCTCGGGGCTGTCGAGGGTCTTCAGATCCGCGCCCGAGCCCCAGAACCACGGCAGGAACTGGAAGCTGCCCTCCTCCGTGCCGATCGCGCCAAAGCTGATGCCCTTGGAGCCGCCGGCCTTGACCTTCTCCAGGGCCGCCGTCAGCGAGGCCCAGTCCTTGATCGAGGCGGGGTCGACGCCGGCCTTCTTCAGGACGTCGGCGTTGTAGTACAGCGCGAGGGTGTTGGCCCCGATCGGGACGCCGTAGGCGGAGCCGTCCACGACGCCCGCGCCCACGATGTTCTTCTGCAGCGCGGCGGTGTCGAGGCCGACGTCGGCGGTCTTGTTGAGGATGCCGGCCTCGGTGAGGGTGGAGACGATGGGGTTGTCGACCATCATCAGGTCCGGCAGATTGCCCTTCTGGCCCGCCAGCAGCGCCTTGTTGTTCAGGTCCGTGGTGTCGAGCGCGGTCCGCTTGACGCTCACCCCCGCCTGCTTGCCGCAGGAGGCGACGAGCTTCGCCCAGGCGTCGGAGGGCCCGAACTGCGGGTAGGGGTCCCAGAAGGTGTACGTGCCGGAGGCCGCGGAGGAGGAGCCGCCGGAGCCGGAGCCGGAGCCCCCGCAGGCGCTGACGCCGATCAGCGCGAACGATGCCGCGGCCGCGGCGACGAGGGCGGTGCGCGTGTGTCTCATGGTCGTGTCGTCCTTGACTTTCCTGAGGGCCGGCGGCGGCTGCGGGCCGCCGCCGGGAGGGGTGGGAATGCGCTCGGGGCGGGAGGAGGGGGAGGGAGGGAAGGGAGAGGGAGGCGGCGGCCGCCGGGTCAGCCGGCGGGGGGTGCCGTGGGGATCCAGACGCGCATGCTGCCGTCGCGGCGGTTCGCCCACGCGTGGTAGGGGATGGCGGTGAGCGCGACCGTCTCACCGGGGTCCGTGCCGGCGGCGGAGTCCGCCTCCCGGTAGGGCCACCACCCGGCGCCCGCTGCGGCGGGGGCGGCGACGCGGCGGCCGGTGGCCCGGACGGTGACCACACCGCCGAGCAGGTCGGGGCGTTCGGCCGCGGTCAGCGGCCGGGAGAGGTCGAGCACCAGGTCGTCCAGGCCGCCACCGTCCTGATCGATCTGTTCGAGGCAGTAGACCAGCGGGCCGCGCTCGATGGCGACGCAACCACGTACCGCGTCCGCCCGCGGGTCGGCGGCCGTGCACCGTACGTCGAGCCGGAGGTCGAGCACGACCTCGTCGCCCGGCGCCCAGGCCCGCTCGACACGCAGCCAGCCCTCCTCGACCACCGGATCCGCCAGCCGCTGCCCGGCCACCGTCACCGAGTAGTGACGGCACCACTGGGGGATGCGCAGCGAGAGCGTCCACGGCCGGGCGGCGGCGTTCGCGTCACCGTCGGCGTCCTCCACCGTGACCGTGACGGCGCCGTCGTGCGGATAGGAGGTGTTAACGCTCACACTCAGTGCGGTGCCGCCGGCGTCCACGGTGTAGCGGCCGGTGGCGTACTGGTGGAGCTGGAGGCCGGCGGCGCTGCCACTGGCGACGTAGTGCTCCAGGCTGGCCAGCAGCCGCATCACGTTGGGCGGGCAGCAGGCGCAGCGGAACCAGCGCGTGCGGCGGGCGGACTGGTCGCCGCCGGTGTCGGTGTGGCCGTCGCGCACCTGGAGCGGGTTGACGTACAGCCAGCGGTCGCCGTCCAGCGACACCCCGGCGAGGAGGCCGTTGAAGAGGGTGCGTTCGATGAGGTCGCCGTAGCGGGCGTCACCGGTGAGCAACGCCATCCGCCAGCTGTAGTGCACCGACGCGACGGCGGCGCAGGTCTCGCAGTAGGCGCGCTCGGTGGGCAGCTCGTACGGGTCGCCGAACTCCTCGTGGTGGTGGTGGGCGCCCAGGCCGCCGGTGATGTGCGTCTTGGTCGCGACCATCGCCGACCAGAGCCGCTCGCACGCCGCCCGCAGCTCCGCGTCACCGGTCTCGGCGGCCAGGTCGGCGGCCGCGGCGAGCAGGTAGAGCTGGCGCACGGCGTGGCCCTCGACGTTCTCCTGCGCGCGCAGCGGCACCCGGTCCTGGCAGTAGGCCTCGCCGCCGAGCACGCCGTGGCCGTGGCGGTCGACGAAGTAGCCGGCGAGGTCGAGGTAGCGGCGCTCGCCGGTCTCGCGGTAGAGCTCGACCAGCGCCGTCTCGACCTCGGGATGGCCGTCGAAGCCGTCGACCGGCTTGCCCGGGCCGAAGGTGGCGTCGATGTGGTCGGCGAACCGGACGGCGACGTCCAGCAGTTCGGTGCCGCCGGTGCTGCGGTGGTGGGCGACGGCGGCCTGGATGAGGTGCCCGGCGCAGTAGAGCTCGTGGCCCCAGCGCAGGTCGGCGTAGCGGCCGCCGCCCTTGCCCGCCTGGACCCAGGTGTTCAGGTAACCATCGGCCTGCTGGGCCGCGGCGACGAGGGCGACGATGCGGTCGACGTCCTTCTGCAGTGCGGCGCAGTCGGCGGCCCGGGTGTCGCCGGGGCCCGCCGGTGCCGCCGGGCCCTCCTGCCCGAGCTGCCAGGCGGCGGCCTCCAGCCACTTGTAGACGTCGGAGTCCATGAAGGGGTAGTCGCCCTCGAAGGCGCCCTCGGCGGCGCCGGCGACCAGGCGCAGGTCGTGCAGGTTGCCCGCCGACTCCAGGAGCCCCGGCCCCTGCGGGACGCTGACCGTGGCGTTCACCGCGCGCCGGGCGTGCCAGAAGCCGCCCAGGATCGCCGCTCCGGTGGCCGGCGTCAGGGCCGAGTGCGCCTCTGAGCCGGGGCGTACGGGTCCGCGTGGGACGGGTATCCGGCGGGTGCGGGACATGGATCTCCCCGGGTCGTAGGTGCGGCGAGGGACCACAGGCGAAAGGGCGGAGGTGGACGGTGGGTTCACCGGCCCGTGCCACGCGCTCCCCTGCTGTGCGCAAAGGTTTTCTTGGCCGGTAACCTAGGGCGACGGGGTGGACGCGTCAAGCCTGTGAACAACAGGAAAAAGTTCCTGCCTCCCGGCGGCGCGGGCCGCCTGACGGGGTGTGGAGCGTCCGCGCACGGCCCCTCACGCCACGGCACCGGACGGCGAAACCCCTGCTTCCCGGACTTGGGACATGCGCCGGGTGCTGGCAGGATGAACGCTGCCGTGGAAACGAGCAAAGGATTGCCTGTGACTGAGACCGACCGTCGTCCCGCCGCCGCCGGACGCGTGACGCTCACCGACGTCGCCGCGCTGGCCGGGGTCAGCGTCGGCACCGCCTCGAAAGCGCTGAGCGGCAACGGCCGGATGCGGCCGGAGACCCGGGAGCGGGTGCTCGCCGCCGCGCGGCGGCTGGACTTCCAGCCCAACGAGGCCGCGCGGATCCTGCTGGCAGGGCGCACATGGACGGTCGGCCTCGTCACGACCGACGGCATCGGCCGCTTCAGCACCCCCGTGCTGCTCGGCGCCGAGGACGCGCTCGGCGCGGGCAAGATCTCCGTACTGCTGTGCGACACCCGCGGCGACGCGATCCGCGAACGCCACTACGTCCGGACGCTGCTGGCCCGCCGGGTGGACGGCATCATCGTGACCGGCCGCCGGACCGACCCCCGCGACCCCCTCCAGGGCCTGCACGGCGTCCCCACCGTCTACGCCCTCGCCCCCTCCACCGACCCCGCCGACATGTCCGTCACCTCCGACGACGAGGGCGGCGCCCGGCTCGCCGTCGACCACCTCATCGCCTCGGGCCGGCGCCGCATCGCCCACGTCACCGGCCCCGCCCACCACGCCGCGGCCAGCCGGCGCGCCCACCTGGCCGAGACCCAGCTCGCCGAGGCCGGCCTCGAACTGTCCGGCGGCCGCGTCCACTTCGGCGACTGGAGCGAGGCGTGGGGCCGCCGCGCCGCCCACGCCGTCCTGCGCACCGCCCCCGGCACCGACGCCTTCTTCTGCGGCAACGACCAGATCGCCCGCGGCGTCACCGACACCCTTCGCGAGTCCGGCCGCGCCGTCCCCGAGGACATCGCCGTGATCGGCTACGACAACTGGGACACGATGGCCCTGGCCGCCCGCCCGCCCCTGACCACCATCGACATGAACCTCACGGAGATCGGCCGCATCGCCGCCCTGCGCCTCCTCGACGCGATCGACGGCCACCCGTCCCAGGGGGCGCAGACGGTGCCGTGCAAGCTCATCATCCGCGAGTCGACCTGACAGCGGGGCCGGCGGGGGCGCGGCGGGCCCGGCGGGCTTGCCCCTGACCCGCGGGGCAGGGCTTAGCGTCCGGGCATGAACGCGACGCATCGTCTTGTCCGGCTGGTCCGCCGCCCCGAAGGGCTGCCCGCCACGGACGACTTCGACTTGGTGGCGGAGGCCGTGCCCCGCCCGCAGGCGGGGCAGGTCCTCGTCCGCAACACGCACTTCCTGGTCTTCCCCGGCCTGCGCACCCTCATCGGGGGTGAGACCCGCGACGTTCCGCTGCCGCCCCTGCACCCGGGGGACGCGCTGTTCGGGCCCGCCGTCGGGGAGGTGGTCGAGGGACCGCTGGAGAAGGGGCGGCTGGTGCTGCACCTGCAGGGGTGGCGGGAGTACGCGGTGCCCGCCGCAGCCGAGTGCCGGGTGCTGGACGGGCCGCTGCCCGATCCGGTGGCGTATCTCGCGCAGGGCTCCGCGGCGTACGGGGCGCTGACCCGGCTGGCCCCCGTCCACGAGGGCGACACCGTGCTGGTGACCGGCGCGGCGGGAGCGGTGGGGACGCTCGCGGGGCAGATCGCCCGGCTGCTGGGCGCCGCCCGCGTCGTCGGGAGCACCGGCTCGCCGGCCAAGGCCGCGCGGCTGCGGGAGGAGCTGGGCTACGACGCCGTCGTGCTGCGCGGGGAGGGCGATTTCGGCGAGCGGCTCGCCGAGGCGGCCCCGGGCGGCGTCGACGTCGTGCTGGACACGGTGGGCGGCGAGCAGCTGACGGCCGCCGTCCGGGCGGCGAACCGGCGCGCGCGGTTCGCCCTGGTGGGCGCGCTGGCCGGGCAGCTGGACCCGGACCGCGCGGGCGGCAGCGCGCCGGCGGTGCTCGACACCTACCGGCTGCTGACCCGGGGCATCACCGTCGCCGGCTACAGCGGCGTGGACCACCCGGACGTCGAGGCGGAGTGGGAGGCGCGCTTCGGGGAGTGGCTGCGGGCGGGTGCGATCCACTTCCCCTACACCCCCGTCCGCGGAATGGAGGGCGCCCCGGGAGCGTTGCCCGCACTGATCGCCGGCCGGTCCTTCGGGGCGGCGGTCGTGGAGTTGTAGGACGCGGCGGGCGGAGCGGGCATGCGGATCGGCGAGGCGGCGGCAGCGGCAGGGACGACACCGCGCGCGCTGCGCCTGTACGAGGCCCGCGGGCTGCTGCCGCCCCCGCCGCGCAGCCCGTCGGGCCAGCGCGAGTACGGGCCGGCGCAGGTGGAGCGGGTCCGCGCCATCCGTGAGCTGCTGGCCCTGGGGCTCACGCTGGAGGACGTGCGCCGGCGCGCCGACCGGCTGGACGCGCTCGCGGGGGACCGGCCCGGTGAGTGCCGCGGGGAGGGCGCCTTCAGCGACGTGGTGGCCGCACGGCTGGCGGCCCTGGACGCGGAGATCGCCCGCCTGACGCGGCTGCGGCAGGAGCTGGCCGCGGCCGCGGGAGCCGGGGAGCCCGCACCGCGGTGACCCGTGCCGCGGACCCGGGGCAGTCGGGCCCGCGGCACGGGACGTGCGGGGTGTGCCGGTCAGGCCTGGCCGTCGAGGAGTACGGCGAGGGCGTCCAGGTCGCGTACGACCCAGGTGGACACCGACATCACCGCGAGGTTGTCGACCAGGGACGTCACCGCGGCGATCGGGACGCCCGCCGCGAAGGCGGCCTGCATCTCCATGGCCGTGCCCATGCTCAGGGTGCGGCCGGGGAGGTAGGCGACGCACAGGTCGCACGTCGCCGCCTCCGCGGTCATCGCGTTGAACGTCGCGCGCAGCGCGCCGAGTTCGGGCGGGAGCGACCCCAGGTCGAGGACCGGGGGCGGATCCCCCATGAGCGTGCCGACGAGCGCCAGGGTCTCCGGGTCGGCGAGCCGGCGGGTGACCTCGGAGCTCGGGTCGAAGCACTCCGCGGCGGGGAAGCGGGCGCGGACCAGGGCCGAGATCTGCTCGCGGTAGGACTGGTCGTCGATCCGCAGGCCTTCGTTGGAGCCCTGGATGGTGCCCGCGACGAAGACCCGCCGCAGGTTGGTGAGCTGTGGATTCGTCATGCGTCCTGCAGGTGGTAGTCCGGGAGTTCCGTCCGGTGGTCGGCGATCTTCTGGTAGACCTGCGCGGCCGACACGAGGTGCTCCTCGATGTCCTCGCGGCCCAGGCCGGTGGTGCGTTCCAGATCCGCCCACACCGCGTCCGACGCGGGGCCGTCGCCGTTGCGGGTGGCGACGCCCTGGCCCGAGCGCAGCCAGATGTCGCGGGCGGAGAACTCGCACTCGGCGAAGTCCTTGAGCGGGATGATGGCCTCGGCGGTCACCGCCCTGGCCGCGGTGTCCGTCACGATCGCCCGGATCGACACGCTGTTCTGCTCGGGGTGGGTGAGCAGCGCGAGCATGTCGGCGGAGAAGCGGGCGAAGTCGAAGCGGTTCTCGGAGCGCAGGGTGAAGTGCCGGCTCAGGAAGTAGGCGCCGTTCTGCACGCTGTACTTCGCGTAGCTCAGCCGGATCCGGTAGCCGTCCCCGGAGGACCGGTAGACGGCGGTGAGCCGCGCGGGGTGCTCCCCGCCCTGCTCGTCCCGCCGCACCGGCGCGGCGTCGACCTCGACCTCGCAGTGGCCGCGCGCGACCGCCTCGGCCGGGAAGACGATCGGCGTCAGGTGCATCAGGTACGGGTCGAGGACGACGACGGCGCCGTCGTCCTCGAAGACCGCCGCGATGTGCCGCATGTCCTGGAGGATCACGGCCTGCGGGGCGCCCAGTGCCGCCGCCCGCTCCGCGACGTACAGCGTCTGGTGGATGCACGCCACGCCGTGCCGGGGGTCGGGGTCGCTCTTGTCGTACCAGTGCAGGTACTCCGTCGCGCTGTTGTAGGGGACGCCCCGCAGCACCGACTCCAGGGCGGTGGCGTACGGGTCGGTAGTCGGGGTCACGTGAATCGCTCCTCCAGCACGGTGGTGTCGGGGCTGTCGGCGAAGACCATCGACCGCAGCTCCTTGCGGCGCACCTTCCAGGTGGAGGTCCGCGGGAGGCGGTGCCAGGGGATGAACACCGGCTCGGCCATGGCGGGCAGTCCGCGCGCCACCTCGGCCCACTCGTCGGCACCGAGGTCGGGCCCGTCGAGGCTGACGACGGGGACGGGGGGCTGCTCGCCGCGGGTCAGGACGATGACCTCGACGGCGTTCCCGATCCGCTCCAGGAGCTTGCTCTCCAGCTCCGTGGCGCTGCCGCCGGGGATGGCGTCGACCGCGCGGTCGACGAAGTGGATACGGCCGAGGGCGTCCTTGTAGCCGACGTCACCGGTGTTCCACCAGTCGCCCTTCCACTTCTCGGTGAAGCGGTCCGTCTCGCCGACGTAGTCGACGCAGATCGACTTGGCCCTGGCGAACAGGACACCGACCTGGCCGCGCTTGACGGGCCGTCCCGTCTCGGGGTCGGCGGCCTTGATGCTCACCAGACCGGGCCACGGGTTGCCCATCATGTTCATGTCCCCGCCGGCGGCGGCCCGGCGGTTGATCTGGCCGCGGGTGTAGCCGAAGCCGGCCATCGGGCCCACCTCGCTCTGGCCCCAGCTGTGGCCCCACAGCAGGAACCGCCGCTTGGAGGCGTTCACGAAGGGCCGGGCGATCGACGGGTGCATGAGGTCGAAGGTGTTCATGTAGTACCGGACCCGGGCGAACAGCTCCGGCCGCCGGCGTACCAGCGGCACCCAGGCCTGGAAGACGTTCGGGGTGGCCTCGATCGTGGTCGGCTGCACGCGCTCCAGCAGCCGCTCGACGTCCCCGGCCTCGTGGCTGCTGGCGATGAGCAGGGCCTTCGGGGCCCACCGCAGCTGGGCCATGGCCCAGGCGTACGCCCGCGAGTGCGCGAAGGATATCGAGCTGAGGCAGACGTCCTTCGGCCCGTTGACGGCGATGGGCATCGGCAGCAGCTCCAGCTTGGTGCCGGCCCGGCAGGAGTCCGCGGTGTGGGCGACGAGCTTGGGTGTGCTCGTCGTGCCCGAGGTGTGCGTGATCATCATCTGCTCGCTGTCGGCCTTCAGGTCGAGCGCCGGCACGGGACTGCCGCGCAGCCCGTCGAGCGCCGGCAGGCCGGCTCCGGCGTCCCCTGCACCGCCGTCGATCAGCACCGTCTTGCCGTAGGACGTGAGGTCGACCCCCGCGCGCTCGGCGGCCTGGAGCACCTGGGAGGTGATCAGCGTGACCGCCGGGTCGAGCCGCCCGAGCATCTCGGCGAGGTGCTCGGGGTAGTTCGCGCCGGAGATCGTGGCCGCGGTGGCCCCGATGCGCGCGGCGGCGGCCGCGAGCAGGACCATGTCGAAGTGGTTGCGCTTGACGACGGCGATCCGGTCGCCCCTGCGCGCGCCGGCCGCGTACAGCCAGCCGGAGGCCTCCTGCACCAGGCCGGCGAGCGCGGCGGCGTCGTACTCGGTGCCGGCGTCGGGCGCGATGTCGAACGGCCGGTCGAGGATCATGGTCGTGGTACGTGACTGCTCGGCGTGCCAGTCGAACAGCAGGCCGAGGTTCTTCGGCGGTTTCTTCATGGACTCTTCCTCAGACCGCGAAGGAGATGACGAAGGCGGCGACCGCCACGGCGAGGAATCCCAGGCAGTTGACCCAGAACTCCTGCTTCGTGAAGCGGGCCCGGATGTGCGCGATCGACGCGCACACGAAGTACACGATCACCCCGACGTTCGCGCTGAAGCCGATGCCGTCGTGCTTGATGCCGACCAGCAGGCCCACGATCGCGAGGGTCTTCACCACGAGGAGCACCCACCACCAGTCCCGCGGCAGCTTCACGCCGTCGAGGCAGGCCTGGATGAACGGGAGCGGGCGGACGGACATCAGGACGTCCGAGGCCAGCAGTACGGCCAGCACGATCTGCGGCCAGGAGGGGCTGGGGCTGAGGTGCATTGTCGTTCCTTAGGTGAAAGAGGTCGGCATCTGCCGGCGCCGGGGTCCCTCCGGCCGGGGTGCCGGCGGCCGGAAGGGGGACCTTCGGGCCGGCGGTGGCTGGGTGCCCGTCACGCGCTTTCCGGCCGCTGCCCGAGCTCGCCGAGCAGGTGGCCGACGAGCGCGTCGACGGTGGGGTGGTCCCAGGCGACGGTGGGCTCGACGATCAGGTCGAACTCGTCCTCGATGTCGCCGCAGAGGCTGAGGGCGGCCACGGAGTCGAGGCCGTAGCCGGTCAGCGGCGCGGCCGGGTCGATCTCGGACTCCGGCAGCCTGGTGTACGCGGCGACGCGGCCGATGAGCCAGGCCGCCAGCGACTCGGCGGTGTGCGGCTGCGCCGAACTGTCGGTGGTGGTGTCGGTCACGGGTTCCTCCAGATCCGTATGAGGGTTCGCGGGCGGGCCGGCAGGATCCGTCAGCCGGCCGGCGCGGTGGCGTAGAGGTCGAAGCTGCGCCGCCCGGCATGCCGGCGCAGCAGCTCCTCCTGCACACGTGCGGCGCAGTCCCCGGGCAGCGCGTCCGGGTGGCGGCCGAGCCGCCGGACGAGCCGGTGCAGGGCGGCGGCGGCCCAGGCGGGGTCGGCGAGGAAGGCGTCGGTCCCCCGGTCCCGGGCGCGGCGCCACACGCCGAGCACGGCGGCGCCGGCCAGCACCACGGCGTAGCGGTCGGACAGCGCGAAGCTCGCCGGGGAGGCCAGCGCGGTGCGGTCCACCGGCGCGAGCGCGAGGCTCTCCTGCTGGATCAGCCGCAGCTCGGCGGTGAGGTGCCCCGCCAGGGCGCGCACGGCCGCCTCGTGCGGGGTGCCGTCCGGCAGGGTGTCCGCGGCGGCGACCAGCGAGGCGCTCAGGCTGTCCCGGTCGGCGGCCAGCGAGAGCCGGCCGAAGGGGATCCCGGGCAGGTCGGTGTGCGGCTCGAACAGCGTGTCGGGGGCCGGGGCGGTGCGGAACCAGGAGCGCCGGGCGAGCCGCGGCAGCTGCGGGATGACCGTCGCCTGGCAGGCGGCGGCGCCGGCGTGGCCGAGGCTCAGCACCGGGAGGTCGCGCAGGTGCTTCTGGAACACGCCGGTCTCCCCCTCGCGCAGGTAGAACCGGGCGCCGAGCACCACGGACAGGTCCTGCACGAGCTGCTGGAGCAGCGCGGGCACCAGGTACTTCACCACCGAGGCGTAGACGCTCGCCTCCTCCGGCAGCAGGTGCACGGCGCGGGTGCCGGCCAGGCACAGGCAGTCGGCGGTGAGAAGGTCGAGGAAGGCGCCGCCGAGGGTGTCCCGGGCCTGCGGGATCTCGGCCACGGTGCGCTTGTACAGGCGCCGCCCGGCGGCGAAGGAGACGACGGTGCGCAGCGCGCTGTCCGCGGCGCCCAGGGCCATGCCGGGCAGGGCGCTGCGGGTGAGCTGGAAGGAGCGCAGGGCCACGTCGGCGCCGTGGCCGAGCGCGCCGACGAGCGCGGTCGCCGGGACGGCGGCGCCGTCGGCCTCCAGCCCGGACAGCAGGCAGCCGCGTACGCCGGAGGTGCCGTAGCGGGGCAGGAACGCCAGCCGCTCCGGCGCCACCTGGGCGCGCTCGACCATCAGCACGGAGTGGCTGCGCGGCCCGGGTGCGGGGTCGGTGCGGCTGAACAGCAGCCACGCCTGCGCGCGGGCGGCGTTGTTGATGACCTGCTTGGCGCCGTGCAGCACGAACGAGCCGTCCGGCTGGACGCGGGCCTCGAAGTCGTTGCGCAGGAAGTCGTTGCCGTGCGCGAGCTCGTGGTAGGCCACGGAGACGCGGCCCCCGTCGAGCAGGATCCGCGCCAGGCGGGCCTGCTGGCGCGCGTCGCCCTCGGCCCACACGTTGACCGAGGCCATGAAGGACGTGACGCCGTAGCCGAGGCCGAGCGCGACGTCGCGCCGGAAGACCTCGCGCAGGACGCGGGTCAGGCCGTCGAGCCGCTCCAGCCGGCCACCGAGGGCGGCGGGGACGAACTCGGCGTTCAGGCCGAAGGCGTCCAGCAGCTTCTCGCCGGCCGCCGGCAGCTCGCCCGCCTCGTCGGCGGCCAGGACCGCGGCGTCGCCGACCGGGTTGGCCGGGTCGGCGGGATCGCCGAAGGCGGCGCGCAGCTCCGCGACCCGGGCGGCGACGAGGGCCTCCTGGTCGGTCCGCTCCACCTGATGGGCCGTCATGACGCCCTCCCCGCAGCCGGCGCGGTGGCGGGGACGGCGGGGGCCGGCCGGCCCGTCCCGTCCGCGGCTGCGGCGCCGGGCCGCAGCGACAGGGGCAGCAGCGAGACCAGCCGGCCGCTGTCGTGCAGAGCGGTGACCGCGTCGAGGACGGCGTCCAGCGCCTCCGGGTCGGCCGCGTCCGGTACGTCGAGTGCGCCCAGCAGCCGGGCGAGCGCGGCCCGCAGCCACAGCGCGTCCCGCCACAGCGGCGCCGTCGCACCCGCCTCCGCCTCGGCGTGGCTGTACGTCCACAGGCCGACGCAGGCCGCGGCCGCGAAGCACAGCGCGAACCGTCGGGCGGCGTCGAAGGCGGCGGGCGGCACCTCGGTCTGCGCGTCCTGCAGCGCCGCCATCTCCGCGTGCACCCCCTCCACCGCGTCCACGAGCCGCTCGGCGGCGCGCAGCGCGGGCACGAGCGCGGTGTCGCCCGCGGCGAGGGCGCGCAGCCGCGCGACGCAGCCCGGCAGCGCGGCCAGCACCCCGCTGCCCTGCCGGGCGATGAGCGAGAGGCGGCCGAGGTCGGCGGGCGGCAGCGGCGCCCCCAGCCGGAAGGCCGCGGCCGCTCCGCCCACGTCGCCGGCGCCCCGCCGGAAGGCACGGACCAGCAACCGGAACTGGCTGATCAGCGAATTCAGGTTGACGAGGGTGTTGCCGTCGAAGAGGCCGACGATCCGGTGGTCCCGGTCGACCTTCTGGAAACGGCCCCCGGCGTAGACGTCCTTGAGGAAGGCGCGGGCGCCGAGCAGCCGCGTCAGCGCGGTGACGACGCCCTCGGTACGCGTCGGCACCAGGTACTTGGTGACCGCGGAGACGACGGACAGCTCCGCCGGAAGGGTCTGCACCGCGCGGGCCGCCACGAGTGCCAGGGCCTCGTCCGCCAGCACGTCGGCGGCGGCCTCGGCGAGTGTGCGGCGGGCCTGCGGCAGTTCCGCGAGCGGCCTGCCGTACAGGCTGCGCCCGGCGGCGAAGTCCAGGCCGAGCGCGAGCACGTGGTCGGCGGCGCCCAGCGAGAGCGCCGCGCACATGGTGCGGGTCAGCTGGAGCGCCTTGAGCACCGTCTCCAGGCCGCCGCCCACCTCGCCGACCACGGCGCCGGCCGGGACCGGGGCGCGGTCGAAGGCGATGCCGGAGATGTCGGCGCCGCGGATGCCGTGCGTGCGCACCTTGTCCAGGTGCCGGTACGTGCCGGCCGGCAGCTCGCGCTTGTCGACCAGCAGCACGGAGTAGCCGCGCGGGCCGCCCGCCGGGTCGGTGCGGGAGAGCACGGACAGCAGGCTGCCGCGGGTGGCGTTGTTGATCAGCCACTTCTCACCGGTGAGCAGGTAGCCCGCGGCACCGCCCGCGTCCGGCTCCGCCAGCACGTCACCGGCCAGCAGGTCGCTGCCGTGGGCGCGTTCGGTCAGCGCGAGGGAGACCCGCGCCCGGCCTGCGACGGCCTCGCCGAGCCGGCGGCACTGCTCCGCCGAACCGCCCACCCAGACGCAGACGGCACCCAGGTACGTCTTGCCGTGGGCGACCGCGACCGTCAGGTCGCGGCGGGCGACCGTGCGCATCAGCTGCATCAGCTGCTCGTAGTCCGCCAGCCGCCCGCCGTGCGCCGCCGGGACGTAGAAGCCGTGCAGGCCGAGCTCGTCCAGCCGGTCGCAGGGTCCTTCGGGGAAGTCCTCGCGCTCGTCCAGCGCCAGGCTGCGGGCGTGGCTGAGCACCGTCCCCGGATCGTCCGGGTCGCCGAGATCCCACTCCAGCTGCTCGGCCAGGCGGTGGGCCGCCGGGTACGGGGCGGCGTGGGTGAGGGGCGCGTGCGGCGCGGTGGTCGTGTGGTCCACGGCTCAGCCCACCGGGGTGGCCAGCGGGCCGGTGACGAGGCGGGCCACCTGGCGGTCCAGGTCCTGGTGGACGGGATCGAGCCGGTCCTCCAGCAGGAGCGCCCGCATCAGGGTGCGCTGGATCTTGCCGCTGGTGGTCTTGCGGACCGTGGCCGGGCGGACCAGGACGACGCTGCAGCTGGCCTGGAACTCGCTGCGGACGTGGGCGCGGATCTGCGCGCAGAGCCCTGCCGGGTCCTGCGCCGCGGCGCGGCGGAACTCCTGCACCAGGACGAGGTGTTCCTCGCCGCCGTCCACCGAGAAGGCGGCGCCCGCGCCGCCGCGGAAGGCCGGGTGCAGGGCCTGCACCGCGCGCTCCACGTCGTGGGGGTAGATGTTCCGCCCGTTGATGAGGATCATCTCCTTCAGGCGGCCGGTCACGTAGAGCTCCCCGGCCTCCAGCACGCCGAAGTCGCCCGTGCGCAGCCAGCCGGTGTCCGTGCCCGCCGCGGAGACGATGCCGGCGTCGAAGATCCGGGCGTTGACGTCGGGGCGCTTCCAGTAGCCCGAGGACACGCTCGCGCCCTTGACCCAGATCTCGCCGACCTGCCCGTCGGGCTGCTCGGTGCAGGCGTCGGGGTCGACGATCTTCACGCTGTAGTCGGCGGGGTCGACCACGCCGCTGCTGACCAGCGTGCGGGTGCCCGCGTCCGGCGCGGCCCCGGCCAGCCGGCCCTGCTCCAGCGCCGCCGCGTCCACGGTGCGCAGGACCGGGCTGCGGCCGGCCGGGGTCCCGGAGACCAGCAGCGTCGTCTCGGCCATGCCGTAGCAGGGGAAGAAGCTCTCGGGGCGGAAACCGGCCGGGGCGAAGCGCTCGGTGAAGGCGCGCACCGTCTCGGCGCGGATCGGCTCGGCACCGTTGCAGGCGTGCCGCCAGCTGCTCAGGTCCAGGGTGGCGAGCTGCTCGTCGGTGATCCGGCGCAGGCACAGGTCGTAGCCGAAGTTGGGGCTGCCGCTCACGGCGACGCCGTGGTCGCCGATCATCTGGAGCCAGCGCACCGGCCGCATGAGGAAGGTGACCGGGGCCATCAGCACCGTCGAGCCGCCCGCGTAGAGCGAGTGGAGTATGTGCCCGATCAGGCCCATGTCGTGGTAGGCGGGCAGCCAGCAGCCCATCCTCACGCCCTCGCCGGTGCCCAGGGAGTGGGAGATGGCCAGCTCGTTGGCCAGCAGGTTCCCGTGCGAGACCATCACGCCCTTGGGCTCGCTGGTGGAGCCGGAGGTGTACTGGAGGAACGCCAGCGAATCGCCCGTCAGCAGCGGGCGCGTCCACTCCCCCGCCGCGCCCTGGGCGGGGTCGTCGCTCGCCAGGACCTCGATCCCGGTGGCGCCCGACGCGCGCAGCCACGCGCTGACGTCCGGCTCGTCGGCGGAGCCGGTGAGCACCGCGCGCACCTCGGCGTCCCGCAGGATGCCGGTGAGCCGCGCGGCCTGGTTGTTCTCGCCCGGCAGTGGGGCGGGCACCGCGACGCTGCCCGCGTAGAGGCAGCCGACGAAGGCCTTCACGAATTCCAGGCCGGAGGGGTACAGCAGCAGCACCTGACCGCCGGCCGCACCCCTGCTCTGCAGCCAGGAGGCGATCCGCCGTGCCTCGGCGTCCAGTTGCGCGTACGTCAGCCGCTGCGCGGCGGCGTCCGGCGAGTTGCCGGGCAGGAAGACGTAGGCCTCCTCCTCCGGCCGCTCGGCGGCATGGCGCAGCACAAGCTCAGTGAAATTTTCCTGCCCTCGCAAGACCGTCCCCCGATCTCCACATGCGCGTACCACGCGCCCGCCTGCGGCCCGATGCCCGGCCGGCGGCGCGCGAGAGGTGCTGTCCCCCGCCGGGACGGCGCGTCCCCGATGCCGGATCAGCTGTTTCCGGGCGCGGCCGGCCACGGCGGCGACACGGGAATCAATGGTGAATTCATTCCGCCCTGCCCGTGAATACCCGGGAACCACCGCGGCCGGATCCCTATTCCTGTCCTATTGCCCTCAGTGCGGACCGCGCCTTTCCGTGCAGCCCTTTGCTGATTGACGTTTTCGACAGTATCAGACACCCATGACACGCGCGGCTGCCATTGCGCTGGCCCCGTTCGGCCCGGTGTTATGGACGCTCGCTTCACGGCATTTCACACCGTACGGCCGACTCGCCCGGACCGCACCCACTCCTGCCGTTATCACCCCACCCACGCGGCCTGGTACCGCCCGCCGGGGCGGCGATTTGCGGCGGATCGTGAGGATTTCACCGGTGGCAGTGCAGAATTCACGCGCCCGGCGGCGGGCGGCGGCGCCAAGCCGGCGCCAAGTGCATTGTCAGAAAAAGCGGAGCAATGGGCGCCGGCCCGGTGGTTCGCCCGCCCGGGCAGCACACGGCGGGGCCTGACCGCCGATTACTCCCGGTCGGGACGGAACGAATCACCGGGCGGCACGCACCGCTTTCATTCCGTCACCGGGGGCAGTCCGCGCAGCCATGCCTCCAGTTCGCGGACGACGACTTCCGGGCGCTCCTGGTGAATCCAGTGGCCGGTGTCGCGGACGGCCAGCACCCTGGTCGCGGCGGTGGCGTGGGAACGTTCGAGCGCCTCGCGCCACGGGTCGCGGTGGAAGGCGAGGACGGGCTGCCGCCGCCTGGCCAGCAGCGGGCCTGCCTGCGGGGCGAAACGGAGGGAGCTCGGGGCGTCCAGGTTCCGCAGCAGGCTGCGGGCGACGACGAAGGGCGGCATCCGCTCGATGTCGCGCCGGTGCCACTCGCGCAGGTGGTCCGGCCCGGTGGCGGCGTCGATCCGGGCCACCAGACCGGCGGCGTCCCGGGACACCCGGGCCGGATCGGGCTGCCGGGCCATCGGCAGCAGCCGCTCGCGTTCCTCGGGCCTGCCGCCGTAGTCGGGGTCGACCAGCACGAGCGCGGCCACCAGCTCCGGGTGCCCGACGGCGAGGAGGGAGGCCAGCGAGGCACCCATGGAATGGCCCAGGACGACCGCGGGCCCCGGTGCGAGCCGGGCCAGCACCCGCGCGAGGTCGCCCGCGAACTCCGCCGCGTCGTAACGGGAGTCGGGGGCCTGGCTGGCCCCGTGCCCGCGCAGGTCCACGGTCACCGTCCGGCACCGCCGCCGCAGCGCCGGCAGCAGGTGGATCCAGCTGTCCGACGTCCCGAGCCAGCCGTGGACGAGCACGGTCGGCACGCCGAGCCAGCCCGGCGCCGGGGCGCCGTCCGGCAGGTCGTCGGTGTAGAAGAGCCGGACGTCGTCGAGTTCGAGGAAGGGCATGCGCGGATCTCCTGGGCCCGGTGGGCGGGGTGTCGGTGCTTCGGGGGCGGGTTGCACGGGGCGGTGTCGCTTCGGAAGCCGCGGGCGGCGTCCCGGTGCGCCGGAGCCGGGGCGGATACCGCGGGCGGGCGTCGCGGGCGGCGTACCGGTGCGCCAGAGAGCCGGGGCCCGGTGCGGCGTGCCTCTCCTCCGGAGACAGGGGCGGGCGTCGGGGGCGGTGGCGCTTCGGGAGCCGGGTGCCGCGGGCGGCGTACCGGTGCGCCAGAGAGCCGGGGCCCGGTGCGGCGTGCCTCTGCTCCGGAGACAGGGGCGGGTGCCCGCGCGTCCGGCTGTCCGCTCTTCGGCTGTCCGTTCCTGCTGCCGTCCGGCGGTCCGGACGGCCGGCCGCGCTCGTCGGGGCCTGGCGGCCCGGGCGTCACGCCGGGGCCCCGGACGCCGCGGCGTGCGGCGCCGGCGGGAGGGGCCGCAGCAGTGCCCGCAGCACTCCCGGCACTCGCGCCGGGTCCGCGGTCGGGGCGTGCAGCCGTGCGGTGTCCAGCCGCACCGGTACGAGAGCGGGCCGGCCGGCGCCCAGGGCCGCGTCGAGCAGCGTGAGGCCCCGGCGGGGGGTCAGGCCCAGGATGCCGCTGCGTGCCGACCGGTGGAGTTCCAGCGGGTCCGCCATGCCGCCGCGCTGCGCCCACGGTCCCCAGGCCAGGGACAGCGCGGGCATTCCGCGCGCCCGCCGATGGTGGGCCAGGGCGTCCAGGAAGGCGCTGGCGGCGGCGTAGTTGGCCCGGCCCGGCGCTCCCAGCACCCCGGCCGCGGAGGAGAAGAGGACGAAAGCGGTCAGGTCCAGGTCCTGCGTCAGTTCGTGGAGGTGGCGGGCGGATTCGGCCTTGGCGGCGAGGACACCGGCCATCCGGCGCGGCGTCAGCCGGGTCAGGACCGCGTCGTCCACCGTGCCCGCGCAGTGCACGACGGCGGTGATCGCGCGAGTCCCGGGCGTGGGCGCCAGCAGGGCGGCGAGGGCGGCCCGGTCGGTCATGTCGCAGCCCGCCGGCACCGCCGAGGCGCCCAGCCGCCGCAGGCCCGCGGCCAGGGCCGTGAGCCGCGCGTCGGCGGCGTTCCGCCCGGCGAGCACCAGCCGCCGTACGCCGTGGGCGTGGACGAGGTGCCGGGCGACCAGCCCGCCGAGCGCGCCCGCCGCACCCGTGACGAGGACCGTGCTTCCGGGGCCGAACCCGCTGCCCTCCGGCGCACCGGCGGGCGGCGCGGGGACCAGCCGGGGCACCCGTACGACGCCCTCCCGCAGCGCCTGCTGCGGCTCGCCCGAGGCGACGGCCGCGGGCAGCGCCCTCCAGGACGCCTCCGTCCCGTCGACGTCCAGCAGCGCGAAGGCGTCCGGGTGCTCGGCGAGGGCCGAGCGCACTAGGCCCCACAGCGGTGCGTGTGCCAGGTCGGGTACGTCCTCGGTGGTGGCGCCGGCGACCGCGCCCCGGGTGACCACGACCAGCCGTCCACCGGTGCGGCCGCGTCCTGCCAGCCAGGACTGCAGCAGGGCCAGCGCGGCAGCGGGCGCCCCGGCCGCGCCGGCGCGCGCGCCGCCGGGAGGGGGCAGGAAGGGGGCGAGCACCACGGGGTGCCGTGCGGCGGCGGCCGCGTCCGGGTGGACGGCGACGCGCGCGCCGGACGCCCGCAGGGCGGCCACCAGGGATGCGCCACCGCCCAGCACGTCCGCGGTCCGCCCGGCGGGCGGCGCCGCCGCGGCGGGGCGGGGCCGCCACTCCAGGTGCAGCAGCGCCCTTGCCGGGTCGGCGGACCTCGTCCCCGTGCCGTGCGTCCGCGCGTACGGGACGGCGGACGGGCCTGCGCCGGGCAGTTCGCGGGCAGGGCGCCCGGCGGCCTCCCGGACCCCGGCCCCGGCCCCGGCCTCCGGAGCGGCTGGCAAGCGGTCCATGGGCTCGTTTCCTCGTCGTCGGGAGCGGAAGTCGATTCGCCTGCGCGGAGGTCCCGGCCACGCCCGGCGGAACGGGCGGCGCCGTACCGGACAAGGGAATCCGGCCCCGCCCCGTACGGTCCGGACATTCACGGGGAGGCGGTATCCGGCACAGCAATTCTGCATCCCGCGGGGATTCGCCGGACACCGGTCGAACGGCCGGGGGGAACCTGGTCCGAGGACCAGGAAAGCGCACGTCGGCCGTATCCCCGGCATCCGCCGGGTGTGCCGCGGGGCGGCCGCGGGCACTGTTCCCGCACGGCGGTTCTGCGCTAGCGTCGGGGCGGAGCGGGAGACGCGCTCGGCGGTTTTCACCCCGCGCCGAAGGCACCGCCGCTGCGTTTCCGCCGAATTCTCCGGAAAACCGGGCACGACGAAAACGACGAACCGACGAAGGAAGCAGAGGCGCACGATGACCGCGTTATCCCCCGCCGACCGGACCGGTGTCATCGAGGAGGCCCGAGCAGCTCTGGACGCCTTCCTCGACGGGCTCAACAGCCACGACATGGAGCAGTGGACCGCGACCCTGCACTTCCCGCAGATCCGCGTGCACGAAGGCGCGGTGACGGTCTGGCAGACCGCGGAGGAGTACCTCAAGGAGTCGCAGGACGATCTCACCGCGCTGCTGGCGTCCGGCTGGCGCCGCAGCGGCTGGCTGGAGGTCGGGTATCCGCAGGTCTCGGCGGAGCAGGTGCACGCCACGGTGCGGTTCGGGCGGTACGACGCCGGGGGCGGGCTGCTCGGCGTCTTCGACTCGGTCTACGTCGTGACCCGGGAGGAGGGCCGGTGGGGCGTGCTCGCCCGCATCGGCTTCGACTCGGGTACGGACGCGCAGGCCTGACGGGAGGTCCGTGGCGGCGGGGGGGGGGCCGGGGGCCCCCCCCCCCCCCCCCCCCCCGCCGGGGGCGCCCCCGGCCGGGGGCCCCCCCCCCCCCCCCCCGGCCCCCCCCCCCCCGGGCCGAACCGGGCGGCCCGCCCCGGG